>NZ_CALRNF020000020.1:0-101926 GCF_943369415.1 Polaromonas sp. YR568
TTTTGACCCCGTCTGGACCGAGCACCACAGGTTGCCCCGGAGCGAAGCGCAGGGGACGCAGCAACCAGGGTCGCCTTTTCTTTGGTGACTTTCTTTTGGCGAAGCAAAAGAAAGTTACTGGCCGCCGGGCCACTCCCGGCCAGCAAGCCCATGCAAAGGGCAAGAGAGAGCAAGACCCGGCAAAGGAATGACTACACTGATACCTCACCCCAACCCCTAATCCCCAACAACACCCTCAATGGAATTATTCACCCTGGTGACCTGCGTCGCCATAGCCGTCTACATCCTCAAACTGTCGGAGGAACGCCGGCGCATTGCCCTGCTGGGCAGCCACCTCGGCCAGTTCCAGATTGAAAAGCTGATGGAGACCCTGACCGACGGCTATCTGCGCGCCCTTGGCGAGAAGGAGCCTGAACGCCGTGACCAGGTCTGGAACCAGCTGGCCGGCAGCGAACTGAAGCTGTGCGAGCAGTTCACCCGCTTTGTCGCGGGCTTTTCCAAGGTCGATGAAGTGGACGCGCGCGTGAGCAAGCTGCCGATTGCCATTCCCTTCGCCACCAAGTTTTTCCCCGGCATCACCTTCGACATGCGCAAGGCCCTGGCCATCCACGCGCAAGGCATTCTGCGCGCGGCGGAAAACGCCGCCCAGCGCACGCCCAAGGACAAGGCCTTCACCCTATCGGCCGAGCTGTTCCTGATGCAGCACAGTTGCCACTGGTTCTGCAAGTCAAAGGCCGTGGCCTCGGCGCGCATGCTGGTACGGCACAAGACCTCACATGAGCAGTTGATCGCCTCGGTGTCGCCCGAGACACGCGCGGCTTACACCGCCCTGGTGAGCCGCTGAGCAACTGCCGATCAGACGCTCAGGCGGCCCTGGCCTGCTCGGGCTCCAACTGCCGCAGCAGCTTGTGCGCTTCGGCCAGCGGGCCGGGGTCACTCCAGTCGGCCACGGAAAAGTCTTTCTGGATAAAGCCGTGGCGCAACAGGAAGTCCTTGCGGCTTTCCAGCGCGCTGACCAGATCGGGCCGCAGGCTGGGCTCCAGGTTCTCGTACAGCGACTCGTCAAACGCCTCGGGCACCCACTCTTCCGCCACCGACACCTCGCGGGCCACGATCGCCGCAGTCTCTTGCCGGTGCGCCCTGGCCCAGCGCGCCGCGCGCAGCACCTGCGCCAGGTAACGGGCCACGATGGCGGGTTGCTTGCGCAGCAGCTCGCCGCTGACCGTCAGCACATTGGGTGTGCCGTTGTTGATGGCAACCTTCTGGTCGGCATGGTGGTTGATGTCCAGCACCACGTGCGCGCCCAGGTAGCTCTGCAGCGCCGGCCCGGCCGCGCCGTAGTGGTAGATCGCATCGACTTCGCCGCGTATCAGCGCAAAGGTTTCGGCCCGCGCCGACCTGGCGAACTGGTGCGCGTCAAACAGCGGCCCCGAGCCGGACTGCGACACCTCGCCGATGTAAGGCTCTTCAACGGGCAGGTCGACCAGCGTGACGTCGCGCTCGGTGAGCCCCTCAAGCGCCAGCGCCTGCAGATAACCCTGCAAGGCCGAGGCGCGCCAGAAATCGATCTTTTCATTGACGCGCCGCGGCAGCGCCAGGCGTTTGCCTTTGAGGTCGCCCAGCGCCTTGATGCCCGAGCCAGGCAGCGCGAGGATGGACTGGTACTGCGGCAGCCAGGTCAACCCGAGCACCACCACGTCCTGCCCCTGCGAGCGCGACCAGATGGGCGGCGCGTTGCCGCCCTGGCGGAAGGAGTTGGCCTGGCGGTGGTCGAAATGCGATTCGCGCACGCTGCGGTCGGCAGAGGCGCGCAGCGACGACACCGCGATGCCGTCTTTGGCGAATTCCTCATGGATCCAGCCGTGGTGAATCGCGATGCCCGAGGCGGTCGGCACCGGGCAGCGTGTGTACCAGAGCTGGTCCAGCGGTTTGGAGAAAGGTGTGATGGTCATGACGGACTTCTTTCTTCAATCAACACGGATGTCATTGGCGCGAATCACTTTTTCCCAGCCGCCTATCGAATCGACGATCAGCTTGCTGAAAGCTTCTGGCGTGCCGCCCACCGGGTCGAAGGCCTGCGCCAGCAGCTTGGCCCTGACCTCGGGGTCCTTGAGCACGGCATTGATCTCGCGGTTCAGGCGGTCAATGACCGGTTGCGGCGTGCCGGCCGGCGCGACAAATCCTTGCCAGGAGTCGAACTGGAAGTTGGGCAGGCCCTGCTCGGCAAAGGTCGGCACGTCGGGCAGCGCGGCGGAACGGGTGGCGGTGGACACGCCCAGCGCGCGCAGCTTGCCGTCCTTGATGAAAGGCAGCGCCGGCGCGATGGTGACAATGATGCCGTCGGCATGCTTGCCCAGCACGTCGGTGAGTGCCGGCTGCGCGCTGCGGTAAACCACCGGCTTGACCCTGATGTTGGCCTGGCTTTGCAACAGCAACACGCCGAGCTGGCCGGTGGTGCCGATGGCGGGCGAGGCCAGCGCGTATTTCTCCGGCTCGGCTTTCGCGAGCTTGAGGAACTCCTGCACGCTGCGGGCCGGCACACCGGCATGCACGGCGAACACCTGCGGCGAAGAGATCGCATGCACGATGGGCGCGAAGCTGGTGCGCGCGTCGAACGGCAGGTTGGTGAACAAGGTCTGGTTGATCGACAGGCCGTCGGCCGCGACAAAAATCGTGTAGCCGTCAGGCGCGGAGCGCGCCACATAGTTGGCCGCGATATTGCCCGCCCCGCCCGGTTTGTTGTCGATGCTGACGGGCTGGCCCAGGCGCTGGCTCAAGGCCTGGCCGACGATGCGTGCCAGGATGTCCGGGCTGCCGCCCGGTGCGGCCGACACGACAATTTGCACAGGCTTGGAGGGATAGGCATCGGCCGCTGCCGAAACGGCCGGCGCGCCGGCGCCTGTCAGGGCGGCCAGCGCAAGGGCGAGGTGATAAAGCTTCATGGGACGCTTCCTGTGGAGGGAAGCGAACTATAAAAAGCCTCGCGGCAAACGGGAAGGAAGAAGTCTGGATGTGCTTATCTGTTTTTCGACTACCGGCGAACCGGCTCATGCCATGGCCAGCGGCGCCTGCATGAAAGGCGTGACGTTGCGCATCGCGCGATCAACGTAGTCGTCCTTTTCGCCGACGGGCGCGACGTAGTGCATCGCGCTGCGTGCCTCGTCGACACCCACCAGGCGCGCGATGAGCCAGATGGCGAGGTACTGCGACGCCAGGCAGCCGCCCGCGGTGGCGACATTGCCTCTGGCCACAAAGGGCTGGTTCAGCACGGCGATGCCGGCTTCCTCGACCCAGGGTTTGGTCGTGAGGTCGGTGCATGCGGGGACGCCGTCCAGCATCCCGAGCTTTGCCAATATGAGCGTGCCGGAGCATTGAGCGCCCAGCAACTGCCGCGAGGAGTCGAACTGCAGCTGCGCCATCAAGGCCGCATCGGCCACCACCTCGCGCGTGCGCATGCCGCTGCCGACGATGACCGCATCGGCGGCGGCCGCATCGGCAAGCGATGCCTGCGCTTCAAGCACCACACCGTTCATGGAACGGATACGCGCGGCATTGCTCGCAATCGATACCCGCCAGCCCGGTTTCTTCACGCGATTCAGGATGCCGAGTGCGATCAGCGAGTCGAGTTCGTTAAAGCCTTCAAAGGTCAGGATGGCGATGTGCATGGCGTCGGGTTTCGTATCAGGTGGTTGGGAGTTTCCCATCGTAAACACCCTGCCCAATACAATCAAATTATTGTCATGCATACAATGCGGCATGGCCCAAGCCCGCTACAAACAACTCGTCGACACCCTCGCCTTTGACATCCGCGAGGGACGCTTGCCGCCGGGCACACGCCTGCCCACGCACCGAAAGCTCGCGGCGCGCGAAGGCCTGGCCCTGGTGACCGCAAGCCGCGTCTATGCGGAGCTGCAGGCGATGGGGCTGGTCAGCGGCGAAACCGGGCGCGGCACCTTTGTCAGGGAAAGCACCCTGCCCCGCCACCTGGGCATAGACCAGCATGCCGCGGCGTCGGGCATGGTGGACCTGAATTTCAACTACCCCTCGCTGCCGGGCCAGGCCGAGTTGCTGCGCGACGGCTTGCGCCAGCTTGCCGCATCCGGCGACCTGGAAGCCCTGTTGCGCTACCAGCCGCACGGCGGGCGCCAGCATGAGCGGGCAATCATGGCCCGCCATCTCGCGGCCCGCGGTTTGACAGTGAATGCGGAGCAGGTGCTGATCGTGAACGGCGCGCAGCAGGGATTGGCCACCACCGTCATGGCGCTGCTGCAGCCCGGTGACGTGGTGGCGGTCGATGCGTTGAGCTACCCGGGCTTCAAGGTGCTGGCCGAAGCGCACCGCCTGGAGCTGGCGCCGATTCCGGCCGCCGGAAACGGCCCCGACCTGGACGCGCTTGAGCGCCTGTGCAAGCGCCGGCGTGTGCGCGCCATCTATGTAATGCCGACACTGCACAACCCGCTCGGCTGGGTGATGCCCCTGAGCCGCCGACGGCAATTGGTAGCCATTGCGCGCCGGCATGGTTTGCTCATCATCGAGGATGCGGCCTACGCGTTTCTGGCCGAGGATGCGCCCGCCCCGCTGGCCGCGCTGGCGCCTGAGATAACGGTCTACGTCTCGGGGCTGTCCAAGAGTGTGGCGACCGGGCTGCGCGTGGGCTTTGTCGCCGCGCCAGCCGAATGGGTGGCCCAACTCGAACGGGCCATCCGGGCCACCACCTGGAACACGCCCGGCGTGATGACGGCGCTCGCCTGCGGCTGGCTGGCCGACGGCACGGTCACCCGCCTCGAAAAAGAGAAGCGCCGCGACGCCAAAGCCCGGCAGGCGATTGCCGGCGAGGTGTTCGCCCGCATGCCTTGCGTTCGCCACCCGGCGTCGTACTTCGTCTGGCTTCCCTTGCCGGAGGAACTGCGCGCCGACCAGTTGGCCACGGCGCTGATGCGCGAACAGATCGCGGTGTCGACGGCCGAGCCTTTCGCGACCTCCGCCCAGGTGCCGCACGCCCTGCGCCTGGCGCTGGGGTCTGTCGACCTGGACACGCTGCGCGATGCGCTGCAGAAGGTCAGGCGCGCGATCGATGCGCAGGCTTATTGAGGTTTGAACGCCGGCGCAGGGTCCTGCCGACTTGTCACGCACGCTACAGCTTTCCGCGCCTGCCCGTCCTATATTGCAATCCATGACGGACCCCACTTTCCTTCACACCCTGCAGGCCGTGAACCAGACGGCGTCTTTCAACCGCTGGGCCGGCTTTGAAGTCGTGCAGGCCGCGGCCGGCGAAGCCGAAATACGCATGGCCTGGCGTGAAGAGGATATGGGCCAGTACGCCGGCTACCTGCACGCGGGACTCACAGGCGCGATGCTGGACACGGCCTGTGGCTATGCGGCCGCCACCGTGGCCGGCCGCGTGCTGGCTTCGCACTTTTCGGTGAACTGTCTGGCCCCCGCCGTGGGCCGCAGCTTTGTGGCGCGCGGCCGCGTGGTGAAGGCCGGGCGCAAGCAGGTGTTTGCGAGTGCGGAGCTGTTTGCCGAGCAGGAAAGCGGTGAGCTGATGCTGGTGGCAACCGCCAATGCGATTCTGGTGCCGGTGGAGGCGCCCGCCCGTCCTCGTGCCTAGGCCGCCTGGCGCCTGCGGTCAATGCTCCGGGAACTGCATCGATACGTCGCGCCGCCTGAACTGTCAGACATCACGGTAGTCAGGACTCCAGCGAGCCGGTTCCTGGGCGTTCGCCACCGCCATGACATCAGCCGCGGAAAGTCGGGAAGCCAATGAATACACCCGCTCCTTGAAACTGCAACAAGCCGTCCTTGAAGCGTCGGATTTTTGTGAACTGCCAAAGCGGCCTGCGCAAGGCCGGTTCGCTTGGCCGAAGGCTTAGGCCTCCGCGTGGGTGAGGCGTATATCGACTTCACGGTCAACGTATTTCCATTCTGGTGAGGCTCGAAGCGCCTCCACAAGCTCTTCGAATGCCGACGAGTCTGAAGGCGCGTATTCGAACCAGGTCAAAAAGTCGAAAGGCTCGTCCGGGCCAAGGTCCCGGCAGTGGTGCAACCGCCTCGCAACGGCAGGGAGGTACTTCAACCCCATTGCGATGTGATGCGATTGCGCTTCGAAAACTTCGCGGCGCTCGTCCTGGGTGAGTGCCCACCAGGCAGCATTCTTGCGAATCGGGATAAGCGCCGCACGCGTTGAAGCGCCCCGGCCCAGCCCTTCCTGCCTGCTGACCAGTGCGTCCTTCTCCTCGCGCACGACGTAGCGCTCGTTGCTCGTAATCCCGCGAAGAAACCAGGCAGCGCCATGCGGCAGTTGAAGCACGGGGCCGGGAACGATGGACAGCCGCGAGGGAATGACCATCGACTCCCCGACGACACCGTGCATCTGATCAATGAGCCATGGGCCTGCGCTGCCGCCGATGAAGCTGAACATTCGAGCGACGGGTGGGGTAGATGCTGACATAGGCGGAAGAGAGTTTTAAGGTTTGGCATGAGAGGCCTGACCCGGCTTGCCGGCGCAGGTGCTCTCGATGCAAGGGTTGGCCCGCACTCGTTTTACCGCTCGCTGGTCGCGACACGAACGCCCATGCCCACGAGTGCCAGGCCGGCGATTCCGTCGATTGAGCGCCTCACCCGCGGACTGCGCAGAAGTGTGCCCGCCGATGCGATGGCCGACGCGTAAAGAGCGAGCCACACAAAGGTGAGCAATGAGAAAACCAGGCCCAGCAGGATGAGGTGCGAAAGCATGCCTTGGCCTTGCGAAGCGAACTGCGGCAAAACACCAGCGAAGAAGACTGCCATCTTTGGGTTTGCCAGGTCGTTGACGACCCCTTGGATGAAGGCTTTGCCGGGAGACAGGGCATGGGCGGGATGACCGCGCTGCCCGGCGCTTGAAGCGGACGCGCCTGTGAAAGCCGACCGCAGGGACTGCACCCCCAGGAAGATCAGGTACGCGGCGCCGATGAGGCGAAGCGCGTGAAAGATGGGCTCGGATGCCAGGAGGATGGCGACGAGGCCGAGACTGGTGGCTACGGCCCAGACGAGCTGGCCCACGGAAACACCAAGCGCGGTTGTCAGGCCGGCGGGCCTCCCACCGGCCATGGTGTTTCGGATTGTCAGCGCGGTGTCCGGTCCTGGTGTCGCGATCACGACTGCCGAGATTGCAAGGAAAGCGAGAAACGATGTGTCCATGTGAGCTCCTTTGCGGGCTGACGCGATACGCCGGCGCCGGTGATGCATTGAGTTTTGGATGTGAGACGCATGCAGCCAGTTTGCCCGAGCCACCAGTCTTGCCGCAAGCCTGTGGCCGGGTTATTGGCCCTTATGCAGCCCCCGCGAGACACTTTGCCCTCCTTTGCCCCCGCGCATAACCAGCCGGCCTGGCCCCCCCGCTTCGCCGAGTGTCTCGCAGCCGAGGCTTTCAGGGGCCTGTAGGGGTGAGAGCGGGAGTGGGTATCCGGCGACGCCGAGCATGATGACTATGGTCGGCTTGGTAGACGCGGACACTGACGGGTTCATCGACGTATGTCATCTGAATGACAGGCCGGTCCGCTTGAGGCCGGTGTCAGGCGCCGCTGCCCGGAGGAAGAAATGACTGCAAGACTTCGTACATGCCCGGCTCGAAGGTCGCGATCTCCAGCGCCTGCTTCAGATAGGGCAGCGGCGCCGGGTCTTTGCGCATGGCCTGGTAGTCCTCTTCACTGCGCCATTGCGCATACATGGTGACCTTGGTGCCGTCCAGGCTGCGGTGCAGCTTTGCCGAGATGAACCCGGGTGCATTGCGCACCGACCCTTCGGTTGCGCGGGTGAGCAAATCGATCAACTGCTGCTGCCGTTCAGGCGCGACGGTGAACACGTTGATCAGGGTGACGGTGTTGTCGCTCATGGCCAGCTCGGTCAATGCGCCCCGGCAGCCGCATCCGCACTGCCCGCCCCGGCATGCGTGGGCTTTGTCAGGAAGACCAGCGGGATCAGCAGCAGGAAGATCAGCGCCGACACATAGAACACATCATTGGCCGCGAGCATGTAGGCCTGCTGGTCGGCCAGGCGGTTGATGGTGCCCAGGGCCTGGTCGGGTGTGAGGCCCGCGGCGGCCAGGCCTGTGAGGGCGCTGTTGGTGGCGACGCTGCCCTGGTTCACGTACTCGCTGATCTGCGCGTGGTGCATGGCGGCGCGGTCCTGCCAGATGGTGGTGGCGATCGAGGTGCCGAAGGAGCCGGCCGTGATGCGCACAAAATTTGACAGGCCCGACGCCGCCGGAATCTTCTCGGGCGAGATGCCCGACAGCGTGATGGTGACCAGCGGGATGAAGAAGAAGGCCATGGCCACACCCTGGATGATGGTGGGGATCATGATGGTCTTGAAGTCGGCCTGGGTGTTGAAGTTCGAACGCATCCACAGCACCAGCGCGAACACGGCGAAGGCGAAGGCGGCGAAGCGGCGCGGATCGACCTTGGCGATGTTCTTGCCGACGACGGGCGACAGCAGCAGCGCGAACAGCCCCACCGGCGCCAGCACCATGCCGGCCTGGGTGGCGGTGTAACCCATGTACTGCTGCAGCCACAGCGGCAGCAGCACCACGTTGCCGAAGAAGAGGCCGTAGCCCACCGACAGCGCCAGCGCGCCGGCCCAGAAGTTGCGCCGCTTGAACAGCGTCAAATCCACCACCGGATGCTCTTCGGTCAGCTCCCAGATCACGAAGGCGATCAGGCCGACCAGCGCGACGATACCCAGCGCGATGACCTCGCCGGAATGGAACCAGTCGAGTTCCTGGCCCTTGTCGAGCATGATCTGCAGCGAGCCGATCCAGACCACCAGCAGCGCCAGCCCCACGGAATCGATGGGCAGCTTTTTGGTGGGGCTTTCACGCTTTCGGAAGATGCTCCAGGTGATGAAGGCCGCGCCGAAGCCGACGGGAATATTGATGTAGAAAATCCAGGGCCAGGAGATGTTGTCGGTGATCCAGCCACCCAGCAGCGGCCCCATCACGGGCGCGACCAGCGTCGTCATGGACCACAGCGCCATGGCCAGCCCCGCGAGCGCCTTCGGGTAGCTCGACAGCAGGAGCGCCTGCGACAGCGGAATCATGGGCCCGGCGACCAGGCCCTGCAGCACGCGCAAAAAGATCAGCGTGGTCATGTTGGGCGCCAGGCCGCACAGCCACGAGGTGAGCACGAACAGCATGATGCTGGCCGTGAACAGGCGCACCTGGCCGAAGCGCTGCGACAGCCAGCCGGTGAGCGGCACGGCGATCGCGTTGGCCACGCCGAAGCTGGTGATGACCCAGGTGCCCTGGTTGGGGCTGACGCCGAGGTCGCCGGCGATGGCCGGCAGCGAGACGTTGGCGATGGACGTGTCGAGCACGTTCATGAAGGTCGCGGCCGACAGGGCCAGCGTGCCCCAGAGGCGCGCCGAGCCCGTCAGGGGCGGCGGCGGGATGTAAGCAGTAGCAGGTGCGGAAGCCATGAAAGCCTTGCGAATAGGGGGCGGGTGGAAACCGCGGCGGGAACCGATGTGAAAAAAGGCCGCTACGGTGACGCGTGCTGGGTATGCGGCTTAAGGCGCCGTGCGCTTGCCGGCCAGCGACAGCGTGTGGCTGAACGCGAGGGTCTGCGCATCGGCGCCGGCCTTGGCGGGGGACACGGCGCTGCCCGGCGGGATGGCCGCCTTGGCCGCATTGTTCGAGGTCGCGGCCTTGGCCGACTTCACGACAGCCTTGCCGCTGTTGGCGGCAATGACGCGCTGCACGTCCTTGTCGGCGGCATCGTCCTGCGCGCCGTAGGTCTGCGTGTGCGCCAGGGCGGCATCGCGCGGCGCGTCGGCCAGGGTCTTGCCGTCCTTCTTGCTCACGTCGACTTCGGCGTCCATGGACAGGCCCACGCGCAGCGGGTTCTCGGCCAGTTGCTTGGCGTCCAGCGCGATGCGCACGGGCACGCGCTGCACCACCTTGATCCAGTTGCCGGTGGCGTTCTGCGCGGGCAGCAGCGAGAAGGCCGCGCCGGTGCCGACGCCCAGGCCGGCGACCGTGCCCTTGTATTCAATCTTCTTGCCGTAGAGGTCGGCCACCAGCGTGACGGGCTGGCCTATGCGGATGTTGCGCAGCTGCACTTCCTTGAAGTTGGCATCGACCCAGACCTGTTTGAGCGGGATGATGGACATCATGGGCGTGCCGGCGGCCACACGCTGGCCGAGCTGCACCGTGCGTTTGGCAACGTAGCCGTCGACCGGCGCAAGGAGGGCCGCGCGCTGCGTGGCCAGGTAGGCTTCGCGTACCTTGGCGGCGGCCACCTGCACGCTGGGGTGTTGCTCGACGCTGGTGCCTTCGGTCAGGGCCTGGTTGCTGGAGAGTTGCTCGCGCGCGGCGACCACACCGGCCTGCGCCGCGGCCAGCGCGCTCTTGGCGGTGTCCAGCTGCGTGCGGGCATGGTTGAGTTCTTCGCCGGACACGGCACCGTTGCCGGTGAGCGACTGGCGGCGGTTCAGGTCGTCGCTGGCGCGGGCGATGTCGCTTTGCGCCTTGACGACGTCGGCGTCACGCAGGGCGATCTGCGCCGACAGCGTGCCGTTGTTGGCGTAGAGCGTGCGCACCTGGCGCACGGCCTGGGCCAGCGCGGCTTCGGCCTGGTCGAGCGCGACCTTGGCGTCGGCCGGGTCCAGTTGCACCAGCGCCTGGCCGGCTTTCACGAAGTCGGTGTCGTCGGCCATGATGGCCATGACGGTGCCGCCGATTTGCGGCGTGATCTGGATCACATTGCCCTGCACGTAGGCGTTATCGGTGGATTCATAGTGGCTGGCCACCAGGTATTCGTAAGCGGCCCAGCCCAGGCCGGCGACGACGACGACGGCGGCCAGCGCGGTCAGCGCCTTTTTGCGTTTCGGATTTCCCGCGGGCGCCTGTGCCGGTGCGGCGGCGGGCGTGGACGTTGGGGAAGCTGCGGAATTGGAAGATTCAGGAGTGCTCATGATGTTTGGGTCTGCTGGTTATCTGTTGATGTCTGTATGTATTGATCGTCTGTGGCTTGTTCAGAAGGCGGCAACGCTGGCCTGGCGGCCCGCAGGCACGGCCTGGCCGGGGGTATAGCCGCCGCCCAGTGCGCGGATCAGCGCCACTTGCGTGTCCAGCGCACGGGCCGACAAATCCACCGCGAGCCGGCGCTGGGCCAGCACGCTGGTCTCCGCTGTCAGCACATTGAGGTAGTTGCCCAGGCCGGCCTTGTAACGCTGCACGGCGATGTCGTAAGCGCTTTCGGCGGCGTCCTGCGCGGCGCGCTGCTCGGTCTGCTGGCGCACGATGGCTTGCGAGGAGGCGACCTGGTCGGCCACGTCGCGCACCGCGTCGATCACGGCGGCGTTATAGCTTTCGACGGCGGCGTCGAGGTCGGCGGTTTTGCCGCGCAGGTTGGCGCGCAGCCGGCCCGCGTCAAAGATCGGCAGGCGCAGCGCCGGGCCCACGCCCCATTGGCGGCTGCCCGAGTCGAGCAGGCTGCCCAGGCCTATGCTGGAAAAACCGGCGAAGGCGACGAGGTTGATGTTGGGATAGAACTGGGTCTTGGCATTGGCCACGTCCTTGGACGAGGCCTCGACACGCCAGCGCGCGGCGGCGATGTCGGCGCGGCGGCCCAGCAGGTCGGCCGGCAGGGTGGCGGCCACGGCGGCGTTCTTGATGCTTGCCTGCGCCGGCGGCGTCAGGGCGGCGGCGCCGTCGGGCTGACCAATCAGCGCGCCCAGCGCATTGCGCGTGAGGGCCATCTGCTCGAGCAGGGTTTCCAGTTGCAGGCGCGCTTCGGGCAGGCCGCCTTCGCTCTGGCGCAGTTCGAGGCGGGTGTCCAGGCCGGCGTTGACACGGTCCCGCACCAGCTTGAGGGTTTCCTCGCGCTGCGCGAGTGTGCGGCGCGCCACGTTGGCCTGTTCATTGAGGCGCACCAGCTGAAAGTAAGTGCGGGCGACGTTGCTGGCCAGCAGCACGCGGGCGGCCTGGGCGTCGGCTTCGGCGGCGTTGGCGCTGCCCAGTGCGGCGTCGAGCGCCGCGCGGTTCTTGCCGAAGAAATCCAGTTCCCAGCTGGCGGCCAGCTGGGCCGTGCCGCTTTCGCGGATGGAGCCGGCCAGCGGCGGCGGCACCGCGCCATTGGCGGTGTAGCGCTGGCGGGTCAGGTCGACCTGGCCGGTCAGTTGCGGCAAGGTGGCGGCGTCGGCCACTTCAGTGACCGCCTGCGCGCGCGCCAGCCGTGCCTGCGCCAGCTTGAGGGAGGGGCTGGTTTGCAGGGCCTGCGCAACCAGGGTGTTGAGCTGTTCGTCGCCGAAATCTCGCCACCATTCGGCGGCTACCGGCGCCTGCGCCGTGACGGGCGCGGCGGCGTCGGCCTTCAGGCCCAGCGAGGTCTCGTCGCGCAGGCTGGACTGCGGTGCGATGCCCGACATGTCGGCGCAACCGGTCAGGCCGGTCGCCATGATGCCCACGGCCACCACGCTGGCGGCGGCCACCAGGGCCATGCGGAAGGATGCGCTCCAGACGGGCATGGTGCGGTCGGCGTTGTCCGGCGTCATGCCGGGGGCTGCGGATGCCCGGGGGAGGTCACAGGTGGAACAGGTGTTATTTGTCATGGTGTTCATTCGCTGCTTGAAGAATGTGCGAGGTTTCGAGAATGCGGCGCAGATAGCTTTTGAGGGTTTGCCATTCCTCGACGGAAAAACCGGCCAGGTGGGCGTTCTGCACGCGGCTGAGCACGGCGGGAATTTCCTTGGCGGCTTCGCGGCCCTCGGGGGTCAGCTCGATATTCACTACGCGCCTGTCGTCGCTGGAGCGGATGCGCCGGCAAAAGCCCTTGGCTTCAAGCCGGTCCAGCAAACGGGTCATGGAGCCGGCGTCGAGGTCACAGACACGGGCCAGCTCGGCCACGGTGGAGGCCTTGCCCAGGTAAAGCTTGAGCATGGGCACCCACTGCGCGTTCGTCAGGCCCTTGGGTTCGAGCTCGCGGGCAACCTGCTGGGCGACGCTGTTGAGGATCTGGCGCATCAGGTAGCCCGTGCTTTGCCCGGCGTCGTAGTCAGCCGCGCAATAGAACTCCGCCGGCAACCCGCAAAGAGAGGTTTCCGGCGTTTTTGCCGATTTCGGGCTGATGGATTTGGAATTCATGGGAACGAATAATACATGCCTAGACAAATAATGTCAAGGCTGTGTTTGTTTGGACAGTTTATTGACCTGTTTTTGACTAAACTCCCCGGATGGCTACTCTTCCCTCCTCCCTCGGCCCCAAAGGCTCCCCGCGCTCGCTGTCCGGCCTGCTGCCCTTTCTTCGGCCTTACCGCGGCCACATCCTGCTGGCCGCCGTGTTCCTGGTGCTGGCCGCGGTGGCCACGCTGGTGTTCCCGCTGGCCTTGCGCGGCCTGATCGACGGCGGCTTCAGCGCGCCCGACAAGGGCGAACAGCTGATGGCCTTGCGCACGCATTTCTTCGAGCTGTTCGGCGTGGCGGCGGCGCTGGGGCTGTTTTCAGCAGGCCGCTTCTACATGGTGAGCTGGCTGGGCGAGCGGGTGACGGCGGACCTGCGCAACGCGGTCTATTCCCACGTGGTGCGGCAAAGCCCCGAGTTTTTCGAGACCACGCAGACCGGCGAGGTGCTGTCGCGCCTGACGGGCGACACGACGCTGGTGCAGACGGTGGTGGGTTCGTCGCTCAGCATGGGCCTGCGCAATGCCGTGATGGGCATAGGCGCGCTGGGCATGCTGGTCTACACCAACCCCTACCTGATGGTGCAGGTGCTGGGCGTGCTGGTGCTGATCGTCGCGCCTTCGGTGTGGTTCGGCCGGCGCGTGCGCAAGCTCTCGCGTGCCAGCCAGGACCGCGTGGCCGACTCCAGCGCGATCGCCGCCGAGGTGCTCAATGCGATTCCCGTGGTGCAAAGCTACACCGCCGAGGCGCGCGAATCGGCGCGCTTCGACCAGTCGACCACCAATGCCTTCAACACCGCCGTGCGCCGCACCAAGGCGCGCTCGGTGCTGGTGGCCTTCATCATCATCGCCACCTCCGCGGCGCTGCTGTGGGGCCTGTACCAGGGCACGCAGGCGGTGATGCGCGGCGACATCACGGCGGGTCACCTGGGCCAGACCGTGGTCTACGTGATCATCCTGGCGAGCGCGGCCGCCGTGCTGGGCGAGGTGTACGGTGACCTGCTGCGCGCGGCGGGGGCGACCGAGCGGTTGATGGAACTGCTGGCCTCGCGCTCACCTGTGACCTCGCCGCCCAATCCGGTGCCCGCCCGCGTCACCAAAGCTGGCAGCGCCCTGCGGTTTGACGCCGTGACATTTCACTACCCCTCGCGGCCGGCGCAGCCCGCCCTGCGCGACTTCAGCCTGAGCGTGGCGCCCGGCGAGACCGTGGCCATCGTCGGGCCCAGCGGCGCGGGCAAGAGCACGGTGTTCCAGCTGCTGCTGCGTTTTTACGACCCGGCTTCGGGCCGCATCGAACTCGACGGCGTGGCGACGCGCGACATGTCGCTGCAAGACCTGCGCAACCGCATCGGCATCGTGCCGCAGGACGCGGTGATCTTCTCCACCAGCGCGCTCGAAAACATCCGCTACGGCAAGCCCGAAGCCAGCGACGAAGAAACCCGCGCCGCCGCGCAGGCCGCCTTCGCGCATGAATTCATCACGGCGCTGCCGGAGGGCTACGACACTTTCCTGGGCGAACGCGGCGTGCGGCTGTCGGGCGGGCAGCGCCAGCGCATCGCGATCGCGCGGGCGATGCTGAAGAACGCGCCGCTGCTCCTGCTGGACGAGGCCACCAGCGCGCTGGATGCCGAAAGCGAGCGCATGGTGCAGGCGGCGCTGGAGTCGGCCATGAAGGACCGTACCACGCTGGTGATCGCGCACCGGCTGGCCACCGTGCAGCAGGCTGACCGCATCCTGGTGCTGGAGCACGGCAAGCTGGTCGAACAGGGCACCCACGCCGAACTGGTCGCACAGGCGGGTATTTACGCGCGCCTGGCGGCCCTGCAGTTCAAGGCCTGAGCGGCAAGGCCCGCCTCGCAGGCGCCGCGCGCAACGCGGTCGGTCCGGCGAAACACCGATTGGTAGCACAAAACAGGCCGCAGCGTACGGCCGATATGCGCGAGTTCGGGCCTGCTCATGCAAGCAAGCTCGCGGCCCGTTCAGGCTAAATTTGGTGTGCATGTCCTGCCGGCGTGTATCCATATTCACCATGACCAGGGACGGCCTCCATGAAACCAGCGCTTCACGATATCGACGAACGGACCAACCTCACCTCGAGCAACAAGTTCGAACTGCTGCTGTTCCGGCTGGGAGAGGCCGCGAACTCCGGGAACCGGGAATTGTTCGGCATCAATGTCTTCAAGGTGCGCGAAATCCTGGTGATGCCCACCATCACGAGCATGGCCAACGCCTCGCCGCACGTCATGGGCGTGGCCAACGTCCGCGGCCAGATCATCCCGGTGATCAACCTGCCGGCGGTGGTCGGATGCAAACCCAACAACGGCCTGGCCATCCTGCTGGTCACCGAGTTCGCGCGCAGCACACAGGCTTTCGCCGTCGAGGAAGTCAGTGAAATCGTGCGGCTTGAATGGCAGCAAGTGCTTTCGGCCGAAGGCCAGGGCGGCGGCCTGGTCACCAGCATTGCCCGTCTCGACGGGGATGCGGAAAACACGCGGCTGGCCCAGGTTCTCGATGTCGAGCAGATATTGCGCGATGTCATGCCGGCGGAAAACCAGGACACCGGGCTCGTCTCGGACACCAAGGTGACCCTGCCCCCGGGCACGGTGGTTCTGGCCGCCGATGACTCCGCCCTCGCCCGCTCCATGATCGAGCAGGGGCTGACGTCCATGGGCGTTCCCTACATCATGACCAAGACCGGCAAGGAGGCATGGGAACGCCTGCAGGCCATTTCCACCCAGGCCGTGGCCGAGGGCAAAACGGTGCGCGACAAGGTGGCACTGATCCTGACGGACCTGGAGATGCCGGAGATGGACGGTTTCACCCTGACACGCAACATCAAGGGCGACGCGCGCTTCAAATCCCTGCCGGTGGTCATCCATTCGTCCCTGACCGGCGCGGCCAATGAAGGCCACGTCAAGAGCGTGGGGGCCGATGCCTATATCGCCAAATTCGCGGCCGATGAGCTGGCAAGCACTCTGGCCGAAGTGTTGTCACACCGCTAACCCCTTGCGGGCGCTCGCCGGGGGACACGGATTAGCGGCCTTGCCGCCCGCGCAATCCATCAAGGCAAAATCCACGCCATGCATTTTTTGCATAATCATTGGTGCACAATGCCTTGGACTATTCCGGCGCGGGCTCTTAAGCTTCGGGCATTGAGTGTTTCCCACAAGGAGTTTTTCAATGTCTCATGCAAGCGTAACCGCCGGCGCCGTCGGCCCACACCCCCTTCCCTCTTATCTGCAAGCGGATAACCTGGGCCCCTGGGGCAACTACCTGCAACAGGTTGACCGCGTCATACCGCACCTGGGCAGCCTCGCGCGCTGGGCCGAAACGCTCAAGCGCCCCAAGCGCGTGCTGATCGTCGATGTGCCCATCCACATGGATGACGGCACCGTTGCCCACTTCGAGGGCTACCGCGTGCAGCACAACGTCTCGCGCGGCCCCGGCAAGGGCGGCGTGCGTTTTCACCAGGACGTCACGCTGTCGGAAGTGATGGCGCTGTCGGCCTGGATGTCCGTCAAGAACGCGGCTGTCAACGTGCCCTACGGCGGCGCCAAGGGCGGCATCCGCGTGGACCCCAAGAAGCTCTCGCGCGGCGAGCTCGAGCGCATGACGCGCCGCTACACCAGCGAGATCGGCATCATCATCGGCCCCAACAAGGACATCCCCGCCCCCGACGTCAATACCAACGACCAGATCATGGCGTGGATGATGGACACCTACTCGATGAACACCGGCTCCACCTCGACCGGCGTCGTCACCGGCAAGCCGGTGGACCTGGGCGGCTCGCTGGGCCGGCGTGAAGCCACCGGACGCGGCGTCTACACCGTGGGCGTGGAGGCGGCCAAGCACATAGGCCTGGACATCTCGACCGCGCGGGTCGCGGTGCAGGGCTTCGGCAACGTGGGTGGCGTGGCGGGCAAGCTGTTTGCCGAAACCGGCGCGCGCGTGGTGGCCGTGCAGGACCACGGCGGCACGATTTACCGCGAAGCCGGCCTGGACGTGCCGGCCCTGCTCAGGCACGTGGAAGCCAACGGCAGCGTGGCCGGTTTCGCGGAAGCCGAAGTCATCGCCAACGACAAATTCTGGGACGTCGAGTGCGACATCCTGATCCCCGCCGCGCTTGAGCAGCAGATCACCGAAGCCAATGCCGGACGCATCAAGGCGCGCATGATCATCGAAGGCGCCAACGGCCCGACCACGCCGGCGGCCGACGACATCCTGCACGACCGCAACGTGCTGGTGCTGCCGGACGTGATCGCCAACGCCGGCGGCGTAACGGTCAGCTACTTTGAATGGGTGCAGGATTTCTCCAGCTTCTTCTGGGACGAGGAAGAAATCAACGCGCGCCTGGTCAAGATCATGAAAGACGCCTTCGCCGGCGTCTGGCATGTTGCGCAAGACCAGAAGGTCAGCCTGCGCACCGCGACCTTCATCGTGGCCTGCAAGCGCATCCTGCACACGCGCGAACTGCGCGGCCTCTACCCCTGATGGTCGGCGGCACGCCGGCGGGCCTGGAAGGGCGGCATTGGACGGCCGCTTTGCGGCAGCCTGCGGCCGCGCTCTTTCTCGGTGCCCTGGTGGCGGCCCTCGCGGCGCTGCTGGGGCCTTTGCTGGACGCCCCGGCCATTGCGCGCTGGACCGTGCAAAGTTATGACGACGAAGCTTTGCGGGCCGCTTTCGCACTGATCGGCGTGCGCCACTTACCCATGTTTTTGCTTGCGATCGCCGCCGGCAACATCGTGTTCAGGCTGCTCAAAAACACCTCACCCGCCACGGTGGCGATAAGCATCGTGCCCTGGCTTGTGTATGTGGTCGTGACCGGCACGATGGAATCCGTCGCCGTCGGCGAGAGCCCGTTCAGCTGGATGGGCTACGAGCCGGCCTACTTCATCTGGCCGCATTTCGTCGCCGTGCCGCTGGGACTTTATGCGGCCAGCCGCATGGTGCGGCGTCGCAGGGAAAAGTCCGCGCTCAACTGAGCCGGCAAGGCTTACTGCAGCGTTTCCTTGATCGCCGCGGAAAGCGGCAAGGGCATCACGTCAATCCCCTCCTCCATCAATTCGACGGCTTCACGCACGCTGGTCTGGCCGCGTATGCTGCGCGCTTCCTGCTCGCCATAGTGCATGCGGCGTGCCTCCTCGGCAAACCGGCTGCCCACATCTTCGGTGTTGGCCACCACGTGGCGCAGGGCCTTGAGAAACGCGACCTGCTCCGCCTGGCTGGCGCTGGCGGGCAATCCCGCAACGGCGGGCAAATTGCGCGTTGCACCTTCCTGAGCACCTGCGGCGCCAGCGGCCGTCGATGAGGACCGGGAAGCTTTGCCTGGCGTATCAGGGCCTTGATGGCCGCCCAGATTGAGCCGCGGCGCGCTTGGGAGTTTTTGCACGCTCTTGTCGGCGCACATCGGGCATTCGACCAAACCGCGCGACAACTGGTTCTGGAAATCGTCTTCGGACGCAAACCAGCCTTCAAACGAATGCTGGTGCGAACATTGGAGATTCAGGACCTTCATGGGCGGATTATCGCCGCGTGCTCACGAAGCGGCAGTTTGCCAGTCCAATGCCCATGCGCCCGACAGCACGTTCTGCAGCCACAGCGCGCCGGTCAGGGTTTTCGCGTCGGTCACCTGGCCGCCCGCGCACCATGCCAGGAGCTCGGCAGGCGTGGCAGTGAAAACGTCCAGAAACTCTCCGGCATCAAGCTTGCGCGGGCCCGGCGTCAGCCCGCGCGCGAACCAGATGTCGATGAATTCCGTGGAGTAGGAGATCACGGGATGCAGCACGCCGGCGCGGGCCCACTCGCGCGCGGTGTAGCCGGTTTCTTCCAGCAGTTCGCGCTGAGCGCAAGCCAGCGAGTCTTCGCCCGGGTCCAGCTTGCCCGCGGGGAACTCGACCATGACGGCTTGCACCGGGTAGCGGTATTGACGCTCCAGCACCAGGCTGCCGTCGTCGCACTGGGCCACGATCATCACGGCGCCGGGATGGATGACGTATTCGCGCGTCGCCTGGGTGCCGTCGGGCAGGCCGACGGTGTCGCGCATGGCGTGAAGAAACTTCCCTTTCAGGATCTCCGTGGAGTCGATGCGGGTCTCTACGAGGTGCGCATCATCCGGTGTCCCGGCTTCAGGGTCGGCCGGTACGGATTTCATGCGCGGTGCTTGAACAGGTAGCGCCAGGTAAAACCGGGAAACGCGAAGGTGATGAAGAGCGCGCCGGTGATGGCGTAAAACTCCCAGCCCTGCGGGGCAATCTGGCCGGTCCGCTGCTCAAGGTAAAGGCCCAGGCCGCCGGCGATGAAGTACCAGACCACCATCTCGCCCACGCGGATCGCAAGATTCTTGGGCTGCTTGAGCGCATACACCGCGAACAACCGGTTGCTGATAAAAGGCAGGTTGGCGGCCAGCAGGGCCAGCAACACCACCAGCCAGACCGAAACGGTTTGCGTCATGGAGGGATCAGGTGCCCAGGGACTTGACGATGCTGCTGATGGACTGGGAACACAGCGTCATCAGGCCGCCGGGCAGCATGCCCAGGATCAGGATGAGCGCGCCATTGATCGCCAGCACCACCTTGGCGTCGGTCGGGCCTGAGACCGGCAGCGCGTTGTGGGCGAGCGGCGCGTCGAAGTACATGACCTTGACCACGCGCAGGTAATAGAAGGCACCCACCAGCGACATGATCACGGCAAAGACCGCCAGCACGATGTAGCTGGTTTGCTGCGATGAAATCAGTGCCTGCAGGACGGACAGCTTGGCGTAAAAACCCACCAGCGGTGGCAGGCCGGCCAGCGAGAACATGCTGATGGCCATCACGCCGGCATACAAGGGGCTGCGCTGGTTGAGGCCGGCCAGGTCGACGATCTCTTCAGACTCATGCCCGGCACGCGCCAACAGCATGATGATGCCGAAAGCGCCCAAGGTGGTGAGCACATAGGTCAAGGCGTAAAACATCGCCGCGCTGTAGGCGGATTCGGTGTTGAGCTGGTTGCCGTTGACCACGCCGGCCAGCAGGCCGAGCAGCAGGAAGCCCATCTGCGAAATGGTGGAGAACGCCAGCATGCGCTTGAGGTTGGACTGCGCGACCGCGGCCAGGTTGCCGACCAACAGCGAGCCTATGGCCATCAAGGCCAGCATCTGCTGCCAGTCGATCGCCAGCGGCAGCAAACCTTCGACCAGCAGGCGGATGCAGATCGCGAAGGCCGCGAGCTGCGGCGCGCCGCCAATCAGCAGCGTGACCGCCGTGGGCGCGCCCTGATAAACGTCGGGCAGCCACATGTGAAAAGGCACTGCACCCAACTTGAAGGCCAGGCCGGCCACGATGAAGACCAGGCCGAAAATCAGGACCTGGTGCCTGACCTGGCGGCTGGCAATCGCGTTGAACACTTCGTTGAGGTCCAGGGAGCCGGTCGCGCCGTAGAGCATCGACAGGCCGTAAAGCAGGAAACCCGAAGCCAGCGCGCCCAGCACGAAGTACTTCATGGCGGCTTCAGTCGCCGTGGCGTTGTCGCGGCGCAGGGCTACCAGCGCATAGCTCGACAGCGTCAGCAATTCCAGGCCCATGTAGATGACCAGGAAGTTGTGGCCCGAGATCATCACGAACATGCCCAGCAGCGCGAACAGGCTCAGCGTGAAGAACTCGCCGCCGCGCAGCATGTCGCGGTCGGCCGCATAGGGACGGCCGTAGACCAGCGTGATCATCACGGTGATGCAGGCAAAACACTTGAGCCAGCTGCCCATGGGGTCGACGACGATCATGTTGCCGAAACCGTAGAAGGTCTGCCCGCCCACGGCGTAAGCTGCCTCCAATGCGGCCACCACGGCCAGCGTCACCAGGGTGAGCACATAGGTGAGCGTGCGCTGCGGCGTCTTCACGCCCAGGTCCACCAGCGCGATCACGCAGGCCATGGTCAGGAGGACGAGTTCGGGGTAAACCGCGATCCAGGAGAGTTTGTCAATCATCTGAATTCTTTGTAGTTTCAGTTCAGCTTGGAGACTGCAACGTGCTTGAGCAGGTCCGCCACTGAAGTGTTCATCACGTCCGTGAAGGGCTTGGGATAGATGCCCATGTACAGCACGGCAACGGCCAGCAGGGCCAGCATCAGGAACTCGCGGCTGTTGATGTCGGTGAGCGCCTTGACATCCTCATTGGCCACGGGGCCGAGGTAGACGCGCTTGTACATCCACAGGGTGTAGGCCGCGCCGAAGATCAGTGCCGTCGCCGCCGCGCCGCCCATCCAGAAGTTGGCCTTGACGGCGCCCAGGATCACCATCCATTCGCCGACGAAGCCGGCCGTGCCCGGCAGGCCGCAATTGGCCATGGCGAACAGCAGCGCGAAGGCCGCGAACTTGGGCATGGTGTTGACCACACCGCCATAGCTGGCGATCTCGCGCGAGTGGACGCGGTCGTACAGCACGCCAATGCACAGGAACATGGCGCCCGACACAAAGCCGTGGGCAATCATCTGCACGATGCCGCCGGACACGCCGAGGTCGTTGAAGATGAAGAAACCCAGCGTGACAAAACCCATGTGCGCCACCGATGAATAGGCGACCAGCTTTTTCATGTCCTGCTGCACCAGTGCCACCAGGCCGACGTAGATGACGGCGATCAGCGACAGGGCGATCATCAGCCAGGCCCATTCGTGCGCGGCGTCCGGGGCGATGGGCATGGAGAAACGCAGGAAGCCGTAGGCACCCAGCTTGAGCATGATGGCCGCCAGCACGGCGGAGCCGCCGGTGGGCGCCTCGACGTGCACGTCGGGCAGCCAGGTGTGGACCGGCCACATCGGCACCTTGACGGCAAAGGCCGCGAAGAAGGCGAAGAACAGCAGCGTCTGTATCGTGCCGCCCAGCGGCAGCTTGTGCCAGGTCAGGATGTCGAAGCTGCCGCCCGACTTGTTGTACAGGAAGATCAGCGCCACAAGCATCAGCAGGGAGCCGAGCAAGGTGTACAGGAAGAACTTGAAGGCCGCGTAGATCTTGTTGGGGCCGCCCCAGATGCCGATGATGAGGTACATCGGGATCAGCGTGGCTTCGAAGAACACGTAGAACAGGATGCCGTCCAGCGCCGAGAACACGCCGATCATGAGCCCGCTGAGGATCAGGAAGGAGGCCATGTACTGGTTCACGCGCGTGGTGATGGCTTCCCAGCTGGCAATGATGACCACCACGTTGATGAAGGCCGTCAGCAGCACGAACCACAGCGAGATGCCGTCGACACCGACGTGGTAATTGACGTTGAAGCGCTGGATCCAGCTGCCCTTCTCGACGAATTGCATGGCCGAAGTGCCCAGCTTGAAGCCGTCGTAAAGCGGCAGCGTCACCAGGAAACTGACGACCGCGCCTATCAGCGCGATCCAGCGAACGCTGCGCGCCTGCTCGTCACGCCCCAGCGCCAGCAGAACCACACCGAAAACAATCGGTGTCCAGATCGCAAGACTCAACAAACCCATTCTTGTTCTTCCTTGATTTTGTTGAACTGATCAGCGATTGAGCCAGACGAAATACGTCATCAACACAAACACGCCAATGATCATGCCGAAGGCATAGTGATAGATGTAGCCGGACTGCAGCCGCCGCACCATGCCGGAGATCCAGCCGATCAGCTTCCAGGAGCCGTTGACCAGCGCGCCGTCGATCAGCTTCTGGTCGCCGCCCTTCCAGAGCGCGGTGCCGAGCGCACGCGTGCCCCGGGCCAGCACGTTTTCATTGAACCAGTCGAGGTAGTACTTGTTCTCGAGCAGCGTGAAGACAGGCATGAACATGCGCTTGATCGCTGCCGGCAGGGCCGGGTTGACCATGTACATGTACCAGGCCAGCACGGTGCCCGACAAGGCCAGCCAGAACGGCGCAGCCGTGAGGCCATGCAAGGCCATCTGGGCCGGGCCGTGGAATGCCTGCTTCAACTCTTCCATGACGGGATGCTTCTCCAGGTTCACCATGATGGCGCCCTTGAAAAAATCACCATACAGCATGGGTTCGATCGTCAGGAAGCCGATGACCACGGACGGGATCGCCAGCAGGATCAGCGGCACCGTCACGACCCAGGGGGATTCGTGCGGTTCGTGGTGTTCGTCATGATGGCCGTGGTCGTCATGGGCATGGTGGTGCGCGTCGGGGTTCTGGTCGTAGCGTTCCTTGCCGTGGAACACCAGGAAGTACAGGCGGAAGGAATAGAAGGCCGTGACAAAGACGCCCGCCAGCACCGCGAAATACGCAAAACCGGAGCCGGCCAGGTGGCTTTCATGCACGGCTTCGATGATGCTGTCCTTGGAATAAAAACCCGCGAACAGCGGCGTGCCGATCAAGGCCAGCGTGCCCAGCAGCGAGGTGATCCAGGTGATGCGCATGTACTTGCGCACGCCGCCCATCCAGCGGATGTCCTGGTTGTGGTGCATGCCGATGATGACCGAGCCGGCGGCCAGGAACAGCAGCGCCTTGAAGAAAGCGTGCGTCATCAGGTGGAACACCGCGACGGAATAGGCCGAGGCGCCCAGCGCCACCGTCATGTAGCCCAGCTGCGACAGCGTCGAATACGCCACCACGCGCTTGATGTCGTTCTGGATGATGCCGAGGAAACCCATGAACAGCGCCGTGATGGCGCCTATCACCATGATGAAGCTGAGTGCGGTGTCGCTGAGCTCAAACAGCGGCGACATGCGCGCCACCATGAAGATGCCGGCGGTCACCATGGTCGCCGCGTGGATCAACGCGGAGATCGGGGTCGGGCCTTCCATGGAATCGGGCAGCCAGACGTGCAGCGGGAATTGCGCCGATTTGCCCATGGCGCCGATGAACAGGCAGATGCAGATCACGGTCACCAGCATCCAGCCGGTGCCCGGGAAGCTCAGCTTGGAGAGTTCGTCGGCCTTGGCAAAGGCTTCGCCGTAGTTGAGCGTGCCGGCATAGGCGGCGATCAGGCCGATGCCGAGGATGAAGCCGAAGTCGCCCACGCGGTTGACCAGGAAGGCCTTCATGTTCGCAAAGATGGCGGTGGGCTTGTTGAACCAGAAGCCGATCAGCAGGTAGGACACCAGGCCCACGGCTTCCCAGCCGAAGAACAGCTGCAGCATGTTGTTGCTCATCACCAGCATCAGCATGGAGAAGGTGAACAGCGAGATGTAGGCGAAGAAGCGGTTGTAGCCTTCGTCCTCCTCCATGTAGCCTATGGTGTAGATGTGCACCATCAGCGAGACGAAAGTCACCACGCACATCATCATGGCCGTGAGGCCGTCGACCAGGAAGCCGATTTCCATCTTGAGGCCGCCGACGTTCATCCAGGTGTAGAGCGTTTCGTTGAAACGCGCACCGTCGACCGCCACGCTCTTGAGCGTCATGGCCGAAATGATGAAGGCCACCAGCACGCCGAGGATGGTGAGGGTGTGCGACAGGCGCCGGCCTATCCAGTTGCCGCCGAAGGAGGTGCCGAGGATGCCGGCCGCCAGGGCGCCAACCAGTGGCGCCAGCGGAACGGCCAGCAGGGCCGATGCGGAAAGGGTTTGGCTCATCTTGTTTTTAGCCCTGGAGCGTGTTGAGTTCGTCGACGTTGATGCTGGACTTGTTGCGGAACAGCAGCACCAGAATGGCCAGGCCGATGGCCGATTCGGCCGCCGCGACGGTCAGGATGAAGAACACAAAAACCTGGCCGGCCATGTCGTTCAGGTAGTAAGAGAAGGCCACGAAGTTCATGTTGACCGCCAGCAGCATGAGCTCGATGGCCATCAGCAGCACGATGAGGTTTTTGCGGTTCAGGAAGATGCCGATGACCGACAGCGCGAACAGCATCGCGCCCAGCGAAAGAAAATGTCCGAGGGTGAGCGTCATGGTTTCTTTTCCTCGGCGGGTGCGGCGGCAGCGGCCACAACGGGCGCGGGCATCACGGATTTCATCTTGACCAGGCTTACGCGGTCGGCGCGCTTGACGCGGATCTGCTCTGAAGGGTTCTGGTATTTGGAGTCTTTGCGTGCGCGCAGGGTCAGCGCGATGGCGGCAATGATGGCCACCAGCAGGATCACCGCCGCGACTTCCAGCGGATAGAGGTATTCCGAATACAGCAGCTTGCCGAGCTCTTTGGTGTTGGAGACCTGCGCGCCTATCTGGCCCGCCGCCGTCGCGACCTTGGGAGGCTCACGAAAGCCGCCCATCAGCACGTAAGACATTTCCAGCGCGATGATGGCACCCACGGAGCCGGCCAGCGGGAAGTGCCTCCAGAAGCCTTTGCGCATGCTGTCGATGTTGATGTCCAGCATCATCACGACGAACAGGAACAGCACCATCACGGCGCCCACGTAGACCAGCACCAGCGTGATGGCCAGGAACTCGGCCTTGAGCAGGATCCACACGGCGGACGCCTGGAAGAATGCCAGCACGAGGTAGAGCGCCGCATGCACAGGGTTGCGCGCGGTAATCACCTTGAATGCCGCAAACAGCAGCACCGCGGCGAAGACATAAAAAAGACCTGTTTTAGCGTCCATGTTCTTGTGGGTTCTTTCTTGAGCCGTCGGCCTGGGGTTCAGCGGTACTTGGCATCCGCCGCGCGGCTGGCGGCAATTTCGGACTCATAGCGGTCGCCCACGGCCAGCAGCATCTCTTTGGTGAAATACAGGTCACCGCGTTTTTCGCCGTGGTATTCAAAGATATGGGTCTCGACGATGGAATCGACCGGGCAGCTTTCTTCGCAGAAACCGCAGAAGATGCATTTGGTCAGGTCGATGTCGTAACGCGAGGTGCGGCGGCTGCCGTCTTCACGCACGTCGGATTCGATGGTGATGGCCATCGCCGGACACACCGCTTCGCAGAGCTTGCAGGCGATGCAGCGCTCTTCGCCGTTTTCATAGCGGCGCAGCGCGTGCAGGCCGCGAAAACGCGGGCTCAGCGGAGTTTTCTCTTCGGGAAACTGGACTGTGATCTTGCGGCTGAACATGTACTTGCCGGTCAGGGCCATACCCTTGAACAGCTCGGTGAGCATGAAGCTCGACGCAAAGTCTTTGATGGAAGCTACGGCACTCATGATGATTTCCTGCGCAACTGAGTCATATAAGGGGTGCTCGCGAGAGGCTCTGCCCAAGCAGGGGCCGCGGAACCGGCTTTGCCGGGCCGCAGGCGCAGCGCCCCCTCGGGGGGCAGCGCATTACACGAAGTGAAAAGCGTGGGGGCATATCTACTTCCAGATGTTGTACGGGGTCTGCATCCAGGCCCCGACGACGACCAGCCAGACCAGGGTCACGGGAATGAAAATCTTCCAGCCCAAACGCATGATCTGGTCATAACGAAAACGCGGGAAAGTGGCGCGCACCCAGAGAAACATGGTGACCACGACAAAAGTCTTGGCGCCAAGCCAGATCCAGCCCGGGATGAAGCTCAGGGCCTCAACAGGCGGCAACCAGCCGCCGAGGAACAGCAGCACGGCCAGGATGGCGACCAGCCACATATTGGCGTATTCAGCGAGGAAGAACATCGCGAAAGCCATGCCCGAGTACTCGACCATATGGCCGGCCACGATTTCGGATTCGCCTTCAACGACGTCGAAGGGGTGGCGGTTGGTTTCGGCCAGGCCGGAGATGAAGTAGACGACAAAAATCGGCAGCAGCGGCAACCAGTTCCAGGACAGGAAAGTCCAGCCGTGGCTTGCCAGCGTGCCCTTGCCCTGGCTCATCACGATGTCGGTCATGTTCAGGCTGCCCGACACCATGAGCACCACCACCAGGCAGAAGCCCATGGCGATTTCATAGCTGACCATCTGCGCCGAAGCGCGCATGGCGCCCAGGAAAGCGTATTTGGAGTTCGAGGCCCAGCCCGCGATGATCACGCCATAGACTTCCAGCGAAGTGATGGCCATGAGGAACAGCAGGCCGGCGTTGATGTTGGCCAGCGCGATTTCGGGCCCGAAAGGAATCACAGCCCAGGCGGCCAGGGCCGGCATGATGGTCATGATGGGGCCGAGCACGAACAGGCCCTTGCTGGCCGCCGTCGGGATGATGATTTCCTTGGTCAGCAGCTTGAGCGCATCGGCAATCGGCTGCAGCAGGCCGAAAGGCCCGACGCGGTTGGGGCCGAGGCGAATCTGGGTGAAGCCGATGGCCTTGCGTTCCCACAAAGTGAGGTAGGCCACACAGCCCATCAGCGGCAGCAGCACGCAGACGATCTTGATGAGCGCCCACAGCACGGGCCACACGGTGGCGGGCCAGATGCCGCCCATCAAACCCTGGCCGAAGGTGTAAATCGCATCAATCATGCGGCCACTCCTTCGAGCTTCGCGTCAAGGCCCGCGGCCTGGCGGGCGTCCGCCGTCAGCTGCAGTGAGGTCGCGCGCCTGACCAACCCGTCGAGCTGGTAAATGCTGGCCACCGCTGGCGCCTGCACGGGAGCTGCCGACAGCTGGATGCCGCTTTGTGTGGCATTGCCCAGCCTGTCAGCGGGAAGCTGGGCTGCCTCGGCGCCGGCGACCTGCTTGAGCACGTCCTGCGAGGATTCGAAATCAAATCCGGGCAGGTCCAGCAGGTTGGCGAGCACGCGCAACACCTTCCAGGCCGGACGCGTATCACCCAATGGTTTGACGACGGCATGGAAACCTTGCACACGGCCTTCGGCGTTCACGAAGGTGCCCGGGGTTTCGGTGAAAGGCGCGATCGGCAGCAGCACGTCGCTAAAGCCCATGTTGGCCTTGAAGGGGCTCAGCGTCACGACCATTTGCGCGGAATTGAGCGAGGTCTTCGCCCTGGCGCCCGCGGCCGAATCAAACTCGGGCTCGTTGTTGAGCAGGATCACGGCCTTGAGCTGGCCGTCCAGCATCTGGCCTGCGTTGAGGCCCTTGCCGGCGGGCAAGGCGCCGGCCAGTTGGGCGCCTACGGTGTTGGCGGCTTCCGTGAGATAGCCCACGGTGGCGCCGGTCTGCGCGCCTATCCAGTTGGCAAGCGCCAGCAGGCTGGAAGCATTGGCGTGGTGCGCCGCGGCGTTGCCCAGCAGGATGGCTTTGCGTTCGCCGCCCTGCAGGGACTTGGCGATGGCTTTGGCGGCATCGGTGGCCTGGCCGGCGGCAGGCGCCGTGACGCCTTTGTCCGCAGCGATCGCCGCTGCCACGTCGGCCAGAGACTGGGCCCAGGCTTCGGGTGCCGAGAGCAGCGCGTTGGCGACGGGCATAGCCCACGCATCGGCGTTTGCCAATTCGTGGGTGGAATTGATGGTGCTGAGCGCGGCGCCCTTGCGCACGGACTGGCGGATGCGCTGTGCAAACAGCGGATGGTCCTTGCGCAGGTTGGAACCGACCACCAGCACGCGCTGCAGTTGCGACAGCGAAGCAATCGAGGTGCCCAGCCAGCGGATGGCAGACGGCGTGGCGAACTCGGCATTGCGCAGGCGGTAGTCGATGTTGTCGCTGCCCAGGCCGCGCATCAGTGAAGCAGCGAGGTAGAGCTCTTCGAGCGTGCTGTGCGGGCTGGCCAGCGTGCCTATGCTGTTGGCACCGTGATCGGCCTTGATCTGTTTGAGGCCGTTGGCCACGTATTCGAGCGCGGTCTGCCAGTCGACCGTCTTCCACTCGCCGCCCTGCTTGAGCATGGGACTGGTCAGGCGTTCGTCGCCGTTGAGGGACTCATACGAGAAGCGGTCGCGGTCGGCGATCCAGCATTCATTGACGTCTTCGTTCTCGAGCGGGACCACGCGCATGACCTTGTTGCTCTTGACCTGGACGATCAGGTTGGCGCCGGTCGAGTCGTGCGGGCTGACCGACTTGCGGCGCGACAATTCCCAGGTGCGGGCGCTGTAGCGGAAAGGCTTGCTGGTCAGCGCGCCGACCGGGCAGATGTCGATCATGTTGCCGGACAGTTCGGAGTCCACCGACATGCCGACAAAGGTTTCGATCTCGGCGTGTTCGCCGCGATGAGACATGCCGAGTTCCATCACGCCGGCCACTTCCTGGCCGAAACGCACGCAGCGCGTGCAATGGATGCAGCGGCTCATTTCCTGCATGGAAATCAGCGGGCCGACGTCCTTGTGGAAGACGACGCGCTTTTCTTCCTCGTAGCGCGATTCGCTGCCGCCGTAGCCGACGGCCAGGTCCTGCAGCTGGCATTCGCCGCCCTGGTCGCAGATCGGGCAGTCCAGCGGGTGGTTGATCAGCAGGAACTCCATCACGCCCTTCTGGGCCTTGATGGCTTTGTCGTTCTTGGTGCGGACGATCATGCCCTGCGTGACGGGCGTGGCGCAGGCCGGCATGGGCTTGGGCGCCTTCTCCACGTCTACCAGGCACATGCGGCAGTTGGCCGCAATGCTGAGTTTCTTGTGATAGCAGAAGTGCGGAATGTAAGTACCGGCTTTTTCAGCCGCGTGCATCACCGTGCTGCCTTCGAGCACTTCCACCTTCTGGCCGTCGAGTTCTATTTCAACCATATATTTTTCTTTCCGCGGCTTCAGGCTTGCGCAGCAGCCGAAGCCTGGGATGTGGGAACTTGAGGGGCCGGCGTCTTGATCATGGCTTCAAACTCATGACGGAAATGCTTGATCATGGCGCGCACCGGCATGGCCGCGGCATCGCCGAGCGCGCAGATGGTGCGGCCCTGGATGTTGTCGGCGACCGAGTTGAGCAGGTCCATGTCGGTCTGCTTGCCGTGGCCGTTGTGGATGCGGTCCACGACGCGCCAGAGCCAGCCCGTGCCTTCGCGGCAAGGCGTGCATTGCCCGCAGGACTCGTGCATGTAGAAATAGGAGAGGCGCTTGAGCGACTCGACCATGCAACGGCTGTCGTCCATCACGATCACCGCGCCCGAGCCCAGCATGGAGCCGGCCTTGGCGATGGAGTCGTAGTCCATGGTGCAGTCCATCATGATGGAAGCCGGCAGCACCGGCGCCGACGATCCGCCGGGGATCACGGCCTTGAGCGTGCGGCCCTTGCGCACACCGCCGGCGAGCTCCAGCAGCTTGGAGAACGGCGTGCCCATGGGCACTTCGTAGTTACCCGGCAGTTCGACGTCGCCCGAGACCGAATAGATCTTGGTGCCGCCGTTGTTGGGCTTGCCGCATTCGAGGTAGGCCTGGCCGCCGTTGCGGATGATCCAGGGCACCGCCGCGAAGGTTTCGGTGTTGTTGATGGTGGTGGGCTTGCCGTAGAGGCCGAAGCTGGCCGGGAACGGCGGCTTGAAGCGCGGCTGGCCTTTTTTGCCCTCGAGCGACTCGAGCAGCGCGGTTTCTTCGCCGCAGATGTAGGCGCCGAAGCCGTGCGAGGCATGAAGCTGGAAGCTGTAACCGCTGCCGAGAATGTTGTCGCCCAGCAGGCCGGCGGCGCGGGCTTCTTCCAGCGCCTCTTCAAAGCGCTGGTAGGTCGCGAAGATTTCGCCGTGGATGTAGTTGTAGCCCACGCTGATGCCCATGGCGTAGGCGGCAATCGCCATGCCCTCGATCACGCTGTGCGGGTTGTACTGCATGATGTCGCGGTCTTTGCAGGTGCCCGGCTCGCCCTCGTCCGAGTTGCAGACCAGGTACTTCTGGCCCGGGAACTGGCGCGGCATGAAGCTCCACTTGAGCCCGGTCGGGAAACCCGCGCCGCCGCGGCCGCGCAGGCTGCCGGCCTTGACTTCGGCAATGACCTGGTCGGGCGTCATGCCCTCGCCGCCGTCCTGCTTGAGAATCTTGCGCAGGGCCTGGTAGCCGCCGCGCGCTTCGTAGTCCTTGAGCCGCCAGTTGCTGCCGTCGAGGTCGGCCAGGATCTGCGGGTTGATGTGCCGGCCGTGGAAGCAGCTCTGCACGCCGGTGGCCGCGAACTGGGACAGCACGCTTTGCGCGGCTGCGCTGTGGGGATTCAGGGGTGCGAGCGTCATGGTTGCTTTGCCTCGGCGGATTTGAGACCTTCGATGAGCTGGTCCAGCTTCTCGTTGCTCATGAAGCTGCACATGGTGAGGTCGTTGACAAGCATCACGGGCGAGTCGGCGCAAGCGCCCAGGCATTCGGACTGCTGCAGCGTGAAGAGGCCGTCGGCGCTGGTCTCGCCCATGGCGATGCCCAGCTTGTGCTCCAGGTGCTTGAGCGCCTTGGCACCGTCGCGCAGCTGGCAAGGCAGGTTGGTGCAGACGTTGAGCTTGTACTTGCCAACGGGGCGCTGGTTGTACATGTTGTAGAAGGTGGTGACCTCATGCACGGCTATGGGCGCCATGCCGAGGTATTCGGCCACGACTTTTTCGCTCTCGGCGCTCACGTAGCCGTGCTCTTCCTGCAGGATGGTCAGGCAGGCCATGACGGCCGACTGCTTCTGGTCCGCGGGATATTTGGCAACTTCGCGGTCGAAGCGCGCTCGGGTTTGTTCAGAAATCATGGGGGAAACCATCCGGTTTAGCGATCAATCTCACCGAACACGATGTCCATGGTGCCGATCACGGCGACGGCATCGGCAATCATGTGGCCGCGCGACATCTCGTCCATGGCCGCGAGGTGCGGGAAGCCCGGCGGGCGGATCTTCAGGCGGTAAGGCTTGTTGGCGCCGTCGCTCACGATGTAGATGCCGAACTCGCCCTTGGGGTGCTCGACCGCCGCGTAGGCTTCGCCTTCGGGGACGTGAAAGCCCTCGGTGAAGAGCTTGAAGTGGTGGATCAGCTCTTCCATGTTGGACTTCATGGATTCGCGGTCCGGCGCGGCGACCTTGTGGTTGCTGGTGATCACGGGGCCGGGATTCACGCGCAGCCAGTCAATGCACTGCTTGATGATGCGGTTGGACTGGCGCATCTCTTCGATGCGGACCAGGTAGCGGTCGTAGCAGTCGCCGGTCTTGCCGACCGGGATGTCGAAGTCCATCTTGTCGTAGACGTCGTAGGGCTGCTGCTTGCGCAGGTCCCAGGCAAAACCCGACCCCCTGAGCATGGGGCCGGTGAAGCCGAGGTTGAGTGCGCGCTCGGGCGAGACGACACCGACGCCGACGGTGCGCTGCTTCCAGATGCGGTTGTCGGTCAGCAGCGTTTCGTATTCGTCGACGTAATTCGGGAACTTGTTGGTGAAGTCTTCGATGAAGTCGAGCAGCGAACCCTGGCGGTTCTCGTTCAGCGCCGCGATGGCCTTGGCGTTCTTGACTTTGCTGACGCGATACTGAGGCATGCTGTCGGGCAGGTCTCGGTAGACGCCACCCGGGCGGAAGTAGGCCGCATGCATGCGCGCGCCGGAGACGGCCTCGTACATGTCGAACAGCGCCTCGCGTTCGCGGAAGCAGTAAATCAGGATGTTCATCGCCCCGCAGTCGAAACCGTGCGCGCCCAGCCACAGCAGGTGGTTGAGCAGGCGAGTGATTTCGGCGTACATCACGCGGATGTACTGCGCACGCACCGGCACGTCGACGCCGAGCAGCTTCTCGATGGCCAGGCAGTAGGCGTGTTCGTTGGACATCATCGAGACGTAGTCCAGGCGGTCCATGTAAGGCAGAGACTGGATGTAGGTCTTGCTTTCGGCCAGCTTTTCGGTCGCGCGGTGCAGCAGGCCGATGTGCGGGTCGGCGCGCTGGATCACTTCGCCGTCGAGCTCAAGCACCAGGCGCAGCACACCGTGCGCCGCGGGGTGCTGGGGTCCAAAGTTGAGCGTGTAGTTTTTGATTTCAGCCATGTGGGGTATCTCTTGCCTGCGCCGCTTACTGCAGTCCGCCGTAGTTGTCTTCGCGGATCACGCGCGGGGTGATCTCGCGCGGCTCTATGGTGACCGGCTGGTAAATCACGCGCTTTTGCTCAGGGTCGTAGCGCATTTCCACATGGCCCGAGGTCGGGAAATCCTTGCGGAAAGGATGACCGATGAAGCCGTAGTCCGTCAGGATGCGGCGCAGGTCGTTGTGGCCTTCGAAGATGATGCCGTAGAGGTCGAAGGCTTCGCGCTCGAACCAGTTGGCCGAGTTCCAGATGCCGTTGAGCGAATCCACCACGGGGAAATCGTCGTCCGGGCAGAACACCTTGAGGCGCACGCGCTGGTTGAGGCTGACCGACAGCAGGTGCGACGCCACGCAGTAGCGCAGGCCGTCGTACTGGCCGTCCCTGTACTCGGAATAGTCGACGCCGCACAGGTCGATGAGTTGCTCGAAGCGGCAGCCGGGCGCATCGCGCAGCAAGGTGGCGGCGGCCAGGTAATCGGCGGCGGCGACCGTGAGGGTGATTTCACCCAGTGCGGTCTTCAGCGTTTTGACTTTGTCACCGAGAACGGCTTGAATCGTTTCGGCGAGTTGCTCCATGGACACGGGAGAAGAGGACATGCTTTATGCCCTCGCAATCGTGTTGGTGCGGCGGATTTTCTGTTGCAGCTGGATGATCCCGTACATCAGGGCTTCCGCCGTGGGCGGGCAGCCGGGCACGTACACGTCCACCGGCACGATACGGTCGCAGCCGCGGACCACGGAATAACTGTAGTGGTAGTAGCCGCCGCCGTTGGCGCACGAGCCCATGGACAGCACCCAGCGCGGCTCGGACATCTGGTCGTACACCTTGCGCAGGGCCGGGCCCATCTTGTTGCACAGCGTGCCGGCCACGATCATCAGGTCGGACTGGCGCGGACTGGGACGGAACAACATGCCGAAACGGTCCAGGTCGTAACGCGCCGCGCCCGCATGCATCATTTCGACGGCGCAGCAGGCCAGGCCGAACGTCATGGGCCAGAGCGAACCCGTCTTGGCCCAGTTCACCACCGAGTCGTAACTCGTGGTCATGAAGCCTTCGTTGAAAACACCTTCAAGTGACATACCCGTACCTTTGTGGCGAAACCCGCCCTAGACCCTGGAAACCCTCGGGATCTCTTCTCTTCTTATTCCCAGTCCAGGGCACCTTTTTTCCACTCGTAGACAAAGCCCACGACCAGAATGCCCAGGAAAATCATGACCGACCAGAAACCGACGGGGCCGATTTCCTTGAGCGCCACGGCCCAGGGAAAAAGAAACGCGATTTCGAGGTCAAAAAGAATGAAGAGGATGGCGACCAGGTAGTAGCGCACATCGAATTTCATGCGGGCATCTTCGAAAGCCTCGAAGCCGCATTCATAAGGGGAATTTTTTTCGCTGTCGGGGCGCACAGGGCCCAACAAACGCCCCAGGACCTGGGGCACCACGCCGACACCCACACCGACCAGAATAAACAGGAGAACAGGAAGGTATTGATCGAGGTTCATCGTGGATTCAACTTCTGAAAAGCCACCTGTGCGGTTTGTTTCAGCTTGCCGTTTGAGCCGACGGCATCGCCGGAGCGCTGCTGCCGATGCATGTCAATCTGGTGCGGACGGCGAGACTCGAACTCGCACACCTTTCGGCACTACCCCCTCAAGATAGCGTGTCTACCAATTTCACCACGTCCGCGGTTTTATATTTCACTGTCTGGATGGCATGAGGAACCTTGCGGTTTTGGCTTTCCAGACAGTCTTAGAGTTTACCCTGAAATACCACTTCCCTCGTCGGGAGGCGGCAGCAAAATCACGTTATTTCGTCGGGATTTGCGCGGAGCCCGATGCGGCCGGCGCAGGCGGCGCCGGAACTGCGGCGCTGGTACTTGCAGGCGCGGTGGTTCCAGGGATTTGGCCGACACCGGAAGCCGCGGTGGCAGGCGCAGGCGCCGTTACTGCGGCACCTTCCAGCACGCTGGAACTGTTGCGCGGCAGCGAAGCACCGCCGAAGTAAGCAAGCAGCAAGGTGCATGCAAAAAACAGGGCCGCGAGAACACCGGTGCTGCGCGACAGGAAGTTGGCGCTGCCGCTGGCACCGAACAGGCTGCCCGAGCCGCCGCTGCCGAATGCCGCGCCCATGTCGGCGCCCTTGCCGTGCTGCACCAGGATCAGGCCGATCATGCCGAGCGCCGAGAGCATTTGCACGGCGAGGACAATGGTTAATACAACGTTCATATCTACTCCTAAATTAATAGCGTTCTGCGCTCGTCGTTAACGGGCTGCAGCAATGATGGTCAAGAAATCGGGGGCTTTGAGCGAGGCGCCGCCAATCAGGCCGCCGTCGATGTCGGGCTGGGCCAGCAGCGTTGCCGCATTGGCCGCGTTCATGCTTCCGCCGTACAGGATTTTCACACGCGCGAACTGGTCCGTCGCGGCCTTCAGCTGGGCGCGCAGCACCGCATGCACCGCCTGCGCTTCTTCGGGCGACGCTGTCTTGCCGGTGCCTATGGCCCACACGGGTTCATAGGCCACGACGATTTCGCTGATGCAATGGCCGTTGGTGTGAATCACTGCGGCCAGCTGGCGCTTGACGACTTCTTCGGTGTGGCCGGCTTCGCGCTCGGCCAGTGTCTCGCCCACGCAGACGATGGGCGTGATGCCCGATGCCAGCGCGGCCTTGGCCTTGTCGGCCACGAGCGCATCGGTTTCGCCGTGATACTGGCGGCGCTCCGAATGGCCGACGATGGCGTAGCGGCACGCAAAATCCTTGAGCATGGCGGCACTCACCTCACCGGTGTAAGCGCCGGAGGCTTGTGCCGAGACGTCCTGCGCGCCCAGGTCAATGGCCGCGAGGCCGGGCTGCGCCGAACGCATCGCCTGCACCTGCGCCAGGTAAGGCGCGGGCACACAGACCGCCACTTCGCAAGACGGCGGCGTCGCCAGGCCTTGCGCCAGCGCGTCCAGCAGGGCCGCGTTGGCGGCCAGGCTGCCGTTCATCTTCCAGTTTCCCGCAATGAGTTTTTTCATCTTTGGCTCACCAGGTCAAAACAATTTTGCCGATATGCGAATTCGACTCCATCAGTGCATGGGCCTTGGCGGCATCAGCCGCGGCAAAAGTGCTGTGGATGACCGGTTTGATCCTGCCCGATGAAAGCAAGGGCCAGACTTTTTCTTTGAGCGCTTTCGCAATCGCGGCCTTGAACTCGACGGAGCGCGGACGCAAGGTCGAACCGGTGATGGTCAGCCGCTTGCGCAACACGAGGGCTGCATTGATCTCGGCCTTGACACCGCCCTGCACCGCAATGATGACAAGGCGGCCGTCTTCGGCCAGGCATTCGATCTCACGCGCCACATAGCTGCCGGCCACCATGTCGAGAATGACGTTGACGCCCTGCCCCTGGGTCAGCTTTTTCACCTCTTCGGCAAAGTCGCTGGCCTTGTAGTTGATGGCGTGGTCGGCACCCAGGGCAACGCAGGCTGCGCATTTGTCGTCGCTGCCGGCCGTGACCAGCACCGTGGCGCCCATGGCCTTGGCGATCTGGATCGCCGTGACGCCTATGCCGCTGGAGCCACCCTGGATCAGCAGGGTTTCACCCGACTGCAGGCGGGCGCGCTCGAACACATTGCTCCAGACCGTGAAAAAGGTCTCGGGCAGCGAAGCCGCCTCGATGTCGCTGAGGCCCTCAGGCACCGGCAGGCATTGCCCCACGGGTGCGACGCACAGCTCGGCATAACCCCCGCCGGCCACCAGCGCGCAGACGCGGTCGCCGAGCTTGAGGCCGGCAGCGGCCATGGCCTTGGCATCGCCGGAGACGATCACGCCGGCGACTTCCAGCCCCGGAATGTCGGATGCGCCCGGCGGCACCGGGTAGTTGCCCATGCGTTGCAACACGTCGGGGCGGTTCACGCCGCTGGCGTTCACGCGGATCACCACCTCGCCAGGCCCTTCGGTGGGTGCGGGGCGCGCGCCCAGACGCAACACCTCGGGCGCGCCGTAGGAGGTAATTTCAACAGCTTTCATGGGGTATGCAGTTCATTTGCGCCGCCGGCGCCCGCTACACGGGCGCTGGCGGCTGCAAAATCCGTCGCAAGACGGATCAGCCGCGGTCCTGATCCTGGGCCGGACGGTCCAGCAAGGCCTTCATCGACAGCTTGACGCGGCCTTTTTCGTCGGTCTCGAGAACCTTGACCTTGACGATCTGGCCTTCAGTCAGGTAGTCGGTGACTTTCTCGACACGCTCGTGGGCGATCTGGCTGATGTGCAGCAGGCCGTCCTTGCCGGGCAGGAGGTTGATCAGGGCGCCGAAGTCCAGGATCTTGGTGACCGGGCCTTCGTAGACCTTGCCGATCTCGACTTCAGCGGTGATCTCGGCGATGCGGCGCTTGGCCTCGTCGGCCTTGGCGCTGTCGTTCGAGGCGATGGTGATGGTGCCGTCTTCCTCGATGTTGATCTGCGTGCCGGTTTCTTCGGTCAGTGCGCGGATGACGGCGCCGCCCTTGCCGATCACGTCGCGGATCTTCTCGGGGTTGATCTTCATGACGTAGAGGCGCGGTGCGAAGTCGGACACTTCGGCCTTGGCCTCGCCCATGGCTTCCTGCATCTTGCCCAGGATGTGCATGCGGGCTTCCTTGGCTTGCGCCAGCGCGACCTGCATGATTTCCTTGGTGATGCCCTGGATCTTGATGTCCATCTGCAATGCGGTAATACCGAAGGTGGTACCGGCAACCTTGAAGTCCATGTCGCCCAGGTGATCTTCGTCGCCCAGGATGTCGGTCAGCACGGCGAAGCGGTTGTCTTCCTTGATCAGGCCCATGGCGATACCGGCCACGTGGGCTTTCATCGGCACGCCGGCGTCCATCAGCGACAGGCAGCCGCCGCAGACCGAAGCCATCGACGAGGAGCCGTTGGATTCGGTGATTTCAGACACCACGCGCATGGTGTACGGGAATTCTTCCTTGGTAGGCAGCACGGCGATCAGCGCGCGCTTGGCCAGGCGGCCGTGGCCGATTTCGCGGCGTTTCGGGCTGCCGACACGGCCGGTTTCGCCGGTGGCGAACGGAGGCATGTTGTAGTGCAGCATGAAGCGGTCTTCGTAGTCGCCGGACAGCGCGTCGATGCGCTGCGCGTCGCGCTCGGTGCCCAGCGTGGTCACGACCAGAGCCTGGGTTTCGCCGCGCGTGAACAGGGCAGAACCGTGGGTGCGCGGCAGCACGCTGTTGCGGATTTCAATCGGGCGCACGGTGCGGGTATCACGGCCGTCAATGCGTGGCTCGCCGGACAGGATCTGGTTGCGCACGATCTTGGCTTCGATGTCGAACAGCATGCCGTCAACGGCGACGGCGTCAAACTCGACGCCCTCGGCCTTCAGGCCCGCCTTGGTCCAGGTGGTCACTTCGCGCGTGGCGTGGGTGCGGGCCTGCTTGTTGCGGATCTGGTAAGCGGCCCGCAGTTTTTCTTCGGCCAGCGCGCCGACCTTGGCGATCAGCACTTCGTCCTTGGGAGGAGCGCGCCAGTCCCAGACCGGCTTGCCGGCGTCGCGCACGAGTTCGTGGATCGCGCTGATGGCGATGTTGCCCTGCTCATGGCCGAACACCACGGCGCCGAGCATGATTTCTTCGGACAGTTGCTGGGCTTCGGACTCGACCATCAGCACGGCGGCTTCGGTGCCGGCCACGACGAGGTCCATCTTCGATTCCTTGAGCTGGGTCTTGCCGGGGTTCAGCACGTACTGGCCGTCGATGTAGGCCACGCGCGCGGCGCCGATGGGGCCGTTGAACGGGATGCCGGAGATCGACAGGGCCGCGCTCGAGGCGATCAGCGCGGGGATGTCGCCTTCGACTTCAGGGTTCAGCGACAGCACGTGGATCACGACCTGCACTTCGTTGAAGAAGCCTTCGGGGAACAGCGGGCGGATCGGGCGGTCGATCAGGCGGGAGGTCAGCGTTTCGAATTCGCTGGGGCGGCCTTCGCGCTTGAAGAAGCTGCCGGGAATTCGGCCGGCGGCGTAGGTTTTTTCGAGGTAGTCGACGGTCAGGGGGAAGAAGTCCTGGCCGGGCTTTGCGTCGGTCTTGGCGACCACGGTGGCCAGCACCACGGTGCCGTCCATGTCAACGACGACGGCGCCGCCGGACTGGCGGGCGATTTCGCCGGTTTCCATCGTGACCTTGTGCTGGCCCCATTGGAAGGATTTGCTGACTTTGTTGAAAATGCTCATGTTCTTATCTCCACTAAATTCACGCGCTTGAGGCAGCGCGGGAGGCCCGGAGCGGCGGCTGGCTGAACACGATGCCATTCCACAAAATGCCTGAAATCAGCGGGCTGACCAGGGGCTTTTCTTGTGGAATGACACAGCGCGTGTTCGTTTTGCCTTGCTCCGAAGTAAAAAGCGCCTGAGCTAGTGAACTAACTCAGGCGCTTTCAAATCGTTGTTACCGATTACTTGCGCAGGCCAAGCTTGGCAATCAGCGCGGTGTAACGTTCGGCATCCTTGGACTTCAGGTAGTCCAGCAGCTTGCGGCGGCGGCTCACCATGCGCAGCAGACCGCGGCGGCCGTGGTGATCCTTGGCGTTGGCCTTGAAATGGGGGGTCAGTTCGTTGATGCGGCCGGTGAGCAGCGCCACTTGAACTTCAGGGCTGCCGGTGTCGCCGGCGGCGCGGGCGTTGGCCTGAACGATTTCGGCCTTGATTGATTTTGCAATCATGTTTTCTCTTTCCTGCACCGAGGTGCGCTTGCGAGCGAAGCAGCGTTCCCGACATGGGAGTGAATAAACCGCTTTCGTCGTGTTCCGGCAGGCAAAAGGCCAAAAAATGGCCTCAAACTGCGCAGAGCCTTGGATTATAGCCCAAGCCATCGCCGTAGGCGCTCAACCCCCTGCCCCAGCCGGTCAAGGTCCTGGCTGGCGAAACACCAGCGCAGCCATCCCTGGGCCTCGGGCCCGGGATTGACCATGAAGGCGTTGCCGGGCGCCAGGCCCAGCCCGGCCTCCACGACCAGGCGTTTGGCCGTCTCCAGCGAGTCGCCGTAGCGGGCCTGGTCTTCCAGGCGGAAAAAGGCGTACATGCCGCCCTTGGCCGGCGCCAGTTGCACGCCCGGCACGGCCTGCAACAGCGGCACCAGGGTGTCGCGGCAGGTTTTGAGGTGGGCGACCACGCGGGGCGTGATGTCGGCCGTGCACTCTATGGCCACCAGCCCGGCCCGCTGCACAAAGACCGGCGCGCAGGAGGTATTAAATTCCACCAGCTTGCCCATGTGCGGCGTCATGCTGGCCGGCATCACCAGCCAGCCCAGGCGCCAGCCGGTCATCAGAAAACTTTTGGAAAAGCTGTGAACCACCACCAGGCGGTCTTCCGGCGCTGCGATGTCGAGAAAACTGGGCGCGCAGCCATTGGGGGTCGGCTCGTAATACAGCCGCTCATAGACCTCGTCGGCGAGTATCCAGGTGCCGGTTTTGCGGCAATGCGCCAGGATGGCCTCCTGCTCGGCGCGCGCCAGGGTCCAGCCGGTGGGGTTGTTGGGCGCGTTGAGGATCAGCAACCTGGTCGCCGGCGTGATGGCGGCCAGTAACTCGGCCATGTCGAGCTGCCATTGCCCCGCCACCGGCTTGAGGCTCACGCATTTCACCCGCGCGCCCATGATGGCCGGTTGGGCCGTCAGGTTGGGCCAGACCGGCGTCACCGCCACGACTTCGTCGCCCGCATCGACCAGCGCCTGCACGGCCAACATCAGCGCATTGACGCCGCCCGAGGTTACCGCGATGCGCTCGGCCGTGATGGGCGCGGCGCCCGGGCAGCGCAGGCCTGTGGCGTAGCCGGCAATCGCCTCGCGCAGCTCGGGCAAGCCGAGGTTGTGGGCATAAAAAGTCTCACCCTGCTGCAGCGAGGCCGCCGCCGCGTCGCGGATAAAGGCCGGCGTGACCTCGTCGCTTTCGCCGAACCAGAACTTGAGCACGTCGCTGCGCCCCATGCCCGCGTTGGCGACCTGGCGGATCATGGATTCTTCAAGGTTTAAAACGGCCTGTCTCATGGGAATGTTTCGATCTGCCTGCCGGCGTCAATCAATAAAAAAGAAAAGGGCAAAGGCTCAGGGCCGGACCATCTTGCAGCTGCTCGGCTGCTCTGCCCGTTCGGGCGAAATCGTCTTGATCACGCGAAAGCCGTAACCCGAGCCTTCCACGTCGAACTTCACGCCCGGTGAGCCCTGCTTGCCCATCAGCGCCACCAGCAAGGGCTGCTGGAACTGGTGGTCGACAGCGCGCATCGCGCCCTGGTGGCCTGCGAAGGTCACAGTGCTGCGCTCGAGCTGCGCCGCGACGGCGCCGGCCTCGGCGCTGCCGGCCTTGTCGATGCTTTGGGCCAGGGCTTCGACCATGAGCTGCATGCGCATGTGCACATAGTCGTCCTGCGGCCTGGGAAAACGCTGGCGGAAGGACTGGTAGAAAGCCTCGGACTGCGCGCCCGGCTCGTTGGGGAACCAGTCGGCCACCGCAACGACCTTGCCCACGCCGGCATCACCCAGCGCGCCCGGCACACCCAGCGCATTGCCGTAGAAGGTGTAGAACTTGCCCTCGTAGCCCACTTCCTTGGCGGCCTTGATCAGCAAGGTCAGGTCGTTGCCCCAGTTGCCCGTCAGAACCGCCTGCGCGCCGCTGGCCTTGATCTTCGCGGCGTAGGGAATGAAATCCTTGACGCGGCCCAGCGCGTGCAGTTCGTCCCCCACGATCTGCACGTCGGGGCGCTGCACGCCGAGCTGCCTGCGCGCCTCGCGCAGCACCGCCTGGCCGAAGCTGTAGTCCTGGCCGAACAGGTAAATGCTCTTGAGCGCCTTGTCGTCCTTGAGCACGTCCATCAGCGCGGCCATGCGCATGTCGGCATGCGCGTCGAAGCGGAAGTGCCAGTAGCTGCATTTTTCGTTGGTCAGGATGGGGTCGACCGCCGAGTAGTTGAGGAAGAGCACGCGCTTGTTCGGCTCGCGCTCGTTGTGCTTGTTGATGGCGTCTATGAGCACCGCGGCGATCGCCGACGAATTTCCTTGCGCGATGACGGTCACGCCGTCGTCGATGGCCGAGCGCAAGGCGGCCAGAGCCTCTTCATTCTGGCCCTTGTTGTCGTAGCGCTCGACCACCAGCTTGCGCGCGCCGCCGGCCAGCGTCACGCCGCCGCGCGCATTGACGCGTTCCGTGGCCCACACAAGGTTGCGGAATACCGCCTCGCCGGTATTGGCGAAGGAGCCCGACAGGCTTTCGATCAGCGCGATGCGGACCGGCGGCGGGCTCGCGGTCTGTGCCGCGGCGGCCAGCGAGGCGCCAAGACATAGGGCCATGAACAGGCGTTTCAAGTGTTTCCGCATAAAAAAATAGACCTCCGGCTTTTGCTTGATCTGGCTTGAATAAACGGCACGCACACCTAACTGGTGAGCATGCGGCAATCACGGTGAGCGCCGCGCAGTGTAAGGGGAAAACACCCCTTGTTAACCCATCAAGGAATCGACATGTTTTACTCTCTCGCCAACCGCCCCGCCCGCGCCTTTCATCGCCACTATGCGCCCGTCGTGAGCAACGGCGCACTGGAAAAATTCCTCAACGACACCTTCTCTTCAATCTCCGACACCGGCGCCGCCAAGGCCGCCAGCGTGGAAGACCTTGAAAAGGCCTACACCCTGCAACTCGACGTCCCAGGCCTGACCCGCGAACAGCTGGACATCGGCATTGAAGGCGACGTGGTCCGCGTTTCCAGCAAGGAAGATGCTGCGCGCAAGGTCAAGGCCGCATGGCGCTTTCCGCTGGAAATCGACACCGCCAACAGCACGGCCAAACTCGAAAACGGCGTGCTGACCCTGACGCTGGGCAAGAAGGTCCCTGTCAGCAACGTTACCCACCTCAACATCCAGTAATCACCGATCGAGCCGGTATCCGTCCCTGCCAGCCAGGGCCGCGGAACCGGCTCTGCCGGGCCGCAGGCGCAGCGGCCCCCTCGGGGGGCAGGAAGCTACGCGGAGCGAGCGACCGTGGGGGCCAATTCCCAGCGCGGTTTCACGTCAAAGGTGTAGCCGCGCTGCGGCGTTTCCAGCCCCGCCTGCAGCCGCATCGCGGCGGCCAGCGCAATCATCGCGCCGTTGTCGGTGCACAGATGCAACTCGGGGTAATGCACGCGGATGCCGCGCTGCCTGCACACCGCATTGAGCTGGCTGCGCAGCAATGAGTTCGCGCCCACACCGCCGGCCACCACCAGGCGCTTGAGCCCGGTTTGCGCCATGGCAGCCAGTGATTTTTTCACCAGCACTTCGACAATCGCCGCCTGCGTGGACGCTGCCAGGTCGGCCTTGCGGCTGTCCAGCTCGGTGCCCAGTTTTTTGGCTTGCGTGAGTACCGCGGTCTTGAGCCCGGCAAAGGAAAAATCGAGGTCTCCGCTGTGCAGCAAAGGCCTCGGCAGCTTGAAGGCCGCGCTGTCGCCGCCCTCGGCCAGTTTCGCCAGGTGCGGGCCGCCCGGGTAAGGCAGGCCCATGAGCTTGGCCGATTTGTCAAAAGCCTCGCCGGCCGCGTCGTCAATGGTTTCACCGAGCAACTCGTAGCTGCCCACGCGGTCCACGCGCATCAGCTGGGTATGGCCGCCGGACACCAGCAAGGCCACGAACGGGAATTCAGGGGGATCGGCGCTCAGGAAGGGCGAAAGCAGATGTCCTTCAAGGTGGTGCACGCCCATGGCCGGCTTGCCCAGCGCCGCCGCCAGTGAGCAGGCCGCGCCGGCACCCACCAGCAACGCGCCGGCCAGGCCCGGCCCGCGTGTGTAGGCCACCACGTCGACCTGCGCCAGGCTGCGGCCCGCCTCGGCCATCACCTGGCGCGTCAACGGCAACACGCGCCGGATGTGGTCGCGGCTGGCCAGTTCCGGCACCACGCCGCCATAGGCCTGGTGCATGGCGATCTGGCTGTACAGCGCGTGCGCAAGCAGGCGCGGAACACCGGGGCCGGACGCATCAGCCAGCGCCACGCCGGTTTCGTCGCAACTCGATTCAAATCCAAGGACAATCATTGCCCCGAGTGTACGGTTTGAGGAATATCCGTGGTCTGCAAGGGACGCGGGAAAGGTACTCCTCCTTCCCCTCCTTCCAGATGTCACCTCCGTGCGCGAAATCCGCACCGCACACTGCCGGGATCAGCCTTCGGCCAGTTTCATCCAATCGGAAGCGTCGGAAGGTTCATGCAGCCCGTGCGCAGGGACGCAAGGAAACAACAAGGTTACCGAGGTTCCTTCTCCGGGCTTGCTGTCAAGCGAAATCTTTCCGCGGTGAATGCGCATGATCTCCTTGACGATGCTCATTCCCAGACCCGTGCCTGGCGTTTTTCCGGATCTGTCGGCGCGATAAAAGCGCTCAAAAACCCGCTCGAGATGCGCCTTCTCCATACCGATGCCGTGGTCCCGCACGCAAATGCCGACGAGAGGCGCACCTCCTGCGCCTGAGGATTCAACCAGCGTGATCTCGACATCGCCACCGGATGAATACTTGTACGCATTCGACAAGACATTCAAAATGGCCTGCTTGGCCTTGCCGCGGTCAGCGTGGAAAAAGATCGAAGGTATCGCGACCCTCGGCGCCGCCCGCCCGGCCGGCAGCCCGAATCCCCTGACGACCTGGCCGACTATCGTTTGCAGGTCCAGCGTCTCAAAGACAAAATCCTTTTCCTTTCGCGCCTCAATCCTGGCCAGGTCCAGCAACTCGTCCAGGATGGATGACATCTGCTGGGATTGGGTATGGATGATGTTCGAGAATTCCAGTCTCTGGGGTTCATCAAGCTTGTGGGTCAGCATCACCTCCGCGAATCCCAATATGCTGGCCATGGGCGTGCGCAATTCATGGGCCGCCGTCGACAGAAACTCCGTTTTCATGTCCTCGACGATGGTCTCGTGGGTGATGTCCCGCAGATAAAGAATTTGCGACACCGAAGCGGCTCCGCTGGTTTTGAGCTTGGCCTGCAACACACGCCGGACCGGCGACGCAAGCTCGATCACGCCGCGCCCTTTGCGCGCCTTGAGGACGGAAAGCCTGCGCAATTCAACCAGCCCGCAAAACGGCCGGGACGCCGCGCATCGCCCGTTCATTTGCTCGGTGAACTTCTCTTCGCTCAACCCGATCACATTGGCCCCCGCCAGCCCGGTCAATTGCTCGAAGGCGGGATTGACGTCTTTCACGCAAAACGCGTGGTCAAACGAAACAAAGGCATCCGGGCTCAAGGAGAAAATGGCGCTCAGCTGCTCGTTCCTGTCCTGTATCTGTTCCTGCGCCAGATGCTGGTCCGTGATGTCGGACGCCGAACCCGTGAAGCGCACCGCCCGGCCGGCCTTGTCGAACGAGGCCCGGCCCCTGATCAACATCCATTTGTAGGCGCCGTCCTTGCACCGCAGGCGCATCTCCACCCGATAGAACTCGGTCTGCCCCTTGAAATGCGAAATGATTTGCCGGTACGCCTCGGCGATGTCATCCGGGTGAATATGCACCGTCCAGTCTTTCAGGGTGACGCTGGAAGGGCCGGCGGTGTAACCCAGTATGGTGCCGAGCGCCCGGGACACAAACAGGCCCCCGGTCGCCACGCTCCAGTCCCAGATACCCTCATTGGCGCCCGAGATCGCGGTCTTCCATCGCTCTTCGTTTTCGGCCACCATCTGGGTCACCTCGACGCGCGAGGTCACGTCGTGGGCAGTGCCCGACAGGCGGACGGCGCGCCCGGCCGGGTCGCGTTCTATGACCTTGCTCATGAGGCTGATCCAGATCCAGCCGCCTTGCTTGTGCAGCAGGCGAAACTCGCATTTGAGGGTTTTGCTTTCCCCCTTGAGATGCTGCTTCAAGCTCACCAAAAACGGGCTCAGGTCCTGCGGGTGGAACAGCGGCAGCAGGGAACCCTTGCCGAACTTCAGCTCCCCGGGCTCGTACCCGATAAGCGTGAACAACTGGGCGTTGCTGGTGAACGCCTCGTCCTTCAGGTTCCATTCCCACGCGCCAAGCTCACCGCCTATCAGCGCGAGCTCAAGGCGCTCCTCGCTGGTTCGCAATTCGACGGCAATCCGCTGGCGCTTTCCCAGCTCGCCCTCCAGGCGCAAGGTGTAAAAAGTCAACGCGGAGGCCATGGCCAGCAGCAGGAAACACAACACCGCAGTCTCTATCAGCAACGCATTGCGCCCGGGCGTGAACATGCCCGCCAGTGTCTCGGTGGCAATGCCTATGGTCACGGCGAGCGGGTAGTCGGTAATTTTCCGGTACGCGTAAATGCGCTCCACGCCGTCCACCGCCGAAAAACTGGTGAATTGGCCGCTGGACTTGCCGTCGCGGATGTATTGAAAGGTTGGCGATTTTGTGATGACCTCGCCGAAGGATGCCACCTCATCCAGCTGCCGCGCACGGATGACGCCGTCCAGGCCTACCAACGCCGCCACGCTTTTTTCGGGCAAGTCGAGATCCGAATAAAAATGCGTGAAATACGTGGCGTCTATCGAGACGACCGCCACGCCGCCGAAACTGCCGTCCGGCCGGTTGATGCGCCGTGTCAACTGGATGGATGATTTTCCGGATGCACGGCCCAGGACGGGCTTGGAGATAAAAAGCTCGCCCGTATCCTCATTTTTATGCACCTTGAAGTGCTCACGGTCCGAGAGGTCAAGCCCCTTTGTGAAGGGCAGGTTGCTCAGCCGGAAGATGCCCTGGGCATCAATGATTCCAATCTGCGCAAACAGGCTGCCGTCGATGACACCCTGGCGGACCAGCAAGCCGAGGTCCAGTTTCTCGCCTTCGTCCGCGTACTCCGTCATCATGAAGCGCAGCGTCTGGTCGGCCGCGCGGAAGGTACGCAGTGCATGTTCTTCGTTAACCCGGGCCAGGTTGGCCAAGGTGTTTTCAACGCGCTCGAGCTGCTGGGCCTTGATGTTTTTCAGCTGGACATAGCTGAAGGCTCCGACACCGAACATCAACACCAGTGTGGACAGCCAGATGGCGATCCGAAGGCCGGGCTTTGACACCGGCCGGCTTGTTTTCGGGGCAGCCGCGGGGCAATCCCCACGGGCGAATACGGTTTGTTTCATTGGAGGCCTTCCAGGCCTGCGAAAGCGTTGTGCCGCGCGAACCCAGCCCGGCGTCCGGATGAAGACGCCATGCAGCGGGCAGTGGTGCGCGTCATTTGAGGTTCTCCTTCAGCCAGACCGCGATGGCAAGTGGACTGAAGGGCTTGATGAAGTAGGCATCGGCGCCGCACTCCAGGCCGGCCAGCCGGTCGGCGGACTGGCCGCGCGCGGTGATCATGGCGACAAGCGTGCCTTTCAACTCCGGGTCGGACCTTATCACCTCGAGCACCTGCAGGCCGTCCATCCCGCCCGGCATCATCCCGTCCAGCAGGACCGCCTGCGGCCGGTTGGCACGGACGGCGGCGAGCGCGCTGGCCCCGTCGATCGCCTCAAGAATTTCGTAGTCGCCGCCCAGGGTGATGGAGAGCAGGCGCCGGATATCGGGGTGGTCGTCGACGATCAGGATGGTTTTCATTTTTTTGTTCTTCCGCATGCGGAGCCGGATGCCGGGGATGGGCGCAACCGGTTCAGACAAAAAGAATGGCGGCGCAACGACTGGGAGGCGGCAGGGTGGTTAAAGGCCATTTCACGGCCCAGGCGCGCCGACGCCGTTTTTCCTGGCGTCCTCAATACCGCTGGCGATGGCCAGCAATTTGGCGAACGGCACCGGCTTTCTCAATACAAACACGTCCGGAGGGACGCCCCCGCGCTTCACGATGTCGATTTCGTCCAGCCCGCTGACCACGACAACCGTGATATCGGCATACTTCGGGTTTTTCTTGAGGATCCCGACCAGCCGGAAGCCGTCAATGCCCGGTGTATCCAGGTCCACGACCAGGAGGTCGGGCCGCTCCTGCTCAAGCAGCATGGCCGCCTCTATGCCGTTGTCGACAGTGGTGATGCGCGGCGACATGGGCCACTGCGCCAGCACGATCTCATAGAGCCTTCGCAGGTTGCTGCTGTCCTCCACGATCAGCACCTTCATCTGCGCGCCACCCGCCTCACCGGTCAGCACGGCAGGTAAACCCGCCTTCATGTGCAGCAGCTTGTTGATGGATTCGCGCGTGACGCGGCGATGCCCGCCGGGCGTCCTCCAGGCGGTCAGCAAGCCGTTGTCCACCCAAAGCTGGGCGGTCCCCACGGAAACTCCGAGCAGCGTGGCGGCTTCCCTTGTCGTGCAAAAAATTTTCTCTATGCTCATGAGGTTTCAGTCAAGTGATTGATATTTATTGTTGATTTTTATTGAATTCGACCAAATACCCTCAAATCGGAGCGCCACTCAAACCGGATTTATCACTATTTGTCACATGCGGCTCATATTTAAGGGGCTCAATGCGGTCGGAGCCGCGGGCCGGGCCGCATGGAGCGGCGCCATACGCCGTCACAATGCCTGTCATGTTGGCGGGAAATGCCCAGCCCGCCCGCTTGGCCGCCTGATGGACGCTCACGGCACAGATGTTGCGGTCGATAAAAGATACCCATGCCGAAATCCCCACTCAGTTTCCTGATCGCCGCCCGCCAATGTGAAATCGGCGAACTCGAGCAGCTTGCGCTTACCAGCGAGCTGGTCAATGCCATAGGCCGCCTGATCCATGCGCTGCAAAAGGAGCGCGGCATTTGCAATGTGTTTCTCGGCTCGCAGGGCACGCGCTTTGCCGAGCAGCGCTTGCAACAGGTCGCCGAATGCGAGCGGGTCCAGCAGTTCGTGCGCGATCACTTTGACGCACTGGACACTGCCCCCAGCCGCGTGCGCAACGGCGCCCGGCTCTTCAGCCGCATTGCCTTCGTGCTGCACGCGCTGGACGCCTTGCCCGCCTTGCGCCGGCGCGTAGCCGCCCAGGCGATCACGCCCGACGAGTCCACAACAGCCTTCATACGGCTGATCGCGGGCCTGCTGGTGGTGGTTTTTGAAGCGGCCGACAGTGCCACCGACCCCGAAATCTCCCGCGCGCTGGTGGCCATGTTCAACTTCATGCAGGGCAAGGAGTTTGCCGGGCAGGAACGTGCCTGCGGCGCGGCCACCTTCGCCTCGGGCCACACGGACGCGGCGCGCCAGCAGCAGTGGCTGCACCTGATTGAATCCCAGGAGCGCTGCTTTGAAGTGTTCACGGACTTCGCGGACCCGGCGGTCCTCAATGCCTGGAACGTCGCCCAGCTGGCCGAATCCATGGCCGAACTGGAGCGCTTGCGCCGCACGGGTTGCGCCCCGAATGCCGGCGGAAGGCTGGACGCCAACCTGAGCCAGACCTGGTTCGACTGCTGCACCCAGCGCATAGACGCGATGAAAACGGTGGAAGACCTGCTGGCAGCCAATTTGCGCGGCCTGTGCGAACGCAAGATCGCCCAGGCGCATGCCGAGCTGCGCGACCAGAAGGCCATCCTGGACGAACTCTCGCGCCAGGCCGATGCCGGCCCGCACGCCCCCGCCCACTACGGCCCCCAGTTGGAGCGCTCCATCCTCGGCCTGGTGCAGGAACAGGCGCATCGCCTGCAGGTCATGAGCGATGAACTCGAAACCGTGCGCGCCGCGCTCAACGAGCGCAAGGTGGTGGAGCGTGCCAAAGGCCTGCTGATGGCCACCCGCAAGCTCAGCGAAGACGACGCCTACAAGATGCTGCGGCAGACCGCCATGAGCCAGAACCGCCGGCTGCTGGATGTGGCCGAGTCCGTGCTGGCGATGGCCGACTACCTGTAAACGCACCACGCTGCCAGCGCCGCGCCCGCCCGGCCTGCTGCACTGCACAAAACCCGTGCCTGCCGCCCTGCCGCGCACCACGATGGGAGCGCCGCAATCCCGCCGTGCTCCATCCTGTTTTCCTCCAGGTCCTTGTTTTTAAAGGAAAAAATCCAGACCCTTCACCACCTCAACCCGCTGGCACGCTTTCTGCTTGAAACATTGCCAAGTTGAGCCAAAGGCGGCTCGACAGCAAGCCCTCCAAGGTTTGTCCCGGACAACGGCGTCCATCTCTTACCCGCTTCGTGCAGGTGAAAGGTGGACGCCGTTTTTGTTTTTCAGCGTGTTTTTCTTCTCTTCTACCTTTGCCACCAGGAGTTCAGCATGACGCAGCAGTCTTACGGCCCCTTCAAACCCGCCCGCCGCGATTTCATCAAAAAAGCCGGCGCCGCCGGCAGCGCCGCGCTGTTCGCCGGCATGCTCCCCGGCGGGGCCTGGGCCGCGGGCTCCGACGCGCCGGAAAAGAAGGAAGTGAAGATAGGCTTCATTCCACTGACCGATTGCGCCTCCGTCGTGATGGCCTCGGTGCTGGGAATAGACCAGAAATACGGCGTCAAGATCATCCCGACCAAGGAAGCCAGCTGGGCCGGCGTGCGCGACAAGCTGGTCAACGGCGAACTGGATTTCGCCCACGTGCTGTACGGCCTGGTCTACGGCGTGCACATGGGCACGTCCGGCCCGAAAAAAGACATGGCCGTGCTGATGACGCTCAACAACAACGGCCAGGCCATCACCCTGTCGAAAAAACTGGCCGACAAGGGCGCGGTGGACGGCGCGGGCCTGGCCAGGCTCATGGCCAGCGACAAACGCGAATACACCTTCGCCCAGACCTTCCCCACCGGCACCCATGCGATGTGGCTGTACTACTGGCTGGCCGCCAACGGCATCAACCCGATGAAGGACGCCAAGGTCATCACCGTGCCGCCGCCGCAGATGGTGGCCAATATGCGCGTGGGCAATATGGACGGCTTCTGCGTAGGCGAGCCCTGGGGCCACCGCGCCATCATCGACGGCATAGGCGTGACTGCCGTCACCACCCAGGACATCTGGAAGGACCACCCCGAGAAGGTGCTCGGTACCACCGCCGAATTCGTCCAGAAAAACCCCAACACCGCGCGAGCCGTGACAGCCGCCATCATCGAAGCGGGCAAGTGGATCGATGCCAATCTCAGCAACAAGCAGAAGATGGCCGAGACCATCGCCGACAAGAGCTACGTCAACACCAGCGTCGACGCCATCAACCAGCGCATCCTGGGCCGCTACCAGAACGGCATGGGCAAGACCTGGGACGACCCCAACTACATGAAGTTCTTCAACGACGGCGCGGTCAACTTTCCCTACCTGTCCGACGGCATGTGGTTCCTCACGCAGCACAAGCGCTGGGGCCTGGTCAAGGACCACCCCGACTACCTGGGCATCGCCAAACAGATCAACCAGATCGAGATCTACAAGCAGGCGGCCAGCGCCGCCAAGGTCAGCGTGCCCAAGGACGCGATGCGCAGCAGCAAGCTGCTGGACGGCACAGTCTGGGACGGCAAGGACCCGAAGAAGTACGCCGACAGCTTCAAGATTCGCGCCTAGGCTCGTTCCGGCCGGCCCCACCCCAGTTCACCGAATTCTCCACCCCACGCAAAGAGGTCACGCCATGGTCAGTGCCGTATTCCACAGCCCGCTTGAGGCCGCGCCCGCGGCCCGCGGCGGCGACAAAACCAGGGCCCGGGAAGCCGGCGCTCCTTTGGCAACCGCCCACAACGACATGACAAACCCCACCACCGCTTCCCCCGCCGTGCAGGCGGCCACCACCCCGGCGGCCCGCGCACCATGGGACCTCTCGTTCATCTGGCTGAGCCTGTTGCCGCCGCTGCTGGGCCTGGGCCTGTTGGCCCTGGTGTGGGAACTGGTCTTCATGGGCACGGGCGGCAGCATCCCTTCGCCGAAAGACACTTTCCTGCAGGCGGTGCAGATCTTCAGCGACCCGTTTTACAGCAAGGGCCCCAACGACCAGGGCGTGGGCTGGAACGTGCTGTCCTCACTCAAGCGCGTGGCCATGGGCTTCGGTCTGGCGGCCGTCGTCGGCATCCCGGTCGGCTTCCTGATCGGCCGCTTCAGCTTTTTGAGCCGGATGTTCAACCCGCTGATCAGCCTGCTGCGCCCGGTCTCGCCGCTGGCCTGGCTGCCGATAGGCCTGCTGGTCTTCAAGGGCGCCAACCCGGCCGCCATCTGGACCATCTTCATCTGCTCCATCTGGCCCATGATCATCAACACCGCCGTCGGCGTGCAGCGCGTTCCGCAGGACTACATGAACGTGGCGCGCGTGCTCAACCTCAGCGAATGGAAGATCGTCACCAAGATCCTCTTTCCCGCCGTGCTGCCCTACATGCTGACCGGCGTGCGCCTGGCCGTCGGCACCGCCTGGCTTGTGATCGTGGCGGCCGAGATGCTGACCGGCGGCGTCGGCATCGGTTTCTGGGTCTGGGACGAGTGGAACAACCTCAACGTCAAGAACATCATCATCGCGATTTTCGTGATCGGCATCGTCGGCCTGCTGCTGGAGTTCGCCCTGATCAAGCTGGCCACGGCCTTCACCTTTGAAGAAGTCAAGAACTAAAAAAAACGCCCCCCCGAAGCGCCTTCGGCGCCTCCCCCTCAAGGGGGCACCACCTGCGGCCCGGCAAAGCCGGTTCCGCGATGGTCCTCCTAAAAAACCGGAGCACATCATGAGCGAATCTTTCAGCAGCAAGTACATCGAGATCCAGGGCGTCGAGCAGACCTTCAAGACCAAGAAGGGGCCGTTCTGCGCACTCAAGGACATCAACCTGACGGTCGCCCGGGGCGAGTTCGTCGCGCTGATCGGCCACTCGGGCTGCGGCAAGTCCACCCTGCTCAACCTGGTCGCCGGCCTGACGACGCCCACCCAGGGCAGCCTGCTGTGCGCCAACCGCGAAATCAGCGGCCCCGGCCCCGAGCGCGCCGTGGTGTTCCAGAACCATTCGCTGCTGCCCTGGCTCACCTGCTTTGAGAACGTCTACCTGGCCGTCGAGCGCGTGTTCTCGGCGACCGAAAACAAGGCTCAGCTCAAGGCCCGCACCGATGCGGCGCTGGCCATGGTCGGGCTGACCGCCGCCGCGCAAAAGCGACCCGGCGAGATTTCAGGCGGCATGAAGCAGCGCGTCGGCATCGCGCGCGCGCTGTCGATGGAGCCCAAGGTGCTGCTGCTCGACGAACCTTTCGGCGCGCTGGACGCGCTGACCCGCGCCAAGCTGCAGGACGAGCTGCTGCAGATCGTCGCCACCACGCAGAGCACGGTGGTGATGGTGACGCACGACGTGGATGAGGCGGTACTGCTGTCCGACCGCATCGTGATGATGACCAACGGCCCCTCGGCCACCATAGGCGAGGTGCTGGCCATCGAACTGCCGCGGCCCCGCAGCCGGGTGGAACTGGCGGAAAGCACGCAATACCTGCATTACCGCAAGGCGGTGATCGACTTCCTCTACACGCGCCAGGCGCATGTGGAAAAAGCCGCCTGACCAGCCGCCCCGCAACACAGCACAGAGACAACCCAAGGAGACCGCCATGGACATGCGCGTCAAGGAAAAGCAGAAACTGGTGATGGTCGGCAACGGCATGGCCGGCGTGCGCACGCTGGAAGAGTTGCTGAAGATCGCGCCCGGCATGTACGACATCACCGTCTTCGGCGCTGAGCCCCATCCCAACTACAACCGCATCCTGCTGTCGCCGGTGCTGGCCGGCGAGCAGACGCTGGACGAGATCGTGCTGAACTCCTGGGACTGGTACACCGACAACCAGATCACGCTGCACGCCGGCAAAAAAGTCGTGGAAGTCGACCGCATCAAGCGCGTGGTGCGCGCCGAGGACGGCACCGAAGAGGCCTACGACCGCCTGCTGATGTGCACAGGCTCCAACCCCTTCATCCTGCCGGTGCCCGGCAAGGAGCTGCAGGGCGTGATCGCCTACCGCGACATCGCCGACACGAACGCGATGATCGAAGCATCCGAGAAGTACAAAAAGGCGGTCGTCATAGGCGGCGGCCTGCTGGGCCTGGAAGCGGCCAACGGCCTGATGCTGCGCGGCATGGAAGTCACCGTGGTGCACGTCATGCCCTGGCTGATGGAGCGCCAGCTCGACGACGTGGCGGGCAAGCTGCTGCAGAAATCGCTGGAAGACCGCGGCCTCAAATTCATGATGGGCGCGCAGACGCAGGAACTCACCGGCAACGCCGAGGGCCGCGTGGCCTCCATCAAGTTCAAGGACGGCACCGAAGTGGCCACCGACCTCGTGGTGATGGCCGTCGGCATACGCCCCAACACCCAGCTGGCCGAATCGATGCGCCTGCACTGCAGCAAGGGCATCGTCGTCAACGACACCATGCAGACCGTCACGGATGCGCGCATCTATTCCGTCGGCGAGTGCGCGGCGCACCGCGGCATCGCCTACGGCCTGGTCGCGCCCCTGTTCGAGCAGGCCAAGGTGGCGGCCAACCACCTGGCGCAGTACGGCATAGGGCGCTATTCGGGCTCGCTGACCTCCACCAAGCTCAAGGTCACGGGCATAGACCTCTTCAGCGCCGGCGAGTTCATGGGCGGCGACGGCACCGAGGAAATCGTGATGAGCGACCCCTTCGGCGGCGTCTACAAAAAGCTGGTCATCAAGGACGACAAGCTGGTCGGCGCCTGCCTCTACGGCGACACGGTGGACGGCAGCTACTACTTCAAGCTGCTGCGCGACGGCCGCAGCGTCAGCGACATCCGCGACAAGCTGATTTTCGGGGAATCCAACCTCGGCGACGCGGGCCACGAAGGCCAGAACAAGGCCGCGCTGATGGCTGACGACGCGGAAGTCTGCGGCTGCAACGGTGTCAACAAGGGCACGATCTGCAAGGCCATCAAGGAAAAAGGCCTGTTCACGCTCGATGAAGTGCGCAAGCACACCAAGGCCAGCGCCTCCTGCGGCTCCTGCACCGGCCTGGTCGAGCAGATCCTGATGTTCACCGCCGGCGGCGACTACTCGGCCACGCCCAAGCTCAAGGCCATGTGCGCCTGCACCGACCACGGCCACCAGGCCGTGCGCGACGCCATCCGCGACAACAAGCTGCTGACGATCTCGGGCGTCTACAAGTTCATGGAATGGAAGACGCCGAACGGCTGCGCCACCTGCCGCCCGGCCGTCAACTACTACGTCACCAGCAGCTGGCCCAAGGAGGCCAGGGACGACCCGCAAAGCCGCTTCATCAACGAACGCAGCCACGCCAACATCCAGAAAGACGGCACCTACAGCGTCATTCCACGCATGTGGGGCGGCGAGACCACGGCCAGCGAGCTGCGCCGCATCGCCGACGCGGTCGACAAATACAAGATCCCGACCGTCAAGGTCACCGGCGGCCAGCGCATCGATTTGCTGGGCGTGAAGAAAGAGGACCTGCAGAACGTCTGGAACGACATCGGCATGCCGTCCGGCCACGCTTACGCCAAGGCCCTGCGCACGGTGAAAACCTGTGTGGGCAGCGAATGGTGTCGCATGGGCACGCAGGACAGCACGCAGATGGGCAAGGACCTGGAACGCGCGATGTGGCGCATGTATGCGCCGCACAAGGTGAAGTTCGCCGTCAGCGGCTGCCCGCGCAACTGCGCCGAGGCCGGCATCAAGGACGTCGGCATCATTGGCGTCGATTCGGGCTGGGAGATGTACATCGCCGGCAACGGCGGCATCAAGACCGAGGTCGCGCATTTCTTCACCAAGCTCAAGACCGCGGCCGAGGTACTCGAATACACCGGCGCCTTCTGCGAGCTCTACCGCCAGGAAGGCTGGTACCTGGAGCGCACGGTGCACTACGTGAACCGCGTGGGCCTGGACTACGTCAAGAAGCGCATCCTGGAAGACCACGAAGGCCGCAAGGCGCTGTGGGAACGCCTGCAGTTCGCGCTCGACGGCGAGCCCGACCCGTGGTTCGACGTCAAGGAAGCCTCCGTCGACACCCGGCAGTTCGAAAAACTCGCCGTCCTCTGAAACTTCCTGAAGAAATCACCATGTCCGAATGGAAAAAAATCTGCCGGGTCGATGAAATCCCCGTCCTCGGTTCACGGCGTGTCGCGCGCGCGCAGGGCATGGACGTCGCGGTCTTCCGCAACGGCGAGGACCAGGTCTTCGCGGTGCTGGACCGCTGCCCGCACAAGGGCGGACCGCTGAGCCAGGGCATCGTCTTCGGCACCAGCGTGGCCTGCCCACTGCACAACTGGACCATAGACCTGGAGGGCGGCTGCGCCCGGGCGCCCGACGAAGGCTGCGTGCAGAAGTTCAGCGTGCGCGTGGAAGGCGGCACGGTGCACCTCGATACCACCGAACTGGCGATGCTGGCGCTCGATCTCACACCGCCCGTGGCGGGTCCCAAGCTCTTGTCCCCTCTCCCCCTGGGAGAGGGCTAGGGTGAGGGCAGCCGCGTGACCATAGCGCCGTCCGCCGGCCCTCACCCCCACCCTCTCCCAGGGGGAGAGGGAGCAAGACAAACCCGTTCAACTTGCCCGTACTGCGGTGTAGGCTGTGGTGTCATCATCGAGTCCACCGGCGACCAGATCACCGGCGTGCGCGGCGACCCGGACCACCCCGCCAATTTCGGCCGGCTCTGCACCAAGGGCTCGACGCTGGCGCTGACCGCTTCGGCCGCCGTCACGCGGCAGACCCGCTTGCTGCAGCCCATGCGGCGCGAGCACCGGCATGAAGCGCCTAAACCTGTGTCCTGGGACAACGCGCTCGGCTTTGCCGCCGAGAGCTTCGCGCAGATCATCCGCGACCACGGCCCCGACGCGGTGGGGTTTTATATTTCGGGCCAGTTGCTGACCGAAGACTATTACGCCTTCAACAAACTCGCCAAGGGTTTGGTAGGTACCAACAACGTCGACACCAATTCGCGCCTGTGCATGAGCAGCGCCGTGGCCGGCTACAAGCAGACGCTGGGCGCGGACGCGCCGCCTTCGTGCTACGAGGACGTGGCCCATGCACAGTGCATCTTCATCGTCGGCAGCAACACGGCCTACGCGCACCCCATCCTGTTCCGGCGCATTGAGGACGCCAAGGCGGCCAACCCGGCGCTCAAGATCATTTTTTGCGACCCGCGCCGCACCGACACGGCCGAGATCGCCGACCTCCACCTGGCGATACAGCCGGGCACCGACGTGTCGCTCTTCAACGGCATGCTGCACATCATGCTGTGGGAAGGCTGGACCGACGCGGCGTACATCGCGGCGCACACCACGGGATTTGACGCGCTCAAGGCCACGGTGCGCGACTACACGCCCGACCTGGTCGCCGAAACCTGCGGCATCCAAAAAGAAGACCTGCTGGCCGCTGCCAGGATGTTCGCGACTTCGGCCGCGACCCTCAGCCTGTATTGCCAGGGCCTGAACCAGTCGAGCAGCGGCACCGCCAAGAACGCCGCGCTCATCAACCTGCATTTGGCCACCGGCCACATCGGCAAGGCCGGCGCCGGGCCGTTCTCGCTGACCGGCCAGCCTAACGCCATGGGCGGGCGCGAAGTGGGCGGCCTGGCCAACCTGCTGAGCGCGCACCGCGACCTGGCCAATCCCGAACACCGCGCCGAAGTCGCCGCGCTGTGGGGCGTGCCGGCCGTGCCGGAAAAACCGGGCAAGACGGCGGTCGAGATGTTCCAGGCCGCCGCCGACGGCGAGATCAAGGCCTTGTGGATTGCCTGCACCAACCCGGCCCAATCCATGCCCGACCAGGCCACCGTGCGCCGCGCGCTGGAGCGCGCCGAACTGGTGATCGTGCAGGAGGCGTTTTCCACCACGGCCACCTGCGACTATGCGGACCTGCTGTTGCCGGCGACCACCTGGGGCGAAAAGACCGGCACGGTGACCAACAGCGAGCGGCGCATCAGCCGCGTGCGGCCGGCCGTGGCCGCGCCGGGCGAAACGCGGCATGACTGGGCGATCGCTGTTGATTTTGCGCAGCGGCTGGAGGTCGTACTGAAGGCTGCCGGCCCTCACCCTAACCCTCTCCCTGGGGGAGAGGGAACCGGGAACCCGTATTCACTCCCTCTCCCTCTGGGAGAGGGCAGGGGTGAGGGCTCCCCGCTCCCCGCCCCTTCCACCCTCTTCCCTTACTCCCTCCAGAACGCCTCCCTCGGCGTCGAAACCATCTGGAACGAACACCGCGAATCCACCCGCGGCCGCGACCTGGACATCACCGGTCTGAGCTATGCGCTGCTCGAAGAAGGCCCGCAGCAGTGGCCCTTCAAGCCCGGCGACACCACGGGCAAGGTCCGCCTCTACGAAGACGGCATCTTCCCCACCGCCGACGGCAAGGCGCGCTTTGCCAACACCGTCTACAAGCCGGTGGCCGAGCCGCGCGAATCGCGCTACCCGTTTTCCTTGACCACCGGCCGGCTGCGCGACCAGTGGCACGGCATGAGCCGCACCGGCACGCTTGGGCGGCTGTTCGGCCACGTGGCCGAGCCCTCGGTGCAGATGAACGCCCAGGACATGGCGCGGCGCTTGCTCAAGGACGGCGACCTGGTGCACGTGACCTCCAGGCGCGGCTCCATCGTCGTGCCGCTGCAGGTCTCGCCCGATATGGCGGTGAGCCAGGCCTTTATCGCCATGCACTGGGGCGAGGAATATTTGAGTGGGCGTTCCACCAAGGGCGACACGCTGGCCGGCATCAACGCGCTGACCACCTCGGCCTACTGCCCGAGTTCGAAACAGCCCGAACTCAAGCACGCCGCGGTGAAAATCCTCAAGGCCGAAATGCCCTGGAGCCTTCTCGCCATGGCCTGGCTGCCCGGTGACGCCGTGCTGGCCGCGCGCGAGAAGCTCAAGCCGCTGATGGCTGCCTTCCCGTTTACCAGCTGCGTGCCTTTTTCCAACAACACGCCGCTGGCCGAGCAGGGCCGCGAGCGCTCCGGCCTGCTGTTCCGGGCGGCAGGCCATGAGGCCCCGGCCGACGAGGTGCTGGCCTCCATCGAAAACATCCTTGGCCTGGGCGGCGCCGACGTGCTGCGTTATGCGGACCGCAAAAAAGGCCAGCGGCGAACCATGCGGCTGGTGGGCAACGCCGAAAAGGCTGAACTCGCCGGCTTTGTGCTGGCCGGCGACACCAGCGCCCAGGCCTGGGTCAGGACCCTGCTGCAGGACGAGTTGCCCGCCCAGGCCTACGGCCGCCTGTTGCTGCTGCCCGGCGCCACACCACCCGTGGCGGTGCAGTCGCGCGGCAAGCTGGTCTGCACCTGCCTCAACGTCAGCGACACGGCGATCGACGAGCACCTGGCGCTGCTGGCCGCCGGCGGCGGTGGCGCGGGCCACTTGCACACCGACGAGGAGAGGCTGGCGTCGCTGCAGGCGGCGCTCCAATGCGGCACCAACTGTGGCTCCTGCGTGCCCGAACTCAAGCGCCGGGTGCGCTCGGCGCGTGCTGAGCCGCAGGCGCCGCTACAGCGCACCGTGATCCCGATCCGGCAGCTCGCTTAAGCTCATAACAGGAAGTTATCTGCATTCGCGGACAATGACGCTTATGGGTATTAGCCAGTACATCAAGGAAATCGGCCGCGGCAAGGACGGGGCACGCCCCCTGTCGCGCGAGCAGGCCACCGACCTGCTGGGCCAGGTGCTGGACGGCACCGTGACCGACCTCGAAATCGGCGGCTTTTGCCTGGCCATGCGCATCAAGGGCGAAACGCCCGCGGAGATGGCGGGATTCCTCGACGCGGTTCACCAGCGCCTCGCGCATTTTCCCGCGACTTCAACCCCCACCGTGGTGCTACCCAGCTACAACGGCGCGCGCAAGCTGCCGGTGCTCACACCCCTGCTGGCCCTGCTGCTGGCGCGTGAAGGCGTGCCCGTTCTGGTGCACGGCACGCCCACCGAGTCGAGCCGGGTGTTTGCCTCGGAAGTGCTGCAGGTATTGGACATCCATGCGCTGCCGGCCGTGCGCAAGATAGCGGACGGCGAGGCCGTCTTCACGCCCACCGAGGTGCTACTGCCTTCCCTCAAGCGCCTGCTCGACGTGCGCCGCGCCGTGGGCCTGCGCAACCCGGCGCACAGCCTGGTCAAGATCATGAGCCCCTGCCTGGGAAAAAGCCTGGTGGTGAGCAGCTACACACACCCCGAATACGCGATATCGATGGCGCAGACTTTCGAACTGACCGGCGCCAACGCCATGCTGCTGCGCGGCACCGAAGGCGAAGGCGTGGCCGACGCGCGCCGCATGCCGCAGATGGAGGCTTTCATCAGCGGAAAGCGCTCACTTCTGCAGGAAACCCAGGCCGGCACGCTGGCCTCCCTGCCCGAGCTGCCAAAAGCAGTGGACGCCGCCGGCACCGCGGCCTACATTCAGTCCGTGATGGCAGGCAACATACCGGTGCCGCCGTCGATTGCGCGGCAGGTGGAACATATCTTGCAGTTGTTGCCTCAAATCAAATAACGACCATCATGAACCACGGAAAAGTCACCCTCGTTGGCGCCGGCCCCGGCGACCCGGAACTGCTGACCCTCAAGGCCCTGAAGGCTATCCAGCGCGCGACCGTGCTGCTGGTGGACGATCTCGTGAGCGAAGAGATCGTGGCCTTCGCGCGGCCCGAGGCGCGCATCGTCTACGTGGGCAAGCGCGGCGGCTGCAAGTCCACGCCGCAGGCCTTTATTGAAAAACTCATGCTCATGGCGGCCCGCGAAGGCGAAGACGTGGTGCGCCTCAAGGGCGGCGACCCCTTCATCTTCGGCCGCGGCGGCGAAGAGGTCGAGCACCTGCGCGATGCCGGCATTGCGGTGGAAGTGGTCAACGGCATCACCTCGGGCCTGGCCGCCGTCACCTCGCTGGGCGTGCCGCTCACGCACCGCGAGCATGCGCACGGCGTGGTCTTCGTCACCGGCCATGCCAAGCCCGGCGACAGCGGCACCGACTGGCAGGCGCTGGCCGCCACCGCGCACAGCGCGCGCCTGACGCTGGTGATCTACATGGGCGTCAGCGGTGCGGAGCGCATCCAGGACGAATTGCTGACCGGCCTGCCGGCCGGCACGCCGGTCGCCGTGATCCAGAACGCCTCTCTGGCGACGCAGCGCCACATCACCACCACGCTGGGCGCGCTGGCGGCATCGGTGCGCGAAGCCGGCATGGCCAGCCCGTCGGTGATCGTGGTGGGCGACGTGATCAGCGGCGTGGCACTCGCAGCCGCACACCCCGACGCCGTGCGCGTGGCCTGAAGGAAAGCCCCGCGTCACACCACTGTCACGCGCGATGCCTAAGCTCCCGGTCTTTCGACTGGAGCATTCATGTCCCTCCGCTTCCTGGCCGGCGCGTTGCTGGCGCTCAGCATGGCTTCTGCCCAGGCGCAAAGCTTTTCATTCGGCCTGTGGGGCGACATGCCTTATCAAAAAGCAGGCGACGACCCGAAGATTCCCGCGCTGATCAAAAGCATCAACCAGTCGGACATCGCCTTCTCAATTTACGACGGCGACATCAAGGACGGCAGTTCCAAATGCACCGACGACATCTATGCAGCGGCGCTCACCATGTTCGGCGGGCTGGACAAGCCCGTCATCTATGTGCCCGGCGACAACGAATGGACGGACTGCCACCGCCTGAACAACGGCGGTTATGACGGCCTGGAGCGCCTGGCCTACCTGCGTAAAACCATGTTCCCCACCACGCGCAGCCTGGGCAAGCGCACCCTGCCGCTGGTTCACCAGGCCCCGCCGGGCGAGAAATTCGTGGAGAACACGCGTTTTGCGCATCACGGCATCGTGTTTGCCGCGCTCAACGTGCCGGGCAGCAACAACAACAAAATCCTGGACGAAAAAGACTGCACGCAGAAAAGCGCGCGCACCACCGCCCATTGCGAAGCCTCCAACGCCGAATACCTGGAGCGCGACGCAGCCAATGTACGCTGGCTGCAGGAGGCTTTCGCCCAGGCCAAGGCCGGCAAGGCGCGCGGCCTGGTGCTGGTGATCCAGGCCGACCCCGGCTTTGACCTGCCGGAAACCGAAGACAAGGACGAGAGCCAGGCGCCGGGCGTCAGCGGCTATCGCAACTTCATCAGCAGCGTCATCACCGAAACGGAGCAGTTCTCCGGCCAGGTGTTGCTGGTGCACGGCGATACGCATTTCTTCAAGGCCGACAAGCCGCTGTACAGCCCGACCCGGCTGCTCGCCAACCTCACACGCCTGCAAACTTTCGGCAGCCCGCTGATCCACTGGGTGCGCGTCACCGTGGAGCCCAAAAATCCCAATGTGTTCACGATTCATCCCGTCATCGTGAAGCAGTAAGCCCCGGCCCCGACAGGCCGTGCAGCGGGGCAAGCGCCGCGCGGCTTTCCCGTCCCACAGCTACACTCCCGAAGTCAAAACAACAGCAGAGGGAATGGCGCGATGCTTGAAAAACTCAATGAACTGACCGAAAGCCACGGCGAACTCCGCCCCGGAAAAGGCATGATGAGCGGCGTGATCGCACTCAGCCTGGGCATCCTGTGCTTCCTGGGCGTGCTGGCCTTTCATTTCCCCGAATACCTGACCACGCCCGAGCTGCGCAAGAGCTACAACGTCGACGTGATACGCATCGTGATGTTCGCCTCGCTGGTGATCGCAGGCGGCATCTCGCTGGTCAACATCATCTTCAACCGCTCGCGCTGGCTGGCCGGCGCCGCCTTTTTGCTGGTGGTGGCCACCGCGTTGCTGGGCGGCCACAAGGTGCCGGTCAACGACTTCGCCGACAACACGCCCTACATCGGCCTGGACTGGTTCATCCTGGACCTGCTGGGTTCCTCGCTGATCTTCATCTTCATTGAAAAGCTGTTCGCGCTGCGCAAGGACCAGCCGGTATTCCGCGCCGAGTGGCAGACGGACTTCCACCATTTCATCGTCAACCACATGATCGTGGGCTTTGTGCTGCTGGCCACCAATTTGCTGGTGCACAAGTTCTTCGGCTGGGCCGCCAACGACGGCATTCGCGGCTGGGTGCAGGGCCTGCCCTTCTGGGCCGGCGTGCTGCTGATCGTGCTGGTGGCCGACCTGGTGCAGTACTGGACGCACCGGGCCTACCACGAGGTACCGGTGCTCTGGCGCCTGCACGCGGTGCACCACAGCGCCAAAAGCATGGACTGGCTGGCCGGCTCGCGCCAGCACATCCTGGAGTTGCTGATCACCCGCACCTTGATCCTCGCGCCCATCTACGTATTCGGTTTTTCCAAGGAAGTGATTGACGCCTACATCGTGATCGTCGGCTTCCAGGCGGTGTTCAACCATTCCAACGTGAGCGTGCGCCTGGGCCCGCTGCGCTACATCATCGTCACGCCCAACTTCCACCACTGGCACCACAGCCAGGACCAGGAAGCGCTGGACCGCAACTATTCGGCGCACTACGCCTTCATCGACTACCTGTTCGGCACCGCCGTCAAAAGCACCCGGCTCTGGCCGGACCGCTACGGCGTGCTGGGCGACTATGTGCCCAATGGGTTCCTGAAGCAGCTCAAGTTTCCCTTCGTCTGGAAAGGCTGAACGGTCCATCGATCAGGCTTTGTTTTGACACACCCATTTGACGTCGTCGTAATCGGCGCGGGCGCCGCCGGCCTGTTCTGCGCGGCCCAGGCGGGCCAGCGCGGGCTCAAAGTCCTGCTGGTGGACCACAGCGAAAAAGTCGCCGAGAAAATCCGCATCTCGGGCGGCGGCCGCTGCAACTTCACCAACCGCGACGCCACCCCCGCGCAGTTCCTGAGCGAAAACCCGCACTTCTGCCGCTCGGCGCTGTCGCGCTACACACCGCAGGACTTCATTGCCCTGCTGCAACGCCACAACATCCCCTTCCACGAAAAGCACAAGGGCCAGCTGTTTTGCGACCGCTCCGCCGAAGACGTGATCAACATGCTGCTGGCCGAATGCGAGGCCGGCCAGGTCACGCGCTGGCAGCCTTGCGGCATCCAGAGCGTGAAGGGCCCCCAGGAGGCGGGCGGCAATTACGAGCTCCAAAGCGACCGCGGCCTCATCACGGCGCCGCAGGTGGTGATCGCCACCGGCGGCCTGTCGATTCCCAAGATAGGCGCCACCGATTTCGGCTACCGCATCGCGAAACAATTCGGCCTGCGCCTGGTGGAGCCGCGCGCCGCGCTGGTGCCGCTGACCTTCGACGGCGAAGCCTGGGCGCCCTATGCCCAGCTGGCCGGGCTGGCACTGCCGGTGCTGATCGAAACCAGCCCGGCTGACGCCACGCCCAAACAACGCAAAAAAGGCGTGGTGTTCTCGGAAGACCTGCTGTTCACCCATAGAGGCCTGAGCGGCCCGGCCGTGCTGCAGATTTCCAGCTTCTGGCGCGAAGGCCAGCCGATACGCATCAACCTCGCCCCCGGCGTGGACCTGCCCAATCTGCTGCTGCGCGCCAAGGCGACGTCCAAAAAGCTGATCGCCAACGAACTCGCCACCCTGGTGCCCAGCCGCCTGGCCGACGCCTGGGCCGGCCAGGACCCCGCCCTGCAACGCCCCATCAGTGACGCCACCGACAAGGCCCTGCTGACGCTCGCCCAGCGCCTGGCCGACTGGGAACTCACACCCAACGGCTCCGAAGGCTACAAAAAAGCCGAAGTCACGGTGGGAGGCGTAGATACCCGCGATTTGTCCTCCCAGACCCTGGAATCGAAACAGCCCGGCCTCTATTTCATAGGCGAAGTCGTCGACGTCACCGGCTGGCTGGGCGGTTACAACTTCCAGTGGGCCTGGGCCTCGGCCCACGCCTGCGCCGAAGCCCTCGCGACCCGCGCGGCAGCCTGAGCGGTCAAAAAAGCCACAAAACACAGCCCGGCCCCGGGGTTTTCGGGCAAGCCGGGGCCGCGGAACCGGCTTCGCCGGGCCGCAGGCGCAGCGCCCCCTCGGGGGCAGAGAGCCACACGCAGTGGGCGAACGTGGTGGCTTTGCCCTACCAGCATGAGCCGTGGAACCGGCTTTGCCGGGCCACAGGCGGGCGGCCCCCTCGGGGGGCAGGGAGTTACACGAAGTGAACGACCGTGGGGGTGCTATAATCTCAGGCTTTGCTAGCAAACCCGTGCCTGGCCTGATCCTGATCAGATCGATAAAGGCGCACCTTTTGGATCAACTGAACAATGACCACCATCCGTGTAAAAGACAACGAGCCCTTCGACGTGGCTCTGCGCCGCTTCAAGCGCACCATTGAAAAACTCGGCCTGCTGACCGACCTGCGCGCCCGCGAGTTTTACGAAAAACCAACGGCAGAGCGCAAGCGCAAGAAGGCAGCCGCCGTCAAGCGCAACTACAAGCGCATCCGCTCGATGCAGTTGCCCAAGAAGCTGTACTAATCCTTTAGTACCGCCTCACGGCAACAAAAAGCCCGCACGAGGACGCTCTGCGGGCTTTTGTGCTTTTGGCTTGTGCTTTTTAGCGCCTGCACAAGCCCCCTTCCTTTTCAGCCCTTCAGGAGCCCCGAATGTCCGCCCTCAAAGACCAGATCACCGAAGACATGAAGACCGCCATGCGCGCCAAGGACAGCGAGCGCTTGGGCACCATACGCCTGCTGCTGGCGGCCCTCAAGCAAAAAGAGGTCGATGAACGCGTGGTGCTGGACGACGCGGCCGTGATCGCCATCGTCGACAAGCTGATCAAGCAGCGCAAGGATTCTCTGGAAGCCTTCCAGAAGGCCGAACGCAAGGACCTGGCCGACAAGGAAGCCGCCGAACTGGTGGTGCTGCAGGCCTACCTGCCGGCGCGCCTGAGCGCCGACGAAGTCGCCGCCGCCGTCAAGGCCATCGTGGCCGAACTGGGCGCCACCGGCCCCGGCGACATGGGCAAGGTCATGGGAGCGGTCAAGGCCAAGCTGGCCGGCAAGGCCGACATGGGCCAGGTCTCGGCAGCGGTGAAGGCCGCGCTGGCAGGTTAAGCCGCCACGGTCGCTCACTTAGTGTAGCTTCCTGCCCCCCCCCGAGGGGGCCGCTGCGCCTGCGGCCCGGCAAAGCCGGTTCCGCGGCCCCTGCTTGGCTTAAAACGCCCCTCGTCAGGAGCCGGCGACTTTCATCCGGTTGATGAGAATCGAGCCGACTGTCTTGGCGCCGTAGTTGTAGGCGTCCGCACCCACAGCCTCGATGCCCATGAGCATGTCCTTGAGATTGCCGGCAATGGTGATTTCTTCCACCGGGAAGGCGATGCGGCCGTTTTCAACCCAGAAGCCCGAGGCGCCGCGCGAATAATCGCCCGTCACGTAGTTCACGCCCTGGCCCATCAATTCGGTCACGAACAGGCCGCGGCCCAGCTTGCGCAGCATGGCGTCGAGGTCGTCGCCTGGACGGGTCAGACGGCTGGTCAGCACCAGGTTGTGCGAGCCGCCGGCATTGCCGGTGGTGCGCATGCCCAGCTTGCGGGCCGAATAGGTGCTCAGGAAGTAGCCTTCGACGCGGCCGCCGGCCACCACCTGGCGCGCCTTGGTTTTCACGCCCTCTTCGTCAAAAGGCGCGCTGCCCTTGCCTTTGCGCAGGTGCGGGTCTTCGGCGACGTCGATGTGTTTGGGGAAAGCCGGCTTGCCCAGGCTGTCGGCCAGGAAGGTGCTTTTGCGGTACAGCGCGCCGCCGCTCACGGCCTGCACAAAGCCGCCCAGCAGGCCCGCGGCCAGCGGCGACTCGAACAGCACCGGGCACTGCGTGGTCGGGATCTTGCGGCTTTTCAGGCGCGCCAGCGCGCGCTCGGCGGCGTAGCGGCCCACGGCCTCGGGGCTTGCCAGTTCAGCCGCGTCGCGCATGGAGCTGTACCAGGCATCGCGCTGCATCTGGTCGCCCTTGCCGGCGATAGGCGCGACCGAAATGCTGTGGCGCGAGCTGGCATAACCGCCGCGAAAGCCCTTGGTGTGGGCGCTGAAAAAATGGCTTTGCTGGGCCGACACGCCGGCGCCTTCGCTGTTGGTGATGAGGCGGCTGGTGCCCAGGGCGGCGGCCTCGCACAGCAGGGCCAGGCGCGCGGCTTCTTCGGAATCGATAGACCAGGGGTGGAACAGGTCGAGTTCGGGATGCTTGCGCGCGATGTCGCGGTCGTCGGGCAGTCCCGAGGTTTCGTCTTCGGCCGTGAAGCGCGCGATGTCGTAGGCCGCTTTCACGGTCTGCTGGATCGCCGCCTTGGAAAAATCGCTGGTGGCGGCATTGCCGCGCTTTTTGCCGATGTAAACGGTGATGCCCAGCGACTTGTCGCGGTTGCGTTCAACGTTTTCCAGCTCGCCCTTGCGCACGCTGACCGACAGGCCGCAGCCTTCGGAAGCCTCGGCCGCGGCATCGCTAGCCCCCAGCTTTTTGGCGTGGCCCAGCGCGGTGTCGACGAGATCTTCAAAAAAATCGCGGTGGTAGCTGAAGCCGCTTTCAGGCTGGTGAGAGGGACGGGAAGCGGCGCGCTTTGCAGCGCCGGAACGAGAAGAAGCTTTTTGGGTCATATGGGTAGCTATGATACTGACTGCCATGAACAACAAGACTCCCAAGGCCATCAAGGGCTACTGGTCCAACGGACGCTTCGTCAAACCCGAGGAAATCGCACTCGAGGAAGTCGGCCCGCCCAGCAAGACCCAACTCAAGGCCGAGGCCGACGAAAAACAGGCGCTCGGTGAAGCGCTGCTGACCCTGCGCGCCGATTTGATGGCGCGCCTGGACCTGCCAGACAAGCTGCGCGACGCCATCGCCGACGCCAAAAAGATCACCAACTTCGAGGGCAAACGCCGCCAGATGCAGTTCATCGGCAAGCTGATGCGCCCGCTGGATCCGGAACCCATCCGCGAGGCGATCAACGAGCAGCTCAACGGCTCGGCCGACCTGACGCTGGCGCTGCACCTGGCCGAACAATGGCGCGACAAGCTGATCGCCGACGACGCGGCGCTGGGCGACTGGCTGGAGCAATACCCCGGCACCGATTCGCAGCAGCTGCGCGCATTGATCCGCCAGGCCCGCAAGGACGCCAAGCCCGAAAAACCCGGCGAAGCGCCGCGCCACGGCAAGTCCTACCGCGAAATCTTCCAGCTGGTGCGGCAAGCCATGGCCCAGGGACCCGATAAGAGCGACGAGGCCGAGGAGCCCCAGGCGTGAGCCAGGCCTTCGACGCGGTCACGGTCGGCATCGTCTCGGTCAGCGACCGCGCCTCCGCCGGCGTCTACGTCGACAAAGGCCTGCCGGCCCTCAAGGAATGGCTCACACGCGCGCTGCGCAACCCCCTCACCTTTGAAGAACGCCTGATTCCCGACGAGCAGGCGGGCATCAGCGCCGCGTTGATTGCGCTGGTCGACGCCGGCTGCTCGCTGGTGCTGACCACCGGCGGCACCGGCCCCGCGCCGCGCGACGTGACGCCCGAAGCCACGCTGGCCGTCGCCCACAAGGAAATGCCTGGCTTCGGCGAGCAGATGCGGCAGATCAGCCTTAAATTCGTACCCACGGCCATCCTGTCGCGCCAGTGCGCGGTGATACGCGGCAAAAGCCTGATCCTCAACCTGCCCGGCCAGCCCAAGTCCATCCAGGAAACCCTCGAAGGCCTCAAAAACGAGGCCGGCGAGCCCGTGGTGCCCGGCATCTTCGCCGCCGTGCCCTATTGCATAGACCTGATAGGCGGCCCTTACCTCGAAACCGACCCGGCCGTCTGCAAGGCTTTCCGGCCCAAATCGGCCATCCGTACGCCGGCCCCATGAAGCCGCAGGCGCCGTCCGCTATCGAGACGGCCACCCGGCTGGCTGCCGGCAGGCTGGACGCGGCCGGCCTGCTCACAGAGACCTTTGCACGCATAGAGGCCACAGACCCCACCCTGCGCGCCTTCACGGCCCGCCTGGACCTGCCTGCGGCACTCGCGCAGCTACCGACCCTCACAGGCCCGCTGCAGGGCCTGCCGGTGGCCCTGAAGGACATCTTCGACACCCGCGACTTCCCCACGCGCTACGGCTCGGCGCTCTACCCCGCCGAACCGTCGCGCGCGGATGCGGCGATGGTCGGCGTGATCCGCCGCGCCGGCGGGCTGATCATCGGCAAATCCAGCACCACCGAATTCGCTTTCCTGCACCCGACCGTCACGCTGAACCCGAATGCGCCGGGCCGCACGCCGGGTGGCTCCTCCGCCGGCTCAGCGGCGGCCGTGACGGCGGGACTCGTGCCTTTTTCCATAGGCACACAAACCGGCGGCTCGGTGATTCGCCCGGCGTCCTATTGCGGCGTCACGGGTTTCAAGCCCAGCTTCGGCCTGCTGCCGACCTCAGGGCTCAAGTGTTTTTCCTGGTCGCTGGATACGGTCGGCCTGTTCGCCGCCAGCGTGCCCGAGGCCGCCTGGTTTGCCCAGGCCGTCACCGGCCAAGCGCTGGCACTCGATGCCGCGCCGGCCCCAAAAACATGGGTCGTGGGCGTGCCCGAAGCCTATCCCTGGGCCGAACTGTCCCCCAGCGCCCGGCAAGCGATCGAAGCCGGCAGCCAGGCGCTGAAGGCCGCAGGCGCCGACGTGAAACGCATCACCCTGCCCGGCTGGATCAAGGACGCGTTCGACGCCCAGGACATCATCCAGGGCTACGAGGTCTGGCGCAGCCTGGCCTGGGAAGTTGATCACCACCCCGAGGCGCTATCGGACATCCTGCGCAACTACCTGCTGGCGGCCCGCAACATCACGCCCGCCGCCTACGAGGCCGCGCAGCGCACCGCATCAGAAGGCCGCAAGGCCTGCGCTGAATGGTTCGAGGGATTCGACGTGTTGATGACGCCGAGCGCACCCGACGAAGCGCCAGCAGGCTACGGCAGCACCGGCGCGGCCATCTTCAACCGCGCCTGGACGCTGCTGGGCGTGCCCTGTGTGAACGTGGCCGGCGCCACGGGGGTGAACGGCTTCCCGATGGGGCTGCAAATCATTGGTGCGCCGCATGCCGACCGCGCCTGCCTGCAGGCCGCCGCTTTCCTCGAACGCGCGCTCAAGCCGGCCTGAAAACGCGCTGGCTTACTTGCCCACCAGCTGGTTCAGCTTGTCGGCTTCGAAGGTTTCCGTGAGCGCCGCGTCCTTGGGAACGCAGTCCTTGCTCATGGCCGTTTGCGGGCCGGAGAGTTTTTCAATCGCCTGCCATAGCAGGGCGATCTGGTGCTCCTGGCCGGATGCGTTGTCGATCAGGCCGCGCATGGCCTGCGACAGCGGGTCGTCCTCCAGCGTGATGCCGTAGGCCGAAAACTTGGTGGTCGACACGTCGGCGCTTTCGCCGGCCTTGGACAGGATGATGCGCGCGGGAATGCCCACCGCCGTGGCCCCTGCCGGCACGGGCTTGATCACCACCGCATTGCTGCCGATCTTGGCGCCGTCACCGACCACAAAGCCGCCCAGCACCTTGGCGCCGGCGCTGACCACCACGTCGCGGCCCAGCGTCGGGTGGCGCTTGGCGCCCTTGTAGAGCGAAGTGCCGCCCAGCGTGACGCCCTGGTAAATCGTGCAGCCGTCGCCGATCTCGGCGGTTTCGCCGACCACCACGCCCATGGCATGGTCGAAGAACACCCGCTCGCCGATCTTGGCGCCGGGGTGGATTTCAATGCCGGTCATCCAGCGTGAAATATGCGAGATAAACCGGCCCAGCCATTTGAAGCCGTGGTTCCAGCACCAGTGCGCGCGGCGGTGCAGCACCAGGGCGTGCAGGCCGGGGTAGCAGGTCAACGCTTCCCAGGCCGTGCGGGCGGCGGGGTCGCGGTCAAGAATGCACTGGATGTCGGAGCGGAGTCGGGAAAACATGGTGGGAGTTTAGTGGCCGTCCGCCGACCCTGCTGGTGTGCTGTCTTTAGACGGCGGTTGGGCGGCTTTCTGCAGCATGGCCTTGGCCACGCCGCGCAGGATGTGGATTTCCTCGGGGCTCAGCTGCGCGCGGTTGAACAGCTGGTTGAGCCGCGGCATCAGTTTTTTGGGTGAGGCCGGGTCCAGAAAACCGATGCCGGCCAGCGCCTCTTCCCAGTGTTTGAGCATGCCGGCCACCGCCGCCGCGTCGGCCAGCGTGGGCTCGGCCGTCGCCGCCTGCACGCTGAAGCCGCCCAGCGCCTGGCGCCAGTCGTAGGCGATCAGCTGCACGGCCGCGCCCAGGTTCAGCGAACCGAACTTCGGGTCGGTCGGGATGCTGAGCGCCACGTGGCAGCGGTAGACGTCCTCGTTCTGCATGCCGAAGCGCTCGGAGCCGAAAAGAAAGGCCACGGATTCAGGAGCAGCGGGCGCCTCTTCAGCCGCCGGGCCGCCCTGCCCCAGCAAGCCCGCAAAGTGCTCACGCGGCGCGCGGGTGGGCGGGCCGAAGTCGCGCGGCGTCATGGCGGTGGCGCACAGGTGGGCCACGCCGTCCAGCGCCTCGTCCAGCGTGGCGACGACGCGCGCGTTCTTCAGCACGTCGAGCGCGCCGCTGGCCCGCTGTATGGTTTCCTCGCGGTTCAGCACATTGGCCCAGCGCGGCGCCACCAGCACCAGGTCGTCAAAACCCATGGTTTTCATGGCGCGGGCGGTGGCGCCTACATTGCCGGCGTGGCTGGTATTGATCAGGATGAATCGCGTATGCATGGGACGGGATTGTCCTATGCGGATGGCTTCAGGACCTGAACCAGTGCCTTGATCTTGGGCGACATCGCGCCTTTGCGCCAGATCAGCTCGGTTTGCGCGCGGTCGCTGCCGGGCGGCAGGGCATGCACGCTCAGGCGCGCGCGCTCGGGAAAGGTCGCCAGCACACTGAGCGGCACCAGCGAGATGCCCATGCCCACCACGACGCAGCCCAGCATCGCGTGGTAAGAGGTGATTTCAATGGTCTGCGCCGGCCTGCTGTTTTTGCCGGCGTACCACTGCTCGAGCCGGGCACGGTGCGGGCAGCCCTGCTCAAAGGCGACGATGTTGCGCGGAGGCTCCGCACCTTTGGCGGTGATGGCGGCATGCCCGGCGCTCGCCACGATCACCAGTTCCTCGCTGTAAACCGGCTCGCGCTCGAACGGCCCGTCGGCAATCGGCCCCGTCACCAGCGCGGCATCCATCGTGCCGGCGAGTACGGCGGCGGCCAACTGCTGCGGGTTGCCGGTTTTGAGCGCCAGCTTCACCTCCGGGTAAAGGCGCACAAAGTCGCTGAGCGGGCCGGGCAGGCGTACTGCCGAAGTGCTTTCCATGGCGCCCAGTACCAGCGTGCCGCGCGGCTGGCCGTCACGGACCGCATCGCGCGCCTCGTCCGCCAGGGCCAGCAGGCGCTGGGCATAGTCCAGCAACACCTGGCCGGCCGGCGACAAATGCAGCCGTTTGCCTTCGCGGATGAACAGCGGCGTTCCCAGCTTTTCCTCAAGCTGGCGTATCCGCGTCGTGATGTTGGACTGCACACGGTGCAAGCGCTCGGCGGCGCGTGTCACGCCGCCGGCCTCCACCACCGCTTTGAAAATCACCAGGTCGCTTAATTCCATGAATCTCCGTAGAAGATGACAGCCATCCTTATTATTCATTTTTCAGAATGCAATGTCACGCGTATCGTCCAGCCCTTCACCACTTCACAACACCAAGGAACAACAATGGCAAAGGCTTACTGGATCGTGCGCGTCTCGGTGCGCAACATGGAGGAATACCCCCGCTACCTCACGGCGGCGCGGCCCGCCTTCGAGAAGTTCGGGGCGCACTTCCTGGTGCGCGGCGGCGCTTATGAAAGCATGGAAGGCAGCTCGCGCGAGCGCAACGTCGTCGTGGAGTTCGCCGACATGGCAACGGCCCAAGCCTGTTACGCCAGTCCCGAATACCAGGCCGCCCGGGCCATACGCCAGCAACATGCCGACGCGGATTTCCTGATCGCGGAAGGCGCTTAGGGCCAGGGACGCGATATTGCCCTGCGGAGGGGCCTTGCCGCGTTTATGGGAAAATACCGCCATTGCCCGCCGCCCGCATCGCCGGCGCCGGTTTTTCCCGTTCTTCCCTACAAGTTATGTCCAGCAACCTCCACCCCATGCTCAACGTGGCCATCAAGGCTGCGCGCGCTGCCGGCGCCATCATCAACCGCGCGGCGCTTGACGTTGAATCGGTCCGCATTTCGGTCAAGCAGACCAACGACTTCGTCACCGAGATCGACCAGGCCGCCGAGGCCGCGATCATCGAAACCCTGCTGACCGCCTACCCCGGCCACGGCATCCTGGCCGAGGAATCGGGCAGCGAGCATGGCGCGAAAGACTCCGATTTCGTCTGGATCATCGATCCGCTGGACGGCACCACCAACTTCATCCACGGCTTCCCGGTGTATTGCGTCAGCATCGCGCTGGCCGTCAAGGGCAAGGTCGAGCAAGCCGTGGTCTACGACCCCACCCGCAACGACATCTTCTGCGCCACCAAGGGCCGCGGCGCCTACATGAACGACCGCCGCATCCGCGTGGCCAAGCGCACGCGCCTGCAGGAATGCCTGATCTCCACCGGTTTCCCCTACCGTCCCGGCGACAAGCTCAAGACCTACCTCAACATGCTGGGCGAAGTCATGAGCCAGTGCGCCGGCGTGCGCCGCCCCGGCGCCGCGGCGCTGGACTTGGCCTATGTGGCCGCCGGTTTCAGCGACGGATTTTTTGAGTCCAACCTCAAGCCCTGGGACGTGGCGGCCGGCTCGCTGCTGGTGACCGAAGCCGGCGGCCTGATCGGCAACTTCACGGGCGAAGCCGACTTCATGGACCACGGCGAATGTGTGGCCGGCAACCCGCGCATCTACGGCCAGCTGGTGACCACGCTGGGCAAGTACAGCAAATTCGCCGGCGCCGGCGACAAGGCCGCCGTGCGCAAGGCCCTCAAGGACACGTCCGATGCGCAAGAGCCTGAGGAAAGCGCCGAAGACGCGGCCGCGCCCGCTCCCGCCCCGGCGGAAAAACCCACGCTCAAAGCCAAGCGCATCAAGGCCGGGGACCACCCCGCCAACAAAGCGCCGGACGCTCCGTTCTAAGCCAAACAAAAAAGCCCGCCTCGCGGGCTTTTTTCATGGTTCTGCATTTCGGTAAAGTGTGCCCAGGCACACCATGAACCCGCCCGACACCGCTTCCTCCCCCGCGCCGGCAATTCGCCTGCAGCAAAGGGCGCAAGCCTGGCTGCAAAAAAGCCTGCACGTGCTGCTGAGCCAGTACGTCGCCAACGGCCTGACGGTGTCGCTGGGCTTGGTGCTCATCATGCTGGCCCTCTTCGAGGCCGCCGGGCTGGCCGCAGCCTCCACCGCCGCGGTCGGCGTGATGATCACCAGCCTGCCCGACGTGCCCGCGCCGCGCAAACGCAAGATCATGCAGATGCTGCCCGCGCCGCTGCTGGGCGCGCCGCTCTTCATGCTGGTGCAGCTGGTGCGCCACGACGAACTGCTGCTGGGCATCGTGGTCACGGCCGCCACCTTCCTGGCCGTGATGATGATGGCCTGGGGCAAGCGCGGCGGGCCCATCTGCTTTTCGCTGCTGTTTTCCACGCTGTTCTCCATGGCCGCGCCACCGGTCGGCACGCTCGAGCAGATCGCGCTGCACGGCGCCTGGTTCCTGGTGGGCGCCGGGCTTTACCTGCTGTGGGCGGTGCTGACCACCCATTTGCTCAACGCCCGCTTTCGCGCGCAGCTGCTGGCCGAATGCCTGCACAGCTTCGCGCAGATCCTGCGCACCCAGGCCCGGCGCTTCGGCCCGCAACCCGACCATTCCGCGCTGCTGGCAAGCATGCTGCAGCAGCAGGCTACGCTGGCCGACCATTTGCAGAACACGCGCGACGTGGTGCTGGAGTCGCCCACCACGCCTGCGCGCCAGCGCCTGGCGGCCCTGCTGCTGAGCCTGCTGGAGGCGCGCGACCACCAACTGGCCTGCGACCTGGACCTGGACTTCCTGCTGGAGCACAGCGCCAGCGTGGCCGCGCTGCCTGCCCTGCAGCTGGCGTTGGACAGCACCGCCGCGCAGCTCGAAACCCTGGGCATGGATTTGCTGCTGGGCCGGCGCGGCGCGGCCGTCAACGCCATCACCGACCTGCGCCCGCAACTGGCCGGCGCGCTGCCGCCGCGCACCCAACCGGCCGATCCGCTGGCGCCCGACCCTTTGCGCATCGACACCACAGACCCGCTGGCGCTGCTGCACAACATGGCCGACCGCATAGGCCACATCAACGACGAGGCGGTGAAGATGGCGGCGCTGGCGCGCGGCGACCTGGCGCCCGCGCTGGCGGCCGTGCGCACGCAGTGGCAGCTTTTCGTGAGCACCACGCGCTGGTCCTGGAAGCCGCTGCTGGGCCAGCTGAGCTGGAGCGCGCCCACGCTGCGTTACGCGCTGCGCTGCACGCTGGCCGTGGCGGCCGGTTATGTCGCGTCGCTGCACCTGCCCTGGGTGGCGCATGAATACTGGATTTTGCTGACCATCGTGGTGGTGATGCGCGGCAACCTCGCGCAAACCGTGCAGCGCCGCAACGCCCGCGTCGCCGGCACGCTGCTGGGCTGCGCGCTGGTCATGGCCGTGCTGGCCGCGCACCCGGGCGCCCGCACCCTCTTCGGCGTGGTGGCGCTCGCCATGGGCCTGGCGCATGCCTTTGCGCTCAGGCGCTACCTCTACACCTCCATCGCCGCCACCGTGGCCGGCCTGCTGCAGGCGCACTTGCTGCTCGTCGGCATACAGCCCAGCTTCGCCATGGCCGAGCGGCTGGGCGACACCCTGCTGGGCGCGCTGATCGCCTGGCTGTTCAGCTACGTGCTGCCGGCCTGGGAGCGCAACCAGATCCCGGCGCTGGTGCGGCGCAGTGTGCAGGCGCAGCTCAAGCATGCGCAACTGGCGCTCGCGCTGCTGGACAATAGCAAGACCTCCGACCTGCCCTGGCGGCTGGCGCGGCGCGAGGCCTACAACAGCCTGTCGGACCTCACCCTCGCCACCCAGCGCAGCCTGGCCGAGCCGCAAAAGGTGCGCCCCCCGCTGGAGCCGCTCGAAGCCCTGCAGGCGCGCAGCTACCAATTGCTGGCCCAGCTGACGGCGGTGAAATCCCTGCTTTTGCTGCACCGCGCGCAACTGGACATGGCCGTGGCGCAACCGGCGCTGGTGCAATCCGCCCGCTGCATAGCAGCCGAACTGGAAGGTACGGACACCGCCGGGCAGGCAACGCCAGACGCCGGCCCGGCCATCGCCGGCCAGCCCTTCCAGCCGCGCCCCGACCCGCTGCTGGCCGCCGACCTCACGCCCTGGCTGCTGCGCCGCCTGACGCTGGCCTGCGCGATGGCAAGCGAACTGCGGCAGGCCCAAGCCCGCGCGCTGGCCTAGCGCGTGGATTTTCCGGTCGCGGCGCCGCCGCCCATAGGGCGCCACGCGCTGTAGGTAAAGACCGCGATCGGGGTCTCACCCCCTGTCGCCTCGGCTAAAATTTCCCGACTGAACAGGGGCGGCACGTGCGCGGCGGCCCTGTCCGAACCGTTCCCCAGAACCCTAGCGAGCACCATGCCTGAATCCACCGTCAACACCCCTTTAACGTCGGCCGACGCAGCCCTGCTGCGCGAAGTCGCTGAACTGGTGGTCAGCGCCTTGAACCTCGAAGTCAGCGCCGACGAGGTGCAGCCCGACGAACCGCTGTATGGCGACGGCCTGGGCCTGGATTCCATCGACATCCTTGAAATCGCGCTCGTGGTGTCCAAACACTACGGGCTGCAGCTGCGGGCCGACCACGAAGACAACCACGCCATCTTCCACTCGCTGCGCAGCCTGGGCGACCATATCGCCGCCTGGCGAACCCAGTGAACACCACCGGGGCGGCACGGTTTGCCCAGGCCTGCCGCTGGGGCGGTGTGCTGGCCCTGGGCTTGGCCTACGCCGTCGCTTCCCACCTGGCCGCCGCATCGGCCCAGCCCGGCTTGCCGCAGGCGCTGGTCGCCGTGCTGCCGCTGCTGGCGCTGGCGGCCGTGCTGGCCTGGCGCTCGCCGCAGCGTCCCGCCATGCTGGCCTTGTGCGGGCTGGCCTGCCTCGCTTTTTTTGCCGCCAGGCACTGGCTGGTCGCCCATTACAACTGGGTATTTTTGCTGCAGCATACGGGCACCTACACGCTGCTGTGCGCCACCTTCGCCCGGACACTGCTGCCCGGGCGCACGCCCATGATTTCGCAGTTCGCCCGCATCGTGCACGGCGACCTCTCACCGGCGATCGCGGCCTATACCCGTTCGGCCACCTGGGCCTGGGTGCTGTACTTCGCCGGCATCGCCGGTATCTCGCTGCTGCTGTTCTGGCTCGCGCCTGTGGCCGTCTGGTCCACCTTTGCCAACCTTCTGGGCATTCCCCTGCTGGGGCTGATGTTCGCCGCGGAATACGCGGCGCGCTGCCACGTCCTGCCGCCCGGGGAGCGCGCCGGGCCGCTGGAAGCTATACGCGCCTGGCGGCAGGCGTCGGCACAAAGCGGCAAGCCCCGGCCATGACAAGCCTTGCCCTGCTGGTTCATTCCAGCGACCAGGACTTGCTGGCTTCGCGCCACGGCCATCCCATCACCGCCGGGCAGTTCCTGGCCGATGCCAGGCGGCTGGCCGCGGCCCTGCCGGCGGGCCGGCATGTGCTGAACGCCTGCGCCGACCGCTACCGCTTTGCCGTCGGCTTTGCGGCCGCGTTGCTGGCCGACAAAATCAGCCTGCTGCCGCCCACGCTGACCCCGGAAATGGTCAGGCAGGTGCAGGCCTTCGCGCCCGACGTGTTCTGCCTGTCGGACCAGGCGCAACCCGTGGCGCTGCCGCGGCTGGCATGGGCCGACGCAATGGCAGCCGCTTGCCCCGCGCCGGCCACCGGACAAGACGTCCCCTGGGATGTGCCGCGGATTCCCGCGTCACGCACCGCCGCCATCATGTTCACCTCCGGCTCCACCGGCACGCCGGTGGCGCACCGCAAAAGCTGGGCAAGCCTGGTGCGCGGCGCCAAGGCGGAAGCCGGCCGCCTCAACCTGCTCGACGGCCGGCGCCACAGCATCGTTTCGACCGTGCCGCCCCAGCACATGTTCGGGTTCGAATCCACCGTGTTGCTGCCCCTGCAAAGCGGCACCGTCCTGGGCGCGGCCCATCCGTTTTACCCGGCCGACATCTGCACCGCGCTGGCGGCGGCGGCGCGGCCGCGCATGCTGGTGACCACGCCGGTGCACCTGAAGGCGCTGCTCGCTTCCGGGCTGGACGTTCCGCCTGTCGACCTGCTGCTGTCCGCCACCGCCGCCCTGCCGCTGCAACTGGCACTGGCGGCGGAAGCCCGCCTGCAGGCCCCGCTGCTTGAAATCTACGGATCGACGGAAACCGGGCAGATCGCCACCCGGCGACTGAGCCGGGGCGAAGCATGGACGCTGCTGCCGGACGTCGGGCTCAGCACGGCTCAGGGTCAGGCCTGGGCATCGGGCGGCCATGTCGAGCAAGCCATGCCGCTGGCCGACGAGCTTGAAGTGCTGCCCGGGAGCCGCTTTCTGCTGCACGGCCGCACCGCCGACCTCGTCAATATCGCCGGCAAGCGAAGCTCGCTGGGCTACCTGAACCACCAGCTGGCCGCCATACCGGGCGTGCTCGACGGCGCCTTCTTCATGCCGGACGAGCAGGGCGACAGCGTGGCGAGGCTGATGGCCTTCGTGGTGGCCCCGGGCCTGGCGGCGCCCGCCCTGCTGGCGGCACTGCGCGAACGCATCGACACCATCTTCATTCCCCGGCCCCTGGTGCTGGTCGAAGCCCTGCCGCGCAACAGCACCGGGAAGCTGCCGCGCGAGGCGCTGCTGGCCCTGGCGCAACAGCACCTTCGCAAGAGGCCCGCCCATGCACCTTGAAACCTGCTTTGTGGTGCCGCCGGACCATCCGGCGTTCGCCGGCCACTTCCCGGGCAATCCCATCGTGCCCGGGGTGCTGCTGCTCGATGCCGCCGTGCATGCGGTGCAGCAGGCGCTGGCCCCCGAAGCCGCGGGCGCAGCGGCCCAGGTGTGCCGGATCAGCGCGGCGAAATTCCTCAGCCCCGTGGGCCCCGGCGAAACCCTCACGCTGTCCTGCCGCCCAGGCGCCGGCGGCATCCACTTCGAGATCCGCAGCGGCGCTCGAAAAGTAGCCAGCGGCACCCTCGTGCCGCCGTTCCCGCCATGAGCGCGCCGCAGGCCGAGTGGCGGCAACTGCCCGAGCGCAGCAGCGGCTTCATGCTTCGCGTGATGACCCTGATTTCCCTGGGCCTGGGCCGCGGCGCCAGCCGCGTCGTCCTGTACGGCATCGCGGCCTACTTCCTGGCGTTTGCGCCCGCCGCGCGCCGCACCTCGCGCGACTACCTGCGCCGCGTCCTTGAGCTGCCCACGCCCGCGGCGGTCGGCTGGCGCCACCTGTTCCGGCATTTCCTGAGCTTTGCCTCGGCCGTCCATGACCGCGTCTTCCTGCTCAACGACCACTTCGAAATGTTTGACATCCGGGTGCACAACCAGCAGCTGATCGACCAGGCGGTGGCCGGCGGCAAAGGCGTGTTCCTCATGGGCGCCCACCTGGGAAGTTTTGAAGTGCTGCGCGCCATAGGCCGCCGCCAGCCCGGGCTGCGCATTGCCATGGTGATGTACGAGGAAAATGCGCGCAAGATCAACGCCGCGCTGGGCGCCATCAATCCCCAGGCGCAACTGGACGTGATCGCCCTGGGGCACATCGATTCGATGATCCGCGTGCATGCGCTGCTGGACGAGGGCGCCGTGGTCGGCATGCTGGGCGACCGCTCGCTGGGCACCGACGACACCTGCCCCACCGACTTCCTGGGAAGCACGGCGGAGCTGCCGCTGGGCCCCTTTCGCATGGCCGCCGTGCTCAAACGCCCGGTGCTGTTCATGACCGGGCTGTACCGCGGCGGCAACCGCTACGACGTCCACTTCGAAGAACTCGCGGACTTCTCCGCGCTGCCGGCGCGCGGCCGCACGCCGGCCGTGCAAGCCGCCGTGACACGCTATGCTGCACTGATGGCGCAGTATTGCCGCAGCGCCCCCTACAACTGGTTCAACTTTTTCGATTTCTGGCACGCCGCGCCGCGGCAGGCCGGCAGTCCCGAACAGTCACCCTGAGCAGCGCATGACACACCTTCTTTCACACACCGCAGCGGCCGCCCTTGCCCGCCGCACGGCCCGGCTGGTTGCAGCCCTCCTGGCCCTGGCCGTGTGCAGCCCGGCCGCGCTTGCCGCCTGGGACCTGCAGCAGCTGATGGACACGCTGGCGCAAAGCAAATCGGGCCGCGCCACCTTTGTCGAGAAGAAACACATCGCGCTGCTCGACAGGCCGGTGGAGTCGTCCGGCGAACTGCTCTACACCGCGCCCGACCGGCTCGAAAAACGCACGCTCAAGCCGAAACCCGAATCCATGTTGGTCAACGGCGGCGAACTGCTGATCGAGCGCGGCCGGCAGAAATACCAACTGCAGCTGCAGGCCTATCCCGAACTGGCCGCCTTCATCGACAGCATACGCGGCACGCTGGCGGGCGACCGCGGCGCGCTCGAGCGCAGCTACCGGCTGAGCCTGGAAGGCAGCGCCGAGCGCTGGGTCCTGCAACTGGAACCGGTGGACCCCAAAATGCAGGCGGTGGTCCAGCGCATCCGCATCAGCGGCGTGCGCAACCAGGTGCGCGGCATCGACATCACCCAGGCCGACGGCGACAGCTCCAGCATGACCATCGAACCGGCGGCCGTACCGTGACGACGGGTGCGCCGCGCCGCCACCGCGCGGCTGCCATCGTGCTGTGGCTGGCGTTTCTGGCCGGCTGCGCACTGGTCATCACCCGCACCCACTTCACCACCGACCTGTCGGCCTTTTTGCCTCGCACGCCCACGCCCGAGCAGCGCCTGCTGATGGACCAGCTCACGGAAGGGCTGGCCTCGCGCCTGGTGCTGGTGGGGATAGAGGGCGCCGACGCACCCACCCGGGCGCGGCTGTCGCGGCAGGTCGCCGGGCAATTGCGCGCCGACCCCGCGTTTGCCAGCGTGTCCAACGGCGAGCCCGTCAACGCCGCGCGCGACCGCGATTTCCTGCTGGCGCACCGTTATGTGCTCAGCCCCGCCGTGACACCCGAACGCTTCAGCGAGCAGGGCTTGCGCGCGGCCCTGGGCGAGAGCATCGACCTGCTGGCCTCACCCGCCGGCCTGATGGTCAAGGCCCTGCTACCGCGCGACCCCACCGGCGAAATGGTGCAGTTGCTGGGCCAGCTCAACAGCGGCAGCCAGCCGCGGCAGGTCGAAGGCGCCTGGGCTTCGCGTGACGGCAAGCGCGCGCTGATGCTGCTGCAAACCCGCGCGGCGGGCTCCGACACCGATGCCCAGCAGCACGCCATGGCGGTGATCCGCCAGGCCTTTGACAGCGCCGCCGGGCAAAGCGGCGCCAGCCTGGTGATGACCGGCCCCGGCGTGTTTTCCGTCACCTCCCGCGCGGCCATCCAGAGCCAGGTGAGCATGCTGTCGCTGATCAGCGTGGCGCTGATCGCCGGCCTGCTGCTGCTGGTCTACCGTTCCGCCGCCGCGCTGGTGCTGGGCTTCCTGCCCGTCGTCAGCGGCGCCCTGGCCGGGATCGCCGCGGTGAGCCTGGGCTTCGGCTCGGTGCACGGCATCACGCTGGGCTTCGGCACAGCCCTGATCGGCGAGGCGGTGGACTATTCCATCTACCTGTTCGTGCAGTCCGAGGACGCCGGCGCGGATCCGCAGCATTGGGTCAAGCGCTTCTGGCCCACCATACGGCTGGGCGTGCTGACGTCCATCGCCGGTTTTGCCTCGCTGCTGATGTCCGGATTTCCGGGACTGGCGCAGCTGGGCCTGTATTCGATCGCCGGCCTGGTCACGGCCGCCGCGGTGACACGTTATGTGCTGCCGCACCTGCTGCCGGCCGGCTTTCGCATCCATGACGTCTCGGCCATCGGGCGCGTGCTGCAGGCGCTGGCGGCGCGCGCGCACGCCCTGCGCTGGCCGGCAGCGGCCTTGCTGCTGGCCGCCTGCGCCATCCTTGCCGGCAACCGCGCCAGCCTGTTCAATGACAAGATCTCTTCGCTGAGCCCGGTGTCGCAGGCCGACGTGGCGCTGGACGAGAGCCTGCGCGCCGACATGGGCGCGCCCGACGTGCGCTATGTGGTGGTGGTTTCCGGCACCAGCCGCGAGGCGGTGCTGCAAACCGCCGAGCGGGTGTCCGGCGTGCTCCAGGCACAGGTCGAACTCGGCCGGATCGCCGGCTTTGAAAGCCCCAGCCGCTACCTGCCCAGCCTGGCCACGCAAAGCGCACGCCAGGCCAGCCTGCCGCCGCCCGCGCAGTTGCAGGCGCGGCTGGCCCAAGCGGTGCAGGGCCAGCCGGTGCGCGCGGAGATTTTCCAGCCCTTCCTGGCCGACGTCGCCGCGGCGCGCGAACGCCCGCCCCTGCAAGCGGCCGACTTCGAAAACACCTCCATGGCCATGGCCCTGGATGCCATGCTGCTCGGCAAAGCGCAACGCTGGAGCGCCCTGCTGCCGCTGACGGCGCCCAAGGGGGCGGGCATCCAGGCCGGCGACATACGCGCGGCCCTGGCCGCCAGCGCGCTGCCCGGCGTGCTGTTTGTCGACATGAAAAGCGAATCGGACCGCCTCTATTCGGGCTACCTGCATGAGGCCATCATGCTGTCGCTGGGCGGGCTGGCCGTCATCATCGTGCTGCTGCTGGCGGTGTTCCGCTCGCCGGCCCGCGTGCTGCGCATCATCGCGCCGCTGGCCGCCGCGGTCCTGACGGTCACGGCCGGCCTGGCCGTGCTGGGCCAGCAGCTGATCATCCTGCACCTGGTCGGCCTGCTGCTGGTTGTGGCCGTGGGCTCCAACTACGCGCTGTTCTTCGACCGGCCCGGCACGGCCGAGCCGATTGCGCCGCGCACGCTGGCCTCCATGCTGCTGGCCAACCTGACAACGGTGGCGGGCTTCGGCCTGCTGGCATTTTCAAAAGTTTCCATCCTGCAGGCCATGGGCGCCACGGTCGCGCCCGGCGTCATCCTGGCGCTGGTGTACGCGGCGATCTTTGCCCGGAAACCCCATGCCTGAACCCACCTGGAAACCCGGCGCCCTGCTGCGCGCCAGCGCCGGCGTGCATCTGCTGGCGCTGGCCGCCGTGCTCTTTGACGCCGGCCTCTGGCCCTGGGCCCTCGCCGCCGTCGTGCTCAACCATGGGGTGATTGTCTTTGCCGGCCTGTGGCCGCGCAGCCACTGGCTGGGCCCCAACTGGACGCGCCTGCCCGCGCCGGCCCGCGCCCGGCGCGAAATCGCGCTGACCATCGACGACGGACCCGATCCCGCCGTAACGCCCCAGGTGCTGGACCTGCTGGACCGCTACGCGGCCCGCGCCACCTTCTTCTGCGTCGGCGACAAGGCCGCGCGCCACCCCGAGTTGTGCCGCGAACTGGTGCGCCGCGGCCATGCCGTCGAAAACCACAGCCAGCACCACCGCCACCATTTTTCGGTGACCGGCCCGCGCAGCATGCTGCGCGAACTGCAGGCGGCGCAGGACACGCTGGCCCGGGTGAGCGGCCAGCGCCCGCTGTTCTTTCGCGCCCCGGCCGGCTTGCGCAACCCATTCCTCGACCCGGTGCTGGCCCGGCTCGGCCTGCGGCTGGCCAGCTGGTCGGTGCGCGGTTTCGACACGCGCACCGGCGACGCCGCGCGCGTGGCGCGCAAACTCAGCGCCGGGTTGCGGGCCGGCGCCATCGTGCTGCTGCATGACGGCAATGCGGCGCGCACGCCGCAAGGCGTGCCGGTCATCCTGGAGGTGCTGCCGGGCCTGCTCGAATCGATCAGCCAGGCAGGGCTGCGCACCGTGACCTTGCGGGAGGCCCTCACATGACGCCCGCGCAGGCCCACCCCGGTCCTTGGCCCGCGATGGCCCGGGCGGTTTCGCGGCACTTCTTCCTGAAGGGCCTGGGAACGGCGGTCTTCATCGCCGTGTTTTTCGCGGCCTATTTCTACCTGCTCAAGCACCCGGCCTTTCCCGTGGCCGTGATGCCCCGCACCTGGGCCGACCGGCTCATCGGCTTTGCGCCGCTGGCCCTGCCGGTCTACCTGTCGCTGTGGGTGTATGTGTCGCTGCCGCCGCTGTTCTTCAGCGACAGGCGCGAGTTGCTGCACTACGGCCTGGCGATCGCGCTGACCTGCCTGGCGGGCCTGGCCGTGTTTTATGCCTGGCCGACAGCCACACCCGCCGCCGACGTCGACTGGCTCCAATACCCCGATATGCGTTTCCTGAAAAACATCGATGCGGCGGGCAACGCCTGCCCTTCCCTGCACGTCGCGACGGCTGTTTTTTCCGGCCTGTGGCTGCACCAGCTGCTGCGCGGTTTTTCCGTGCCGTCCTGGCTGCTGTGGCTGAACGCCCTCTGGTGCGCCGGCATCGCTTATTCGACACTGGCCACGCGCCAGCACGTCGCGGTGGACGTCGCGGCGGGCATTGCGCTGGGCGCGTTCGGGGCCTGGCTGTCCCTGCGCCTGCACCGGCGGCGCGGGGGGCGGGCATGAGCGCGCGCCCGCCCGTCTTTGCAGGGGTTTGCTAAAGTGTCTTTTTCTTCAGATCGTTCAGATAGGCGCGTTCCCCTGTACCCCCTTTGGCTTTCCCACTTCACCGCGACCAGCAGCCTGGGCCGCGGCCTGGCGCAGACCCTGGACGCGCTGCGCGCACGAAGGGGCGGGCTGGCGCCATGCGCCTTTGACAGCGTAGACCTGCCGACCTTTGTCGGCGAGGTGGCCGGCACGGACGACGTTGTGCTTCCCGCGCCCCTGGCCGCTTTCGACTGCCGCAACAACCGGCTCGCCCTGCTGGGATTGCAACAGGACGGTTTTGAGGCCGCCGCCGCGGCCGCCGCCGCGCGCCACGGCCCGCAACGTGTGGGTGTTTTTATCGGCACCAGCACCTCGGGCATTCTGCAGACCGAACTGGCCTACCGCCGGCGCGACCCGGCCAGCGGCACCCTCCCCGCCGATTTCAATTACGGCAGCACGCACAACACCTTTTCCGTGGCCGACTTCACGCGACGTCACCTGGGCCTGGAAGGCCCGGCCGTCGTCGTTTCGTCGGCCTGCTCGTCAAGCGCCAAGGTCTTCGCCTCGGCGCAAAGAATGCTGCGCGCCGGCCTGATCGACGCCGCGGTGGTGGGCGGCGTGGATTCGCTGTGCCTGACCACCCTGTACGGCTTCAATTCACTGGGCCTGATTTCCACCCAGGCCTGCCGCCCCTTCGACGCCGCGCGCGACGGCATCTCCATCGGCGAGGCCGCCGCCTTTGCGCTGCTGGAACGCGCGCCGGCGCAGGCCGGGCCCGGCGACGTGCTGCTGCTGGGCGTGGGCGAATCCAGCGACGCGCACCACATGTCCTCACCGCACCCCGAAGGGCTGGGCGCGCGCCTGGCGATGGAGCAGGCCCTGGCCATGGCCGGCCTGGACGCCGCCGACATCGGCTACATCAACCTGCACGGCACCGCGACGCAAAGCAACGACGCCGCAGAGGCCAAAGCGGTGGCCGGGCTCTTCGGCCGCGGCGTGCCCTGCAGTTCCACCAAGGGCGCGACCGGCCACACCCTGGGCGCCGCCGGCGGGCTGGAGGCCGTGGTATGCGCACTGGCGCTGCGGCACGGCCTGCTGCCCGGCGGCCTCAACACCCGCGAGCCCGACCCGGCCCTGCATGTCGACTACCTGATGGACAACCAGGAGGCCTTCCCCCGGCATGTGCTCAGCAATTCCTTCGGCTTCGGCGGCACCAACTGCAGCCTGCTGTTCGGCCGCGCCGGCTAAGGCTCGCGCAGGTCCCTGGCCCCTCACGACATGACGCACACGCCCTCCTCCCCCGCCGCCCCGGCCATCACTGTGTTTGTGGAGGGCATAGGGCTGCTGGGCCCGGGCCTGGAGAACTGGGCGCAGGGCCGCGAGCAGCTCCAGGGCGTCGCGCCCTGGCAGGCCGCGCGCTGCGCGCTGCCGCCGCCCATGGCCTTGCCGCCGGCCGAGCGACGCCGCGCCGGCGCGGTGGTCAGGATCTCGCTGGCGGTCGGCGCGGAGGCCGTGGCGGCCTCGGGCCTGCCGGCGGCCACGCTGGCCTCGGTGTTTTCGTCCTCCAGCGGCGACGCCGTCAACTGCCATGAAATCTGCAGCGCGCTGGCCTCCAGCGACAGGCTGATCTCCCCGACGCGCTTTCACAACTCGGTGCACAACGCCGCGGCCGGCTACTGGAGCATTTCCAGCGGCGCCATGGCGACCTCGTCGGTGCTGTGCGCGCGCGACGGCAGTTTTGCGGCCGGCCTGCTCGAAGCGATGACGCAGGTGGCGGTCGAGCAGGTGCCCGTGCTGCTGGTCGCCTACGACACCGATTACCCCGAGCCGCTGCACCGTGCGCGCCCCATCCCCGACAGCTTCGGCGTGGGCCTGGTGCTGGCGCCCGTCCGCAGCGAACACAGCCAGGCGCAGTGGACGCTGGAGCCGGCCGGCTGCCTGAGCCCGCAGCCCGCCGACCGGCTGGAGGACCCGGCGCTCGAGAAGCTGCGCCTGGACATCCCGGCCGCGCGCTGCCTGCCCCTGCTGCGCGGCACGGCCCTGCGGCAGTCGGGCCGCGTCGTGCTCGACTACCTGGAGGGCCTGCAGCTGGCCCTGCAGGTCGCACCCTGAAGTCCGCGAGCCGTGTCCATGCCTGCTGCCTCCTGCCCGCCTTCAAGCCTCAGCCACGAGGACATCGCGCGCCGCATTCCGCACCGGGGCCGCATGTGCCTGCTGGAGCGCGTGACGTCCTGGGACAGCGAACACATCATCTGTGAAGCCATCAGCCACCTGGACGCCGGCAACCCGCTGCGCGCCCACGGCCGGCTGGGCGCGGCCTGCGGCATTGAATACGCGGCGCAGGCCATGGCCGTGCACGGCGCGCTGGTCTGCGAGACGCAAGCGGCTTCGCCGGGCGGCCCGCCCAAGGCCGGTTACCTGGTCAGCGTCCGCGACGTGGCCCTGCATGTCGCCAGGCTGGACGACCTGGGCATGCCGCTGACCCTGCGCGCCGAGCGCAGCAGCGGCAACGCCGCCAGCATCCTCTACGGCTTTACCGTGCACGCGGGCGATGCGCTGCTGCTGTCGGGCCGCGCCGTGGTGATGCTGGACACGGTGCCCGTGAATCCAGCAAGCCCCGCAGCTTCCGCTGCCGAATCGATCAAGGAGACCCCATGAGCGACCCCGCACCCCGAAAACGCGCGCTGGTCACAGGCGGCAGCGGCGCCATCGGTTCGGCCATTTGCCGCCAGCTGGCCGCCGACGGATTCCATGTCCTGGTGCACGGCCACCGCAGCCTGGACGCCGCGTCCGCCGTGGCGGCGGCCATCCAGGCCTCGGGCGGCCACGCCGAAGCCGTGGGCTTCGACGTCACCGATGCCGCCCAGACCGCCGCCGCCCTGGAGGCGCTGCTGCTGCAGGGGCCGGTGCAGGTGCTCGTGAACAACGCGGGCATCCATGACGACGCGGTGTTCCCGGGCATGCAGCTGCGCCAGTGGCAGCAGGTCATCGATGTGTCGCTCAACGGTTTTTTCCACGTCACCCAGCCCTTGATGATGCCCATGATCCGCACGCGCTGGGGGCGCATCATCAGCATCACCTCGGTGGCCGCCGTGGCCGGCAACCGCGGCCAGGTCAATTACTCGGCGGCCAAGGGCGCGCTGCATTCGGCCACCAAATCGCTGGCGCTGGAAGTGGCCAGCCGCGGCATCACGGTCAATGCGGTGGCGCCCGGCATCATCGCCACGCCCATGAGCCAGGACAGCTTTGACGCCGCCGCCATCGCCCAGCTGGTGCCGATGAAGCGCGCCGGCCAGCCCCAGGAGGTCGCGGACCTCGTGAGTTTCCTGGCCTCGGAGCGCGCTGCCTACATCAGCGGGCAGGTGATTTCGATCAATGGTGGAATGATATAGCCCCCACGCTTGTTCACTGCGTGTAAGCGCTGCCCCCCGAGGGGGCCAAATTTCCTAGGGGCGGCCCGTCGGAAATTTACCGCCCCCACGCTTTTTCACTGCGTGTAAGCGCTGCCCCCCGAGGGGGCAAAATTTCCTAGGGGCGGCCCGTCGGAAATTTAATTAACTCCCGCGCATCCTGCGCGCCAGCAGCATGGGCAGGCGCAGCACAAACCCCAGCAGCAGGCGGCCATGCATCCAGCTGAGCAGCAGGTTGTCGCGCAGGTAGTTGAAGTGCGACACGCCGCCCTCGTCGGGGCGGAAGTACCTGACGGTAGCCGGCAGGTTGACGGGCTTGACGCCGCGCCAGCACATGCGCACCACCGCTTCGGGGTCGAAGTCGAAGCGGCGCATCCAGCGCTGCCCGGCCATGACTTCGCGCAGCGGGCCTATCGGGTAGACCCGAAAGCCGAACAGCGAATCGCCGATGCCGGCCCACAGGGTTTCCAGGTCGGCCCAGCCGTTGGAGACCTTGCGGCCGTTGACGCGCAGGCGCGGCGCGTCCGCGGCGAATACGGGCACGCCCAGCACCATCGCGGCGGGCTGGGCCTGAGAAGCGGCCATGAACTCCGGGATCAGGTGGGCCGGGTGCTGGCCGTCGGAGTCCATGGTCAGCGCGTGCGTGAAGCCCAGCCCCGCGGCCAGTTCTATGCCGTGCAGCACGGCGGCCCCCTTGCCGACATTGCGCGGCAACACCAGCACACGCAGCCTGTCGTCATGTTCGGCCATCGCCAACAGGCGCGCGGCGCTGCCGTCGGTGCTGCCGTCTACCACCACCCACACCGGCGCCCACTGCGCGAGCGCGCCGCGCACGGTTTCGTCGACCTTGACGCCGGGGTTGTAGCTGGGAATCAGGACCAGGTGCGTGCCGGACGCGGCGCGGGGAGTATGGTTCATGGTGTGATGGGTCAGGGTAACGGGGAATGGCCCGCGCACCGTACCGGCCTCATGCCGGCGGCGCCGGGGCCGTGGGTGCGAGCGACGACAGCGGCTGGGAATGCCGGAGCTCGGTGTCGAAGTAGCGCTCCAGCTCGGCCGTGAAGCCGGCCGTGTCACCGGCGGGCTCAAAGCGCTGGCCCAGGCGCACACGGTAGGTCACGGGCATTTTCGGCGTCCACAGCAGCGACCAGCCCTTGCCCAGGAAGGCCGAATCGGTTTCGATGAAGACGGTCTGCACCGGCACGCCGGCATGTTTGGAAATCAGGCCGGTCGTGCCCTGCATCTGCCCGACGGGAAAGCGCCGGGTGCGGGTGCCCTCCGGAAACAGCAGCAGGCTGCTGCCCTGGCGCAGGTCCGCCACCGACAGCTGCACCATGGTGCGCAGCGGCGTGTTGCGGATGTAGCCGACCAGCCGCGCGCCGGCGCCGAAGAAGACGCTGTTGACGATGTCGGCTTTCATGATGCAGGTGGCATCCGGCAGGCGCGACAGGATCATGATGGCGTCCAGCAGCGACGGGTGGTTGGGCGCGATGATCAGCGCCGGGCCCCCCTGCAGCACGTCCAGGGCACCCAGGTCGAAGCGGCAGGCACCCATGAGGGCTAGCAGGCGCAAATAGGCGCGAAAGCTGGCCGACGCCAGCCTGCGTCCCCAACTCTTGCTGCGCGCCCTGGGCAGCAGCACGCGCATGGCGATGGCCATCACCGAGATGCCCAGGCAGAGGGCCACCAGCAGCCCGTAGCCCAGGCACAGCCGTACGGTCTCGTGCGCGGTCCCGCGGCCCGCCTTCAACGGGGGCGGTTCGGCAAGCATGGCGTCAGATTTGTTGTCCATTGAAGCGGTTCGCGGGTGGCTTTCAGCTTGCGGGGGTTTCGTCGCTCCCGGCGACCCGGATGTCAGCCTTGCGAAGGACGGGGAGCCCGGCGCGGACCGGGACTCGCTTGCAGAGCGCTGGAATACGGGAATCCCAGCCAGTCTACCTCTGCGCGCAAGCCCTTATCCTGCAAATCGCCGGTTTGCGGTGTAAGGTTTCACGCCTTCCGGCGGCTGCGCATCCGGCTTCTCGACCGGAAGGCGGCCAAAGCGGCAAGCGCCCGGGAGTAAAGGACAATCGGGCGTACGGGGACGGCAAGGCGGCCCCAAGATAGCGGCTCGAGTGAAATGAAAATGCCAAAAGAAGGAGGCGCCAGCACGCCAAGTCATTGATGCAAAAGGAAACAATTCGGAGCAAAAACGCCGCCGCGGGCACGGCCGAAGACACGCCCATGATGACGCATCATCGGCGTAACCGCATGGATAAAGGCTCTCCGGGCCAATATTAGTTTTTGGTGGTCATTTGGCGGAATATAAACTCCACTTACGCCCCGTTCACTGGGGGCAGACCCTCAACTCCCCTTAGTGAAAATAGCTACATGACCGCAGCAAGCGTTATCACGACTTGTCACTGGACTATGAGCAGGCTATAAGAAAATTTTCGACAGGGGCTGTATGAAACGACGCGTCTTCCTTCACTCAACTTCGGCGGCTGCACTAACTTATTCGTTGGCATCGCCCGCCGAGGCAAAAAGCGGCTACACGGGCCGTACAACGCTTATTGTCAGAGCCCCTGCTGGCGGCCCGCCCGACATCGTGGCGCGAAAATTCGCAGAAGTTGCGCGATCTGAATCCGGGTATGACTTCATCGTTGACAACCAGGCTGACGTGTCCAAGCCCTTGAACTACAGAGGCACTTCGAGCGTTGAGCGAACAATTTATCTCATAACTACCGATCAGTTGGCGCGTTCAACCATGGAGGGCGCGGCCGATCTAAGAGGCTTTTATCACGTCATAGCTCCTGTTGCGCAAACCCCATTTGCAGTAGCTCTTCACCCCAAGTTCAATGTGGAAAGTCTTGAGGGCCTTAAAACATTGAACCAGCCCATAAGGCTGTTGTCCTCTGAACAAGACATGAGTTTGAGAGCTCGGACTCTTGCAACGGTTTTGAGCTCCGCAGCTCCGAACTTAAGAATTGACGTCCGCCAAATTGACCGGCGAGTGTCATCGTCCCAAATGCTGTTTGACGACGACATCGATTGTGCTTTAGCGCCTGTCAGCACTTTTGGCTCTCTCATGTCGTCAACTCGAACACGGTATCCATACATGCCGTTGCCAACATACCCGATCATTGGCAGCCTGGGGCAAGCCACTGCGAATGATCTGGAGAACTTCTCCGGGAACTACCCCGCAAGTGAAACATATTTCTTAGCGGTGGATCGAACATGGCCAAGATGGCTCGCTGAGGATTTCTCCCGAGAATTCGCTCAGTGGCAGAGCAAGCTTTTCAACTCGTCCTTCAGCTCAAGTTTCTTGCCAGTAAAGAATGATCCGGAGAGGTATCACAAAGAGATCGCAATGGCGACAGGCAAGGAAAAGTTCGTCACGTTCCAAAAGCCTGAAGGTGCAATCATCCTTCAATCGGCAATAGAAGAGTACCGGAACAACATCAGTAGTCAGCTCAAGGTGACACTCCCTCCGCTTAAGAAAGAAGAACCTCAGAAGTTCAAAGGCCCCGACAGGCAACGCATTGACGTTCCCCAAGACGCCATGAAACCATCTGACAGCGAAAAGGGAACCGGCGTCAGGGGAGGGATGAATCCAAACTTAATCAATCCGGTCCAGGAGTCTCCTAAAGTTACTCAAGAGGAAGGTCAGAAAGCAAAAGTAACCGCGCCAGACCCTCGCTATGTGAAGGCAGCTCCAGAAACTCCTGCCAATCCCCCAGCTCCAAATGGTGGCGTTGAACCTCTCACAGGTGGCCCCGATCCAAGGCAAATTGCTGGATCTACCCAAAATGGAAAAGCTCCAGCTCCCCCTCCCGCCCCTCCAACGGCGACCGAAATTAAAGCTGGTGCGAAAGATCCCGTTTACATAATTGAATACAGCAGATATCTCGACAAACTTGTGGCACGGGTGCAAAACGATAACGACACCAAACCGCGACCCTCACCTAAACCTGCGGAACCTCCTCAAACACTGGGAACAACAAACTTGGACAAGTCCGATCCGAAATGGGGGGCCGCAATGCAGCCACTTCAGGACGCGCGTGATCTCGAACGGAAAATTATGCAGATGAAATAAATGGCCGTTATAGCGGCAACCATGAGAAATGGAGCGACTTTCTCGGGCAACTCGGAGTACTAAGCTCCGCTCTTGATTAATATGAAGGCTAAGTTAGATGCCAATCTGCTGCGAGGGGAACCGCTCTTGCACTAGTGTCGGCGCTTCGCCATCTCTCTAACGGAGAAAAGTTTACAAGGGGAATGAGTGACGAAGTCTTGATGTATTTCTTAGGCCAAATCCAAGCAGAGCGAGGCTCCGTAGTGCTGGCGCAAGCGGTAAAGTCAATTCGCGCGCATATCGTGTATTGGCGGGACGATATCAAAAAAGGAATGTTTTCAGCTCATAGCCTAATTGGGCTGAGGCTCATCAGTCTCGGGCGGCAGCAACTCTAGGTATTTGTATGTGGGCTTTTTCGACATCCCATAGTAATTCGTTTGCACCAGGCGGGAGTTCTCTTTGTCAAAAGAAATGCTGCCAGTGAGCATGACTTCGGCCATCTCAGGATAGTCACGCACGACCGTTAAATAGTATTCCCTGGCCCAAGCTTGAGCTTTACAAGAGAGCGCATAGCCCTGCCTGTGATGCTTGCCTTTTCGGTCGAGCGGAGCCAGACCAAATACGTTTAAACAAAACGCTGGAGCTCGAATGCTCACGTAGTTCGGGAATTCAATTAATTTCTCAATCTGCTCATACAAAAGCCTGCGCGTTTTTCGCCTCACCACTGTCCAGGCCTTCCCATCATTGAAGCCGTGCATTGCGCCCCATGCCATGTTGTGCTGGAAAACCCATGAGGACATGAAAGGCCCCTTCACATATGTCGAATCAATGCAAAGCTGATACACCAACTCGGCCAACTGGTCGTGAATATTGCGATGGCCCTCTTCACGCCGCATGCGATGGACATAGGGGAAAATCTTTGCCTTGTTTACCAGCTCAATCGCCTTCGTGGCGAAATCACATTTGGCATTGAATGCATCATGTGCCTTTGTCTCATATGCGTTCTCTATTCCAGAAAGTTTGTCCAGGCCAATGCAAGCCGAATTCACTTGATGAAAAGCCTGGGACAGGACTATCGATTGGTCGTTTGTGCGCCCAGTCGCCAGATAGGCTTTCATTGTGATGAGCACTGCCCGAAGATAGGCGCTCCACTGCTGGCCGTCCCATGATGTGTAGTCGTCATATTCAACATCAAAGGCACCAAGCCCCCCGCCTTGCTGAATGCCGGCAACCAGCTCATAGTTGCCGTAAATTGTCTGACTCACCGGTTTGACATACCCAAAAAAGCCGGACTGGTAGCCCTCCACTTCAACGTAGAGGAATGAGTCCTTCTGAGCTACCGCCTCCATCGTAATGTTCCGGCTAAAGGCGCTCATCGGAAAATCTTTGTCAGTGTCTGACTCTGCCATTTCCCTGAAGAGTTGCAGTGCAGTAATTGGCGTGCTTTTGACAATGATTTTGCAGATATGCCGGTCGCTCAGCACAAGAAATATCTCCTGAGCATATTCGGCCGTTTTTGGAGGAGGCTTTTTCTGAATGTCGCCCTTCATCCATTTGTTGGCCAGACCCCAGTGCTTTACCAACTGCTTTGACGAGTAGCCAACCTCGCTCATAACAACTTTGATTTCGTCTTCATTGCCGCGAAAGGCCAGCCTCACCATCTCACCCGTGAAGCGCCTCGCGTTGCGATACCCAAAGACTGGCGGGCGAATGTAGGCATAGTAAGTCCAGGTCAGAAACGTGCCTAGAAACAGTAGGCCTAGCATTGCCTGCCAAAGGGCCGAATTAAACCAAGGGGTGTCAAAAACCGGCCAGTGCTGGGACGACCAGACCTCAGTAAGAAGTGTCGCCACACCGATGAAAGCGATGAGCCCAAAAGTGAGCGGATACATGAATCCCGGAGCTACTGCCACACGGAATTTGTAGCGGATGTCCGTTACCGTGTAGAGCACCGCCAGGAGTGCGAGAGCAGCCAAAAACTCAGCGAAGCCAAAGATTTTGGTCATTGACAGCATTGGGACGAGGCGTATCCAGTCCCAGCAGGTATCAGCATTCATATGTGTCCTCCTCTATTTTTATTGTGGCAAGCGTCCTACCCAGCCCATATTGTCACTCCAGCTGACGACGGCCAGTGGGGAAATCTTCACCCGCATTTTCACGCCATCAATCACTAGCCACTCCCATGAGCCCGGCATTGGAATCAAGCATCGAGTTTGCGAAAGGCCATACTGAATGAAGGGCGCTTGTGAACAGTGGCACCAACGTGTGAATGAGGTCGCGCCTCACCCACTTGCCCAGGGTTTTCCTTTTCAGGTCATGCGCGATGAAAACCCCATCGCCTGCCCTCAATAATCAGTTCCCGTGTGTGGATCTGTCTCAAAGTTCCGCTGTTTCCGCGATTTTGTCCCCTCTACGGCTAGCCAGGCGGCCAGGTTGTCGGCGTAGGGATTGAGCTTGCTTGAGCTGACCGGCCTTGGGAACTTCGCTCTCATCATTGTGTTGCGAGTCAAGCCTGCGCCCCTTGAAGCCTCGCGGATGACACCTAATCTCGCAATGCCCAACGTCTGATGACATCAATGTCGAACATCAGCTCACCCAAACTGATGCGACCGCAGGAGTCTCTTCACCAGCTCACCTTCGACTCTTTTTGAACGGCTGAGCTCCTGTGCAAGCTTGTGCATGCCTGGCAGGTAGTGGGCAAAGATTGGCAACACATTACCCAGCGCATGATTCATGAAAGCATGGTCTTCCTCAATTGAGAATATTTCGTCCTCACCCAGCTGACGCGCCCAGAAATCCTCACGGTCTTGAATGGAGTTGTGAAAGACAACACGGTTGATGTCTCTCTTATCATCAGGGGCAAGCTCTGCCAAGCCCTCATTGAGTAAGTAGAACTCGGCGGCAAAACCTCCGCAAGCCACACTTTTATGATGCTCTGGCGAAACGACGCATTGAGTACGTGCATGACCTCGTGAATCGTTTTCGAGGAACTCAATCAGCTCGACATCGCCGCCCAGATGCAAACATACAGTGGCATGCCCCACCTCATGCCAAGCCTTGTATTCGCGGCTATCGACAACAATTTTCATGCTGGACTAATGCTTATTAAATGCTTCGCTTTGAGCTGGGAGGCCTCTTTGTCTTTGACTGCATGCCGCGCAGACGTTTCTTTGTTGATTTTTCCCGAACGACCTGGGGCACCACGTAATTCATGGCGTTGAAAATTTCTGCTAATGCGTTGAATGCGATTGCTGCAGGAACAGCCGCTCCAAAATACAGCAGTGGTCTTTGCTGATATACCGAGACGCCTTGCGCTGGTTGAATGCCTTGTAATGAATACACGTAAAAAATCAAGCCCCCCACGGCGATAGCCACGAGCGCAAAGCAGATGGCCTTTAATCCAGTTTCAGCCGCCAGAATGCTACGCCGCTGAATCTTTCCTTCTGGATATGCCCGTGCCCGGTTATACATAAGCCCAGTGAATGCAATCATCAAGCCAAGGACGATTCCAGTGAGCGTAAATAGCCCATCGAAATTCATCATCGCAAGCTTGGATGCGAGAAAAACACACACCGTCCAACCAATTGCCAACTGCACGTAAGCGATTGCCGCGTGAGTAGGTTTTTGTTTTTTTAATGTACGCCTTGCCATATCAAGCCCTCAGCCATTCGGCCAGAGGTTCAACGTGGCGAAAATCGATTGTGGAACCATGAATATTTCCGTCCTCTTTCCTCGCAAGCATCACGCCGGCAAAGCTCTTGGGGGTAGCGCTTAAATCACGCTTGGGAGCATCAAAGCCTTTAGTCATCATGAGAGCTTGGCCGTCCAAGAAGCTTACGCAGCAAATTCCCTTTTCACTCGCGTAGTCAATGGCCCTAGACTGAAAGCCAGACGTTGAAAATATCATGGCCTTCTGTGCTCTAACGTCTTCCTTTTTTGCCTGCAGGGCCAGCAACACTTCGCGTTCCACTTTGCGGGAATACCGCTTGCATTCCACAATTATTTTAATTTCCATGCCTCCCAGGAGGATCAAGGTTGCCACCGCATCAATCTCATAGAGCCCCCCACTTCCTTCGAGATTTTTTAGGTGCTCGATAGTCAGGTCGACCGGCGATTTATTGGCATCACTTAGCCAGCGGACAACTTGTCGCTCATAGTCTTGGGGTGAAACCTGCACTGGGGTTTGGGGGTTGAACATGGCAGTAGTTTAGGGGTAGGCAATTCAGGCACGGCTAAGCTAGTGGCGTCGGGCGGCCTCCAAAAAATCCCTGAAGCGTGTGCGCGAAAAGCTCTAGCAGGTTGAGAAGATGAGCAAGATTTGGCGGCGTTTTGGCGGAATTTTTTGGGTGCGATGGAGGTTCATAGACATCATCGCAAATCAGAAGAATCGCAGCCATCGCGTAAGCTGTTGATTTTTAATGACTTTTCCGTTCTCACATTGCGACCAGAAAGCTCAAGGGTCCCACCCCCTATGATTGAGCACTATCGGCGCACGAAGACCGAAAAATAATGCGTAAGTTATTGATTTTTAAATGATTTTTGAGTAACCCGGATAATGCAAGACAGCTCAAAAAACCATACTCCCATGATGGCCCAATACCTCGGCATCAAGGCCGAGTACCCCGACACCCTGGTCTTCTACCGCATGGGCGACTTCTATGAGGTGTTTTTCGCCGATGCCGAAAAAGCCTCGCGCCTGCTCGACATCACGCTGACGCGGCGCGGCCAGTCGGCCGGCGAGCCTGTGGTCATGGCCGGCGTGCCCTTTCATTCGCTCGAAGGCTACCTGGCCAAGCTGATCAAGCTCGGCGAATCGGTGGCGATCTGCGAGCAGGTTGGCGACGTCGCCACCAGCAAGGGCCCGGTCGAACGGAAAGTAGTGAGAGTGGTGACACCCGGCACGCTGACCGACACCGAGCTGCTAAACGACAAGACCGAATCGATTTTGCTGGCCGTGCACCAGGGCGCGCGCAACACCTGCGGCCTGGCCTGGCTCAGCGTGACGCAGGGCGAGATCCACCTGGCGCACTGCGCGAACGACGAACTCGAAGCCTGGCTGGCGCGCGTGGCGCCCAGCGAGCTGCTTTACAACGTCGACGTCACGTCGGCGTTCGAGCAGCGCCTGAAGGGCCAGCGCTGTGCCGCCACGGCGCGCCCGGCCTGGCAGTTCGACGCCGCCCTGGGCGCGCGACGACTGCTGGACCAGCTCAAGGTCGCATCGCTCGCCTCCTGGAACGCCGAGGCCTTGAACGAAGCGCACGCCGCCGCCTCCGCGCTGCTCGGGTATGCCGAACACACGCAAGGCCGCGCGCTGTCGCATGTGCAAGGCCTGCAGGTGGTGCGTTCCGGCGAGTTGATCGAGCTACCGCAAACCACGCGCCGCAACCTGGAACTCACGCAGACCCTGCGCGGCGAGGATTCGCCTACGCTGTTCTCATTGCTGGACACCTGCACCACCGGCATGGGCAGCCGCGCGCTCAAGAGCTGGCTGCTCACGCCGCGCCGCGACCGCGCCCAGGCCGCCGCGCGTCTTGAGGCCATCACGCACTTGCGCGGCGGCGCGCAGCAAACCCTGCGCGCCAAACTCAAGGGCTGCAGCGACGTGGAACGCATCACCGCCCGCATCGCGCTGCGCCAGGTGCGGCCGCGCGAACTCGTGGCGCTCAAAGACACGCTGCAAAAAGCCGAACTGGCCGCGCCCGCGGGCAGCGATTTCCCGGAACTGCTGACGCGCATCTTTGAAGACCTGCAACCGCCGGCCGGCTGCGCCGCGCTGCTGGGCCGCTATGTGCTGGACGAACCGGCCGCGCTGATCCGCGACGGCGGCGTCATCAACCACGGCTGCGACGCCGACCTCGACGAGCTGCGCGCCATCCAGACCAACTGCGACGGTTTTTTGCTGGACCTGGAAGTCCGCGAAAAAGCCCGCACCGGCATCGCCAACCTGCGCGTGCAGTTCAACAAGGTGCACGGCTTCTACATCGAGGTGACGCAAGGTCAGCTCGACAAGGTGCCCGACGACTACCGCCGCCGCCAGACGCTGAAAAACGCCGAGCGCTACATCACGCCCGAACTCAAAGCCTTTGAAGACAAGGCCCTGTCGGCGCAGGAACGCGCCCTCGCCCGCGAGAAATGGCTGTACGAACAGCTGCTGGACCAGCTGCAGGATTTCATCCCCGCGCTGAGCCGCCTGGCGCGCGCGCTGGCCTCGCTGGACGCGCTGTGCGCGCTGGCCGAACGCTCGCTCACGCTGAACTGGGCGGCGCCCGTGTTCGTGCGCGAGCCCTGCATCGACATCGTCCAGGGCCGGCACCCGGTGGTGGAGGCGCGCCTGGCCGAAACCGGCGGCGGCTCCTTTATCGCCAACGACTCCAGCATGAGCGGCAAGCACCGCATGCAGGTCATCACCGGCCCCAACATGGGCGGCAAGTCGACCTATATGCGCCAGGTGGCGCTCATCGTGTTGCTGGCCAGCGTGGGCTCTTATGTGCCGGCGGCCAGTTGCCGCCTCGGGCCCATAGACGCCATCCACACCCGCATAGGCGCGGCCGACGACGTGGCCAATGCGCAATCGACCTTTATGCTCGAGATGACCGAGGCCGCGCAGATCCTGCACGCCGCCACGCCGCACTCCCTGGTGCTGATGGACGAAATCGGCCGCGGCACCTCCACCTTCGACGGCCTGGCGCTGGCCGGCGGCATCGCCGCCTACCTGCACAACAAAACGCAGGCCTTCACGCTGTTCGCCACGCACTACTTCGAGCTCACCGAATTCCCGGCGCAGCACCACGGCGCGATCAATGTGCATGTGAGCGCGGTCGAATCCGGCGCCGACATCGTGTTCCTGCACCACATCGAGCCCGGCCCCGCCAGCAAGAGCTACGGGATTGCCGTGGCCAAGCTGGCCGGCGTGCCGGCCGCCGTCGTCAACCACGCCCGCCACGCGCTCAATGCGCTCGAAGCCCACCAGACCGAAGCGCGCGCCCAGGTCGACCTGTTCGCCGCGCCGCCAGAAGCCGCCGCGCCCGAGCAAAGCGCCGTCGACAAGGCATTGGGTACCATAGACCCCGATGCGCTGACGCCGCGCGAGGCGCTGGACGCCCTGTACCGCCTCAAAAAGATATCCGCCTCGCCGTGACCCAGCGCAACCCGATACCCTCCACCCCCACACTCCCAGAGCACCTCATGACCTATTGCGTCGCCGCCAAACTCAATGCCGGACTGGTGTTTTTGTCAGACTCCCGCACCAACGCGGGCCTGGACCACATCAGCACCTTCCGCAAGATGATCGTCTACGAAAAGCCGGGCGACCGCTTCATGGTGCTGCTGTCGGCCGGCAACCTGTCGATCTCCCAGTCCATCCGCGAAATTTTGCAGGTCGAGCAGCTCAAGGATCACGAAGGCGGTGAAGCCATCACGATCTGGAACGCCAAAAGCATGTTCGACGCGGCCCGCGTGCTGGGCTCGGCGATTCGCCGCGTCTACGACCGCGACGCCGAGGCGCTGAAAAACGCCGACGTGGACTTCAACGTCTCGCTGGTCTTCGGCGGGCAGATACGCGGCGAGAACATGCGGCTGTTCCAGATGTATTCGGCCGGCAACTTCATCGAAGCCACCGACGAGACGCCCTACTTCCAGGTCGGCGAATCCAAGTACGGCAAGCCGGTGCTGGACCGCGTGCTGACGCCCGCCACGCCGCTGGCCGAGGCCGCCAAATGCGTGCTGGTGTCCATGGACTCGACCATGAAGTCCAACCTCTCGGTGGGCCTGCCGCTGGACCTGGTGGTCTATGAGGCCGACAGCTACCGGAGCGACAAGATCGTCTGCATCGACAACGACAACCCCTACTACCGCATGATGCACAGCAGCTGGGGCCAGAAGCTGCGCGAGGTCTTCGACAGCATCGAGGACCCGGTCTGGGACGACGCGCACACCGACATCCCGCTGAAGATGCCGGCTACGCGCCACGAGCCGCTGAAGAAGATCAGCACCCCCGACGAGAAACTGATTTAAGCCGTGCCCGCCACCGCAAAACCGCTGGTCATTTTTTCCCACGGCAACAGCTTTCCGGGCGGCACCTACAACGCGCTCTTCCAGAGCCTCAAAGCCCGCGGCTTCCAGGTCAAGGCCGTCGACAAATTCGGCCATGACCCGCGTTACCCCGTCACCAGCAACTGGCCTCACCTGGTGCAGCAGCTCGCCGACTTCACGGCCCGCGAGGTCGAAAAATCCGGCCAGCCGGCCTTCCTGGTCGGCCATTCGCTGGGCGGCTTTTTAAGCCTGATGTGCGCCGCGCGCAACCCGCAACTCGGCGGCCAGCCCGTCAAAGGCGTGGTACTCGTCGATTCCCCCATCCTGGGCGGCTGGCGCGCCCGCGCCTTGAGCGTCGCCAAACGCGCGCAGCTGGTCGGCGCCATCTCACCCGGCGCCATCAGCCGCAAACGCCGGAACCAGTGGCTGGGCAAGGACGAGGTGTTTGAACACTTCCGCGGCAAAAAAGCCTTTGCCGCCTGGGACGAGCAAGTGCTGCGCGACTACATCGAGTGCGGCACCTATGAAGGCACCGGCGATGACGAAGGCAAGCAGCTGCTGAGCTTCGACCGCGACGTGGAAACCGCGATCTACAACACCTTGCCCGACAACCTCGAAGGCCTGCTCAAGCGCCATCCGCTCAAATGCCCTGTCACGTTTATCGGCGGGCGGCAGTCGGCGGAGATGAAGCAGGTCGGGATGGCGATGACAGAGAAGGTGACCAAGGGACGGATCATGATGCTCGATGGGAGTCATCTGTTTCCGATGGAGAAGCCCTTGGCGACGGCGGCGGCCATCGAAGCTGCTTTGAGGAATTTCCTCGAATAGTCTTTCTTGCTCCGGTGGTGTGCTCTCTGCTGAGGCTTGCTGGCCGGGGTCGCCCGGCATGCGACTCACTTTTTTTGCTTCGCCAAAAAAAGTAAGCAAAAAAAGGCGACCCTGGTTACTGCGTCCCCTGCCCTTCGCTATGGGGCAACCTGCGGTGCTCGGTCCAGACGGGGTCAAAAACAACTCGCCTGCGGCTCAAACAAGTTTTTGCCCTTATCCGTCTGGCCCTCCGCTCCTCGGCGCATCCACAAGGGGCAATCGGGATCGGGAGCGGGGACAAAAAGGGGAGCAGGGCAAGAGCAGGCGGCGATGCGGCGGCCGTGAATTTACTCCCTCTCCCTCGGGGAGAGGGCAGGGGTGAGGGCCGTCGGCGGTTTGTGCTGGTCTAATTTCAAAAGACATCCCGATGAGGGAAATCAATGTCTGAGAGGAATAGAAATGACCAAAGCCAAGACCAGGCGATCGTTCGATGCGGCGTTCAAGGTGCAGATCGTCAAGATGATTCGAGAGCAGCACCTGAGCGTGTCCCAGGTCTGCCGCGATATGGAGCTGACCGACAGCGCCGTCAGGCGCTGGCTCGATCAGTACGAAGCCGAGCTGTCGGGCCAGCGCGGCATCGGCAAGCCGCTGACAGCCGAGCAGCAACGCATCCGCGAACTCGAAGCGCAGAACCTTCAACTTCGCCAGGACAACGACTTCCTAAAAAAAGCATCGGCCTTCTTTGCCCGGGAACTGAAGTGATCCAGCGCCTGATCGCCCAGGGGCAACAGAAGGCCTGCCGCCTCACCGTGGCGCGCATGTGCCTGCTGCTCGGCACGAGCCGGTCGGGCTACTACGCGGCCCGCCAACGCCAGCCGACCGGCGCGCGCTGCGCTCATGCCCAAAGCGTGCGGGCGGCCTTCGATGCCAGTGACGCCAGCTACGGCAGCCGCAGGGTGCGCATGGCCTTGCGAAGCGATGGCGTGCAGATCGGCAGGTGGCTGGTGCGACGATTGATGCGCGAGCAGCAACTACGGCCCGTGTGGCGGCGCAAGTTCGTGCACACGACTGACAGTCGGCACGCGCTGGCGGTGGCGCCCAACGTGCTGCAGCGCCAGTTCGAGCCGCCGGCGCGTGACAGGGCCTGGGTCTGCGATATGACCTACGTGCGCACGCGTCGCGGCTGGCTGTACCTGGCCGCGGTGATGGAGCTGTACTCCCGCAAGATCGTGGGTTGGGCGACGTCACGCGAGATGCCAGCCACGCTGGTGTGCGATGCGTTGGCGATGGCCATCGCCCAGCGCCGACCCGCCGCAGGCCTCATCGTCCACTCCGACAGGGGCAGCCAGTACGCCAGTCGGGAGCATCAGGAGTTGCTGGCACGCCATGGCCTGCGCGCGAGCATGAGCGGCAAGGGGAACTGCTGGGACAACGCCGTTATGGAACGTTTCTTCCTGAACCTCAAGATGGAGCGTGTGTGGCAGCGCGACTACGCCAACCACGCTGAAGCCGCCGCCGACATCTCCGACTACATCGTCGGCTTCTACAACAGCCGGCGCCTGCACTCAACCCTGGGTTATCTGCCTCCCAATGTCTATGAACGACAAATGGCCGAACGTGCCCTTATCGAGGTGTCCGAAATTACTTGACCAGCACAAGC
>NZ_CALRNF020000021.1:0-100321 GCF_943369415.1 Polaromonas sp. YR568
CCACCATGGGTTCGGGCGTGGACAAGCGCAAGCTGGAAATGACGGTCTATGACGTGCTGCTTGAATCGGCCTCGGTGCTGGAGGCGCGCGTGCACAGCGACAAGTGTGGCTACGACGTGCTGGGCGCCAACCGCGAACTGGCCGGCGCCGAGGTCGAGCTGGTCGATGTCGAGCGCCGCGAAAAACGCCTCAAACTCGCGCTGGCCGCGGTCGACAGCGAGTACGACTTCGTGCTGATCGACTGCCCGCCATCCCTCAGCATGCTGACGCTCAACGGCCTGTGCTGCGCGCACGGCGTGATCGTGCCCATGCAGTGCGAGTACTTCGCGCTCGAAGGCCTGACCGACCTCGTCAACACCATCAAGCAGGTGCACGCCAACCTCAACAAGGATCTGCAGATCATCGGCCTGCTGCGCGTCATGTTCGACCCGCGCATCACGCTGCAGCAGCAGGTGAGCGACCAGCTCAAGGAACACTTCGCCGACAAGGTGTTCAACACCGTGATCCCGCGCAACGTGCGCCTGGCCGAAGCGCCCAGCTACGGCCTGCCGGGCGTGGTGTTTGATCCGGCCTCCAAAGGCGCGCAGGCTTTCATCACCTTCGCCGAAGAAATGGTCGACCGTATCAAGGCAATGTAAGACGGAATGGCTGGATTCCCCCGTAAACAGGGGCCGTCCAGCTATTAATACAGTAGCAATTGATTTTTTCGAACCATGACTCCCCGAAACGTCCTGATCCTTCCCGGCTGGCAAAACAGCGGCCCCGACCATTGGCAAAGCCGCTGGGAGCGCGCGCACGGCTACACGCGCGTCGAGCAGCACGACTGGATGCGGCCGCTGCGCGGCGACTGGAGCGCGCGCCTCGAAGACGTGCTGCTCGGCTGCGACGAACCGGCGGTGCTGGTCGCACACAGCCTGGGCTGCATGCTGACCGCGGCGTGGGCTTCGCATTCCAAAAACACCCATCGCGTCAAAGCCGCCCTGCTGGTCGCGCCGCCCGACGTGGAGCGTGACGACGTGCGCCAGATGGTGCCCGGCTGGTCGCCCGTGGCGCTGCACAAGCTGCCCTTTCCCGCCGTGCTGCTCTACAGCAGCGACGATCCCTATTGCACGCCCGAACGTGCACGCCAGTTCGCCATGGCCTGGGGTGCGGAGGCGGTCGACGCCGGGCCGCGCGGCCACCTCAATGCCGACAGCGGCCTGGGCGACTGGCCCGAAGCGCATGCGCGCCTGCTGCAACTGCAGAAGCTGACGCCGTCCGCCAACACACCATGAAGCACGGCACGCTCCCCTTGCTGCTGGCCCTCGCGCTGGCCGCCGGCGCCTCGCGCGCCGAGCCCGACGAGGCCGCGCTCAACAAGGCCAACGGCTACCCGATAGGCAAGGCCAGCACCTGGTACACCGAGGCTTACCGCGTGGGCTCCTGGTCGGCACTCGACAAGGTGCCCGGCGTGCGGACCCGCGTCGTCGCGCGCGCGGACCAGGCCAGCCCGCTGCCGCGTGTGGCGAATCCGGCGCCCATCGCCTACCGCTACAAGGGCGCCAGCTACACGCTGGCCGACTACCTGGACCGCCAGCGCGCCACAGGCCTGATCGTGGTGAAAAACGGCGAGATCATCGCCGAGCACTACCGTTACGGCCGCAAGGACGACGCGCGCTTCCTCTCCTTCTCGATGGCCAAGAGCGTGACCTCATTGCTCATCGGCAAAGCGCTTTCGCTGGGGCTGATCGCCTCGCTGGACGACCCGGCCGAAAAATATGCCAAAGACCTCGCCGGAAGCCCCTACGGCGCCACCACCATTCGCCAGCTGCTGCGCATGAGCTCGGGCCTGACGTTTAGCGAACGCTACGACGGCAAGGACGACCTCGCACGCCTGTCGCGCGCAGCCGCCGGCGCGGCGGGCGCGGGCTTGCCCCTGGATGTGCTGAAGTCCATCACCGACCGGCATTCGCCGCCCGGTGAAAAGTTTGTTTATGCCAGTTCCGAGACCGACGTGTTGGGTCGCGTGGTGGCCGCCGCCGCCGGCAAGAACATGTCGGAACTCACCACGGAGTGGTTGTGGAGGCCCATGGGTGCGGAGCACGATGCCTTCTGGCGCGTCGCCGTCGACGGGCAGGAGCAAGCCAATGGGGGCTTCAACGCCAGCCTGCGTGACTGGGCGCGGCTGGGCCAGTTGCTGGCCAATGACGGCCGCGCCATCGACAAAAGCACCGGCAAGCCCGGCGCGCTGCAAGTGGTGCCGCTGGACTACCTGCTGGACGCGACCGACCCGGCGCGCCAGCCGCCGGCCTTCCGGCCGCGCACGGCCACGCCTTACTTCGGCTATGGCTACCAGTTCTGGCTGGCGCCTTTCAAAGCCCGCACCTTCGCGATGCAGGGCATCCACGGCCAGACCGTCTATGTGCAGCCGTCCAGCGGCATCGTGATGGTGATGACCTCGGTCTGGGAACAGGCCAGCGGCAAGCAGAACGTGCAACCTTATGAAGAGCGCGACGCCCTCTGGCGCGGCGTGCTGCAGTCACTGGGCGGCGACCTCGCAGCCCCCTGAATAAAAGCCCCGAATTGAAAGAAAGAAAAGATACATGGTCACCAAAAAACCCAAGGGCTTAGGCCGCGGACTCGAAGCCCTGCTGGGCCCCAAGGTCAGCGAGAGCGCCACCGACGCGGAAAACGCCAACACCAGCGCCACCAGCCCGGGCCTGCCGGCTTCGCTGCGGCTGGAAGACATGGTGGCCGGCCAGTACCAGCCGCGCACACGCATGGACGAAGGCGCGCTCTACGAGCTCGCCGAATCGATCAAGGCGCAGGGCATCATGCAGCCCATCCTGGTCCGCCGCCTGACCTCGGGCAGCAACGACGGCAAGTACGAAATCATCGCCGGCGAACGGCGTTTTCGCGCGGCCAAAATCGCGGGCCTGGACAGCGTGCCGGTGCTGGTGCGCGACGTGCCCGACGAGTCGGCCGCTGCGATGTCGCTGATTGAAAACATCCAGCGCGAAGACCTCAACCCGCTTGAAGAAGCGCACGGCTTGCAGCGCCTGGTCAAGGAATTCGGCCTCACGCACGAGTTGGCCGCGCAGGCCGTGGGCCGCTCGCGCAGCGCCGCCTCCAACCTGCTGCGCCTGCTGAACCTGGCCGACCCGGTGCAGACCATGCTGATGGCCGGCGACCTGGACATGGGCCACGCCCGTGCCCTGCTGGGCCTGGACCGCGCCGCGCAGATCACCGCGGCCAACCAGATCGCGGCCAAAAAAATGTCGGTGCGTGAAGCCGAAAGCCTGGTCAAAAAACTGAGCGCCGAGTTTTCCCTCCAGCCGCAAAAAGCCACCAAGGAAAAATCGCGCGACACTCGGCGCGTCGAAGAGGAACTTGCCGACCTGCTGATGGCCGACGTCGAAGTGCGCATCAAGAAACAGGTCAAGCGCAACGGCCGGCGCGAAGACATGGGCGAAGTGGCCATCCAGTTCTCGTCCATGGATGAACTCAACGGGTTGATCGAGCGCCTGCGCGGCGGCAAGTAGCCGGCGGCGAAACTGTCCTACGGCGTTTCAGGCAAGCGCCGCGGGACGCCTGGCAATTGCCGGCGCCACCATGAGGGCATGGATGTCCTCAATCTTTTGCAGTGGCCCGCAATGGCCATCACAGTCATGGCCGCCTGGCTGGTCGCGTCCAGCCACAAACGCAAGCGCCACTGGGGCTTCTGGCTTTATATGGGGAGCAACGTGCTGTGGGTGGCTTGGGGCTTGTATTCCCACGCCTATGCGCTGATCGCGCTGCAGTTCTGCCTGGCCGCCATGAACATACGCGGCGCGCGCAAGACGGAGACCGCCGGCGCGGCCCCGAACTCCTGACGCGTTCAGGACAGCGAAAAAATCTTGCCCGGGTTCATGATGTTCTTCGGGTCCAGCGCGCGCTTGATGGTGCGCATCATGTTGACCGCGCCGTCGCCGGTTTCCGTCACCAGGAAGTCCATCTTGTGCAGGCCCACGCCGTGTTCCCCGGTGCAGGTGCCTTCCAGCGCCAGCGCGCGGGTCACCAGCTTGTGGTTCAGCGCCTCGGCCACTTCGCGTTCCTTCGGAATCGTGGGATCGATCAGGTAGCCGAAGTGGAAGTTGCCGTCGCCGACGTGGCCGACGAGGAAGTAGGGAATGCCGCTGGCGTCGACTTCGGCCACCGACTCGAGCAGGCAGTCGGCCAGGCGCGAGATCGGCACGCAGGTGTCGGTGGAGATCGCGCGGCAGCCGGGCCGCGACTGGATGGCCGCGAAATAGGCGTTGTGCCGCGCCGTCCACAGGCGCGTGCGCTCTTCCGGTGTGCTGGCCCATTCAAAGGCGTTGCCGCCGTGGCCGCTGGCGAGTTCCTGCACCAGCTCGGCCTGTTCTTTCACGCTGCCGGGTGAGCCGTGAAACTCCATCAGCAGCATGGGCTCTTCGCGCAGCGTGAGCTTGGAATGCGCGTTCACCATGCGCACGGTGTTGTGGTCAATCAGTTCCACGCGCGCGATCGGCACGCCCAGCTGTATCACTTCAATCGTGGTGCGCACGGCGGCCTCGATGCTGGGGAAGGAGCACACCGCGGCCGAGATCGCTTCGGGCAGCGGGTAAAGCCTGACGGTGACTTCGGTGATCACGCCCAGCGTGCCTTCGCTGCCCACCATGAGGCGCGTGAGGTCGTAGCCTGCGGATGATTTTTTGGCGCGTGTGCCGGTGCGGATCACGCTGCCGTCGGCGGTGACGACTTCGAGTGCCAGCACGTTCTCGCGCATGGTGCCGTAGCGCACGGCGTTCGTGCCGCTGGCGCGCGTGGCGCTCATGCCGCCCAGGGTCGCGTCGGCGCCCGGGTCAATCGGGAAGAAAAGGCCCGTGCTTTTGACTTCTTCATTGAGCTGCTTGCGCGTGACGCCCGGCTGCACGGTGACGGTCAGGTCTTCGGCGTTGATGGACAGCACCTTGTTCATGCGGCTCACGTCGATGCTGATGCCGCCCTGCACGGCCAGCAAATGGCCTTCGAGCGAGGTGCCCACGCCAAACGGGATCACGGGCACGTTGTACTGGCCGGCCAGCTTCACCGCGTCGGCGACGTCGGTGGTGCTTTCGGCGAACACCACGGCCGAAGGCGGCGGCGCGGCGAAAGAGGATTCATCGCGGCCGTGCTGCTCGCGCACCACCAGGGCCGTCGAGCAGCGCTCGGCAAAGCGCGCCTTCAGCGCATCGATCAGAGCAGCGGGGGTTTCACGTTGCTGGATTTCGGGAAGCAGGTGCTGGGGAAGGGGGGCGTTCATGGTTGTTGTCTCCGGGTGGTGGCACAGTTTACGACGCGCGCGCCGTTTCCGCCACGGCCCGCCCATGCGGCCCGCAGCCCGCGGCCTTGCGGCCGCGGGAGGGTTGTGGTGACTGCGTGAACGCGGGGCGATGGTCACCCCGCCAGGGGTCAAGAGCCTGTGGCGGCCTTGGTCAGCTCGGCCAGCGAGATAAAGGTGTCGTGGTTGGCGTCGATCTGGTCGAAGCGCTGGGCCACGGCCGGCAGGTGCTCGGCTTCCTGGCGATCCAGCTTGCCGTCCTTGTTGGCGTCGGCACGGCCGAAGGCTGCCTCGACGTCCTGAGGGGTGGTGCGGTTTTGCGGGACAGCCGTTGGGGGCGCCATCTGCGAAGGCGGGCTGGTGGGGCTGGCCGGTGAAGGCGGGGCCGTCTGCGCCCGCGCGACGCCGGCGGCGCCCACGGCCAGTGCGGCCACCAGCAGCACGCTGCGCAACTCGAAGCTGGGAATAGAATGTTTTGCAAGCCGTGTTGCGGTCGTGTTTGCTGTTGTGTGCAGGGTCATGCGAGGAATCCTTCAATCAAAGTGAACAATCCAGCATTGCAACGCAGCCCGCGCTTCAGGGCCAGCGCTTTTGCAGGGTGTTTCCTCACTGACATGACGGGTTACGACGACACATTTTCTTGCCCCGCGTAACGCTTGCCGCTTGAGCCCTTTTGGGTTCCTTTGCCTCATTGACTTTTCACTGCGCCTCACCCGCGCTTCGCACCATGGCCAACAGACTTTCGCAGATCGCAACCCGCACCGGAGACAACGGCACCACCGGCCTGGGCGACAACACACGCGTCTCCAAGGACAGCCTGCGCGTCCATGCCATGGGCGACGTCGACGAGCTCAACTCGCACATCGGCGTGCTGCTGTGCGAAGAGCTGCCGCCGGGCGTGCGCGAGCTGCTGGTCGAAGTGCAGCACCAGCTTTTCAACCTGGGCGGCGAGCTGTCGATTCCCGGCTTTGAACTGCTCAAGCCAGAAGCCGTGGCCCTGCTGGATGACGCGCTGGCCGAGCACAACGCGAAGCTGCCGCGCCTGGCCGAATTCATCCTGCCGGCCGGTTCGCGCGCAGCCTCGCTGGCCCATGTGTGCCGCACTGTGGCGCGCCGCGCCGAACGCGCCGTGGTGGCACTGGGCGCGGCCGAGCCCGTCAAGGACTCGCCGCGCCAGTACCTCAACCGTTTGAGCGACTTGCTGTTTGTGCTGTCGCGCGTGCTCAACCGCATGAACGGCGGCGATGACGTGTACTGGAAGAGCGAGCGAATGGCCCGCGCGGCCGGCGAGTAGGCGCTGCGCTAGATGTCGTAGCTTGCGGCGCCCGGCTCGTCGCTCAAGGTTTTCTCGACCACGGCACGGCTCAGCGTGGGCGCGAACGATTCGATAAACGCATAGACATAGCCGCGCAGATAGCTGCCGCGGCGCACGGCCAGCTTGGTCAGGTTGATGCCGAAGAGCGCGCCCGCGACCAGCGCGCGCAGCGCGGTGTCGCGCTCGGCCTCGTAGGCGATGGAAGCCACGATGCCCACGCCCATGCCCAGCTGCACATACGTCTTGATCACGTCGGCGTCCATGGCCGTCAGCACGATGTTGGGCGCCAGGCCGCGCTGCGTGAAGGCGCCGTCGATGTGCGAGCGGCCGGTAAAGCCCGTGTCGTAGGTGATCAGCGCGAATCGCGCCAGGCTCTCCAGCGTGAGCGGGCCGTCCAGCAGCGCGTGGCCGGGCGGCACGATGACCGAATGGGTCCAGCGGTAGCAGGGCAGGGCGACGAGTTCGGGGTAGTCGTTGAGCGCCTCGGTGGCGATGCCCACGTCGACCTCACCCGACATCAGCATGTCGGCCACCTGCTTGGGCGAGCCCTGGTGCAAATGCAGTTTCACGTTGGGAAACTGGGCGCGGAATTCCTGCACGGCCGGCGGCAGCGCATAGCGCGCCTGCGAGTGCGTGGCGGCGATCGAAAGCAGGCCGCTTTGCTGCGACATGAATTCCTGGCCGGCTTTTTTCAGGTTGCTGCTCTCCAGCAGCAGGCGCTCGATGATGGGCAGCACGTGGGCGCCCGGTTCGGTCAGGCCTGTCAGGCGCTTTCCGGCGCGCACAAAAAGCTCAATGCCGAGCTCTTCCTCCAGCTCGCGGATCTGCCGGCTGACCCCGGGCTGCGAGGTGTGCAGCGCGTTGGCCACGTCGGTGAGGTTGAAGTTGCATCGCACGGCCTCGCGCATGGAACGCAGTTGCTGGAAATTCATGGTGGCGAAGGCGCGGGCGCGCGGTGTTGAAGGTCAAACACCGGATTCTGGGCAGAGGCCCTTATTTGGGGAACTACTGATTAATTCCTTTTAAATAGCCAAAACAGCTAAAGAATGGCTTCTTAAGCCGGATTTTGTTATTTCGGCAACAACACGGCCATGGTGATGCGCGACACGCAGGTCAGCTCGCCCGCGTCGTTGGTGAGTTCGATCTGCCAGACCTGGGTGCTGCGGCCTATGTGCACGGGCCGCGTGATACCGGTGACCCAGCCGCTGGTCGCGCCCTTAGAACCTGTTCATGGTCTAAACGAGGCCGCGTTGGGGTGCAATCGGGATGAGTGGGCCGACCGGGCACGCCGCATGGGCTAATGCCCATGCAAGGGCCTGGGTGGCTCAATCGCCCGATTTCACCCCAACCCGGAGGGCAAGCGCTTTCTCGGGCGGTCTGCGGCGTTGCGGCGCTAACCCATAGCGTTGCTATGGGCAGCGCACCGCGCCTTGCATCCCATCCCGAGAAAGTGCTTGCGCGGCCCCGTTTAGACCATGAACAGGTTCTAGGTGGTTGGCATTGATGTCCAGCCCCACGGTTCGGTGGCCTGCGGGCGCCGCAAAGGCCGCACCGCAGGAGCCCAGGGTTTCGGCCAGCACCAGTGCCACGCCGCCATGCAGCAGGCCGTAGGGCTGCACCGTGCGGCGGTCCACCGGCACGCGGCCGCGTATGAAGTCGTCGCCGACTTCGAGGAATTCGATACCCAGGTGCGTGATGGCCGTGTCGGCGGCGGCGGCGGCGAGCAGTTCGATGGAGATGGGCTGTTTCCAGATGCGCATGATGGTGATGGGGTCCGCAGAGATGGCAATCCCCCGACTCTATAAGCTTGCGGCCTACAAAAGGTGGGCACCTTGTCGCCTCGGCAACAGCGGCCCCGCAGCCTAAGCTGGGAGACATGAGAAAGACGCTTCGATGACACGCAAAGGCAAATGGCTGGTGGGCCTTGGCATCGCGGCGCTGCTGGTCGGCGCTGCCTGGTTCGCCGTGCTGCGCTTTGTCCCCTCAGACGAGGAGCTGGCCCGCCGCGCCTCGGTGGAACTCGAGAAGCAGCTCGGCGTCAAGGTCCGCGTGGGCGCGCTGCACTGGCGGTTGCTGCCTTCGCCCGCCGTGGTGATCGAAGACGCCGCCACCGATCAGCCCCAGCCCATCCTGATCAAAAAACTCACGGCCTACCCCGACTTGTTCGCGCTGTGGCAGCGCCGCATCAAGATAGACCGGGCTGACCTGGAAGGCGCCGTGATCCCCCAGCTTTCCTTGCGAGGGCTGGGCAGCGGGCGCGAGAAGGAAGAAACGGCCGCCACCGAAGAGCTGCCGCTGGCGCGGTTTGTGTTTCGCGACGTCACCTGGATTTCGCGGCGCGGTATCGCCGTGGTGTACGAGGGCGAGGTCGATTTCGACCCGGCCTGGCGCCCGCGCAAGGCCGCGCTGCGCCGGCCTGGGGTCACGCCTGCCACCGACCTGACTTTGACCCGCCAGGGCCAGGACGACCGCTGGGCCACGCGCATCCGCGTGGGTGGCGGCACGGCGGACGGCGAGGTCAGGCTGGACTTCCGGGCCGGCGGCCGCATGCACCTGGAAGGCACGCTCAAGCCGCAGGGCATTGAAGTCGAGAGTGCGCTGGCCGCCTTCAACCGCCGCTCCGTCATCGCCGGCAAGGCCTCGGGCAACACCACGCTGTCGGCCAACGGCGACACGGTGGGTGAACTCGCGCAGTCGCTCCACACACAGACGCCCTTCACCATGGGCAAGTCCACGCTGCTGCGCTTTGACCTGGACAAGGCCGTGCGCACGGCCGGCAAGGAACACGACGGCCAGACGCCGCTCGACTCGGTCACAGGCCAGCTCGACACGCAGAACACGCCGCAGGGCATGGTGGTGACGTACACCCATCTCAAGGCCGCATCGGGCTCGCTGACCGCGTCGGGCGAGGCCAAAATCGCCAACCGGCAGATCGAGGCCGAATTCGCCGTCGACCTGGTGGACGGCATCGTCGGCGTTCCGCTGACCGTCAGCGGTCCACTGGACAAGGTCAAAATTTCCATGCCCAGCGGCGCCATTGCCGGCGCCGTGGTCGGCACCGCCGTGTTGCCGGGCGTGGGCACGGCGATAGGCGCGCGCATAGGCGCCACGCTGGGCAAGATCTTCAGCCCGGGGCCGGCCACGCCGGCTTCCGCGCCACCACCGGCGGCCCGCGCGGCCAAGCCCGCAAAAGCACGCTAGCCTGGCTCCCCGGGCGGATACCCCAGCCCGGCTAAAGCCTTTGAATGTGTCCCACCGCACTAAACGCGTAAAATCAGCTGCGAATCCCGCGCACCGCCGTTTGTAAGCCCTCGCTCTGGCGTGGGCCTGCCACCGGCAACGATCTGCACTTTCCATCGAGGCCATTGACATGCACCAGCAGCCTTCAGCCGCACCATCGGCCGCGCCCACGCCACTGCAACAGGCGCTCGATCAAAACGCGTCCGTGAAAGACACCGTCGAGCAGTCGGCCGCTGAATTGCTGGTGATCAACACCGTGCTCAAACAGGAAATCCCGCCGCACGTGAAAACCGGCGACGTGGCCCAGGCCCTGGAAAAAACCGACGCGCTGGAAACCCGCATCCAGGAATCCGCCGAAGACCTGGCCCAGGTCAACGAGGTGCTGGAGCAGCAAATCGGCGAACGCGCCGACCTGGAGCATGAGCTCAAGGTCACCAAGGCCGCGCTGGCCAAGGCCACCGGCCAATCCCAGGCACAGTAAGCCGCATCGCCGGGCATGCCCCGGCAGCCTCGCGCAGGCATAGCAGCCATCGCTGCGTCATCAATCAGTCAGGGTTTCTACCTAGAATCGTCCGGATTCAACCGATTCTCCTGCCCTTGCGTGCCTTGTCGCGCCCGTTGGCAGCCGGTTTAACCCTGCAAGGCCGCACGGCCCTGTCCTTTTGGCCTTCACGGCCTTCCTCCACTGGAGATTCGCGATGTTTCGCCGCCGCTTCCTTTCGTTCGCCCCTCAACTGGCTGTGCTTGCCGCCGCCCCCGCTTTCATTCGCAATGCGTATGCCCAGGACGGCTTGACCGCCAAGGCCATCACCATCGGCTGCACGGGTGCGACAAGCGGCCCGCTGGCTGCTGTGGGCGCCGAGCTCAAGACGGGCGTGGAAGCCGCCATGGGCCAGATCAATGCCAAGGGCGGCGTGAACGGCCGCGTGCTGCAGTTCCAGATGATGGACGATGCCTACGTGCCGCAGCGCAGCGCCGACAACGTCAAGAAGATGATTGGCGACGGTAGCATCTTCGCGCTGATGTCCTGCATCGGCACGCCCAACAACACCGCCATCGTGCCGCTGATTGAAGAGTCCAACCTTCCTTACGTCGGGCCGCGCTCGGGCGCCTCGTCGCTGCGCAAGCCCGGCATGCGCAACGTGTTCCATGTGCGCGCCAGCTACACCGACGAAACCCTGCGCCTGGTGCAGCGGATCGTGAGCATGGGCATCAAGGACCTGGCTGTCGTCTACCTGGACAACGACTATGGCAAGGAAGTGCTGGCCGACATCAACCGCGCGCTGCAGGCCCAGGGTACCAAGGCTGCGGCGCAGGTGGCCCTGGCTGTTGACGGCAAGAACCTCAATGAGGTCGTCGGCCAGGTCATCTCGGGCAAACCCGGCGCCGTGCTGCTCGGCACCGCCGGGTCGGTCTCCGTCGGCCTGATCACCGCGCTGAAGAAGGCCTCGCCCATGCTGCCGGTTGCGGGCCTGAGCGTCACGCTGGCAGCCGACGGCATCAAGGCACTGGGCGCCGCCGGTTCCGGCCTGGCCCTGACCATGGTGTTCCCCGATCCTTATCGCGCCAAGCTGCCGATCGTGCGCGACTACCAGGCCGCCATGCGCGCCATCGGCCAGCAGGAGTTCTCCCTTGTCGGCTTTGAGAGTTACATCAACACCCTCGTCATGGCCGAGGGCCTGGAGCGCGCCGGCCGCGAGGTGACGCGCGCCAAGCTGCGCACCGCGCTGGCGGGCCTGCAGAAGTTCGACCTTGGCGGTTTCAGCGTCGACTACGCCGCGCCGCCGTTCGCGGGGTCGAAGTTCGTGGACCTCGGCGTGCTGGGCGCCGGCGGCCGCTTTATCGGTTAAACCGCCCGCCGCGCGGACGCTGCGCCGCAGCGTCACCAAACAGTCAGGTTTGCCGCGGGCAATTGTCTAGACTTAAACCAACACAGCCGTTACCGCGGCCAGTGTCCTGAACAGGGCCTATACGGCCCTGTTTCTTTTGGCCCGCCGGGCTATCCCGTTCCGGAGAACTTCGCGATGTTTCGCCGCCGCTTTCTTTCGCTCGCCCCCCAACTGGCCGCCCTGGCCGCCGCCCCCGCCTTCATCCGCACCGCCCATGCCCAGGAAGGCCTGAGCGGCAAGGCCCTCACCATCGGTTCGTCGGGCGCGCTCAGCGGCCCGCTGGCCGGCTTTGGCGTGGACCTCAAGCTTGGCGTGGAAGCCGCCATGGGCCAGATCAACGCCAAGGGCGGCGTGAACGGCCGCGTGCTGCAGTTCCAGATGGTGGACGACGGCTATGTGCCGCAGCGCACGGTGGACAACGTGAAGAAGATGATTGGCGACGGCAGCGTCTTCGCGCTGATGTCCTGCGTCGGCACGCCCAACAACACGGCCATCGTGCCGATGATTGAAGAGTCCAGCCTGCCTTACGTCGCGCCGCTGACGGGCGCCTCCTCGCTGCGCAAGCCCGGCATGCGCAACGTGTTCCACGTGCGCGCCAGCTACACCGACGAAACCCAGCGCCTGGTGCAAAAGCTCGTGGGCATGGGCATCAAGGACCTGGCCATCGTCTACCTGGACAACGGCTTCGGCAAGGAAGTGCTGGCCGACGCCGTGCAGGCGCTGCAGGCCCAGGGCGCCAAGGCCGTGGCGCAGGCCGCGCTGGCCACCGACGGCAAGAACCTCAGCGAGGTGGTGAACCAGATCACCGCCGCCAGGCCGGGCGCCGTGCTGCTCGGCACGGCTGGCGCCGCGTCGGTGGGCCTGATCGCCGCGCTCAAGAAAGCCTCGCCCATGCTGCCGGTCGCCGGCCTGAGCGTCACGCTGACCGGCGACGGCCTCAAGGCGCTGGGCGCCGCCGGTTCCGGCCTGGCGCTGACCATGGTGTTCCCCGACCCTTATCGCGCAAAGACCCCGGTGGTGCGCGACTACCAGGCCGCGATGCGCGCCATCGGCCAGACGGAGTTCTCGCTGGGCAGCCTGGAGAGCTACGTCAACACCCGCGTGCTGGCCGAGGGCCTGGAGCGCGCCGGCCGCGAACTGACGCGCGCCAGGCTGCGCACCGCGTTGGCCGGCATGCAGAAGTTCGACCTGGGCGGCTTCAGCGTGGACTACGCGGCGGCTTCGCCGTTTGTGGGTTCCAAATACGTGGACCTCGGCGTGCTGGGCTCCACCGGCCGTTTCCTGGGCTGATCCGGCTCCCGCGTCCCCACGAAAAAGCCCCGGCTGGTCAGTGACCAGCCGGGGCTTTTTGTTGAGCGTTTTCAGCGCTTGCGGTTCAGCAGCGCATACAACAGGATGGCACCGAAGGTTGCCGTGCCTATGCCGCCCAGCGCGAACTGGCCGAAGCGCAGCGTGAAGTCGCCGGTGCCCAGCACCAGCGTGATGGCCGCGACGATCAGGTTTTTGTTGTCCGAAAAATCCACCTTGTTGTCGACCCAGATCTTGGCGCCGGCCACCGCGATCAGGCCGAACACCACGATGCTCACGCCGCCCATCACCGGCAGCGGGATGGCCTGGATCAGCGCGCCGAACTTGGGGCTGAAGCCCAGCACCACGGCGATCAGCGCCGCCACCACGAAGACGGCGGTCGAGTAGATCTTGGTCGCGGCCATCACGCCAATGTTCTCGGCGTAGGTCGTCACGCCGGTGCCGCCCGCGCCGCCCGAGACCATGGTCGCCACGCCGTCGCCGATGAAGGCCCGGCCCATGTAGGCGTCCAGGTTCTTGCCGGTCATGGCCGTCACCGCCTTGATGTGGCCCAGGTTTTCCGCCACCAGGATGATGGCCACCGGCGCGATCAGCAGCATGGCGTTCAGATTGAACACCGGCGCCGTGAAGCCCGGCATGCCGACCCAGGCCGCGTTCGCGATGCCCGACAGGTCAATCGGCTTGCCCAGGCCCAGGCCGTTGGTGAGCACCGCGTAGATCACGCTGGCCACGATCAGCCCGACCAGGATCAGCAGGCGCTGCACCATGCCGCGCGTCATCACCGCGACCAGCGCCACGCTGACGAAGGTCACCACCTGCATCCAGGCGTCGAAGTTGCCGGCGGCCATGTTCTTGACGGGAATGCTGGCCAGGTTCAGGCCTATCACGGCCACCACCGCGCCCGTGACCACGGGCGGCATGAAGCGCTCTATCCAGCCCGTGCCTATGGACTGCACGACGACACCGATCAGCGTGTAGAGCGCGCCGCAGGCGATGATGCCGCCCAGGGCCACGCCCAAGTTGGTGTTGGGCCCTTTGCCCGCGTAAGCCGTCGCCGCGATCACCACGCCGATGAAGGCAAAGCTCGAGCCCAGGTAGCTGGGCACCTTGCCGCCGGTGACGAGGAAGAAGATCAGCGTGCCTATGCCGCTCATGAGGATGGCGATGTTGGGATCAAAGCCCATCAGGATGGGCGCCAGCACCGTGGCGCCGAACATCGCAATCACGTGCTGCACGCCCATGACGGCGGTCTGCGGCCACGGCAGGCGTTCATCGGGGCCGATCACGCCGCCTTGCTGCAGCACCGCACCGCTCTTTTCCGTCCAGTCGAACATTCCCATCGCATTCCCTCCGGTTGTTAAGTGAGGCAATGCTAGGGGCAACGGCGATGGTGCACAAGCCATTTGAGGGCCGTGCTTTTACCCGGGACAGGCGCCGTGCTTTATGCGAAGGTTTGCTGGAACAACCGCGTCGCGTAGAGGCCTGCCGGTGTCCAGTGCGCGCTGGGCGACATGGCCTCGACCAGCAACTGCGCGGCGGCTTGCGCATCCGGCGTGGCGGCCAGCCGCTGCCTGAGCTGCTGCAGGTCGGTGTCGAGCAGGCCATCGTCTGGTGTGCCGGTATCGCGCGCTTGCCGCTGCGCCGCCAGCCGGGCCGCCGCGCGAAAGCTTGCGCGGCGCGTGCCGGTGGGCGCTGATTCGGTATAAGCCTGCCCGTCGGCGCTGGCCTCGCCGCGCAGCCAGTCATGCAGCACCTGCAGCTCATAGGGGCTGAACACGCCGAACATCTCGGCGCGTTCGCCTTGCAGCAGGCCCCAGAAGCGGCTCTCGGCGGCCGGTGCGCCACGCTTGATCCAGCCCGCTTCCTGCAGCGCCGCCAGAAAATCAGGCATGTGCGCGGGCTGCGACAACCAGTCGTTCACGCTGCGGCCCGCCACGCGGCAGTAGTCCGAATGCGCGCCATGGCCGGCCACGCTTTTGTGCGAGAGGATGCGCAGTACCTCGGCATCGATGTCGAAGCCGGCGATCACGTCCCGCGTGCCCATGCCGGCGCCGCTGAGCTTACAGCCATTGCGCACACGCCGCCAGAAATCCTCGCTGCCGGCCAGCTTGGGCAAAGCCTCGTGCACGGCCTGCACCGCGCGCCGGGCATGGCCGGTGTCGTCGTTGTCCACGGTGACGTGCAGCGTGAAGTAATACGGGTCTATGCCGAGCTCGTTGAGCTCGTAGGCGGTGATGAGGAGGTGCAAGGGCAGCTGTTCATAACCGAGGTTGAACCCTATCACCTCGGGCAGGAATTCTTCCGCGCCCCAGCCCAGCGCCAGTTGCAGCGCGCCTTGCCGGTAGGCGTCGTCCTCAAGCCCGCTCGCGGGATCCAGCCCGTGCTGCGCCAGCAGCTTGCGGTACAGCAGCACGTGGTTTTTGCCGGCCAGGCCGTCGCCCAATTCTTCGAGGTAGGTGCGCACCAGGTCGCTGAAGCGCGGGTTTCGCCAATGGCGCAGCAACCCGTAGAGCCAGGCGCCATCGACCAGCTTGGTTGGCGCCACGCCACGCAGGAAATACAGCGCATGCGCGCGGTTGCTGAAGTAGCGGCGCGGTGCGCCGGCCTTTCTTTCTTCCAGGTAGGCTAGGTATTGCGCATTGGCCAGCTGCGCGGAATTGCGCATCCAGGCCAGCAGGTCCTGCGGCGAGGCTGGCAGGTCGCAGTCCTGGGCTTGCACTGCGTCCAGTTCTGCTTGCAGGAAGGCGCGGGTGGCGCTTCGCAGGGCATCGCCGGGTTCGCCCTGCAACAGGCTTTCGTACAGCTGCTGCAAGCGCCCTTCACGGGCGGCGCGAGAAAGCTCGCTGGAATTGCTGCGCAGGCCGGGTGCGTGGTTGTTCGCGTTTCGCGGGGGCGTCCATTCGTGGGCAGCAACAAACATGAGAGGGATTGGAGAAGTTGAACGAAAGGCCAGTATTCGTTCGCCGCCAACGCCGTTGTATAGGTTTTGCGCGCCGCCGCCCGTGGGCGCTTTCCTACGGTGGGTATGTCAAAAAATGTCCAGAGCTTCTAGAGCCATCCCCATTCGACAAGCCGGCGCAGGTCGCTGCGCTCTACGCGCTCGCCGATGTCCGTGCGGTAACGCAGGTTGGGCAGCACCACCTGGCGCGCCAGCGCATAGGCCGCGTCGCGCGCCGCGCCCACGGTGTCGCCGGTGCCCGTGGCCACGCCGACGTAGCCGGTGCTGCCGCTGGTCACCAGGTGTTCGCCGCGGCGCTCCACCTCCGCGTAGTAGAGCGCCGCGTGGTCCTGCACCGTCATGCCGGGGCGAAAACTCAGGGGCGCGCCTTTGGACAGTTCCGCATAGCCGTGGCTGTAGGGAAAGGGCGGCACCGTCAGCACCACGCCGGCCGCGTAGCCCGCGCGCGTGGCGACCTGCAGGCCGTCCTTCCTGAGCATGCGCCGGAAGATGCTGTCCCAGCCTTCTTCATGCAGCGCCTCGCAGATCGCAAAGCCCGGGTAGCCGAAGCGGCTGGTGAATTCCAGCGGCCACAGGCCCTCTTCGTTGACGATCATGTTGAGGTTGATGTAACCGCAATAGCCGCCTTCGCGCAGCAGCGGCGCCATCTTCGCGAGCGAGGCGGCAAAAAGTTTGTCGGAACCCCGGTAGCTGACGATGGTGCCCATCTCGCCGGTCAGCTCGCCGAGCTCGCCCGTGAAAAAGCGCTTGTGCTCGAAGTCCAGGCAGGCCGGCGACAAAAACTCGCTGCCGTTGAAGTAGGCGCCGACGCCCGCCTCCACGCCCTGCACGAACTCCATGAGCACGAAGTCGGGCTGCCCGCGCGTGCCCGTGTGTTCCGCGTGTGCCGCGTAGGTGGACAGCAGCGCCAGCATGTCCGAAGCGTCGTCGAGTTCGCCGATGTAGTTGCGCGTGCGCGGGTTGTCGGCGCCGTTGAACTTGAGCACGTAGCGCCCGCCCTTGCGGCGCAGGAAGTCCAGCGCGGGCTCGTTGGCCGTGAAACCGTGGGTCGCCGCCAGGCGCAGGCCGAAGCCCTGCAGCACCTGCTGGCCGAAGGCGCGGTCGGCTTCCAGGCGGTCGCCGAAGGCGCTGCCGCCTATCACCTGGAAACCCTCGCGCCGCAGGGCGTCCTGCGTTTGCCCCTGCGTAGCCGATTCAAACAGCGCGATGCCGTCTTCGCCGGCCTCGCGCAGCCAGCCGAGTTCGGCCTGCCAGTCGTGGGTGAAATCCAGCATGCCGCCGTAGACGTCTCGGTACGCCGGGTTCGCGACGCACACGCGTACCTCATGGCCGCGCCGCGCCAGGCCGTGATACATCGCACCCAGGTCGTTGTAGTCGCCGATACCGAGAAACCTCATGGCTGCGCCTTGCCTTTCTGCTGCACGGTGAGCGCAACCGCGGCGATGCGGTCGGCGGCGGCATAGGCCGGCATCTCGAGTTCCTCGCCGAACACGTCGGGGTCGAGTTCGCGGTAATGGAAGCGGCAACCCGCGCGCTTGAGCACCGGCTCCACCGCCTCCAGGAAAGGGTCGCGGCCTTCCAGGATGGGCACGCCGGTGTACAGCAGCAACTGCCCGCCCGGGCGCAGGCGCGGGATGCCTTCTGCGACGATGCGCTCGCCCAGGCCGGTGCCCAGGCTGCCGCCGCCGTTGCGGTAGACGCGCCCGGCCGGGTCCACCAGGTAGGGCGGGTTGGCGACGATGAGGTCGAACTGGCCCTCGGCCGCGCCGTAGAGGTCGCCCTGCCGGCACTGCGCGCCGGCCACGCCGTTGAGTTCGGCATTGGCGCGCGCATAGGCCAGTGCCTGCGGGTTGATGTCGGCGAGCACCAGTTCGGCCGGCAGGCCGTTGTGCCGGGCGGCTACCAGCCCGCCCGGCCCCGCGCCGCAGCCCACGTCGAGGATGCGGGCCGCTTCTTTCAGCGGCTGCTCGCGCAGCGTGTTTTCAATCAGCGCCGCAAAGCGGCAGGTGTCCGGCCCGAAGAACACCGCGTCGGCGCCCTGGGTGGGGTAGGCACTGTGCGCAAACAGCATGCGGCCCAGGCTGGAAAACCGCACCTTGCTGCGAAACAGCCCGGCCTGCGGCTCCAGCAGGTTGCCCGACTGCATCGCTTCAAACGCATCGGCGGGCAGCAACGTGGAATCAAAAGGCCGGCTCCAGCCGAACACGTCGCGCAGGGTGCGCGCCTTTCCGGCGCCTGGCCGGGCATTGACGCGCGCATGCGTGGCCGGCGTGACCGTGGTGAATTCGTAATGCGCGTAGCGCAGCCAGGCGCCGAGGTGGACGAGGGCCGTGTGTAAGGGAGAGGTCGAAGGCATTGGCAGGGCAGGAAAGAAAAGAAGGGGAAGCGGCACGCCGCCGGAATGTCCCGTTAATGTCTTTTCCCCGCCGCGCCGCCGCTGTGGGACGCCGCTGCCGCGCGCCGTAGGACGGCTGCGCGGCCGCCATGTTTGTTCCCTCTCCCTCTGGGAGAGGGCCAGGGTGAGGGCCAGCGGCCTCCAGCCACGCAGGGCGGAACACCAACACCGCGAGCCCTCATCCCAGCCTTCTCCCGGAGGGAGAAGGAGCAACCCCGGTCAGGCCAGGAAGGCGGCCACTTCGCGCAGCACCTCGGCGTCCTTGAGGATTTTGCGGTGGCCCAGGCCTTCGGTGGCCAGCAGGCGCGCGCCGGCAATGGTCTCGCTGTAGGCCACGCCGTCGGCAAAGCGGTTGATGCTGTCCTGCCGGTCATGCACCACCAGGGTGGGCAGCGCGATGCGAGGGCCGACCGCTGCGGGCTCGAACTGCGGCATCAGGATGCCTTCGCGCGCCTCGATGCGCCGCTGCATGGCCGCGCGCGTGACTTCGCTGAGGCCGAACACGTGGGCGAACAGCCGCGTGTATTCCAGCGGTGAGGCCGGCGGCGCCAGCAGCACCAGGCGCCCGGCCGCCAGACCGCGGCTGGCCGCGTAGGCCCCGGCATTGGCCGCCAGCGAATGCGCCACCACCGCGCGCAGCGTGTGGCCCTGCTGTTGCAGGCGCGCCGTCACGTACTCCAGCACGCGGGCGAATTGCGGCAGGTTGCTGACCGAGCCGCCGCTGCGGCCATGCGCCGGCATCTCCACCATGACGGGCCTCAAGCCTTGCGCGCTCAATTGATCGGCCAGCGCCAGCATCTGGCCGGCATGGCCGCCCCAGCCGTGCACCAGCAGCACGACAGGGCCGTGCGGCGCGGCGGGGCGCGAATACAGCGTCAGGCTGGCGTCCTCAAACGGCCACTGCTCGATGTGCCAGTCGGGGCTCCAGCTGCGGCGGCGGCTGATCCATTTGGGCGGCAGCGGCGTGCCGAACAACCTGTAGGCCGCGCGCACGGCCAGCGCCGGCCACAGCTGCTGCGAAGCGCCCAGGCCCCAGCGGAAAATGCGCGTCAAAGGGCTTGCGCTGTAGAAGGCCGAGGTGGCCTGCAGGGAAGTGCGTGTCATGGCGCGGCCTCCGCGCGCTCAGTACCAGACCCAGTCTTCGTTGCTGCGCGGCAGGCCGCGCAGCGAAGCCAGGGCCGACATCACGGCGCGGGCGCCGAAAAATACACCTAAGGCAATGATCAGGATCAACATGATTTCCCCATTTCTCCGCACAGTCGTGCGAAATTAGAACTTACCGACATATCCGGAAATGGCGTGGCTGCCCTTTCCGCGCTTGTTTGTCTCTTATTTTTGGGCCGTTGCCTCTGCCTGGTAGCTTTTGAGCAGGCGCTTCCAGGATGCCTGCGCCCGTTCGGCCGCGCGCGTGTCGCGCAGGAAACGGGCATCGTGCAACAAGCCCATGGACAGGGCGTAAATCTCCGCCACCAGCTGCTCGGCGTCGGTGTCGGCCTGCAGGTGGCCGGCCTCCACCGCCTGCAGCACGGTGCGCCGCAACGCGGCGCGCCAGCGGGTCACCTGCCCCAGCAGGGTCTCGCGCAGCTCGCCTTCGCGGTCGTCCAGCTCGAAGGCGCCCGCGGTGTAGATACAGCCCGATTCGATTTCCACGTCGCGCATGCGCACGATCCAGCGCTGCACGATGCTGTCCAGCCGCGGCAGGCCCTTGGGCTGCTGCATGGCGGGCACAAACACGTCGGCCAGGAAACGCCGGCCGTATTCCTCGATCACTGCCTTCTGCAAGGCCTCGCGCGAGCCTATGCGTGAAAACACGCCGCTCTTGGAGATGCCAATGCGGTCGGCCACCGCCTGCAAGGTAATGGCCTCCAGGCCGTCCGCCGCGGCCAGGTCAATGCCCGCGCCAATGATGGCGGTCCGGGTCATTTCGCTTTTCTGGGTCTTGGCGTCCATTTGGCGGATATTAGCACGATTGTGCGAAACGGCAATCCCCCGTTTGCGGCTCGGGTTTTTACGCTCCTAACAGGCGGCGATGCAGTCGATCTCAATGTCAAAGTGGCCCGGCCAGGCGGGCACGCAGACAAAAATACGGGCGGGTGGGTCATTGGGGAAGTAGCGGGCATAAATCGCATTCACCGCCGCGAACTTCTCGACCGAGGTGCAGTAGACATTGCACTTCAACACCTGGCCCAGCGACGAGCCCGCCGTTTCCAGGCAGAGCTTCATCTGCTCCAGGACGAGTTCGGTCTGGCGCTCAAGGGGCGCATCAACCACTTCGCCCGTGGCCGGGTCAAACGGCGGCAGGCCGGAGACATACACCGTATCGCCATGCCGCGTGACGACCGAGGTGGGCGCCTTCCATCGCTCCAGGTAAGTGGAAATGGGTTCGACACGAATAATTCCTTTGGCCATGGCGGTGTTCTGGGTGAGGTGTGGGGGTTCTCCCTTTGTACCCCGCAACAGCATGGCCATGCTTCGCGCTGGAACGAAGCATGCGCGTTCGCCGTTAACGTCGGCGCTTGCCCGCAGGAACCGGGCTTTTGGGCATCAAGCCCACGGCCGCGCGCGCCAGGGCGTCGGCTTCGCGGTTGCGGTGGCGCGGTATCCACACCAGCCGCGCCGATTCGAAAGACCGCAGTTCGGTGCGCACCTCATCGAACAGCGGCGCCAGGCGCAGAAAGGGTTCAACGGCTGTGCCCGCCAGCTGTTCCACCACCACGCTGTTGTCGCAGTGAATCACCAGCGTGGTCGCACCGCGCTGCTTCGCATATTGGAGCGCCGCCATCAGCGCGCGCAGTTCCGCCTCGTTGTTGCAGCCGCGGCCTTCCGCCGGGAGAGACAGTGTGTGCCGCGTGCCGTCAGGTGCCGTGAGCACAGCGCCCAGGCCCATGCGGCCCGGGTTGGGCACGGCGCTGCCGTCGCAGTAAATCATCCACGGCGCGGCATCACCCTGCATCGCGGGCCTCCTGCGCCAGCGAGATCACGAAGTCGAGAAAGGCCCGCGTCTTGGCGGGCGGGTGGTGGCGCGAAGGGTGCAGCGCATAAAGCGGGAAATGCTCATCGGGCCAGTCGGGAAACAGCTCCACCAGTTTGCCGCTCGCCAGCAAGGCCTCCGAGCCCAGCGTCATGATCTGCGCGATGCCGTAGCCCGCAAGGCACGCGCTCAGCAGCGTCCCCGCGTCGTTGACGGTCAGGCGCGCACCCGGCCATATCTCTATCTTCTTGCGCTTGCGGTGGAACTCCCAGCTAAAGGGCTTGCCGGTTTCGGGATTGCGGAAGTCGATGCAGACATGCGAGGAGCCGCGGTCCAGTTCCTGCGGCGTCAGCGGGCGGCCGTGCTTCTTGAGGTAGGCGGGGCTGGCCACGGTCGCCATGCGCGAATCCAGCAGGCGGCGGTAGACCAGGCTGGAGGACGCGGGGTTGCCGAAGCGCACCGCCAGGTCAAAACCATCCGCCACCATGTCCCCGAGCTGGTCCCTGGTCACGAGGTCCAGCTGCAGTTCGGGGTAGCGCGCCATGAAGGAGCCTAGCCGCGGCCCCAGCACCAGCCGCGAGAAGAAAGGGTCCACATTGACGCGCAGCCGGCCGCGCACCGCCGTCGCGCCGCCGGCCGCCGTGGCCGCGGCTTCCTCCAGGCCCGCCATCAGCGGCATGACCTGCTCGTAAAAGCGGCGACCCTCGTCGGTCAGCGAGATGGCGCGTGTGGTCCGGTCGAACAGGCGTATGCCCAGCCGCGCCTCCAGGCGCGCCACGGCGCGGCTCACGCCGGGCTGCGACATCTCCAGCTGCTCGCCCGCGGCGGCGAAGGTGCCGGCGTCAACGATGGCGGCAAACACCCCCATGCCGTTGAGCATGCGTTCGTCAAATCCGTTCATACATGCCTGTCTGTCATGAATCAAATGCCATTCATGTTATCGCCAAATGAATGTGCTGCGCCCAGAATTCACTCCATCGCGGCGTTTGCCGCAGCAACCAAGGAATGGACATGTATGTGATCACGGGAATTACCGGCAAGGTTGGCGGCGTTGTCGCGCGGACTTTGCTGGCGGCAGGCAAGCCGGTGCGGGCCGTCGTGCGCGACCCGGCCAAGGGCCAGGCTTGGGCCGGCCAGGGCTGCGAGGTGGCGCTCGCCGACATGAATGACGAGGCGGCGCTCACGCGGGCTTTCACCGGCGCCGAGGCGGTGTTTGTGCTGCTGCCGCCGCACTTTGACCCTTCGCCCGGCTTCACCGAAACGCGCCGCATCGTCGCCGCGCTGCACGGCGCCCTGGCGGCCGCGCGCCCGGCGCGCGTGGTGTGCATCTCGACGGTGGGCGCGCAGGCGAAGCAGCCCAACTTGTTAAGCCAGCTGGGCCTGCTTGAACAGGGTCTGGGCGACCTGGCTTTGCCGGTCACCTTTTTGCGCCCGGCCTGGTTTATGGAAAACGCCGCCTGGGACGTGGCGCCCGCCCGCGAAGGCGGCGTCATCTCCAGCTTCCTGCAGCCGCTGGACCGCGCGATTCCCATGGTCGCCACCGCCGACGTGGGCCGCACGGCGGCCGGGCTTTTGCAGGAGTCCTGGCAAGGCCACCGCGTGGTTGAACTTGAAGGGCCGAGCCGCTATTCACCGAACGACATCGCCGCCAGCCTGGCCCGCCTGCTGCGTACCAGTGTGCGTGCCGAAGCCGTGCCGCGCGAGACCTGGCAGGCCGGCTTCAGCGCGCAAGGCATGAAGAACCCGGAGCCGCGCATGCGCATGCTCGACGGCTTCAACGAAGGCTGGCTGTCGTTCGAGCACACGCCACGCAGGGGCACTGTGGAACTCGACGCCGTGTTGCAGTCCCTGGTGTAAGAAGCTCAGCAGGGGAATCCCCGACGCGTGCGCGAGCAGGCGCGGGGTAAGCTTGTTGCATGACCCCTGTTCCGCAGATACGCCATTACCAGAACTGGCTCAAGGCCACACGCGGCCTTTCTTTCGACAGCTACGAGGCCTTGTGGCGCTGGTCGGTGACCGATCTCGATGCATTCTGGCAAAGCATCTGGGACTACTTTGAGATCGAGTCGCCCAGCGCGCACAGCGCCGTGCTGGGCCGGCGCAGCATGCCGGGGGCCGAATGGTTTCCCGGCGCGCAGGGCAACTACGCGCAGCAGGTGTTCCGCCACGCGGATACGGCCGGAGCAGCCGGTGTGCCCGCGCTTGTCAGCCATGGTGAAGCCAGCCTGGCCAATGGCGAAGCGCCGCGTGAACTGGGCTGGGCCGAGATGCGCCGCCAGGCGGCCTCGCTGGCCCTGCACCTCAAGGCGCAGGGCGTGCAGCCCGGCGACCGCGTGGCCGCCTACCTGCCCAACACGCCAGAGACCATGGTCGCCTTCCTCGCGACGGCCAGCCTGGGCGCGGTTTGGAGCGTCTGCGCGCCCGACATAGGCACGCCCGCGGTGCTGGACCGCTTTCGCCAGATCGCGCCCAAGGTGCTGATCGCCTGCAACGGCGTGCACTACGGCGGGCGCGACATGCCCCGCCACGAAGCCGTGGCTGAACTGCTTGCGGCCTTGCCCAGCGTCACGCATGTGATCATTCATGAGATTCTTCCGGGAACTGATTTACCGGCCGGCCGCGCGCGCCTTGCGGATGCCGTCGCGCGCGACGACGCGCAGACCTCGGCTTTCGAGCCGCTCTGGCTGCCCTTCGAGCATCCGCTGTGGATCGTCTATTCGAGCGGCACCACGGGATTGCCCAAACCCATCGTCCACGGCCACGGCGGCGTCGCGCTGGTGGGGCAGGCGCTGCTGCGCCTGCACAACGACCTTGCGCCCAGCCATGCCGACCCCAAAAATCCCGAACGCTTTCACTGGTACAGCTCCACCGGCTGGATCATGTGGAACGTGCAGGCCGCCAGCCTGCTCAACGGCACGACCTGCTGCATCTACGACGGCAATCCGGCCGGCACCAACAAGGACAGGCCCGACTGGACCACGCTGTGGCGTTTTGTCGCGAGCACGCGCGCGACTTTCTTCGGCGCCGGCGCCGCCTTTTTTGCCAACTGCATGAAGGCCGGCGTTGACGTCGCGCAATGCGGAGACTTGAGCCGGCTACGGACTTTAGGCACGACAGGGTCGCCGCTCAGCGAGGACACACAGCGATGGGGTACAGCGCAGTTCGCCAAAATCGGCAACCCTGATCTCTGGTGGTGCAACATCTCCGGGGGAACGGACTTTGCGGGCGCATTTATTGGCGGCAACCGCGAACTGCCGGTGGTCCCCGGCGAAATGCAATGCCGCATCCTGGGCTGCGCCGTCGAAGCCTGGAGCGACAAGGGCGAGTCCGTCATCGATGAAGTCGGTGAACTGGTCTGCACGCAGCCGCTGCCGTCCATGCCGCTTTACTTCGTCGGCGACACCGGCAACCAGCGTTACCTTGCGAGCTACTTCGACACCTACCCCGGCGTCTGGCGGCATGGCGACTGGCTCAAGGTCACGCCCTCGGGCAGCTGCATCATCTACGGCCGCAGCGACGCCACCATCAACCGCCACGGCCTGCGCATGGGCACCAGCGAGCTTTACAGCGCCATCGAGGCGCTGCCCGAAGTGCTGGACTCCCTGGTGGTGGACCTCGAATACCTGGGCCGCGAAAGTTATATGCCGCTTTTTGTTGTGCTGCGTCCCGGCCACACGCTGGACGAGGCGATGAAGGCGCGGCTGAACCAGGCGGTCAAGACAGCCTTGTCACCGCGCTTCGTGCCCAACGAGATTTTTGTCGTGCCCGAAATCCCGCGCACGCTCTCGGGCAAGAAGCAGGAACTGCCGATCAAAAAGCTGCTGCTGGGCCAGCCGATCGAGAAGGTGGTGAACCGCGACGCGATGGCCAACCCGGCCTGCCTGGACTGGTACCTGGCCTTCGCGCAAAAGCGCCTGGCGCAGGCCTAGCCCGGCATCAGCGCGCCGGCGCAAGCGCTCCCAGGTAAGTGCGCACCCTCTCGTCCTGCGCCAGCGTGTCGAAATCGGGCGCCTCGCTGATCGCGCCCTTTTGCACAAAGATGAAGCGCTCGCAGCACTGCCGCAGGATGTCGACGTGGTAAGGCTCGTTCGGGTGCAGGCACAAAAACACCAGTTTGCCGTTGGCCTTGAGCCTGGCGAAGAAGTCCAGCATGAAGCCGATGTAGCCGTCCTGGGTGTTGAACTGCGGCTCGTCGAACAGATGCACCAGCGGCGAATCGCTTTGCGCATGCGCCAGCATGAAGTCGGGCTTGGTCTTCTGGAAGGACCGCACCTGGTAGGACTGGTGGTAGTGGATGGCCAGCCGGTCGCGCTCCTTCGTGCGCACCTGGTGGATGTCCTGGCCGTTGACCAGCACGCGGCCCGCGCTCGGCAGGTTGCTGCCGGTGATCAGCTCGAACAGCGTGGTCTTGCCCGAGCCGTTGGGGCCCATGACGCCGACCACGCAGGGCTTGTGCACCTCGAAGTCGGCGTTCAGCGAAAAGGTCGTGGTCTTGCGGATGAGGCCGCGCTGGTATTGCTTGGCGACGTTCTCGACGCGCAAAAGTGGATGGCTCATGCTGGCTCAAACTCCCAAAAGTTGCCGGCACAGCACGGCGTCGTTGCGCAATTGAGCCGCGGGGCCCTCGTGGACGATCACGCCCTGATTCATCACATAGGCCCGGTCGGCCACCTGCAGCGCGCTTTGCACGTTCTGTTCGACCACCAGCACCGCGATGCCTTCGGCCTTGAGCCGGCTGATGGTTTTCATCACATCCTGCACCACCTTGGGCGCCAGGCCCTGGCTGGGTTCGTCGAACAGCACCAGCCCGGGCGAGCCCAGTAGCGCGCGCGAGATCGCGACCATCTGCATCTCGCCGCCCGAGAGGTTTTCGCATTCGCGGTGCATCAGGTATTCGAGCGCGCTGAAGATTTCAAAACACTCTTTCTCGTGCCAGGACCGGAAGCGCGTGGCCTTGCGAGCGATCGCCAGGTTGCGCGCCACCGTCAGCGTCGGGAAGATGCGGCGGTCGTCGGGCACCCAGCCCATGCCGGCCTTGGCGATCTCGTGCGTGGGCATGCGCGTGATGTCGCGCGCGTCAAACGCGATGCTTCCCTTGCGCGGCGGCGTCAGGCCCAGGATGGAGCGCAGCAGCGTGGTCTTGCCCGCGCCGTTGGGCCCCAGCAGCGCCACCACTTCGCCGGCGCCGACTTTGAGCGAGACGTCGAACAGCACCTGCGTCTCGCCGTAAAAAGTGTCTATGCGCTCCACGGCCAGCATGTCCGCCGGCTCCGAAACGGTCTGGATGACGGACTTGGGGACCGCGCTCATGCCAGCGCTCCCAGGTTGGAGCGGCGCACCCATTCGTTTTGCCGCAGCTGCTCGGGCGTGCCCTGGCTGATGACCTGGCCCCAGTGGATGACGGATATCTGGTCGGCGAGTTTGAAAAGGAAGTTCATGTCGTGTTCGATGATCACAATGGTGAGCTGGCGCTTGAGTTCCTTGACCAGCTCCATCAGGCGCGCCGTGCCTTCGGCGCCCAGGCCGGCGGTGGGTTCGTCCAGGAAGAGCATGCGCGGCTCGGCCGCCAGCGCCACGCCGATTTCCAGCGCGCGGCGCTCGCCGTAGGACAGGCTGCTGGCCGGCGTGCGTTCCTTGCCCTTGAGGCCCACGCGTTCCAGGATGGCGGCGGCCAGTTGCTGCGCCGTGCTGTCGGCGCCCAGGTCGCGCCAGGGATTGAAGCCTTGCTTGCGCACATGCGGCGTGGCCACCAGCACGTTGTCCAGCGCGGTGTAGCTGTCGAACAGGTTCATGATCTGGAAGGAACGTGACACGCCCTTGCGCGCGATCTCGCGCGGCGACAGGCCCGTGATGTCTTCGCCGGCAAAGGTCACGCGGCCGCGGTCGGGCTTGTAGCGGCCCGTCAGCACGTTGAAGCAGGTGGTTTTGCCCGCGCCGTTGGGGCCCATGATGCCGTTGAGTTGCCCTTCCTCGAAGCTGAGCGTGATGTCTTGCAGCACCACCTGGGCGCCGAAACGTTTGGAAAGGCCGCTGGCCTCAAAAAGCTTCACAGCGCACCTCCCGCCGCGGGGGCTGCCTTGTTGTTGGCCAGCGCATTGCGCCGCGGCCTGGCCTTCCAGGCCTGCCATGCGCCGGCGATGCCCTCGGGCTTGAACAGCACCATGGCCATGAAGATCAGGCCGTACCAGAGAAGCCAGGTCTCGGTGTAAGCGCCCAGCAGGTCGCGCGCCAGGATAAAGAAGGTCGCGCCTATGACGGGGCCCCAGAAGCTCACGAGGCCGCCGCCTATCAGCACCATCATCACGACAAAGCCCGAGTTGTGCAGGCTCATGACGTTGGGGTAGGCCGACTGCTGCGCCATGGCGAACAGCGCGCCGGCCAGGCCGGCGACGGCGGTGGAGATCGTGAAGGCCAGCCATTTGTAGAGCCACACGTTGTAGCCGACGAAGGCCGCGCGCATTTCGTTCTGCTTGATGGCGCTGAAGATGCGGCCCAGCGGCGAATGGATCAGCCGCCACAGGCCCAGCAGCACCAGCGCGAACAGCGCCAGGCAAAAGAAGAAGAGGGCGTTGTTGCCCGACAGGTTGAAGGACACAAAACCGAAATCGGCCGGCAGGCGCTTGATGTTGAGCAGCCCGTCCTCGCCGCCGGTGACGGTGTGCCACTTGTTGGCGACGAACCAGAACACCTGGCCGAAGGCAATGGTGAGCAGCGCGTAATAAATGCCGCGCCGGTGCGAGATGAACAGCGCGACGAGGCCGCCCAGCACGGCCGTGACCAGCACCGCGCCGGCCAGGTCGAACCACAGGTTGGGCCAGACCTTGAGCTGCAGCAGGCCGAAGGCATAAGCGCCGACGCCGAAAAACGCGCCGTGCCCGAAGGAGGGCAGGCCGGTGAAACCCAGCAGCAGGTTGTAGCCCATCGCGAACAGCACCCAGATCATGATTTCCAGGGCCAGGTATTGGTACAACCCCACGCGGCCCACCCACAGCGGCGTGGACAGCAGCACCAGCAGGGTGGCGAGCATCGGTAAAGGGAGCAGCGGCGCGCGGCCGGAAGCGAGTTGCATGGGGTCCTTGTCTCTTCGGTTTTTCTGGTGAAGGAATGAAGCTTGAAAAATAGGCGCTGAAAAAAAGGGCTGGACAGAACAGAATATACGTTCTATTATTTAAACAAGCAAGAACATTTATTCTAATTTGACGCGATGCAAGCCGGCCCGGCCCATCGCATTCCCGAGGCGGCAACGACATATGGACTCTGCAACGACTTACGAAGAACTCAAGGCGCTGATTGGCCGGACTTACCCGGACATGTCCAAGCAGCTGCAGCGCATCGCGCGTTTCGCGCTCGAGCAGCCCAACGACCTGGCGCTGGGCACGGTGGCGACGGTGGCCGAAGCCACCGAGGTGCAGCCTTCGGCCATGATCCGCTTCGCCAACGCGCTGGGCTACGGCGGCTTTTCCGAAATGCAGCAGGTGTTTCGCGGCCATTTGCTGGAGCGTTCCGACAGCTACCGCGAACGCATAGACCAGATGCGCCGCAAGCAGCTCAACGGCGAGCGCGCGCCGGCCGGCATCCTGCACCAGCTGGTCGGTGAGTCGGTGGCCGAACTCGGCCACCTCGAAGAAACCATTGCCCAGGCCGACCTGAAGGCCGCCGTCAAGCTCATGGCCTCGGCCGCGCGCATCCATGTGCTGGCCCAGCGCCGCGCCTTCCCGGTGGCCGGCTACCTGGCGTATGCCCTGAGCCAGCTCGAGCTGCGCACCCACTTGCTCGACGGCACCGGCGGCATGCTGCGCGAAAGCCTGCGCTCCATCGCGCCCGGCGACGTGCTGATCGCCGCAAGCTTTCGCAACTACTCGCCCGACGTCATAGAGGCCGCCGCCATCGCCGCCAGGATGGGCGCCTCGGTGATCGCCATCACCGACGGCCCGCTGTCGCCGCTCAAGGCGCACGCCAAGGTCTGCCTGGAGCTGGCCGACGATTCGTCCAAGCCCTTCCGCTCGCTGGTCGCGCCGCTGTGCCTGGCGCAGGCGCTGGTGGTCAGCACCGGCCACCAGCTGGCCGAGCAAAGCCCGGCCAAAGCCAAAGGCAAGCCGGCGGCCAAGGCCGCCGCCAAGACCGCGCGCAAGGGGACCGCATGAGCCGCCCGCTGGACCTGATCTGCATGGGCCGCGCCGCTGTCGACCTGTACGGCGAGCAAATCGGCGGCCGCCTCGAAGACATGCAGAGCTTCAGCAAATACCTGGGCGGCTCGCCGGCCAACACCGCCGTGGGCGTGGCGCGCCTGGGCCTCAAGCCCGCCATGCTGACGCGCGTGGGCGACGAGCACAACGGCCGCTTTGTGCGCGAAACCCTGGCGGCTGAAGGCGTGGACGTGAGCCACGTCGCCACCGACCCCAAGCGCCTCACGGCGCTGGTGTTCCTCGGCATCCAGGACCGCGACACCTTTCCGCTGATCTTCTACCGCGACAACTGCGCCGACATGGCCATCAGCCCGGACGACTTTGACGCGGCCTTCATCGCCTCGTCCAAAGCCTTGCTGATCTCGGGCACCCACCTGTCGCAGCCGCTCACCTATGAAAGCTGCACCCGCGCGATGGCGCTTGCCAAAGCCGCCGGCACGCGCGTGGTGCTGGACATCGACTACCGCCCCGTGCTCTGGGGCCTGACCAGCCCCGGCATGGGCGAGCAGCGCTTCGTGCCCTCGGGCGAGGTCAGCGCGCACCTGCAGACCATCATCGGCCAGTGCGACCTGGTGGTCGGCACCGAGGAAGAAATCCACATCGCCGGCGGCAGCACCGACACGCTGGCCGCCCTGCGCCGCCTGCGCGAGCTGACGGCCGGCACGCTGGTCGTCAAGCGCGGGCCCATGGGCTGCGTGGTGTTCGACGGCACGATTCCCGATTCGCTCGAAAAAGGTTTGCAAGGCCCGGGCTTTCCGGTCGACGTCTACAACGTGCTGGGCGCCGGCGATGCCTTCATGTCGGGCTTTCTGCGCGGCTGGATTCCGGGCGAACCGCTCACGCGTTGCTGTGCTTATGCGAACGCGTGCGGTGCCTTGGTCGTTTCGCGCCACGGTTGCGCGCCCGCCATGGCCAGCTGGGAAGAGCTGCAGTTTTTCCTGGCGCACGGCTCGGCCACGCGCCGCCTGCGCGAAGACGCGCAGCTCGAACACCTGCACCGCGCCAGCACACGCACGCGCCGCTGGGAAGAGCTGGTCATCCTGGCCTTCGACCACCGCATGCAGCTTGAGGAAATGGCCGCGCGCCACGGCGTGGGCAACGACCGCATCCCGCCGTTCAAGGCCCTGATCGCCGAGGGCGCGCGCCGCGGCGCCGCCCAGCGCGCCGGTGTGGGCGTGATCGTCGACGGCCGCTTCGGTGAAGACGTGTTCCCCTCGGTCACCGGCAAGGGCTGGTGGGTCGCGCGGCCGGTCGAGCTGCCGGGTTCGCGCCCGCTGCAGTTCGAAGCCGGCGCTGGCCTGGGCGCGGCGATGCGGACCTGGCCCGGCGAGCATGTCGCCAAATGCCTGGTGTATTACCACCCGCACGAGAAGCCGGCCCTGCGCGAAGCCCAGCTGGCAAAGCTGGCCGACCTGCAGCGCGCCGCGGTGGACAGCTTCCACGAATTCCTCATCGAGGTGATTCCGCCCAAGGACATGCCGGCCGACGAAGACACCGTGCCGCTGGCCATCGAACAGATTTACCAGGCCGGCATCTTCCCCGACTGGTGGAAGCTGCCGCCCGCCGCCAGCGCCGCCGCTTGGGAAAAGACCGCCACGGTGATCCACCAGCACGACGCCCATTGCCGCGGTGTGCTGGTACTGGGCCTGGAAGCCAGCGAGGAAAAGCTAGCCCAGAGCTTTCGCATCGCGGCGCCGCACGCCATCTGCCGCGGCTTCGCGGTGGGGCGCTCGATTTTTGCCGATGCCGCGAACGGCTGGTTCTCCGGCGCCATGGACGATGCGGCGGTCGTGAAGGACATTGCCGAGCGCTATGCGCGGCTGATCGTGCTGTGGGACCAGGCGCGCGCGGGCCAACCGGTGGGCGCCGCGGCCGGTGCAGCTGAGGCCGTGAACTGAGCGCCGGCATCCCTGACCAATCAATCAAACAAGCAACAACGAGAAAGAGGACGGAGACACCATGAGCACCCCCAAAATCGGATTTATCGGCATCGGCATGATGGGCCACGGCATGGCCAAAAATCTGCTGGCCAAAGGCTTGGGCCTGACCTTCAAGGTCAACCGCAACCGCGACAACCTGGCCGACCTGATCGCCGCCGGCGCGAAGGAAGCCAAAACCAACGCCGAATGCGCGCAGGCCAGCGACATCGTGTTCATCTGCGTCACGGGTTCGCCCCAGGTCGAGGAGATCGTCTACGGCAAGGACGGCCTGCTCGAAGGCGGCCGTAAAGGCCTGATCGTGGTCGACACCTCCACCGCCGAGCCGGCCTCCAGCACCCGCATCCGCAAGGACCTCGCGGCCAAGGGCATCAAGCTGGTCGACGCGCCGCTGGCTCGCACGCCCAAGGAGGCCGAGGAGGGCCGGCTCAACACCATGGTGGGCGCCGAGCTTGAGGACTTCAAGACGCTGGAGCCGGTGCTCAGGGCATTTTGCGAAAACATTTTCCACGTCGGCCCGCCCGGCCACGGCCATGTGCTCAAGCTGGTCAACAACATGATGGCCATGAGCTTCGCGGCCTCGATTGCGGAGGCCTTCGCGGTCGCGGCCAAAAGCGGGCTGGACCTGAATCGCCTGTACGACGTGATCTCGGCCGGCGGCGTGAACTGCGGCATCTTCCAGATGATGGCGACCAGGACGCTCAAGGAGGGCGACGTCACCGGCTTCAAGTTCGGCATCGCCAATGCGCAGAAAGACCTGCGCTACTACACCCACCTGGCCGAGATGCTGCCCGTCACCAGCTTCATGGGCGAGGCCACGCACCAGAGCCTGATCCAGGCCAGCAACGCCGGCTTCGGCGACAAGCTGATCGCCTCCCTTTTCGAAGCGCAAGAAAAACTCAACGACGTCAAGATCGTTCCCCGTTAAGCCCATCCCTCAACAAGCAGGAGACAAAACCATGAGCGACATCAACAACAACGACACCAGCGACAGCAGCCCTGAAACCACGCCCGACAGCAAGGCAACCTCGCGCCGCGCGCTGCTCAAGCATTCCAGCCTGGCGCTGGTGGGCGCGGGCCTGTACGGCGCGGCGCCCTTCATGGGCCCGTGGAAGCACAACCACGCCTGGGCGCAGACCGGCCAGAAAAAACCGCTGACCATAGGCCTGACCATGGACGCCTCGGGCCTGTACGCGGCTTCGGGTGCCGAAGAGCGCCTGGGCGCCATGATGGCCATCAAGGAATTCAACGACAAGGGCGGCGTGCTGGGCCGGCGCATCGAGGCCATCCACATCGACACCGAGACCACGCCGGCCACCGGCTCGCGCGTGGCCGAGCGCATGATCACGCGCAACGAGGCGGCTTTCCTGATTGGCGCTGTGCACTCGGGCGTGTCCAATGCCATCTCGCAGGTCGCGCAGAAATACGGCACGGTGTTTTTCAACACCAACTCCAGCAGCCCGACCGAAGCCGGCAAGGACTGCCACCGCACCAAGTTCGTCTGGGACGGCAACGGCACCAACTTCTCGAATGCCATCGTCAAGAACGCCATCAAGGCCAGCGGCCGCAACTGGGTGCTGCTGACCAACGACTATGTGTGGGGCCACACGACGTCCAAGGCGACGCGCGCCATCGTCGAAGCCAACGGCGGCAAGATCGTCGAAGAACTGCTGGTGCCGCAGAACACCCGCGACTTCTCGTCCTACCTGCTCAAGCTGCAGCAGCTCAAGCCCAATGTGGTGGCCACGGCCGTGGGCGGCGACGACATCAAGGCGCTGCGCCAGCAGGTGGTGCAGCTCAAGATGAACCAGACCATGGCCTGGATCAACAACCAGCAGGATTGGCCCGACGTCTACGGCCTGGGCCCCGAGGCCATCTTCGGCGTATTCGGCACCACCTGGTACTGGCGCCTGAACCTGCCGGGCGTGAAGGAGTTCGTCGCGGCCTACCAGAAGCAGTTCCCGGGCATGGCCATCCGCGTGCCGGGCAATGTGTACCACAACGGCTACATGGCCACGCGCGAACTTCTGCGCTGCGTGGAAGAGGCCGGTACCACCAACAACATCGCGGTCATCAAGAAACTTGAAGGCCGCAAGATGAGCGCGGCCGACCGCCTGCAGCACTATGACGCCTGGATGGACCCGGTCACGCACCAGTGCCAGCAGACGATTTACATGGCCAGCTACAACGACCAGCCCTCCGAGAAGGACGACATCTTCAAGATCCTCACGCAGGCAGACCCCAAGGACGTGATGGACAAGGATTCCGCAGGCGCCTGCAAGCTCGAAAGCTACGAAGCGACGCCCAGCTACGAAGCCTGAACGCCCAGCCGCCAACCTTCTTTCAAGACCGACATGGATTTCCTGCTTCAGCTCATTCCGCACCTCGTCAACGGCGTCTCGCTGGGCCTGCTGTTCGCGCTCATCGCGCTGGGCTTCATGCTGATCGTGGGCGTGATGGAAACCATCAACCTCGCGCACGGCTCGCTGTTCGCGCTGGGCATGTACTTCGCGCTGTTTTTGATCGCGCCACAGCTGGGCATGTTCCCTGGCCTGCAGGCCTGGTACATGACCTTGCCGCTGGGAACGCGCTATGGGGTGGCGCTGATTTTCGCGCCCATTTTTGTCGGCATCTTCGGCATGCTGCTGGAGCTGTGCATGCGCCGCACTTATGGCCGCGACCCGCTGTACGGCTTGCTGCTGACTTTCGGCGCCGCGCTGGTGATCGAGGAAGGCATACGCCTCGTGTGGGGCTCATCGGAAAAGCAGATCATGCTGCCAGAGGCGATTTCCGGCGCTTTCCTGATGGGTGACCTGGTCTATTCGAAGTACCGCTTTTTTGCCAGCGGCTTCGCCATCCTGATGATCGTGCTGCTCTGGGTGTTTTTGCAGAAAACGCCCTACGGCGCCATCATCAAGGCCGGCGCGCACGACAGCGAAATGGTGCGCGCGCTGGGCATCAACCTGTCGCGCCTGCGCCTCTTTGTGTTCGGCCTGGGCGTGGCGCTGGCGGCGATTGCCGGCGTGGTCATGGCGCCCATCTGGGGCATACGCCCGCATGTGGGCGTGGACGCGGTAGTGCCGGCCTTCCTGATCATCGTGCTGGGCGGCGTGGGTTCGCTGTGGGGTGCGGTGATTGCCGGGCTGATGGTGGGTATGGTCGTGGGGCTCACGGGCTCTTACGCGTCTGAGTGGTCGCTGATGTCCATGTATTTGTTGTTCATTGCCGTCGTGACGTTCCGCTCGCGTGGCCTCTTCGGCAAAAAGAGCGTCCTCGACGCTTGAGTCCCTTCATCACTGTTTACCGCAGAAAGTATTTGAATGAAACCGCTACAAGATAGAGTCGCGCTGGTTACCGGCGCGGCGGGCACCATGGGCCTGGCCGTCGTCAAGGCCTTGCTCGAAGACGGCTGCAAGGTGGCGATGGTGGATGTGAGCCATGAGCGCAACCGCGCGCTGGCCGGGGAGCTGGGGCCGCGCGCCTTTCCCTTCTCGTTTGACATCAGCGACCCTGCCGCCGTGCGTGAGGGCCATGCGCTCATCGTCAATGCCGTGGGGCCGGTCGACATCCTGGTCAACAACGCCGGCATCCTCTCCAACAACAAGGTCGAAGCCACCGAGGCCGGCGAGTGGCGGCGCGTGCTGGGGGCCAACCTGGACGGCGCGTTCTACCTCGCGCAGCAGGTGGTGCCGGCGATGAAGGCGCGGCGCTTCGGCCGCATCATCAACACCAGCTCGCTGGCGGCCAAGACCGGCGGGCTGACGGCGGGCACGGCCTATTCGGTGTCCAAGGGCGCGATGAGTTCGCTGACCTTTTCGCTGGCGCGCGAACTCGCGCCCTTCGGCGTCACGGCCAACGCCGTCGCGCCGGCGTATGTGAAGACGCCCATGATCACCGAACAGCTCAATGAGGAGCAGCGCCAGAAGCTGCTCAAGGACATTCCGGTCGGCCGCTTTTGCGAGCCCGAGGAGTTCGCCCACGTGGTGCGCTTCCTGGCCTCGCCGTTGTCTGGTTTCATCACGGGCGAGATCATCGACCTCAACGGCGGCCTGCTGATGGACTGAGGGAACAAGGGAAAGCCCTTTCGCCGCCTGGCCGTTTTGCACCCACAATTTCGCATCCATGAGCATCACACCCCGGATTGATTTCAGCACCGCGCTGACAGGCCTGTTCGACCTGCGCGGCAAAACCGCTTATGTGCCCGGCGGTTACGGCGGCATCGGCGAGGCGATTGCCTGGGGCCTGGCGATGGCCGGCGCGCGCGTGGCGGTCTCGGGCCGCGACGAGGCCAAGGCGCTGGCCGTGGCTTCGGCCCTGCAGGCGGCGGGCCACGAGGCCATGGGCCTGGCCATGGACGCGCACTCGGTGCCGCAGATGCAGGCTTCGGTCGATGCCGTGGCCGCGCAGTGGGGCGGGCTGGACATCCTGGTCAACTGCGTCGGCATGCAGCGCGAGCAGGCCTTGCTCGACGTCACCGAAGAAGCCTTTGATGAAGTGCTGCAGGTCAACCTCAAGGCCGCGATGTTTCTCGCGCAGGCGGCGGCCAAAAAACAGCTAGCAGGCGGAATGGGCGGCGCGCAGGTGCACCTGCTGTCGGTGCGCGCGCAGCTGGGCTTGCGCGGCCGTGGTTATTCGGCCTACAGCAGCAGCAAGGGCGGCCTGGTCATGTTGATACGCCAGCATGCGAGCGAACTGGCGCCGCACGGCATCACCGTCAACGGCATCGCGCCCACGGTGGTGCAGACCGAGATGGCGCGCCACTGGCTGGAAAACCCCGAAACACGCAAACAGGTGCTGGAGCGCATTCCGCTGGGCCGCGTGGCCGACCCCCAGGACGTGGCCGGTGCGGCGGTGTTTTTCGCAGCGCCCGCGTCGCGCTTTGTCACCGGGCAGGTGCTGTACCTCGATGGCGGGATCACCGCCTCGCAGTAGCGCCACTCAAAAACCCCTCCTGGCGTTGTTGCGCCGCCTTGCCGTGCCTTCAGCACTGTCTGCGGCGGCGCGCCTAGCCAGGACCGCTTCGCTGGGGTTTGTGAGCGGCTTTGGAGAACTTGATCCGGTACTCAGCGTTGGCCCGCCGCCAGCGCCGCGACGGCGTGTTGTACACCGCCGCTGCCGATGGGAATGCCTTGAACCCGCATGGCCGCTTCCACGCCGGCCAGGCAGCCCAGGATCATGGCCGGGTTCATGTCTCCCAGGTGGCCGATGCGAAAGGTGCGTCCCGCCAGCGGGCCCAGGCCGCCCGCAATCGCGACCTGGAACTGCTCGCGCGCGACCGAACGCAAGGCCTCGGGGTCAATGCCGGCGGCAACAGACACCGTGGTGACGGAGACCGAGCGCGCCGCCGGCTCGCGCACAAAAAGTGAGAGGGCACCGCCTTCGCTCCAGGCCTCGACTGCGGCATGCACCGCGCCCGCGATCAGCCGGTGGCGGGCGATGACCTCTTCAACACCCTCGTGGAAAATCAGCCCCAGCGCGGCCTGCAGGCCGTAGAGCAGGCTTTGCGGCGGCGTGCCGCAGAACTTGCGGTAACTGAGCGGGCTTTGCCGCCGTGCCCAGTCCCAGTAAAAGCGCGGAGCCGGATTGGCCGCGGCCACCTTCATCGCGCGGGCGTCCGCGGCGACAAAGGCCAGGCCGGGCGGCACCATCAGGCCTTTTTGCGAGGCGCCCAGCACCACGTTGGCGCCCAGCGCGTCCATGCCAAAGGGCGCCGCGCCCAGCGACGCGACCACGTCCACCACCAGCAGGGCCGGGTGGGCCGCGGCATCCAGCGCCTGCCGTACCAGGCCCGGGTCGCTGGTCATGCCGCTGGCGGTGTCGGTGTGCACGACAAATACCGCGACGATGGCGTGCGACGTGTCGGCGCGCAGTGCGGCTTCAATCGCCGGCACGTCGATCGGGTAGCCCTCGCGCCACGGTGTGCGCAGCACTTGCGCGCCCATGGCTTCGGCCTGCACGGCCCAGGATTCAGAGAAGTGCCCGGTCCCGGCGATCAGCACCTGTTGCCCGGGCGCCAGCAGGTTGGCGATCACGGCCTCCCAGGCGCCGTGGCCGTTGCAGGCGTACAGGAAGACGTCGGCCGTGGCGGTTTGCAGCAGCGCCTTGAGCCCGGTTTCGCAGGCCTGGATCACGCCGTCAAGCCGCGGGTCGGCCAAGTCCATGGGCTGGCGCCGCATCGCATCCATGACCTCGTCGGGCACCCGCGTGGGCCCGGGTGAGTGGAGGAACCGGTGGCCGGGGATGCGTTTGTGGGGCGTCATGCTGAAAAATTATGCACCTGCCGGCTTGCGGTTGACCAGCACGATGCCGACGGCCACCGTGGCCAGCGCCACCAGCAGGCCGGTGGTCACGCTTTCCTTGAGCCACAGCGCGCCGAACAGCAGCGCGAACAGCGGCGTGAAAAACACAAACACCGAAATCTTGGTGACCGGGTAGCGCCCCAGCATCCACATCCAGGCCAGATAGCTGGCGAAAGCGCCTATGACGGTTTGCAGCGCGAGCGAGGTGACGGCAAAGGGACTGAAGTGCCAGGACCATTGCTCGCCCAGGTAGAGCGACAGGAAGGGGAACACCGCGGCGCTGACGGCCAGCTGGTAGAACAGCAATTTTTCGGGGGAGATGCTGGTGAGTTTGGTGGCGCGTATCACCACCGTGGTCAGGCCCCACAGCATGCCGGCGGCCAGCGCCAGCAGGTCGCCGTGCGCGGTCGAGGCGTGGTCGCCGGTGAAGCCTTCGCGCAGCGCGAACACCACGGCGGCAAACGCGCACAGCAGGCCCACCCATTGCAGGCCGCGCAGCCGTTCGGACTTGACCCACACCGGCACCAGCAGCGCGACCCAGAAAGGCGAGGTGTACAAAAACACCGTGAGGCGCGAGGCGCTGGTGTACTGCAGGCCCACATAAATGCAGGCGAACTCCGCGCCGAAGAGGGCGCCCGCCAGCAGGCCGGCTTTCAGCGAGCCGTCGCGGCGAAACAGCGGAATCTTGCGCCACAGGCACCAGAGCCACAGCAGCGCCGTGGCGCCGACCAGGCGCAGCGAAGCCTGGAACATGGGCGGGATTTCGCTGATGGTGGCCTTGATCAACACCTGCTGCAGGCCCCAGAACAGGCAACAGCCCAGCAGCAGGGACATGGCGAGGGTGTCGAGATGGGTTTTGCGTGTCATCGGTGAAGGATCTGGAAACTGACTCGGGACGTGGACGCCGCGGTGCCGGGGACCGGCGCTTTGCGTTATTTACAGCGGATGTTCGGTATAGAACTTGCCGCCGTGGAACAGCAGCGGCGAGGCGCCCGCGCGGTGGCTGCAGCGCTCGACTTCACCGACGAAGATCACGTGGTCGCCTTCCTCGTAGCGGCTGCGGTTGAAGCATTCGAAGTGGGCGGCCGCGCCGTCCAGCAGCGGTGCGCCGCTGGCGCCCTCGGTGTGGGCCACGCCGTCCCAGCGATCCGCGCGCCCGCTGGCGAACTGTTCGGCCAGCGCCTTCTGGTCGGCCGCGAGGATGTTGATCGCGTAATGCGAACCGGTGCTCAGTGCAGCCATGGAGCCGGCCGCCTGCGCCAGGCTCCAGAGCACCAGCGGCGGCTGCAGCGATACCGAGTTGAAGGAATTGGCGGTCAGGCCCACCAGCACGCCGGCCGGCGTGCGCGCGGTGACGATGGTGACACCGGTGGCGAACATCGCCAGCGACGCCCGGAATTCCCGCTGCGAAAAGGCGGGACTGCTCGCTTTGCGAGGGTTGGCGGGGGTCGGCATAGAAGGGTAATTTAACTGATGTGGTGCTGGCCCACTCGCGGCAGGGTCTGGCGGCCGTGCCGTGAAAGGCTCCGGCAGCGGCGGTTAAACTGGCAGGCATGCCTTTCCGCCGTTTTGCCTTCAGCCTGGTCGCTACTTATTTAATAGCGTCCGGCGCCCAAGCTGCTTCGCCTTGTGCCGAGTTTTCAGCCAAACTGCCGAACGTCAAGCGCGAACTGTGCGACGCGGCGCAGCTGCAGTCTTCGGGCGCGCGCTCGGTCAACGGGCAGGCGCTCTGGGTGCGCGACATCAAGCCGGAAAACGCCACCTTGCGCGTGCTGGTGCTGGGCGCCATCCACGGCGACGAGCTGTCTTCCGGCGCGGTGGCCCTGCACTGGATCAAGCTGGCCGCGCAACCGCCGCAGGACCCACCCCAGGTGATCCACTGGCGCTTTGTGCCGGTGCTCAATCCCGATGGCGTGCTGTCCCGGCCGCCGCGGCGCGTCAACGCGCACGGCGTGGACCTGAACCGCAACTTCCCGACGCCCAACTGGGACCGCGACGCCAAAATCTACTGGGAAAAACGCACCGGCAAGGACCCGCGCCGCTGGCCCGGCCCCAAGCCCTTGTCAGAGCCCGAATCGCGCTTTCTGCACGAGCAGATGCAAAGCTTCAAGCCCCAGCTCATCGTCAGCATCCACGCGCCTTACGGCGTGCTTGACTTCGACGGGCCGTCGGTGCCGCCGTCCCGCCTGGGACGGCTGTACCTGGACCAGGTCGGCATCTTCCCGGGCTCATTGGGCAACTACGGCGGCATCCACAAAGGCGTGCCGGTTGTGACCATAGAGCTGCCCAACTCCATGCGCACGCCGCTGGACGCCGAGATGCGCCAGATGTGGCTGGACCTGCTGCGCTGGACCAGTGAACGCATTGTTGCGCCAGGCAACGTGAGCGCCGGCACGGCCACGGAGACGCCGCACCGCGCGCCCTGAGCAGGGCCGGGCAGCGCCTCCCGAAGCCCGTCAGAGCTTTTTGTAGGCGCGATCCATTTCCACGCTTTTGCTGGTGTCTTTGATGCCGCGCTTTACGTCGCGGCCGGCCTGCTCGACGACCGGATTGGGTTTGGCATTCGTCATGTCCACGGCCTGGTCGCGCTCGTGCGGCAATTCCAGGCTGGCTTCCACCGAGTCGTCTTTGGGCGTATCCGCTTCCCCGGGGCGTGAGCGCTGCTCGCGCGGCTCTTTGGCGGGCATGCCTTTGCTCGACGCCGCTTGTTTGTCACTGTTCAGGGGAGTGTTCTTGGGGTTCATGCCAAGACTTTGCGCGCTCCCACGCGCCGGCCCTGTCAGCCCGGCAAATCAGGACCTGTAGGAGAAGGCCACCTCAAGCGCCAAGCAAGGCTTTCAAGCGGTCAGAAAGCCCGCGGCCTGCGCCACAGCCGCCGTGTCGGCCTTGACCGCATCGGGCGGCCCGCCTTTGCCCCACAACTCGCCGCCGTAGTTCATGGCCATGAACTGCGCGCACAGCCGGATCGAATCGACCATGGGCTGGGCTTTGGCGCGGTCGCCGCTGGTGGTGATCAGCCACAACGTCTTTTTGGCCATCTCGTCCTTGAAGGGCAGGCCGGGCACGCGCATCCAGGCGCTCCAGTGATCCAGGTAAATCTTGAGCGGTGCGGGGATGCTGTACCAGTAGACCGGGGCGACGAACACGATGTCAGTTGCGGCCATGGTCGCGTCCAGCAGGGTTTTCATGTCGCCTTCGGGCATGGGGTACTGGCCCGTGGTGTGGCGCTGGTCCACGAACAGCGGCATCTGCATGCGCGACAAATGCCGCCAGGCCTGGGGCGTGCCGGCCGGCAACCCGGCGGCGGCCTGCTGCGCGAGCCATTCGGTGTTGCCCAGCGCGCCGGGTTCGCGCGTGGAGGTGGTCAGGAAAAGGAAGCGGGGCTGGGTCGTCATGGCGGCCATGGTAGCGGCAGGCGCGGTACTCTGCTTGCGGCGGGGTTGGGGCCCGCGTGCCAGAATGAATTTACCCACAAGCGTTTAGGGGCGCTTTCCCATGATCCATATCCGTGACATCGACCACATCGTCCTGCGCATCACAGACCTGCAAACCATGCTGCGCTTTTACCAGGAGGTGCTGGGCTGCACCATCGAGCGCCGGCAGGACGAGATCGGCCTGGTGCAATTGCGCGCCGGGCGCTCGCTGGTCGACCTGGTGCCGGTGGACGGCAAGCTGGGGCTGGCCGGCGGCGCGGCGCCCGGCAAGGAAGGCCGCAACGTCGACCATGTCTGCTTTCGTGTGGAGCCTTTTGATGCGGATGCCATCCATCGCCACCTGGCGGCCCATGGCGTTGACGCGGGCAAGGTGGAGTCGCGCTACGGCGCTGAAGGCGAGGGACCTTCGATCTACCTCAACGACCCGGAAGGCAACACGGTGGAGTTGAAGGGTCCGGCCTGGCCCGAAGGCCGCCGGCCCTAAAACTGCCGCCAGCCCTGCCAGGCCGTGAAGGCAGCGCACGCGATCAGCACCGCACCCACGGTTCGCGCCATCATCACGCTGGTGCCCGGCCGGTCCGCCAGCCACTGGCGCGCGCCGGAGGCGGCCAGGGCCAGGGAACCGTAGATGCCGGTCTGGGTGAGGGCGATGATGAGGCCCAGCGCCACCGCCTGTATCCACAGCGAGCCGTGTTCGAGGCGCAGGAACTGCGGAAAAATCGCCAACATGAAGAGGTAGGCCTTGGGGTTGAGCAGGCAGGTCAGCGCCGCCTGGCGGAAGGTGCGCCACGGTGACTGCGCTTGCACATCCGGCAAGCCACCGAACACGGAGGTGCTGTGCATGAGCGACCAGCCTATCCAGGCGATGTAAAGGCTCCCGGCCACCAGCATCACGTTGACCATGCCGGGGACGAGCTGCAGCAGAATCCCCAATCCCAGGGCCCCGGCCACGACGTGGCAAACCCCGCCGGCCACGATGCCGCCGACCGCAAACAGGCCGGCGCGGCGCCCGCCGGTCAGCGAACTGGCCATGACAAACGCCATGTCCATGCCGGGCAGGATGATGATGCCCGCCACCATCAGGAAGAAAAGCCAGAGGTGGGCAAACTGGTCCATGGCGGCTTCGCGGCGTTATGCGGCGTTATGCCGCGGAGTAGGCCGGGCGGGTCAGCTCCATCACCCAGTTGGTTTCCCAGTGCCGGCCGCCGTCCTCTGAAAACGCCTGCTCCCAGCGAGCGCTGCGCGGCGTGATGCCCGACCAGGTGAAACGCACGCGCACCGGCCGGCCCTCGTGCATGTCGTTGCCTTCGAAACGGCCTATGCCGTCCGCGAACGCGCCGATCACGGGCGGCTGCATCAGGCCGTCGCTATGGCTGACCCAATAAATGCTCCAGAGCCGGGTCTGCGGGCTGAAAAAGCGCAGCGCCATGCCTATGCACCGGTTGCCGTCGGCGACCAGGTCGTTCATGTTCCCCAGCCCGTCCAGCAGCAGCGCGCCGTCCTGCACGGCCTCGAAACGCTCCCAGTCGGTGCAGCCGGCCAGCCGTTTTTTGAGACGCTTGTTGCCCACCAGCCAGCGGCCGGTGATGAAATTGAAGTCGTGGCGCCCGTCGCTGAGTTGGGCGGTGTCCGCAGGGTGGCTCAGGGTGGTGGTGCTCATGGTCTTGAAAAGCGCTTTTGGCGCCTGGAATGAATGCCCGGGGATCCCCCGTAAATTGGTCCGGCTGGGCCGGTGAAAAATGAGTCTAGAAATGTAATAGGGCTATTTCGGCCCTGATTAACGGCTAGACTTTTCGCCATGTATTCACCGACCACCCGCGTACTGACCGTGCTGGAGTTGCTGCAGTCCCACGGGCGCATGAGCGGCGCCGAACTGGCGCGCCGGCTGGAGGTGGACGGGCGCACTTTGCGCCGCTACATCGCCAAGCTGGAGGACTTGGGCATCCCGGTGGTGGCCGAGCGCGGCCGCTATGGCTACTACAGCCTGATCGCCGGCTTCAAGCTGCCGCCCATGATGTTCACCGACGACGAGGCGCTGGCGCTGTCCATAGGCCTGCTGGCCGCGCGCAGCCTGGGTCTGGCCGAGGCCGCGCCCGCCGCGCAGAGCGCGCAGGCCAAGCTCGAACGCGTGATGCCGCACAACCTGAAAAACCGCATACGCGGCCTGGGCGAGACGGTGACGCTGGACCTGCGCCCGGCGGACGCGCCCGGCGACAACACCGCCTTGCTGGCCCTGAGCGCCGCCGCGCACGGCTGGCAGCGCGTGCACATGGCCTACCAGTCGGCCGAGGGTGAGGTCACGGAGCGTGACTTCGACGCCTACGGCCTCGTGTTCCGGCGCGGCCGCTGGTATGCGGCGGGCTGGTGCCACCTGCGCGGGGCGCTGCGCTCATTCCGGCTGGACCGGGTGCGTGAGGTGAAGGCGCTCAACGTGGTGTTCACGCCGCCGGCTGATTTCGACGCCGTGCAGCACCTGGCGCTGGGGCTGGCCACCATGCCGCGCAGCAACACCGTACGGCTGTTGTTGCACACGGACCTGCAGACCGCGCAAATGGAATTGCCCGACAGCGTCGGCGTGTTCCAGCCCAGCGAGGAAGGTGTGCTGCTGCACAGCCAGACGGACCACCTGGGCTGGTTCGCGCGCCAGCTGATGCGCCTGTCTTTTTCCTTCGACATCCAGGAGCCTGCCGAGCTGCGCGTGGCCTTGCGCGAGCATGCCGAGCGCACCCTGGCGCACCATGCCGCCTGAGCTTTCAGGAAGCCGGAATCAGGCGGCTTTGGTTTGCAGCCGGCCGCCGGCCCGGTCCTGGCCGTAGAAGCCGAAATTCATGGCCGGCACTTCACCGCTGATGAGTTCGGCGATCGCCTTGCCCGAGCCCGCACCGTGCGTCCAGCCCAGCGTGCCGTGGCCGGCATTGACCCACAGCCGGCCGACTTTGGTCTTGCCGATGTAGGGGATGTTGGTGGGCGTGGCGGGGCGCAGGCCGGCCCAGAAATGCGGCGTGCCGCCTTGTTCTTCAAGACGGGTGTCGCAGACGCCCGGCAGCACTTCCTCGATGCGCTCGGCCAGCATCTTGCAGCGGGCCTTGGCCAGCGGCGTGTCCAGCGAGAGGTCGTAGCCGCCGACCTCGATGGTGCCGGCCACGCGCAAATGGTCGCCGAGCCGGCTCATCGCGCATTTGACTTCGTCGTCTATGGTGCTGACGAAGGGCGCCAGTTCCGGCTTGAGCAGCTTGAAGGTTGCGCTGTAGCCCTTGCCCGGGTAGATGGGCAGGTCCACGCCCACGGTGCGCAGCAACGGCGCCGTGTAGGAGCCGCAGGCCACGGCGATCTCGTCGGCTTTGAGCTGGATCAAGTCTTCATTGCTGCCGCGCAGGGTGCGCGGCCGGATGGCGACGGACTGGATCGCGCCGCCGGCTTTTTCCAGCCGTTCGATGTCGTGGCCGTAAAGGAAGCGGGCGCCGCGGTCGGCGCAGCGCTGCGCCAGCGCCTGGGTGAAGATGCGGGCGTCGCCGCTTTCGTCGCTGGCGGTGTAGGTGCCGCCCACGATGCGGTGCGCGAAGGACTTGAAGGCCGGCTCTATGGCCAGCAGCTCGGCCGTGCTGACCACGCGGCGTGCCACGCCGTATTTGCGCATCAGGGCCGCGGCCTCGCCGGCGGTGTCGAAAGTCTTCTGGTCGGTGAAGTAATGCGCGATGCCGCGCTCAAGCCGGTTGTATTCGATGCCGGTGGCGTTCACCACGTCCTTGAGCGCGGCGTGGCTGTAGGCGCCCAGCGCCACCAGCTGCTGCACGTTGCGCTCGAAGGCGGCGTCGTTGCACTGCGCCAGGAACTGCAGGCCCCAGCGCCACTGCTGCCAGCCTTCGCCGAAAGGCAGTTGCGGACGGAACAGCAGCGGCGCGTCGTCCCGGAACATCCATTTGAAGGCTTTGAGCGGGGCGTCCTTGTTGGCCCAGGGCTCGCAATAGCTGACGGAAATCTGCGCCGCGTTGCCGAAGCTGGTCTCCAGCGCCGCGTCGGGCTGGCGGTCCACCACCGTGACCTCATGGCCGCGCTCCAGCAGATGCCAGGCGGTGCTCACGCCTATGATGCCCGCGCCCAAAACTACAACTTTCATGGCTGACCCCTTTACAGCGTCCGAGTGTGCGGGATGTTGCTTTCAATTAATAGAAAAATTAAACTCTCAGTGAAAACATCAGAACAGCTAATAGAGAAAAGGGATGCGGGATGAGTACTTTTGACCCTGATGCGCTCGAATGCCTGGCGGCCATTGTGGAAGAAGGCGGTTTTGAGCGGGCCGCGCAGCGCCTGTCGATCACCCAGTCGGCGGTCTCGCAGCGCCTGCGGGCGCTGGAGGCCCAGGTCGGCACCGTGCTGATCGTGCGCAGCCGCCCGCTCAAGCCTACCTCTGCCGGCCAGCTGTTGCTAAAACACACCAAGATGCTGCGCCTGCTGCGCGCCGACCTGGAGCGCGACCTCAAGGAACTGGCGCCCAGTTCGCTGGGCGGCGCGCGCGAGGAAGAGCGCATTTCCATCGCCATCAACGCCGACAGCATCGCCACCTGGGCCATGCAGGCCCTGACGGACCTGGCGCAGCAGGGCCTGCCCATGGAAATCATCACCGACGACCAGGATTTCACCCACGAATGGCTGCGTGAAGGCCAAGTGTTGGGCTGCGTCACGACGCTCAAGCAGGCCTTGCGCGGCTGCAAGGTCGTGACGCTGGGCGCGATGGAATACGTCGCCGTGGCCGAGCCGGGCTTTGCACGCGAGCGGCTCGGCAAGGGCGCCGCCCCGGGCACCGATCCGGTGCTCACGGCGCACAATTTCCGCGACGTCCCCTTTGTGGCCTTCAACCGCAAGGACGACATGCAAAGCGAGTTCGTCGGCAAGGCCTTCGGGCTCAAGCGCGTCACGCTCAACCAGCTGTTCGTGCCCTCCTCGGAGGGCCAGGTGCGCGCCGTGCTCGCGGGCTGGGGTGTCAGCGTGGTGCCGCGCCTGCTGGCGCAGGGCCTGATCGACCAGGGCCAGCTCGCCAACGTGGCGCCCGCCTACATCTTGCCGATACAGCTCTACTGGCACTGCTGGAACCTGGAATCCGAAGTGCTGGATGCGCTGACCGCCGCGCTCAAGCAGTCCGCCGCCCAGTCGCTGGTACCCTGACGCGCGGCACGTTTGGGCCGCCGCAAAGCCGTTCATACAAGACTGGATGCGCGCCGGGTCCGGGCCGGGGGCTAATCCCATTTACAAAAGGCGGGCAGGTGCGCACACTGCAAGGGCGATGCGGGACGCAAGGCGGCGCGGCATGGCGCTGAAAGGCACGAGGTAACAGGGATGCTGGGATGGCTGGGACTGCGTACCCGTCTGGTTTTGCTGGTGCTGCTTGCGCTGCTCCCCGTTTTCGGCCTGCTTGTCTATTCGGCGGAGCAGGGCCACCGGGCCGCGCTGCGGCTTGCGCAATCAGACCTCCTGTCGGAAGTCCTGATGCTGTCGGCCCGCGAGCAGCGCACGGTGGACATGGTCCACGAGCTGCTCAACGGCATCGCCAGCGGGCCGCACATCAAAAACCCCGCGCCCGGCCTGTGCGGGCAGCACCTGAAAAACCTCCATCAAGAACACCCCGAGTTCACCAACCTGGGCCTGGCAGCACCGGACGGCACCATGCTGTGCGATGCGCTGGACGCCATCGCCAACCTGAAGGCCGACCAGCGGGCTTTTTTCCAGCAGGTCATGGCGGGCCAGCGCTTCGCCGTGGGGCGCTACGCCATAGGCCGCGCCAGCGGGCGTCCCGGCATAGGCTTTGCGGTGCCTGTGCGCAACGATGCCGGGAACATCAGTGGCGTTGCCTTCGCGGTGCTGAGCCTGGAAGGCCTGGCGCAATCGCTGGCGGATGCGCCGGCCGTGCCCGGTGCAACGCTGGCCGTGATGGACAGGGACGGCACGGTGCTGGCCGTTTCCCCCGCGCAGCCGTCCTGGCTGGGACAGCCGCACCCGGACCCCGTCATACAGCAGGCCGTGCGGGAGCGCCGGCAAGGCGTGCTGCATGCGGCCGACGCCCAGGGGAGCGCGCAGGTCTATGGCGTGGCGCCCGTGTCGGGCGGGGGGCGCGAGGGCCTGTTCGTGGCGATCAATCTCCCGAACGCGCTGATCGCGGCGCCCAGCCGCGAAGACCTGATTGTTGAACTGCTGGTATTGCTGGTGGTGGCGATGTTCGGCGTGGCCTGCGCCTGGTGGATGGGCAACCGGCTGATCGTCAACCCCGCCCATGCGATCCTCAAAGAGGCCAACGAGGTGGCCCAGGGCAACCTGGGCGCGCGCGTCAGCCTGGGCCCGTTGTACCAGGGCGAACTCGGCGAGATCGGCCTGTCGTTCAACCGCATGGCCGAGTCGCTGCAGGCCCGGCAGCGGGAGCTGGACGCCGTGCTGGGCCGCGTGGACAAGGAACGCGCGCTGCTGGACCTCATCCTCAACAGCATGAACGAGGGCGTGATCGCCGCGGACACCCAGGGCCGCTTCCTGCTGTTCAACGCGGCGGCGCGGGCGCTGTATTCCGCGGTGCCCGCTCCGGGCATGCGGGTGGAGGACTGGCGGCGTGGCCACGAGCTGCTGATGCTGGACGGCAAGACGACGTGTGCTGTTGCGGACCGGCCCCTGTCGCGGGCCATCCGCGGCATCAGCATCGACAACTGCGACCTGCTCATGCGCCGGCCCGGCGTGGAAGACCGGGTGCTGCGCATCAGCGCCAGGCCGCTGCGCGACGCCGCCGGCATGCTGATAGGCGGCATCACCGTGTTCAACGACATCACCGCGCTGAAAGCCGCGGAAAACTTCGCCCGGGCGCAGGAGCAGGTGCTGGCCCTGATCGCCGGCGGCGCGCCCCTGGCGCAATCGCTGCAAGCCATCGTGCGCCTGAGCGAAGAGAGCTCGCCGGAGAGCATTTGCTCCATCCTGCTCGTCGAGGACGGCAAGCTGCACCTGGGCGCGGCGCCCGGCCTGCCCACCCTCTACAACGAGGCCATCGAAGGCGTGCAGGTCGCCGAGGGCGCGGGTGCCTGCGGAGCCGCCGCGTTCCGCAACGAACTGGTGGTGGTGGAAGACACGCAGATCGACCCGCTGATGCGGGACTACCGCGAGCTGATGCTGGAGCACGGCCTGCGCGCCTGCTGGTCCATGCCGGTGGTGTCGACCAACGGCGAGGTGCTCGCGACCTTCGCGATCTACCGGACCTACCCCTGCAGGCCGGAAGCCGGGGAGCTGGAACTGATCGCCACCGCGGCGCGGCTGGCCGGCATCGCGCTGGCGCGCGCGCGGGCCGAAGCAGCCTTGGTGAGCAGCCAGGCGCTCTTTCGCGAACTGGCGGAAAACATCGACGATGTTTTCTACAACGTCGATCCCCGCGCCGGCCAGCTGCTCTACATCAGCCCGGGCTACGAAAAAATCTGGGGCCGCAGCCGCGAAAGCCTGTACGCCGACCCGACGTCTTACGGCGAAGCCGCGCTGCCCGAGTACCGGACTATGCTGGAGGCCGCGAGGCAACGCAACCGCGCCGGGGAGATGTCGGATGTCGAATACCGCATCCTGTCCAGGGACGGCAAGACCCGCTGGATACGCGACCATGCCTACCCGGTGTTCAATGCCTCGGGCGTGCTGGAGCGCGTGGTGGGCACCGCGCGCGACATCACCGAGCGCAAGCTGGCCGAACTGGCATTGGCCAGCACGAATCGCGCGCTGCAGATGCTCAGCCGCTCCTGCATCGCCATCAACCGCATGGACGAGGAGGCCGAGCTGCTGGCCGAAGTGTGCCGCGTGGCCGTCGACGTGGGCGGCTATCGCATGGCCTGGGTGGGTTATGCGCAGAACGACGCGGGGCGCAGCATACAGCCCATGGCCCACGCCGGCGACGACGACGGCTATCTCGCGGCGATCCGCCTCAGCTGGCGTGACGACGACGTCACCGGCCAGGGCCCGGCGGGCCAGGCCGTGCGCACCGGGCAACCCCAGCAGACCGGCGACATCGGCCTGATAGACAGCCGTTTCTACTGGAATGCGGATGCCCTGCGCCGCGGCTACATGAGCGCCATCTGCCTGCCGCTACGCGACGGGCCCCGCAGTTTCGGCGTGCTGTGCCTCTATTCGGGCGAGGCGCAGAATTTCGGCGCCGACGAAGTCAAGCTGCTGCAGGAGCTGGCCGACAACCTGGCCTTCGGCGTCATCGGCCTGCGCGTGCGGCTGGAGCGCCGGCGCAGCCAGGAGGCCGAGCGCCAGGCCGTCATCAAGATACGCGAGCAGGCCTCTCTGCTGGACCGGGCGCAGGACGCCATCATGGTGCGCAACCTGGACCGGACCATACGCTTCTGGAACAAGGGCGCCGAGCGCCTTTACGGCTGGACGGCCGGTGAAGTGCTCGGCAAGACCATGGAAGACCTCATGTACAGCGACCCGCAGGTGCTGATCGACGGCATGGCCCGCACGTTGGCCAGCAACGGCGATTGGAGCGGCGAGATAGAGCAGCGCGCGCGCGACGGCTCGTTGGTGTGCATCGAGGCGCGCTGGACGGTGGTGCGCGACGAACAGGGCCGGGTCAACGGCGTACTGGGCACCAACACCGACATCCGGGAACGCAAGCGCGCGCGCGAGGAGATTCTGCGGCTCAATGCCAGCCTTGAGGAGCGCGTGCTGCAGCGCACCGCCCAGCTGGAATTCGCCAACAAGGAACTGGAGGCGTTTTCCTACTCGGTGTCGCACGACCTGCGCAGCCCGCTCAGCGCGATCGACGGTTTCAGCGACCTGCTCGAGCGCGCCATGGCCAAGGCCGACGCCAGCGCGCTGACCGAGCGCAGCCGGCACTACCTGGCGCGCATACGCGCGGGGGTCTCGCAGATGGGTGAACTGATCGACGCCATGCTCACGCTGGCGCAGGTGTCGCGCTCCAGCCTGCGCTGGGAGCGGGTCGATCTCAGCGCCCTGGCTCAGGCCCTGCTGGCCGGCTACCGCGAGCGCGAGCCCGACCGCGCCGCGCGTCTGCAGGTCGAGCCCGGCCTCATAGGGCAGGGCGACCCGCGGTTGCTCAAGCAGGTGCTCGACAACCTGCTGGGCAACGCCTGGAAGTTCAGCGCCCGGCAGGAATGCACCGACATCACCTTCGGCCATGAAACCGGCAAGGCCGGCGAAACGGTGTACTTCGTGCGCGACCAGGGGGCGGGCTTCGACATGGCCTACGTCGAAAAACTGTTCGGCGCCTTCCAGCGCCTGCACTCGCTCTCGGAATTCGCCGGCACCGGCATAGGCCTGGCCACGGTGCACCGCATCATCACGCGCCACGGCGGCAAGGTATGGGCCGAGTCCCAGCCCGGGCACGGCACCACCTTCTACTTCACCCTAGGTGCAGAGACACTGTGAGCGCTACGCCCCGGTGCGATGCGAAGCGAGCCGTTTAATACCAGCCGGGGCCGCGGGACTGGCTTTGCCAGACCGCAGGCGCAGCGGCCCCCTCGGGGGGCAGGGAGCTACACGAAGTGAGCGACCGTGGGGGCCCGTCTAGAAACTCTGCTGCAGCAGAGTTTCGCGTAGCGTTTGCGCCTTGCCGGCGTCAAACTGCCCTTCGACACGGGCCAGCACGTCGCCCTGGCGGTTGACCACCACGGCGTAGACCTGGCCGGCGCCGTCCAGGCCGGCCGAGCGCATGAAACTGGCGCGGTCGGTGAACACCGGCACCAGTTTGGCGCGCTCGGTGTCGGCGGGGTAGCGCTGCAGCAGCCGGTCTTCGACGGCGCTGCGGCCGGTCAGCGTGCCGGGGTCGTTGAGCACCGGCATGCGCATCCAGGTGATGGACGGGTCGTTCCTCAGGTTCATCCCCTGGATCCAGCTCTCGACCTGGGCGTGCTGGCCGCGCTGGAAGGTGATGAGCGCGAGGGTGCGGTCGGAGGGCAGGCCCTCGGGCACTGTGACCGGCTGGCGCAGCAGGGTTTGCGCCATGAAGGCAGGCAGTCGGCCCATCACGCTGGATTCGTTGGGCGCCGCGAATGCCAGCGCAAAGGCCAGGCCGGCGGCGACGAGCCAGGCGCCAAGATAAGGCACATTGCTTTTCATGTTGCTCTCCCAATGCGGATCCGGTGCAAGAGGTCTTGCATGAACCCTTCATGCAAGATACATGCAAGCCGAACAGCGTGCAAACCCACAATTGGAACAAAGTGTTATGTCGCTTTGACCGAACCTGGATCACCACGCGGCGCCGCATCGCTGATCTGATTGGGTCTCGCGGCGCGCGGGAAGTTCAAAAAAAATGGCGCCGTCTTGCGGGTCACGGCGCTATCACTTTAGTGAGCACTTGCGCACCGGCTGCGCACCAGGAAGAGTGCTATTGGCCGATGTTGATGAGCAGCCCGGGCAGGAAGCCCTCCTGCTCGCCCTTGCGTGCATAGCCCAGCGGGTTGGCCACGACGCGGCAGCCGCGGCTGCTGTAGTCGATCGCGCAATGCAAATGGCCGTGCAGCCACAGGTCGGCCAGCGGCAACAAATCATCAAGCGCATTGCAAAAGCCCGCCGTGCCCGGCGCCAGGCCGTAGCGCGGGTCCGCGCTCAGCAGGCTGGGCGCGAAATGGGTGACGGCCACCGTGGGGCCGTCAAAGGGCGCGGCCAGCGCCTGCCGCAGCCACGCCTGGCTTTTCAGGCCTTGCTCGCGCACGTCGGCTGCCAGCAGCGGCTGCCCGTCCCTGAAAGAATGGTTTTTGCTCAGGTAGAAATTGGCCGCGCGAAACGCTTTTTCGCGCGCCTTGAGCTGCTCGCCCAGCGTGATGTCCGCGTCCTGGGCCTGGCCGCCGCTCAGCGCGTCGAAGTCGGTCCACAGCGTGCTGCCCACAAAGCGCACGCCGTGCAGCACCACGCTTTCCTGCTCCAGCCAGACCATGCCCAACCGTTCGCAGGTCTCGCGCAGGCGCGCATGGGTCTCGTCGAAGTCCAGCCCGTCATATTCGTGGTTACCCGGCAGGAAGAGCACCGGCACCGGCCAGCCCGCGCCGCCTTGCGCCACGGGCAGGGGCGAAAACCGCGCCAGGCCAAAATCGGCGATGTCCCGCTCAGCCAGCAAGGAACCCTGCTGGTAGGAGCCGATGTCGCCGGCCAGCACCAGCAGGTCTGCGCCGGGCACGGGTTGCGCGGTGAAGTTCGGGTTGCTTTCGAGGTGCAGGTCGGACAGGAGCTGGATGTTCACCCGCTGATTGTGCGGGAAGATGCCCGCGGCCTTGCGCCCGTGCTAGATTTCGCAGGCAAGAAGCCGGGGGCAGATAGATGGGCAACAGGAGCCGCTTGTGAAAGACATCGGGAACGCCGCCGTCGCGCGAACCTTCGCGGCCTATCCGCCGGCTCTGCGGCGCCGGCTGCTGGTGCTGCGCCAATTGATCCTGGACACGGCATCGGCCACGCCCGGCGTCGGCGAGCTTGAGGAAACACTCAAGTGGGGCGAGCCGGCCTACCTCACCTCGGCCAGCAAAAGCGGCAGCACCATCCGCCTCGGGCCGGTCAAATCCAGCCCCTCGCAGTACGCGCTCTACTTCAACTGCAAGACCACGCTGGTGGATACCTTTCGCACGCTGTTCCCGGTGGAGTTGCGCTACGAGGGCAACCGGGCCATCGTGCTGGACGCCGGCGATGCGCCGCCGCTGGACGCGCTGGCGTTCTGCATCCAGGCGGCGCTGACCTACCACCGCAAGCATCGCGCTTGAGGCAGCGGCCAAAAGCCCTCAAGCCAGCGGCGCGGGCAGCCGCACCGTGAAGGTCGTGCCCTGGCCCGGCCGGCTGCTGACTTCGATCTCTCCCTGGTGCAGGTCCACGCACTCCTTGACGATGTGCAGGCCTATGCCGGTCCCGGAGATATTGCCGACGTTGGTGCCGCGGTGAAAGCTGCCGAACAGGCGCGGCAGGTCGGCCTCCGGAATGCCTATGCCCTGGTCGCTGATGCGCAGTTGCATCTGCCCGCCCACGCCGCGGACCGCAAAGCGCACCGGTGTGTCCGGGTCTGAATATTTGAGGGCGTTGCCCAGCAGGTTGACCACCATGTGGCGCAGCAGTTGCTGGTCCGCCGTGCGCGGCGCGTCCAGCCCGTCGCAGGTGAGGGACACGCGCGCGGCCTGCGGGTTGCTTTGCTCCAGCTCGGCCATCACCTGCACCAGCCAGTCGGGCACCACCAGCGGCGCGGCCTGGAACTTGAACTTGCCCAGCTCCAGCCGGCTGGTCAGCAGCACCTGCTCGACCATGCCGTTCATGCGCGCCACGGCGGTCTTGATCTGCCCCAGCAGTTCGCGGCGCTCGTCGGCCGGGAAACTCGCACCGTAGGTGTCCAGCAACTCAACCGACGACAGGATGGCCGCCAGCGGCGTGCGGAACTCGTGCGAGGTGACGGCCACGAAGCGCGACTTGAGTTCTGACAGCTCGCGCTCGTGCGCCAGCGCCTTGAGCATGTCTTCCTCGGCCTGGCGCTTGAGCGTCACGTCGGTCAGGAAGTTGAGCGTGGCGGGCGTGCCCTCCCATTCGAACATCACCGCGCTGATCTCCAGCCAGCGCGTGCCGCTCTGGCTGTGCTGCACGCGGAACTGGTAGTGGTTTTCGGCCGTCTCGCCGCGCAGGCGCTTGCGGTGGTTGCCTATCACCCGCTCGCGGTCGTCGGGGTGGATGAATTCGATGAAGGGCCGGGACTTGGCGGTTTCCTCGTCCAGCGCGGTCAGCTTCAGCGCTTTTGGGTTGGCGTACAGGATGCGCCCGCCGGCTGTCACCAGGATGCCTTCGCTGACGTTCTCGACCACCGCGCGGTACTTGGCCTCGGAGTCGGTGCGCCGGCCGATTTCCATGCGCAGTTGCTTGGAGGTGTCGAGCTGCCAGGTGATGTTGGTCGCCAGGTGGATGACACGCAGCAACTGCCCGGAGGCGTTGTGGATAGGCAGCGCCCGCTGGCTCAGGCGCGCGATGTCGCCGCCCGGCCGGCGCACCCGGTATTCCTCGGTGCGTTTGAGGGTGGCCACCTGCAGCTGCCGGACCCGCTCGCGGTCCGCCGGGTCGACCTGCTCCAGCCATTGCCATGGCTTGCCCGCCAGTTTGTCGGCCGACAGGCCCCAGAAGATCTCGAAAGCCGGGTTGGTGTAGCTGATCCGGCCGCCCGCCGGGTCCCAGGACCAGAGCATGGCGTCGATGTTGGCCGCGATCTGCCGCAGCAGTTCCTCGCCTGGCAGCGAAGCGGGCGCGACGGCCGTCGTCGATGCAGGGGAGGGGTCGGACATGCTGGGAGCATAGCCGCCCGGGCGGCGTGAACTCCTCCCGTTAAACCCCGGGTATGTGGGGCTGCGAATCAAACTATGCATGTTTTGCATGGGTTTGGGACTGGGCTAGGCTTGAAACCCTAGGGAAAACCCTTATTCTTGATTTATCGCAACTTTTCACCCGCTGACGGTGACTTCGACATGTACACGCTGCTCTCCCAAATCGCCCGTTTCCTGCCTTCCGCCACCCGCGTAGCCCCCATCCATGGCGTTGCCCACAGCCTGATGGAACGCGCCGAAGCCGGCGCCGGCCGCAACCCGCACCAAGCGCAGGAACTGCGCGACGCCGCCCGCGCCTACCTCAGCGTGATTCGCTGAGCCCCCACGCTTCCCCACTTCGTGTGGGTCGCTGCCCCCTCAGGGGGCCGGCCGCCTTGCGGCTGGCAAAGCCAGACCGCGGCTTCAACTGGTAAAGACGGGGCCTCGCTCGGGGCGGCTGCGGTCAGAGCTTGACCCCCGCACCCTTCACGGCGGGCGCCAGCACCGCGACCTGTTCCCTCACAAATCCGGTGAACGCGGCCGGGCTCATGGCCTGGGTGGTGATGCCCAATTCCAGCATCTTCTTTTTGATGTCCGCCGTGGCGAGAATCTCGTTGCACGCGGCGTTGAGCCGCGCCACCACGTCGGCCGGCATGTGCGCCGGCCCGCTCAGGCCGAAGAAGTTGTCCAGCACCAGCTTGCGGTAGCCGAACTCCACCACGCTGGGCACATCCGGCACCAGCGGCGAGCGGGCTGCCGAGGTCACCGCCAGCGGCACCAGCTGCCCGCTCTTGAAGTAGGGCACAAACGCCGTCAACACGTCGATGCCGATCGGGATCACGCCGGCGATCAGGTCCGTCGTCATGGGCGCGCCGCCGCGGTAGGGGATGTGCTGCAGGTTCACGCCCATGGCTTTTTTCATGAGCTCGCCATAAATGTGGCCTATGGAGGCCGGACCGCCGGACCCGAAATCCAGCCGCCCCGTCTTGCGCGCCTGCGTTTCCACGTCGGTGATGGTCTTGATGGGCGCATGCGGGTTGGCCATGACCACGCAGGGCGCGTTGCCGATCAGCGCGATGTGGGTAAAGCCATCGACCGGGTCATAAGGCTGCTTTTCCAGCGCGAAAGGGCCTATGGATACCGGCGTCGAGTTGCTCAGCATCAGCGTGTAGCCGTCGGCCGGCGCCTGCGCCACCACCAGCCCGCCCACGCTGCCGCCCGCGCCGGGGCGGTTGTCCACCACCACCGCCTGCCCCAGCTTCTTGCCGAGCTGCTCGGCCATCACACGCGCCACGATGTCGCTCGCGCCGCCGGCCGGGAAGGTCACGACGATCTTGATCGGCTTGTCGGGCCAGGCCGCGAAGGCGGGCAGGGCGAGGGAGGCCGCGCCGCCGGCGAGCGCCTTGAGCAGGCTGCGCCGGGGAAAGCGGCCTGCGGCCTGGGTGGCTGTCTGGAACATGGAGTACTCCTGCATACGATGGTGTGCAAGGTTGTATGCAAAATTTGTGCCCTTGTCCGAAACTGGCGCTGCGTGTGACGCGGCTTGCCGGTTTACCGCCAGAGATCCCCGCTGACGGGCACATCTTTGGCCATGCGGCTTTCCAGCCCGGCATCCTTGTGCGCGGCGCGCACGGCTTTCCAGGTTTCGCTGCCGGCGGGAAGATCGGTACGCGCGGAGATCAGGGCCTGGAACGAGATGTGGCCCACACCCGTGAAAGAGGCCTCGGCGCGCAGGATGCCGCTGCAATTGAGGGTCTCTCCCGGCTCGATAAGCCCCGCAGGGCAAACCTCGATGTGCACGTCGCCGGGTTTCAACGCCGACGGCCGCATATTCGGCAAAGGGTGGAGGTTCAAGGTGATGCGCGGCTGCGCAACGCGGATCGCGCGGCGGCCTGCGTTGGTGAGGGAAAAGGCGAAGGTGACGCTGTGGTCCATCCAGACGACCTTGGGGTCAAACCTGACCTGCAGCTTGGGGGCAAGCGATTCCGCCAGCTCATCCGCCGCGCGGGCCCGCTCCAGCCGTTTACGCTCCGCCGCCTGGGTGTCGTCCTTCGCGGGCGGCTTGGCGGCAGGCTCCGGAACAGGTTCAGCCACGGCGGCCTTGGCCTGCAGGTTCTCCGCCTTCAGCTGTTCCATGTTGGCGCGAAGTGCCTCGGTCTGGGCTTTCGCCTCGGCCAGGCGCAGCTCGAGTTGCTGCTGGTTTTTCTGGTTCTCCTCCATCAGCTTTTGCATCAGCAACCGGGACTCTTTCTGCGCCCTGGCTGCGGGCCGGTCGATGTAGACGTACCGCGCGACGCCGCCTCCCGCGAAGATCAACAGGCACAGCAGGAGCAGGAAAACAATGGTGTCATACCTGCGGGATCCACCGGCGGTTTTGCGGGGAATGGGCGGCATGCTTTTGTGGGGCGAGGCAGGTCTGGGGCTGGGCATGAAGGGGTACCGCGCAAAGGAGATGGCAAGAGAAAAGAGGGGAGGAGGAAGGCAGGAGGGCGGGCAATACCGTAGCAGGTGCCGCTCACCACTTGCTGCGCACGCCCATCTGCAGGGCCAGGTTGCGCCGGCGCGCGTTGTGCTCGGCCTCGAGGTCCGCGAAGAGATCGAGCGTGTCCTGGAGGCGGCCCGAAACGCTCACCCCCGCCACCAGGGTATTGGCATTGAGCGCCACGCCCGCGATCTGGAACGGATAGGCCGCGCCGGCGCCCTGCAGCTGCGCCGTCATGGGCGTGTTGTAGTTGCCGAACTCATGAATCCACACCAGCCGCGGCTCCACGCGCAGCCCGCCCACGTCAAAACCGGCTTTCAAGCCCAGCAGCGACCTGGCCGAGCCCACGCTTTGCGCCGACACCGCCAGATTGAGCGCGCCCGCGCCTTGTTCGGTAAAACCATCGGTGCGGTTCAGGCTCAGCGACAGCGCCGCCGTGGGCTGTAGCGTCCAACCGGGCAACTCGATGCCGTAGCCCACTTCCCCATATGCCGTGGCGGTGCTGCTGTCGAAGTCGGACGACGCGATGCGGCCGATGGGCCCCACGACAATGCCGCGGTCCATGTGGTTGCTGTGAAAGGCCAGGCTCACCAGGCCGTTCACGCGCCACGCTCCCTCGGTATAGCCGGCATACATCGCCAGCGCGCCGCTGCGGGCCCTGCCCTGGTCATAAGTATCGAAGCCGACTCTGGATGTGCCCGCCGTGAGGGCGCCCCCCACCATCAGGCCGGGGCTCACTTCGGCGTCATAACCCGCGCTTATGCCGGTGCTGTCCAGGCGGCTGGCCATGGCGTTGCCGTCGCTGTCGGTGGCTTGCCGGCCGCCGTAAGCGCGCAGCCAGAAGCCGCAGCCGTCCCCGGCGGCCTGGAAGCGTCCGCCCAATACGGCCCCGCGCGAAACGTCGTCACCACCGCAGACGGGGTTGCGGCTGTTTCGGCCCACGCGTGACTGCAGCTGGTCGCCGAAAGCGGCGGCAAAGCCCGGGCCGGCGCGGCGCAGCGCCACCAGATTTGCTCCGCCGATGGCGTCAAACGCGGCGAGCGCCTGGGCCACCGACAGGCTGTTGACGGCGCCGAGCACCGTGGCCATGTCCCCGGCCGCGCCGCCGCTGGCGTTCTGCAAGGCGCCGGACGCGGACTGCTGGTTCGGCGTCGTGCCCGGCAAGGCGTTGTAGGGCACCTCATTGCGGGCCAGCGTCAGGAAGACGTTGTCGGCATCGTAGGTGAGCGAGGGCGCAAGAAACGCCAGGTTGGTGCTCACGCCGGCAAAGGTGCCGGTGCGCCCGCCCGCGGCGTTGAGGATGGTGTAGCGCGTGGCCAGGGAGTAGGTGCCGGCGCTGGCCAGCACGCTCACCGCGCCGCCGTTGATGGTCACGGTGCCGGTCGCATTGGTGCGGTCGTTGCCGCCTGCTGGGTTGACTTCAACGCTGTAGGTGGAGCCGGCCTGGAAAGTGAGGTTGCCGTTGACGGTCAGGGTGCCGATGGAGTTGCCGGGCGCCAGTGTGCCGCCGGCCTGGATGTTGGCGTTGCGGACCGAGCCCGTGCCGCCCAGCGTGCCGCCGCTCATCACCTGCACGGTGGAATTGGCCAGCGTGCCGTTGATCGACAACGTGCCGCCTGTCACGGTGGTGCTTCCGCTGTAGTTGTTGGTGCCGGAAAAGGTGACGTTGCCGCCGCCGCTTTTCAGCACAGGGCCGGCGCCGCTGATGGCGCCCGCGAACGTCCCGTTGCCTGCCTGGGAAAACTCCAGGCTTCCGTGGTTGGTGATCAGGCCCTGCAGGCTGGCGGTGGTGCCGCGCAGGCCGCCGCTGGTGATGATGGTGCCGCCGCTATGGGTGTTGGTGCCCGACAGCGTCACCGTACCGCCGCCTTGCTTGATCAGGGAGCCGTTGCCGCTGATGGACCCCGCGTAGCTGCCGTTGCCGGACTGGTCGAAGGTCAGCAGGCCTTCGTTGCTGATGTTTCCCTGCAGGCTGGTGGTGGTGCCGGTCAGTTGGGCATTGCCTCTTACAAAGGTGCCGCCGGTGTAGCTGTTGGCGCCCGTGAGTATCGTCGCGGCGGAACTGGCGCCGGTCACGTCGACCGACCCGACGCCCGAGATCGCGGCGGAAAAGGTGTAAGGCGTGCTGTCGTTCTGGTTGAACAGGACGGTGGAGCCTGCCGTACCCAGCACCACGGCATCGGCGTCCAGCGTGCCGCTGGGACCCATGTTGCCGATGCCCAGCGTCCCGTTGCCCACGCGGCCCAGGTGCAAGGTGCGCGTGCCGCCGACAGTGACGGTCGCGCCGGACCGGATACTCAGGAGCCCGTCGCCCTGGTTGCCGACCACAAACTGGTCGCCCGCGGCCAGGCTGGGCGGCGCAACATGGAGCGTGGCGCCCGCGCCGCTGATGATGATCTGCGCTCCAGTCGCCGCGTCGCCCACGCTCACCCGCGTGGCCGTCACGGCCCCGTCAATCAGCAGTGATGCCGTCGTGCCCGGCGTTGGTGCCGTGCCCAGCCGGACAGTGCCGGCGGCAAGGGTGCCTGCGGGATGGACGACAACCTGGCCATGGCCCTCGACCTGCAGCGTGCCCGCCTGGGCCGCCCCGCCGATATCAACCTGTTCGTTGGTCGGGACCTGTACCGTGCTGGCGCCGGTGGGCGTGCCGCCGCTCCAGTTGTTCGCGTCGTTCCAGTCCTGGTTGGCGGCTGGGGTAAACACATTCGTTTGAGCCCGGCCTGTGCCCGGCGCCAAGCCGGTCAATGCCAATGCCAGACAAAGCGGAGTCAAGTGTGAAGGAAACTTCGGGCAGGAATTCATGCGGGCGCAGTCGTCGTTGTGTGAGGGTCAAGCCACGACTGCGCGGGCGGAAATCCGGAAGACGTCCGCACAAGCCATGAGCCCGCTTTTTTTGATACGAGTACATGGCTTTGACTTTGCTTTACGTTACATATTTTTGCAAGTAAGGCGTTTGGCCGAAATCTCGCATGCGGCCATGCCGATAGCGGAACGAAAGAATTAATCTGATCGCGCTACGCCAGCCGGGCCTGCGAGCGTCCGCAAATTTTTAGTCCATGACCTCGCGCACGGGGAGTGCCGGGCCGCGGCTTCACCGTGCCTACCAGCGGCTGCGCAAGCCCACCAGCACAGCCAGGTTGCGCTGCGCCGCGTTGAACTCGGCCTGCACGTCCGCAAAAAGATCAACGCCTTTGCCGATGCTGCCGGTCGCGCCCAGGCCCAACACCAGCGTGTCGCGCTTGAGGGCTGTGCCGGCAATCTCAAACGGGAAAGCCGTCGCGGCGCCTTGAAGCTGTGCCGACATGGTTTTGTTGAGGTCGCCGAACTCGTGCGCCCAGACGACCCGGGGTTCAAAGCGGATGCGCCCCGCGTCGAAGCTGGCCGTCGCGCCCAGCAGGGACTTGCCGGAGTTGACGGTTTGGCCCGCGACCTGGAGGTTGAGCGCACCGGCTCCGGTTTCGGTAAACCCGTCGGACTTGCTGCGGCTCAGCGACAGGCCCGCCAGCGGGCGCAAGGCCCAGCCGTCCATGGCGATGGTGTAGGTCGCCTCGCCGTACGCCGACAGCGTGTTGCTGCCGAAGTCGCCGCTGGCGATGCGGTTGACCGTGCCGAAGGCGATGCCGCGGTCCATGTGGTTCTTGCCCCAGCTCATGCCGGCCGAGCCGCTGAAGGTCCAGGCGCCGGTGACGTAGCCGCCATACACCGCGACAGCCGTGCCGCGGCTCTTGCCGCTTTCGTTGTTGTCGGTAGACAGGCGCGAGGTGCCGCCGGTCACGGCCGCGCCCAGGCGCAAGCCCTCCTTGACGTCCCCATCAAAGCCGACGCTCAGGCCTGAGCTGCGCAGGCGGCTGGCCGCCGCGTTGCCGTCCGTGTCGGTATTGCCGTAGCCGCCGTAGCCGCGCGCCCACAGGCCGCTGCCCGTGTCCGGCGCGGCGGGCATCGCCGCCGCACTGCCGGCGAGCGAGAACTTCTGCCGGGGCGCATCGGAGGCCGGCGCCATCAGCTCGGGCAGTGTGTCGTTGGCGGCCAGCAGCAGCGGCCGGTCGCTGAAGGCATTGGCCAGGGTGCTGTTGTCGCGGCCTTGCACCGCCGCCAGACGGGCCTGCAAGCGGCCGTTGAAGCTGGCGGCAAAGCCGGCGGCGGCGCGGCGCAGCTCCACGATGCCGGCGCCGCTGGCGGCGTCAAAGGCGGCGCGCGCCTGCGGGGCGGACAGGCTGTCGACGGCGCCCAGCACCGTGCCCATGTCCCCGCTGGCTCCGGCCACCGCATTCTGCAGGGCCATGCCGGCGGCAATCTGGTTCGGCGTGATGCCGACGCTGGCGTAACTGACGCTGTTGCGTGCCAAGGTCAGGAAGACGTTGTTGGCGTCATAGGCCAGCGACGGCGTCAGGAATGCCAGGTTGGAGGTGGCACCGGAAAAGACCCCCGTCCGGCCGCTGGCCGCGTTGAGGATGGTGTAGCGGGTGCTCAGCGAATAGCTGCCGGCGCCGGCCTGCACGTCGACAGTACCGCCGTTCAGTGTGGCGCTGCCCGTGGCGTTGATGCGGTCGTTGTTGCCGGCCGGGTCGACTTCGACGCGGTAGATGGACCCGGCCGCAAACGTCACGTTGCCGTTGACCGTCAGCGTGCCGATGGAGTTGCCCGGCGCGAACACGCCGCCCGCGGCGATGGCGGTGCTTCCCACCGTGCCGCTGCCGCCCAGCGTGCCGCCGTTGTTGACGGTCACGGCCGAGTTGGCGATGCTGCCGTTGACCGACAGCGTGCCGGCATTGACGGCGGTGGCGCCGCTGTAGCTATTGACGCCGCTGAGCACGAGCTTGCCGGCGCCCGTCTTGGTGAGGGAGCCTGTGCCGCTCATGGCGCCGGCGTAGGTGCCGGTGGCCGCCTGGTCAAAAGTGACGGCGGCGTTGTTGCTGATGTTGCCCTGCAGGCTGGTGGTGTCGCCTTGCAGTGTTCCGCCGTTGACGGTGGTGCCGCCGGTATAGGTATTGGCGCCCGTGAGGATGGTGGTGCCGGCCCCGGTTTTGGTGAGGGAGCCGTTGCCGGATAGGGCCGCTGAAAACGTCGTGGTACCGGTGTGGTTGAACTGCACCGAGGAGCCCGCCGTGCCCAGGATCACGCTGTCGGCCGTCAGCGTGCCGGCGCCCGCGCCGCTGCCGATGAAGAGCGTGCCGTTGGCCGTGTCGCCCACATGCAGGGTGCGCGTGCCGTTCACGGTGACGTTTGCGCCCGCATCGATGTGCAGTTCACCCGCGCCGTTGCCGCCTATCTCAAAGCGCTGCGCCTGCCCCAACCCGAGCGGCGCGAGCGTCAGGCTGGAACCCGCGCCGGTGACCGTGACGATGCCCTGCCGGGGTGCGTCTCCCGCGAAAAGGTGGGCGGCCGTCACCGTTCCGCCCGCCTGTATGGTGAGCCTGGCGGCACCGGCGCCGGTGGTTGTTCCCAGGTTGATGATGTCGGTGATAACCAGAGACCCGCCCGTGGTGACGATGACCTCGCCGCTGGTTTGCACTTCCAGCGTCTGCGCCGTGCCTGCGCCGCTCAGCGTGACCTGGTCGCCGGCATTGGTCAGGCGCGCGGTGGTGGCCGCGGTGGGAGCCCCGCTGGTCCAATTGCCGCCAGTGGTCCAGTTACCTCCGGCGCCGGCACTCCAGTCGGTGCTCTGGGCGAAGCCTGTGCCGGGCGCCGCGAACAGGCCGGCAAGAACAAGGGCCGCGCTCAGCGGGTGCAGGTGGACATTCAGACGTGTTTTTTTCACGAAGCGATCCCTCGGGGTTGCATGGTTCTTATGACCGCGCTCCGCGGAACGGGCGGCGCCAGCTTAGCCGATGTGTTGCCGCGCGCGCAACCGTTCCATGTCATCCGTAACGGGGGCTGCTCAGGTGGAAAACGCCTTTTCGGCGGCGCGCAGCACCGCCTGCCGCAACCAGATGTGGGCGCTGCGCTGCTGCGAGCGGCGGTGCCACACCGCGTCCACGTGCACCGGCGCCACGTCGAAGGGCAGGGGGCGCAGCACCAGTTGTTCGGCGATGCCGGTCACGCGCACGAAATGCCGCGGCAGCACGGTCAGCAGGTTGGAATTGGCCACCACGCGGCCTGCGGTGAAGAACTGGTTGACGGTCAGCACGACGTGACGCTTGCGCCCCAGCGAGGCCAGGGATTCGTCGATGAAACCATAGGGCCGGCCTGAAAAACTCACCAGCATGTGGCGCGCGGCGCAAAACTTGTTGAGCGTGAAGGGGCCCGTGGCCAGCGGGTGGTCCCTGCGCATCGCGCAGACGTATTCGCCGTCATAGAGCCGCTGGTTCGAAAACGGCAGGGGTTCGCCGCTTTGCTCGCTCGCCGTCAAATCGGCCACCAGCGAGGGAAAGTAGCCGACGGCCAGGTCGCAGGTCTCTTCGTCAAGCAGGCGCCGCGGGTCGCGGGTGGTGAGCGGCACCACGCGTATGGACACGCCCGGGGCTTCGCGGTCCAGTGTTTCGACCAGGCCGGGCATCACTTCGGCCGCCGTTGCGTCGGCCATGGCCAGCACAAAGGTGGTGTTGGCCGTGCCGGGCACAAACTCGTTGGGAACCAGCGACTCCTGCAGTTGCCGCAACGCTTCGCGCACGGCGGGCCAGATGGCCAGGGCGCGCGGCGTGGGCGCCATGCCCTGCCCGCTGCGTTGCACCAGCTCGTCGCCCAGGGTCTCACGCAACCGGCGCAAGGCGTTGCTGACGGCCGGCTGCGTCAGCGACAGGTTGCGCGCCGCCCGCGTCAGGCTGCGCTCGGCCATGACCTCGTCGAACACGCGAAGCAGGTTCAGGTCCAGTGTGCGGAAATTGAGGGGATTGAAGGTTTCGGCGGCCATGGTGGACGTGGTGGGTGTCGTTGAAGGGGCGAAATACCCAGGTTATCACTGGTATGAATGAATCACATCATAAAGATAAAGTTGAATAACATCAGTGATAACCCTAATATCCCCTTACCCGCTGCAAATTTGAATCAGCGGTAACAGTTAACCAACGGGAGTCCACCATGACCAGCTTCGTCAATATCAAATATTCCACACAGCATCCCGGCGTTGTCCGTGCTGAGTCGGCCTTTGGTGCCGTACGCCAGCTCGGTCAGGCCTTCTCCGGCACGCGCGGCCTCGCCACGCTGCTCCTGTCCGCCGTGGCCGCCGCCATCATGGTGGTCGCTTACCAGGTGATGGACAGCGTCACCGAAGGCCATTTGCTGGTGATGTGGATTGCGTTGTGGGCCGTCGCCTTCGCCGCGCTGGCCATCTTTGCCGGCACCGCGCGCAACGTCGCCGCCCGCGTGAAAGCCGGCCTGGACGGCTGGTCGCGCAGCCTGGCTGAAGCCCGCGCCGACCAACGCCTCTGGCAAGCCGCCAAAAGCGACCCGCGCGTGATGGCCGACCTGCAAATGGCCCTGCAACGCTCAGCCGACGCTGAAGTGGTGGCGCCTGCCGCTCCCGCCTTCAAGGCAGAGCTTCCCGAGTCTTCCAGCATCCCCTCGTTGGCGCGCGCCTATCACCGCGGTTATTACATCTAAGCCTTACGCGCTGGAACGGCGCGCCGGCCAGGCGTCGCCCACAAAAAAGCCACCTTGTCAGGTGGCTTTTTTTTGCCCTGGCGCCGGCTGGCCCGGGGGCATCAGGCGCGGCGCAGGTCGTGCGCCGTGCCCGCATGGTCTTGCCGGTCAGGCAGCCAGGCGGCGCTCGATCGCGGCTTTGGTCTCCCCCAGCTCTTTCGGCAGGTGATGTTCGAGTTGCTTGAACAGTTCGGCGTGCAGTTCCAGTTCCTTGAGCCAGGCGGCCTTGTCGATGCTGGTCACGGTGTTGAACTGCTCGGCGCTGAAGTTCAGGCCGGTCCAGTTCAGGTCTTCGTAGGCGGGGCTGATGCCGGTAATGTGCTCGGAGCCCTTGCCCGTGCCCTCTATGCGGTCGATCATCCACTTGAGCACGCGCATGTTCTCGCCGTAGCCGGGCCAGACGAACTTGCCGTCATCGCCCTTGCGGAACCAGTTGGTGGTGTAGATCTTCGGGATCACCGCGCCCGTGGCTTCGAGCTTCTTGCCCACATTGAGCCAGTGCTGGAAGTAGTCGCTCATGTTGTAGCCCATGAAGGGCAGCATGGCAAACGGGTCGCGGCGCACCACGCCGGCCTGGCCGGTGGAGGCGGCCGTGGTTTCCGAGCCCATGGTCGCGGCCATGTACACGCCTTCGACCCAGTTGCGCGCCTCGGTGACCAGGGGCACGGTGGTGGAGCGGCGGCCGCCGAAGATGAAGGCGTCGATCGCCACGCCCTTGGGGTCGTCCCAGGCGTCGTCGAGCGCCGGGTTGTTGATGGCGGCCACGGTGAAGCGGGCGTTGGGGTGAGCGGCCTTGGCGCCGGTTTCCTTCGCGATCTGCGGCGTCCAGTCCTTGCCCTGCCAGTCGATCAGGTGATCCGGCTGGCCGCCGGTGTCCTTTTCCATGCCTTCCCACCACACGTCGCCGTCGTCGGTCAGGGCCACGTTGGTGAAGATGACGTTTCTGTCCAGGCTCGCCATGCAGTTCGGGTTGGTGTGGAAGTTGGTGCCCGGGGCCACGCCGAAATAACCCGCTTCGGGATTGATGGCGTAGAGCTTGCCGTCGGCGCTGGGCTTGATCCAGGCGATGTCGTCGCCGATGGTGGTGACTTTCCAGCCGTCAAAGCCGGCCGGCGGCACCAGCATGGAGAAATTGGTCTTGCCGCAGGCGCTGGGGAAGGCGGCCGCCACGTGGTATTTCTTGCCCTGGGGGTTGGTCACGCCGAGGATCAGCATGTGCTCGGCCAGCCAGCCTTCGTCGCGGCCCATGTTGGAGGCGATGCGCAGCGCGAAGCATTTCTTGCCCAGCAGCGCGTTGCCGCCATAGCCGGAGCCGTAAGACCAGATTTCGCGCGTCTCGGGGTAGTGCACGATGTATTTGGTCTTGTTGCAGGGCCACTTCACGTCTTTCTGGCCTTCAGCCAGCGGCGCGCCCACGGTGTGCACGCAAGGCACGAAGTCGCCGTCCACGCCCAGCACGCCGAACACCGCCTGGCCCATGCGCGTCATGATCTTCATGTTGACCGCCACGTAAGGGCTGTCGGAGAGTTCAATGCCGATGTGCGCGATCGGCGAGCCCAGCGGGCCCATGCTGAAAGGCACCACGTACATGGTGCGGCCCTTCATGCAGCCGTCAAACAGGGGCTGCAGCGTCTGGCGCATTTCGGCGGGCGCCATCCAGTTGTTGGTGGGGCCCGCGTCTTCCTTTTTGGCCGAGCAGATGTAGGTGCGGTCTTCCACGCGCGCCACGTCGCTGGGGTCGCTCTGCGCCAGGAAGCTGTTGGGGCGCTTGGCTTCGTTGAGTTTTTTGAAGGTGCCGGCGTCGACCAGCTGCTGGCACAGGCGCTGGTATTCGGCGTCGCTGCCGTCGCACCAGTACACGTCGTCGGGCTTGCACAGGGCCACCATGTCGGCGACCCAGGCGATCAGCTTCGCGTTCTTGACGTAGCTGGGTGTGTTGAGCTTGAGGCCTTGCATCACGGGTTGGTTCATCGAAAAAACTCCAAAGTTAAAAAGCGTTATTTCGGGAAACGTCGCGCGGCAACCAGGCGGGTGACATCGAGACGTTTGTCGGAATAAGGCTTGGGGGCTTACCGGGGGACAGCTCACACGCAACAAACAAGTCCCGGTCGGCGGGCGGAGCCGCAAGCTGAAGATGCTGCGGCGCAAGGTCAAAAAAAGCGGTTTATCGGCTGCTTTTTCGTCTTCCACGGGTCGGCCAGAGAATTCATTTTAAGAACATAGTCCCGAGTTACCTCGCAGTTACCGTCAAAAGTTATGCATAACCTGCATGAGGTTATGCATAGACCATACGGGGGTTCCGGCAGTCGTGACAAGGAGATGGGGAATGCCGCGAAGGGCGCTTTTGCCGCAGTTTCACGGGCGCTTGGCGGGTGAAAGGGCCGGAGAAACTGACGATCGGGGCGCGGGGCCCGGAAACAAAAAAGTCCGCACGATGCGGACTTTTGGGGTGGAGGCGGAAGAGCCTCAGGCCATGTAGATGGCGATAAAGGCCAGCAGGAACATCAGCACGCCGCCAACGACCGGCAGAACAATGGGGATCATCGGGACGATGGCGTCAACGGCTTCCTGCTCCTGGGCGGGCGTGGCGCTGTCGTGGGCGGCATTGGTGGTGTGGTCGGCTGGACTGGACATGGGGGGTTCCTGAATTGCTTGAAAGTCTGGGCAGATTTTACCTGCATGCCGCGCCCCGGCGGCAAAGAACTCGCCGCCGGCAGTTGCGTTACCCTTTGGCCATGCCTTTTTGTGGAAGGAATGCATGAAATCCCCAGCCTTATTTCGACTCCTGCCGGCCGCCGTGTCCGCGCTGGTCCTGCTGTCCGCCTGCGCCACCGGCGGGCCCAACAGCGCCTCGGCCAGGCCGGTGCTGTACCCCAACGCCACGCTGAACCGCGTCGGTGATGCCCAGGGCAAGGCCGAGGCCAATGCCTGCATGTCGCGGGCTTCGGCCGCCGGGCTCAGCCCGACGCAGAGCGGCAACGAAGTCGGTCGCCGCGCCGGTGAGGGCGCGGCCGTCGGGGGCGTGGCTTCGGCCGTGGGGGCGCTGATCACCGGGCGGGGCGGGGAGGGCGTGCTGCGCGCCGGCGTGGGAGGGGCGGCGGTGGGCGGCTCGGCGGGCGCCGTGTCGGGTGCCTTCCACAACGACAAACCCAACAGCACCTACCGCAGCTTTGTGCAGCGCTGCCTCAGTGAAAAGGGCTTTGAGGTGATTGGCTGGAACTGAACCGCCGCAGCATCGCGCTCAGTGCTGCTCCGAGGCCTCGAAGCCGGCGGCGTTGACCGCCGCCAGCACCTGCTGGATGTGGTCGCGCCCGCGCGTCTGGATCACCAGCTCGATCTCCACGTTCTGCACCGAGAGCATGGTGAAGGCGCGCTGGTGATGCACTTCGTCGATGTTGGCGCCGGCGTCGGCCACGGTGGCGGTGATCTTCGCCAGTGAACCGGGAATGTCGCGCACGCTGACCTTGATGCGCGCCAGGCGGCCGGCGCGCACCATGCCGCGCTCGATGATGGCGGCCAGCAGCAGCGGGTCGATGTTGCCGCCGCACAGGATCAGGCCGACCTTTTTGCCGGCAAAACGCTCGGGGTACTTGAGCAGCGCCGCCAGCCCGGCCGCGCCGGCGCCTTCGACCAGGGTTTTTTCAATTTCGAGCAGCATGACCATGGCCTGCTCGATGTCGCCTTCGTCCACCAGCACCAGGTCGTCCACCAGTCTGGCGATGATGGCCTGCGGAATGATGCCCGGCGTGCCGACGGCGATGCCTTCGGCAATTGTGCTGGTGCCCTGCGGGTGTTTGGTGCCCTTGATGGCGTTGACCATGCCGGGAAAGCGGGAAGTCTGCACGCCGATGATCTCGATGCCGGGCTTGATGGCCTTGGCCGCCGTGGCCGTGCCCGCGATCAGGCCGCCGCCGCCCACGGCAATCACCAGGGTGTCCAGGTCCGGCACGGCGTGCAGCATCTCCAGCCCCACGGTGCCCTGGCCCGCGACGATGGCTTCGTCGTCGTAGGGGTGCACAAACACCAGGCCTTCGCGTTCGGCCAGCAACAGGGCGTGGGCGCGCGACTCGTCCAGCGAGTCGCCGTGCAGCACCACCTCGGCGCCAAAACCGCGCGTGCGCTCTATCTTCACGCCCGGCGTGAAGCGCGGCATCACGATCACCGCCCGCAGGCCCAGGCGCTGCGCGTGGTAAGCCACACCCTGGGCATGGTTACCCGCGCTCATCGCGATCACGCCGCGGCGCCGTTCGTCGGCAGACAGTTGCGCAAGCTTGTTACAAGCGCCACGCTCCTTGAAGGATGCGGTGTACTGCAGGTTCTCAAACTTGAGGAAAATCTGCGCGCCCGTCAGCTGCGACAGCGTCCTGGATTCCACACAAGGCGTATCCAGCAAATGGCCCTGCAGGCGCTGGGCGGCCTGTTCGATGTCGGTAAGGCTGAGCATGAAGTTCCTCTGCGGCAATGATGAGATGGGTGAGATTGTGCCGGGCCATTTTCCACGCGTTCGGGGCCGGTTCTGTGGCGCATTACAAACGGCCGCTTTCAAGTAGTGTCTTCCATGATGCTTCAAGCTGCGTTATGGTGGAGTCTCATTGAACCCCTTGGCGCCCCGGCGCTCATAGCAGTGTGATGAAACAAGGTTCCAGCATGTCAACCAGCGGTGTAGTTGCAATAGGTGCGATAGGTGCAATAGGGAGGTTTGTCCATGAGCAAGCGTTCCGTTAGCGAGCAGCAGTGGCTGCTGTCCCCCGGGCTCAAGGAAGCGCCGGTGCTGGACATGATGTGCTCGCATTTCGTGCTGACGCTGGCCGCCCGGCAAGGCGCCAAGTTCAACGTTCGGCGCGACCTCAACAGCCTGCTGTCGCTCTCGGGCCGGCACCTGGTCTGGCCGCTGCCCGCGCTGCAGCGGCTGCGTGAATTCCTGGTCCGCCGCTGCAAGGACAACGAATTCTGGCGCGGCCACGAAAGCCTGACCGACGCCGAATTCATGGCGCGCCACGGCGCCTGGCGCGGCCCCTACGAAGAGGGCACGCTGTTCTTCTACCTCGATGAACACGCCAAGGACCAGCCCAAGGACCTGCTTTCGGTGCTGGCCGCCACTGGCGAGTGGCTCACGCAGGCGCTCAAGAAACAATCCACCCTGGTCGAAAAAAACATCGACGCGCTGGCCAACCTGCTGCAGCTCAACCGCGCCGAGCGAGCGCTGCTGCTCTACGGCACGCTGGCGCGCTACCAGCGCGACCTGCGCTCCCTGCTGGTCGAGTTCAAGGTCAACAACGCCCCCGAAGCCTATGCCGCCATCGCCGACGTGGCCGGCGTCAAGGCGCCTGAAGTCGCCGAGGCGTTGCGCGCCGGCTCGCGGCTCGAACGCATAGGCATGGTCGAGAACCTGATCTCCGAGCACAACATCACCGACCTCGCCGACTTGATGAAAGTCAGCGAGAAGCTGCCGCCCGTGCTGATGCGCGAATACCGCGACCAGAACGAACTCATGGCCGTCTTCACCCGGCCGGCCGCGCACAGCAGCCTGGGCCTGGCCGATTTCGCCTTCGTGCAGGAAGACGCGCAGGTGCTGGTGTCCCTGCTGCGCAACGCGGTGGCCGGCAAGGAGCAGGGCGTCAACGTGCTGCTCTACGGCCCGCCCGGCACCGGCAAGACCGAGCTGGCCAAGGTCGTGTCGCAGGCCGCCGGCCTGGACCTCTTCGAGGTTGAATACGCCGACCGTGACGGCAACTCGCTGAGCGGGCGCGACCGCTACCGTTCGCTGCAGATCGCGCAGGTTTTCCTCAAAGGCAGCACGCACTCGGCCCTGCTGTTCGACGAAGTCGAAGACGTGTTTCCGCCCATCTCCAGCGAAGCCGCGCAGTTGATGGCGCGCTCCGAACAGATGCCGGTGCCGGCCAGCGGCTCGGTCAACGGCAAGGCCTGGGTCAACCAGATCCTCGAATCGAACACCGTGCCCACGCTCTGGGTCACCAACCGCATTGAACAAATCGACCCGGCCTTTCGCCGCCGCTTCGCCTACCACCTTGAACTGAGGTCACCGCCGCCCGGCGCGCGCGAGGGCGTGGTGCGCAAGACGCTGGAAGGCGTTCAGGTGAGCGACGCCTTTGTGGCCAAGCTCACGGCGCGCAAGGGCCTGACGCCCGCGCAGATACGCACGGCCGTCCGCTTCGCGCGGCTGGCCAGCGCGCCCGAGGACAAAATCGACGTGCAGGTCGACGCCGAAGGCATGGGCGCCATCCTCGCCGGCGGCCGGCCGCTGCTGATGGAGTCGCTGATAGAGCGGCAGCTCAAGAACGCCGACGTCGCGCTGGGCAACAAATCCGAGACGGCGGGGCGCCGCAGCGTCACCACCTACGACCTGTCCATGCTCAACGTCGAGTCGCGCTTTGAAGTGCCGCGCATCGTCGAGGCGCTCAAAAGCCGCGGCCACGGCAGCCTGTGTTTCTACGGCCCGCCCGGCACCGGCAAGACGGCGCTGGCCGAACACATCGCCAAAGCGCTGGACCTGCCCCTCATCATCAAGCAGGCCAGCGACCTCATGAGCAAGTACGTCGGCGAGACTGAGCAGAACATGGCCGCCATGTTCCGCGAGGCCGAGGCCGAAAAAGCCGTGCTGCTGCTCGACGAGGCCGACAGCTTCCTGCAGGACAGGCGCGGCGCCCAGCGCACCTACGAAGTGACCGAGGTCAACGAAATGCTTCAGGGCATGGAGCGCCACAACGGCATCTTCATCTGCACCACCAACCTGTTCGACAGCCTGGACCAGGCGGCGCTGCGGCGCTTCACCTTCAAGATCAAGTTCATGCCGTTGACCCGCGAACAGCGCGAGAGCATGTTTGTGGTCGAGGCACTGGCCGGTGACACCGCCTTGTTGACCGGAACCCTGCGCGAACGCCTAGGCAAACTCACGCAGTTGTGCCCCGGCGATTTCGCGGCGGTCAAGCGCCAGGTCGACATCCTGGCGGCTGAGTTCTCGGCCGAGGAATTCCTCGCGCAGCTGGAGGCCGAGCACCGCATCAAGCCCGAGGTGCGCGAAGGGCGCAACATGGGCTTCCTGCAGTAGTCGCTGCGTCCCGTGGTTGCGGGTTCACCGCGAACCCATCATTTCCAACTATCTTTAACCGGAAAGCTTCGTTCGCAAGCGGGTCCGGCCTGCCTAGAGTCGGCACTGGCGCATTGCAGCTTCAAGCAAGCAGATGCAAGGGCGGAACTTCAGGAGCAGGCAATGGGAACACGCGATTGGGATTTGCAGCAGCTGTCGAACGCGGCAGGCGCGGTGCGGCACGAGGTGGACGTGCTGGTGATAGGCGGCGGCCCCGCCGGCGCCTGGGCCGCCATCAGCGCGGCGGCCACGGGCGCCTCGGTGCTGCTGGCCGACAAGGGTTACTGCGGGACCTCGGGCGCCACCGCGCCTTCGGGCACCGGGCTGTGGCATGTCTCGCCCGACGGCGCCGCGCGCGAAGAGGCCAAGGCCAGCCGCCTGGCCATGGGCGGCCACCTGGCCGAACACGCCTGGATGGACCGCGTGCTCGCGCAAACCTGGGCCAATGTGGACCTGCTCACCGAATGGGGCTATCCCTTCCCGGCCGATGCCGACGGCCGGTTGCGCCGCACCTCGCTGCAAGGCCCCGAATACATGCGGCTGATGCGCAAGCAGGTCAAGGCGGCCGGCGCGCGCATCATCGACCACAGCCCCGCGCTCGAATTGCTGGTCGATGAGGGCGGCACGGTATGCGGCGCCACCGGCGTCAACCGCCAGAGCGGCGAGACCTGGGTGGCGCGCGCGGGCGCGGTGGTGATTGCCACCGGCGGCTGCGCTTTCCTCAGCCGCGCGCTGGGCTGCAACGTGTTGACAGGCGACGGCCACCTGATGGCGGCCGAAGTCGGCGCCGAGCTCTCGGGCATGGAGTTTTCCAACGCCTATGGCCTGGGCCCGGCGTTCTCGTCGGTCACCAAATCGCTGTTCTACAACTGGGCGACCTTTTATGACCAGGACGGCTCGCCGATTGAAGGCGCGGGCTCCTCGCGCGGGCGCAGCGTGATCGCACAGACCCTGCAGACCCGGCCGGTCTATGCCTGCCTGGACAAGGCCGACGCCGACATACGCGCCTGGATGCGCACGGCCCAGCCCAACTTCTTTGTCTCCTTTGACCGGCAGGGCATCAACCCTTTCACCCAGCACTTCCCCGTCACCTTGCGGCTTGAAGGCACGGTGCGCGGCACAGGCGGCCTGCACCTGGTGAGCGAGAGCTGCGCGACCACGGTACCCGGCCTCTATGCCGCCGGCGACGCGGCCACACGCGAACTGATCTGCGGCGGCTTTACCGGCGGCGGCAGCCACAACGCGGCCTGGGCCTTGTCCTCGGGCTTCTGGGCCGGTGCGGGCGCGGCCGACTTCGGCCGCAGTGCGCGCAGCACGGCGCAGCGCGTGGCCTTGCGCGCGGGCGGCGTAGCCCTGCAAGGCCAGGGCAGCCACGCGCCCGACAGCGCCGAAGTCATACGCGCCGTACAGGCCGAAGTCTTTCCCTACGAACGCAACTGGTACCGGCGCGGCGACCTGCTCGAAGATTCGCTGCAGCGGCTCGACGCCCTCTGGCATCGCCTGCGCGCGGGCGCGCCCGCGGCCAATACGCAGGAGGCGGTGCGCGCCCGTGAAGCCGCGGCCATGCTGGCCACCTCGCGCTGGATGTACCGCAGCGCCCTGCAGCGCACCGAAACGCGCGGCATGCACAGGCGCAAGGAACACAAGGCCAGCGACCCGGCGCAGCGCCACCGGCTGGTCAGCGGCGGGCTCGATGAGGTCTGGGTGCGCAAGCATGCGGTGGACGACGCGCCGTCTGCGCACGCGCCGCTCGCCGCGCAGACCGTACAGGGAGTGGCGGCATGATTGAAATCGTCAGCGCCACCCGCTGCACCGCCTGCAACATCTGCGTGCATGCCTGCCCCACGAATGTGTTTGACATCGTCCCCGGCGGCCCGCCGGTGATCGCGCGCCAGGACGACTGCCAGACCTGCTTTATGTGTGAGCTCTATTGCCCCGAGGACGCGCTTTACGTCGCGCCGATTGCCGACCACGCCTCGGCGGTCAACGAACATGCGGCGGACACGCAGGCCCTGATGGGCAGCTACCGCAGCGCCATAGGCTGGGGCAAGGGCCGCCAGTCCACTGCCCGGGCCGACGCGAGTTTTGAACTTCTACAACGGGCGCACTGAGGCGCCGACCCAACTGATATGACCGACCTGAAATTCCCATTGACCCGTTTGAAGACGCCGCGCCGCCGCCTGCTGGGCGCCGCGCTCGCGGCGGCGGCCTCGCTGGCGCTGCCCGTCCTGGGCCGCGCGCAAGCCGCCTCCCCTCAAACCTTGCGCCTGGGCTTTATCGGCCCCGGCAAAAAGCCCGCCTCGGCCACAGGCTGGGCCTTGCAGCAAGGCCAGTTGCAGCGCGAACTGGCGCCGCTGGGTTTTGGCGAGGTGGTCACGCGCGTGTTCCCCAACGGACCCGACCTCAACGAAGCCTTTGTCTCCGGCAACCTCGACGTCGGCATCTACGGCGACACACCCGCCGTCGTCGCGCGCGCCCAGGGTTTTGAAGGGCGCTTGCTGGGCTTTGACAACGTGGGCATGAACGTCTGGCTGCTCACGCCGCGCGGCGGCGTCAAAACCGTCAGGGAGCTTGAAGGCAAAACCGTGGGCGTCGCGCTGGGCTCCTACATGCATCGCTACGTGCTGGGCCTGCTCAAGGAAGCGGGCCTGCTGAAAACCGTCAAGGTGGTGCACATGCTGCCGCGTGACGGCGAGCCCGCGCTGGAGCGCGGTGCCGTGGCGGCCTTTGCCGCACCGATCAACACCGGGCCGCTGCTGGCGTCACGCGGCTACCCGGTGATCGACGAAGCCGAAAAGCACCCGACCCTGCGTGGCACCTCGGTCATCATTGCCTCGCCCAAATTGCTGGCGGCGGCGCCCGGCCTGCCGGCGGCCTGGGGCCGCGCGCGGACGGTGGCGCTGCAGGACATACGCCGCGACAGCGCGGCGTATTACGCCTTTCACGCCGAAGCCAGCGGCTTTCCGGTGGCGGCGGTGAAAGACTCTTATCCGCTTTCGCATTTCCCCGACACCGCTTACCCGGCCGAAGGCCTCAAGCTGATCGAGGAAGTGAAACGGTTTTTGCTGGCCGAGAACCTGATACGGCGGGACTTTGCCGTGGCGCAGTGGGCTATCGCCGGAAACGACTAAGCCGGTTTATACACAGGCCAGGCTGGCCTCGTGTTTCTTGCGGATGGCCTCGCTGACCTGCAGCTGCGCCTGCCGCACGATGCGGCCGTCTTCCATCCACAGCAACTGGCCCGGCTGCATCTGCTGCCAGTTTTCGTTGCGCGTCAGCGGCTGGGTGGCGACCACGCAGAGGCGGTCTTCCGGGTTGTTGGTCTGCGCAAAGTCCATGCTGAGGTCGGCGTCCACCAGGCTGGCATTCGAGAACGGCCATTCGCGCACCAGGTACCACAGCTTTGTCGAGCAATGCGCGTACAGCGACTGGCCGTTGGACAGCAAGTAGTTGAAGACGCCGAACTCGGCCGTGCGCTCGCTCATGGAACACAAGGTGTCGAACACGATGTCGGCCGAACACGGTTCGCGCGGGCTGATGCGCTTGAGTTCTTCCATCAGCGCGCAGAAGGCCCGCTCGCTGTCGGTGGTGCCCACCGGCTGGTAGTTGCCGGCGGATTCGGGCTGGTAGTCGATCAGGTCGCCGTTGTGGGCGAAGAGCCAGTGGCGGCCCCAGAGTTCGCGGGTGAAGGGATGGCAGTTTTCCAGCCGCATCGGGTCGCCCTGCGTGGCCTTGCGGATGTGCGAGACCACGTTGCGTGACTTGATGGCGTAGTGCTTGAGCATTTCCGCGACTGGGGAACTCGATGCCGGCTGGGCATCGACGAACAGGCGGCAGGCCTTGTCTTCAAAAAAGCCGATGCCGAAGCCGTCCGCATGGTGGTCGGTCAGGCCGCCACGCGCGGCGAATCCGGTGAGCGAGAACCGAAGGTCCGCCGGTTTGGCCGAATTCATTCCCAGGAGTTGGCACATGGGGATAGTTTAGTGCCCCAGAATCTTGGACAGGAAATCCTGGGCCCGGTCGGTCTGCGGATGGTTGAAGAACTCGGCGGGCGCGTTCTCTTCGACGATCTGCCCCTGGTCCATGAAGATCACGCGGTCGGCCACCGCCTTGGCAAAGCCCATTTCATGCGTCACGCACAGCATGGTCATGCCCTGGTTGGCCAGCTCCATCATCACGTCCAGCACTTCCTTGATCATCTCCGGGTCCAGCGCCGAGGTGGGCTCGTCGAACAGCATGATCTTGGGCGTGAGGCACAGCGCGCGCGCAATCGCCACGCGCTGCTGCTGGCCGCCCGACAGCTGCAGCGGGTATTTCTGCGCTTGCTCGGCGATGCGCACGCGCTCGAGCTGGTGCATGGCGCGCTCGATCGCGTCCTTCTTGGACAGGCCGGCGACCCAGGTCGGCGAGAGCGTCAGGTTTTCCAGTACCGTCAAATGCGGGAACAGGTTGAACTGCTGGAACACCATGCCGACCTGGCGGCGCACCGCGTCGATCGCCTTGATGTCGTCGCCCAGCACCGAGCCCGCGACGGTGAGCTTGCCTTCCTGGTAGTCTTCCAGCGCGTTGATGCAACGGATGAGGGTGGACTTGCCCGAGCCCGACGGCCCGCAGATCACCAGGCGCTCGCCTTGCTTCACTTCCAGGTCGATGTCGCGCAGCACATGGAAATTGTTGCCATACCATTTGTTGACCTTGTCAAAGCGGATGGAGGGATCACTCATGTTCTTGTTCCTGTTCAACGGGCTTTGCCCACGGCGAGACGGCGTTCTATCCACAGGCTGTAGCGCGACATCGCGAAGCAGCAGGTGAAATAAATCGCGGCAATGAAAATATAGGCTTCGATCTTGAAGGGCCGCCAGTTCGGGTCCGAGCCCACCGCCAGCGACAGCGCGCCGGTGAGCTCGTACAGCGACACGATGGTCACCAGAGAGGTGTCCTTGAAGAGCGAAATGAAGTTGTTCATGATGCTGGGCACCACGGTGCCCAGCGCCTGCGGCAGCACGATCTTGATCTGCGTCTGCCAGTAGCCCAGGCCCAGGCTGGCCGCCGCCTCGGTCTGGCCCTTGGAGAGCGACTGCAAGCCGCCGCGCACGATCTCGGCCATGTAGGCCGCGGCGAACAGCGTGATGCCGACGATGACGCGCACCAGCACGTCGGGCGACTTGCCGATGGGCATGAACAGCGGGAACATGAAGCTGGCCATGAACAGCACGGAAATGAGCGGCACGCCGCGTATCAGCTCGACGTAGATGACGCACAGCGTGCGTATGGCCGGCATGTTGGCGCGGCGGCCCAGCGCCACCATCACGGCGATCGGGAAGGCGATGGTCATCGAGATCACCGTGAGCATCACCGTCAGCGGCAGGCCGCCCCACTGGTCGGTCGTCACCTTGGTCAGCCCCAGGACGCCGCCGCTCATCAGCGTGAAGAAGGCGGCCAGCACGGCCGCCCACAGCAGCACCAGCCAGGGCTTCCAGAACCAGCGCACGCAGCTGGCCACCACCAGGCCCAGCAGCAGCACGGTCGCCAGTTCCGCGCGCCAGTGCTCGGCCTGCGGGTAGCGGCCCAGCAGGATGATGCGGCCTTTTTCGCGGATCACGCCCCAGCAGGCGCCCACGCCGCGCGCGGCCTGGCAGGCGTCCGGGTCCGCCGCGGTGACGGCATGCAGGATGCCCCACTGCACGATGTTCGTGGCCGCCCACACCAGCACCGCGAGCACGGTGAGGGAAATCACCGAATTGCCGATGCTGGAGAACAGGTTGTTGCGCAGCCAGGGGCCGAAGCCCTCCATCTTGACGGGGGCCGGGCGCGCCGCGATCGGCACAAAAGTGTTGTTATTGCTCATCGCTCAGCGCTCCTTGATGGCGGCACGGCTGTTGAACCAGTTCATCAGGCCGGACGTCGCCAGCGAGGTGCTCAGGTAGATCAGCATGATGATGGCGATGCACTCCACGGCCCGGCCGGTCTGGTTCAGCGAGGTGTTGGCGATGGAGACCAGGTCCGGGTAACCCACGGCGACGGCCAGCGAGGAGTTTTTCGTGAGGTTGAGGTACTGGTTGGTCAGCGGCGGAATGATGACGCGCAGCGCCTGCGGCAGCACCACCAGCCGCATCGAGTGGCCGCGCGACAGGCCCAGTGAGGCGCTGGCCTCATGCTGGCCCAGCGACACCGAGGCAATGCCGGCGCGCACCACCTCGGCCACGAAGGCGGAGGTGTACAGCACCAGGCCCAGCAGCACCGCGAGGTATTCGGGCGACAGCGCGCCGCCGCCTTCCACCTGCGATTCGGTCAGCAGCGGCAGATTCCATTCGTTGGGCGCGCCGCCGGCCAGCCAGCCGATGAGCGCGCCGCCCACGACCAGCGCCAGCGACACCCAGAAAACCGGCCGGGGCTTGCCGGTCAGGTCGAACTGCTTGCGCGCGCTGCGCGCGTACAGCACGCTGGCCGCGACACCCACCAGCGCGCCGGCGAGCGCCAGCGTCTGGCCCAGGCCCCACACGGGCGAGGGGTAGGACAGGCCGTTCTTGCTGACGTAAACCCATTTGCCGATGTGCAGGGCCTGGTCCACGGCGGGCAGGTATTCGGTGAACAGCAGGTACCACATCAGCAGCTGCAGCAGCACCGGGATGTTGCGGAAGGTCTCGACATAGCCGTAGCACAGCGCCCGCACCAGGGCGTTGCGCGAGAAGCGGCCCACGCCCAGCAGCGTGCCCAGGATGGACGTCAGCACGATGCCGACCACCGCCACGCGCAGCGTGTTGACCAGCCCGACCAGGAAGGCCTTCCAGTAGGGGTCAATGGAGTCGTAATTGAGCCAGCCTTCGCCGATGTCGAAGCCGGCCGGCTGCAGCAGGAAGTCGAAGCCGCTCTGGATGCCGCGGGTCTTCATGTTGGACATGGTGTTGCTCACCAGCAGCCAGACCAGGAAGACGATCAGGCTGACGGCGGCTACCTGGTAGACGATGGCGCGCGCCTGTTTGCTGCGCCAGGAAAAATGCTTGCGCCGCAGGGCGGGTGCCGGGCGCGGGGGAATCAGGGAGTGCTCGGACATAAAGGCGGTACCCAAAAAAAGCGGGCCGCTCGACCACGGTTGGTTGCGAGCGGCCCGTTGCGTTAGCGCATCGGAATCAGGCGATCAGGTCAGCGCACCGGCATGGCGTACATCTGGCCGCCCTTGTTCCACTGGTTGTTCTGGCCGCGCGGCAGCGCCAAAGGCGTCTTGGGGCCGACGTTGCGTTCAAAGATCTCGCCGTAGTTGCCGACGGACTTCACGGCGCGCACCAGCCATTCCTTGTCAAGGCCCAGCAGCTTGCCGGTGTCCTCGCCGCTGCCGGTCAGGCGCATGACCACGGGGTCCTTGCTGTCCTTGGTCATGGCATCGACGTTGGCCTGGGTCACGCCGTACTCTTCGGCCTCGACGAGGCCGTAGATCACCCACTTGACGATGGCGAACCACTCGTCGTCACCGCGGCGCACCATGGGGCCCAGCGGCTCCTTGGAGATCAGCTCGGGCAGGATCAGGTGGTCGGCGGGAACCTTGGCTTCCTTGTTGCGCACCGAGGCCAGGCCCGAGGCGTCGGTCGTGTAAGCCTGGCAGCGGCCCGAGAAGTAGGCGGCGTTGACGGCCTCCTGCTTTTCAAACACCACGGGCTTCATGTTCAGGTTGTTGGCTTTGGAGAAGTCGGTCAGGTTCTTTTCGGTCGTGGTGCCGGACTGCACGCAGACCGTGGCGTTCTTCAGCGACTTGGCGCTTTTGACCTTGCTCTTCACGGGAACCATGAAACCCTGGCCGTCGTAATAGGTCACGGCGGTCATGTGCAGGCCCAGCGACGCGTCGCGGGTCAGCGAGAAGGTGGTGTTGCGCGAGAGCACGTCGACTTCGCCGGACTGCAGCGCGGTGAAGCGCTGCTGGGCGTTCAGGGGAACCCACTTGACCTTGTTGCCGTCGCCCAGCACGCTGGCGGCAATCGCCTTGCAGACGTCGACGTCAAGGCCGGTCCAGGCGCCGTTGCTGTCGGCGGAGGAAAACCCCGCCAGGCCGACGTTGACGCCGCAAATGACCTGTCCGCGCGCCTTGATGGCGTCCAGTGTCTTGCCGGCATGGGCGGGTGCCATTGCCGCGAGGGTGAGGCTGGCGACAGCCAGCGTGGCAAGTCCATGTTTTTTAGCGATTTTGATCACGGGATTCTCCAGTCAGTGAAACTTTTGTGGTGCAGCACGATGCGTGCCAGCGTCGAAATGCTAACCCAAGCATTGCGCGCCCCAAGGGGGTGCAATCGCCTATTCGCTCGGGATAAACCCTTGCGAAAAATGCGTCATGAGCTTAAGAACCTGTTCACGGTCTAAACGGGGCCGCGCAAGCCCCGTCTCGGGATGGGATGCTAGGCGCGGCGCGCCGCCCATAGCATCGCTATGGGCCAGCGCCGCAACACCGCAGACCGCCCGAGAAGGCGCTTGCCCTCCGGGTTGGGATGAAATCGGGCGATTGAGCCACCCGGTCCCCTGCATGGGCATTAGCCCATGCGGCGTGCCCGGTCGGCCCACTCATCCCGATTGCATCCCAACGCGGCCCCGTTTAGACCGTGAACAGGTTCTAAGGACATGTACGTATGCCGGCCTTGCATGGATGCAGCGGCGTCGCCAAAAAATCGGCCGTGCGGGAACATGGTGGCGCCGGTTGGGTCGCCCCAAAACCGGGCGCTTGATGCCCCCGGAACAGACACACCTGCGCCAAACCCATGCGGTTTTTCAGCGGGCCAAGGGAAAACCCTTGCCCACTAAAGCGAGCCTAGCTTGTCGCCGCGCACACCCGCAGCACCTCGGCGCCGTAGGCTTCCCGCTTCTTGACGCCTATGCCGCTGATGCCGTCCAGGTCGTCCAGGCTTTGCGGCGCGCGTTCCGCGATCGCGCGCAGCGTCGCGTCGTGGAAGATCACGAAAGCCGGCAGGTTGTGCTCGCGCGCGACTTCGGCGCGCCAGGCTTTGAGGCGCGCCAGGCGTTCCAGCGCGCCGGCGTTGAGCGCGGCTTCGGCCAGGCCCTTGACCGAGGTCTTGGTCACGCGCTTGCCGCGGCCGCCGGCCTTGGCGCCCGCAGCGGCCTGCTCGCGCAGCACCACGCTGACTTCGCCCTTGAGCACCTGGCGCGCGTCGGGCAGCAGCTGCAGCGTGCTGAAGGCCTCGGCGTCCACGCGCACCATGTTGCGCGCGATCAGCTGGCGCAGCACGCCGCGCCACTGCGCTTCGGCTAAATCCGCGCCTATGCCGAAGGTGCTGAGCTTGTCGTGCCCGTACTGCGTCATCTTCTCGGTGGTCTTGCCGCGCAGGATGTCCATGATGTGGCCGGCGCCGAAGCTGATGCCGCTGGCCTGCTGCACGCGGTAGATGCAGCTGAGCATCTTGCGCGCGGCCTCGGTGGCGTCCCACACGGCGGGAGGGTTCAGGCAGTTGTCGCAGTTGCCGCAGGGCTGGCTGTCCTCGCCGAAGTAGCCCAGCAGGCTGACGCGGCGGCAGCGCGTGTCCTCGGCCAGCGTCAGCAGCGCGTCGAGCTTGCCGCGCATCACCTGCTTGAAGTCCTCGCTGGCGGCCTCGCTGGTGTCTATCATGCGGCGCTGGTTCACCACGTCCTGCAGGCCGTAGGCCATCCAGGCGTCGGCGCTCTGGCCGTCGCGGCCCGCGCGGCCCGTTTCCTGGTAATAGCCTTCGATGTTCTTGGGCATGTCCAGGTGGGCGACGAAACGCACATCGGGTTTGTCGATGCCCATGCCGAAGGCGATGGTCGCTACCATGACAATGCCGTCCTCGCGCAGGAAGCGGTCCTGCCGCTGCTGGCGCAGGGCCGAATCAAGCCCCGCGTGGTAGGCCAGCGCCTTCAGGCCCGCGTCCTGCAGCATGCCGGCGATCTCTTCCACGCGCTTGCGCGACTGGCAGTAGACGATGCCGGCCTCGCCCTCGTGCTCGGTTTCAATGAAGCGCAGCAGCTGGCGCGTCGGGTCGGTCTTCTCGACGATGGTGTAGCGGATGTTGGGCCGGTCGAAGCTGCTGACGAACTGGCGCGCGTCCTCCAGCTTGAGGCGTTCGATCATGTCCTGGCGCGTCAGCGCGTCGGCCGTGGCCGTCAGCGCCATGCGCGGCACGTCGGGGAAGGTCTCGTGCAGCAGGCTCAGAGAGCGGTATTCCGGCCGGAAGTCATGGCCCCACTGGCTCACGCAGTGCGCCTCGTCGATGGCGAACAGGCTCAGCAGCCCGCGCTCGTGCAGCGAGGCCAGCAGGCCCTTCATGCGCGGCGTGTTGATGCGCTCGGGCGCGGCGTACAGCAGCGTCAGCTCGTTGCGCAGCAGCTGCTTTTCAAGCTGGCTGCTTTCGTCGAAGCTCTGCGTGGAGTTGAGGAAAGCCGCCGACACGCCGGCCTCGTGCAGCGCGCCCACCTGGTCGTGCATCAGCGCAATCAGCGGCGAGATCACGATGGTCACGCCGTGGCCGGCCTGCTGCCGCACGATGGCCGGGATCTGGTAGCACAGCGACTTGCCGCCGCCCGTGGGCATCAGCACCAGCGCGTCGCCGCCGCGCACCACGTGGTCCACGATGGCTTCCTGCGGGCCCCGGAAGCTGTCGTAACCGAAGACTTCGGCCAGCACATGCAGCGGGGTGGAGGCGGAGGAAGGGGTAGTGACGGGGAGTGAGGACAAGGTCGGAATAGGAATTGATGCGGTGAAAGCTGTCGCCGGACGCGGGAATGGCGAAGGCTACATCTGCTCCCAGGGCAGGCCGTCAAAGCGCCAGCCCGAGAGCGAGGAACGCCGGAACTGCTCGTCGAGCTCACCCTCGAAGCCGTGCACCACATGCTGCACGTCGCTGAAGCCGGCCGCTTCCAGCGCCTTGCCCGCGTCCAGCGTACGCTTGCCGGAGCGGCAGATCAGCAGCACCGGCTGCGCCTTGCTGGCGGCCTCGCGCGCCACGGCGTCGGCGAACTTCTGCGCGTCGGGCTGCAGGTCGGGGTACTCGTACCAGGGCACGTTGACCACGCCCGGCGGTCGGCCCACGTACAGCGACTCGATTTCCATGCGCACGTCCACGAACAGGGCGTCGGGGTGAGCCTGCAGCCAGGACCAGGCTTCTTTGGGTTGAAAATTTTTCATGATGGTGAACCCTCGTATTGTCGGCGAAAGAGGGGCGGCTTCACCGGCGGGCAGGCAGAATGCCGCATCCGGAAAATAACAGGGACAAATTCATGAAAAGGCCAAAAAGGATTGCAAGGTGTGTGGCCGCCTGCCTGGCTGTGTGGTGCATGGCGGCGGACAGCCATGCATTCGACACGCCGCCGCAGATGGAGCCCAAGCGGCGGCAGCTGTTCGAAATGATGCAGTTCACGCCTGCGTTCCGCGAACATGGCATTGCCCACGCTCAGGCCCTGCAGGTGGCGAAAGAGATTTTCCGGCGGTTCGGAATGCTGAATCGCTGTCCAGTCGCATTCACCTCTGTAGACGGAATGCTTTCCCCCAAATACCGCCAGGCCGTTGAGCAAACAGCGGCGAAAACCCGGACACTCGTGACCGGCGCGAACCAGGAGAACTTTGCCTATCTGGCAGGCGCCCCGATGTGGGCGTTTGACCAGCTGTCGGAACAGGAGGTCGACGGCTTCCTGGCGATCAGGGCTGCCGAAGGGGCGACCGAAGCCTTTGCATCCCTTGCGCGAGCCACATTCCTTCAGCAATTTCATCTGATCAGCTCCGACATTGAAGCGGGGATGGCCGAGCCCGCTTCAGTGATCTGGCTGAAAGACTATTTCCGGCGGGAAGGCGCACTGGACCGCCTGGAAGCTCTCGTCGACGAGCTGGTGCCCGCAGCGTCGGTAAATTTCAGGCGGGCCGGCAATTTCAGCGACCACACGCCGGCAGATGCGCAATGGCTTCGTGCGCTCGCGCTCCAGATCAGGTACGCAGCGCCGCAGCTGGCCGAGCGGCTTTTTGCGCAGGAGACGCCCGGTACCCGGCTCATGGTGGCAACCATCCAGGCTCAGCGCCCCTTTGTGTTGCTGGCCAGTGCGGAGGAGCATGAAGCCGCCGGCATGAAGTTCCAGCTCAGGGTGATGGCCGCACTGCAGCTGGTGCGGCCCGATCCCTCATCGCCCCTGGACAGCGCCATCGAGCGGCAGGCGCCGGCAGGCGTGGCCGGGGCTTATCCCGAAGCGCCGGGCTTTCTCGACGGCGTGATCATGCCGATGGGCCCGCGCCAGATGGTCGGTGACCTGGGTTACAAGCTATGCGGCGCAACGCCGCCCCAATGACCATGCCGAAAGGCAGGCTAGGCATGGTTGGTAAAATCATGGCATGAAGCCGATCATCTACACCCGCGGGCAGCAACTGCCGGCCATCCTGGAACAACGCATCGCCATCCTTGACGGCGCCATGGGCACCATGATCCAGCGCTTCAAGCTCAACGAGGCCCAGTACCGCGGCGAACGCTTCAAGGACTTCCACAAGGACGTCAAGGGCAACAACGAGTTGCTGAGCCTCACGCGGCCCGACGTGATCCAGGACATCCATGAAGGCTACCTGGCCGCGGGCGCCGACATGATTGAAACCAACACCTTCGGCGCGACCACGGTGGCGCAGGGCGACTACGACATGGCCGACCTGGCCGTGGAGATGAATTACGAGTCGGCCCGCATCGCGCGCGCCGCCTGCGACAAGTTCTCCACGCCGGACAAGCCGCGCTTTGTGGTCGGCGCCCTGGGCCCCACGCCCAAGACGGCCAGCATCAGCCCCGACGTGAACGACCCCGGCGCGCGCAACACCAGCTTTGAGGAGCTGCGCAAGGCCTATTACGAGCAGACCGAGGCCCTGGTCAAGGGCGGCAGCGACGTGCTGCTGGTCGAGACCATCTTCGACACGCTCAACGCCAAGGCGGCGCTGTTCGCCATCGACGAGTACTTCGACAACTCCGGCGAGCGCCTGCCCCTGATTATCAGCGGCACCGTGACCGACGCCTCGGGCCGCATCCTGAGCGGGCAGACCGTGACCGCCTTCTGGCACAGCGTGCGCCACGCCGCGCCGCTGGCCATAGGCCTGAACTGCGCGCTGGGCGCCACCCTGATGCGCCCCTACATCCAGGAGCTGGCCCGCGTGGCCGGCGACACCTTCATCAGCTGCTACCCCAATGCCGGCCTGCCCAACCCCATGAGCGACACCGGTTTTGACGAGACGCCCGACGTCACCTCGCGCCTGCTGCGCGAGTTCGCCGACGAGGGCCTGGTCAACATCGTGGGCGGCTGCTGCGGCACCACGCCCGACCACATAGGCGCCATCGCCCACGCCGTGGCCCCGGTCGCCGCGCGTTCGCGCCAGCGCGGCGCTTTCTACAAGGAAGCGGCCTGAACTCCCGTTAAGCCAAGGGGCTTAACCGTGGGCGCCAACATCCCAAAGCGCTTAAGCGCTAAGTGTTCACGCGGCCGGCGCCTGGTGAAATACCCGGCGGCGCGTCACATTTAACGGCTATAGTCAGGCCCGTTTTTCCATCATCCGGCACCGCGTCTGCGGCCGCCTCGTGGCTGAACACTCACATCAATAACAAAGGAAATCATGAACGTGCGTTCATTCATCAAGCTCGCCGCGGTAGTTGCCGTGGCTACCGCGGCCCTGGCCGCCCAGGCGCAACTGGTGCCGCAAAAGCCGGTCACCCTCATCGTCCCTTACCCCGCCGGCGGCCCGCTGGACAATGCCGCCCACATCCTGGCCGCCCAGCTGCGGCCCCTGCTCAAGACCGAAGTGATCGTCGACAACCGCCCCGGCTCGGGCGGCAACGTGGGCGCGGCTTTGGTCGCCAAGGCCCCGGCCGACGGCCACACGCTGGTGATGGGCGCGGTGGCCACCCATGCCATCAATCCCTGGCTCTACCCCAACATGCCCTATGACGCGCTGAAGGACTTCACGCCCATCACGCTGGTGGCCCGTGTGCCCAATGTGCTGGTCATGAACGCCGAGACCGCCAAGCGCCTGAACATCAAGGACACCAAGGACCTGATCGCCTACGCGCGCAAGAACCCCGGACGCCTGACCTACGCCTCGGGCGGCAACGGCAGCGCCGGCCATCTCGCCGGCGAGCTGTTCAAAAGCCTGGCCAAAATCAGCGTGGTGCACCTGCCTTCCAGCGGCTCGGCCCAGGCGCAGGCCGGCCTGCTGAGCGGCCAGGCCGATCTGCTGTTCGACAACCTGGCGTCGGCCAGCGCCAACATCAAGTCGGGCAAGCTGGTGGCTTTCGGCGTGACCACCATCAACCGCTCCAGCAGCTTCACGGAAATCCCGACCATCAACGACGTGCTGCCGGGCTTTCACATCAGCACGTGGTTCGGCATCTTCGGCCCCGCCAACCTGCCCAAGGCCACCACGGACCAGTTGCAAAAGGCCTTCGCCGCCGCGCTCAACACGCCCGAGACGGCCGAAAAGTTCGCACGCATGAGCGCCACCCCCAGCCCCATGACTTCTGCGGATTTTGCTTATATGGTCATGAAGGAACATGCTGACTACGGCCGCCTGATCAAGGTCGCCAAGATCAAGCTGGACTAAGCGCCACTCAAAAAGCCCTCCTGGCGTTGTTGCAGCCGCCTTGCCGTGCTGGTGCACTGTCTGCGGCGTCGCGCCTAGCCAGGACCGCTTCGCTGGGCTTTGTGAGTGGCTCCGGCAGACACCCCGATTCCCCGGGCATTTGTCGCGGGGAATGGCACAGGACGCTTTCAGCCCTTAAAATAGCGGCAACCCAAGGAGCGTTGCAGCGGACCTTAGCGTCCGTCAGGCTTGGGTTACGGGCGGCCCTTTCGGCGCGGCCTGCTGCAACGACGCTCACCTTGGCCATAAGGTGAGTCCGTGTCCCAAATCGAAAATTCCGTCTCCGTTCCCCCCATGAAGCTGTCCGGCCTGGAGCCGGTCGCCATTGGCGCGGGCACCCTGTTCGTCAACATCGGCGAGCGTACCAACGTCACCGGCTCCAAGGCCTTCGCCCGCATGATCCTGAACGGCGAGTACGAGCAGGCCCTGGCGGTCGCCCGCCAGCAGGTGGAAAACGGCGCGCAGATCATCGACATCAACATGGACGAGGCCATGCTGGACAGCCAGGCCGCCATGGTGCGATTCCTGAACCTGATCGCCAGCGAACCCGACATCGCCCGCGTGCCCATCATGATCGACAGCTCCAAATGGAGCGTCATCGAGGCCGGCCTGCGATGCATCCAGGGCAAGGGCATCGTCAATTCGATCTCGATGAAGGAGGGCCTGGAGCCCTTCAAGCAGCAGGCCAAGCTGCTCAAGCGCTACGGCGCGGCGGCCGTGGTCATGGCCTTCGACGAAAAAGGCCAGGCCGACACCTACGAGCGTAAGGTCGAGATCTGCGAGCGTGCCTACCGCGTGCTGGTCGACGAGCTCGGCTTTCCGCCCGAAGACATCATCTTCGACCCCAACATCTTCGCGATCGCCACCGGCATCGAGGAGCACAACAACTACGCGGTCGACTTCATCAACGCCACGCGCTGGATCAAGCAGAACCTGCCCGGCGCCAAGGTCTCGGGCGGCGTGTCCAACGTGTCCTTCAGCTTTCGCGGCAACGACCCGGTGCGCGAGGCCATCCACACCGTGTTCCTGTACCACGCGATCCAGGCCGGCATGGACATGGGCATCGTCAACGCCGGCATGGTCGGCGTCTATGACGACCTGGACCCGGTGCTGCGCGAACGCGTGGAAGACGTGGTGCTCAATCGCCAGCCGGTCTACAAGCCCGGCGAGGCCGAGCTCACGCCCAGCGAACGCCTGATCGAAGTCGCCGAAACCGCGAAGAGCGGCGCCAAGGACGACAGCAAGCGCAACGAATGGCGCGCCTTGCCGGTGCGCCAGCGCCTGTCGCACGCGCTGGTCCACGGCATGAACGAACACATCGTGCCCGACACCGAAGAGGTCTACCAGCAGATCCTGGCCGAAGGCGGCCGGCCGCTGCACGTCATCGAAGGCCCGCTGATGGACGGCATGAACATCGTCGGCGACCTGTTCGGCCAGGGCAAGATGTTCCTGCCCCAGGTGGTCAAGAGCGCGCGCGTGATGAAGCAGGCGGTAGCCCACCTGCTGCCCTACATCGAAGCCGAAAAGCTGCTGCTCGAAGCGGCCGGCGGCGACGTCAAGACCAAGGGCAAGATCATCATCGCCACCGTCAAGGGCGACGTGCACGACATCGGCAAGAACATCGTCACGGTGGTCCTGCAGTGCAACAACTTCGAAGTCGTCAACATGGGCGTGATGGTGCCCTGCCATGAGATCCTCGCGCGCGCCAAGGTCGAGGGCGCCGACATCGTCGGGCTGTCCGGCCTGATCACGCCCAGCCTGGAAGAGATGCAGTACGTCGCCGCCGAGATGCAGAAGGACGACCACTTCCGCATCAAAAAAATCCCGCTGCTGATAGGCGGCGCCACCACCAGCCGGGTGCACACGGCCGTCAAGATTTCGCCGCACTACGAAGGCCCGGTGGTCTATGTGCCTGACGCGTCCCGCAGCGTCAGCGTGGCGCAAAGCCTGCTGTCCGACCAGGCCGCCAAATACATCGAAGACCTGTACACCGACTACGACAAGGTGCGCACCCAGCACGCCAACAAAAAGCAGGTGCCCATGTGGCCGCTGGCCAAGGCGCGCGCCAACGCCACGCCCATGGACTGGGCCGGCTACACGCCTCCCGTACCCAAGTTCATCGGCCGGCGCGTGTTCAAGAATTTCGACCTGGCCGAACTCGCGCAGTACATTGACTGGGGCCCCTTCTTCCAGACCTGGGACCTGGCCGGCCCTTTCCCGGCCATCCTCAAGGACGAGGTCGTGGGCACCGAGGCCGTGCGTGTGTACGCCGACGCGCAGCGCATGCTCAAGCGCCTCATCGAAGGCCGCTGGCTCACCGCCAACGGCGTGATGGCGCTGTACCCCGCCAACAGCGTGGGCGACGACATCGAGATCTACACCGACGAGACGCGCAGCCAAGTCGCCATGACCTGGTACGGCCTGCGCCAGCAGACCGAAAAAACCGCGATCGAGGGCGTGATGCGGCCCAGCCGCTGCCTGGCCGACTTCGTGGCGCCCAAGGGCATTGCCGACTACATCGGCGTCTTCGCCGTGACCGCCGGCATAGGCGCCGAGAAGAAAGAGAAATACTTCCTCGACGACCACGATGACTACTCGTCCATCATGCTCAAGGCCCTGGCCGACCGCCTGGCCGAGGCCTTCGCCGAAAGCCTGCACCAGCGCGTGCGCAAGGACTTGTGGGGCTACGTGCCCGCCGAGTCGCTGGACAGCGAAGCGCTGATCGCCGAAAAGTACCAGGGCATACGCCCCGCGCCGGGCTACCCGGCCTGCCCGGACCACAGCGTGAAGAAAGAGATGTTCGAACTGCTCAAGGCCGAAGACATCGGCATGGCGCTGACCGAGAGCCTGGCCATGACGCCGGCCGCCAGCGTCAGCGGCTTTTACCTGAGCCACCCGCAAAGCACTTACTTCAACGTCGGCAAGATAGGTGACGACCAGCTGCAGGACCTGGCACAGCGGCGCGGGCTGAAGGCCGATGAGTTGCAGCGTCTGCTGGCCCCCAATCTCTAGGCTGCGCGCCGGCCGTTTTCAATCGTGTTTACCGCAGCTTTGCCGGAAAACAAGCCGCGTTTACATAAATACACCGTTGCCTGCAAAAGCGTGTTTACCTTCGCGGCATGGGAAACGTTGAACAGGCACTGCGCAACGTTGCGCCAGCGATTTGATTTCACCTGAGGGAATTACCATGAACACATCCACCGAAACGCTCCAGCCCGGCCAGCAGGCCTCGTCGGCCAGCAAACCCTTGTGGGCCGCCGTCGGCATCCTGGGCGTCGCTGTCCTGGCCATGGGCGGCACCATGATTTACCAGATGCGCAACCCGGCTGTTGCCACGCCGGTGGCGCTCGCGGCCCCGCAGGCCGCAGCCCCGGTGGCGCCGCCGCCGCCCGTGGCCGCAGCCGCCACCGCGGCCGACGACCTGGCTGAAAAGCCCGCCGCGGCCCCCGCCAAACCCGCGCCCGTGCCCGCCAAAAAAGTCGCCAAGCCCACGCCCAAGCCGGCGCCCGCGCCAAGCTATGCCGGCGTTTCACCCGCACCCGGCGCCTATCCCGCACCCGCCTATCCTGCGCCGGTTCCCGTCGTTTCGATCTGCCATGTGTGCGGCTCCATCGAGTCGGTCACGCCGGTTGAGCGTTCCACCAAACCCGCCGGTGTCGGCATCGGCACCGTGGCCGGTGGCGTGCTGGGCGCCGTGCTCGGCAACCAGGTCGGCCATGGCGGCGGCCGCACCGCGGCCACCATCCTGGGCGCGGTGGGCGGCGGTTTTGCCGGCAACGCGATTGAAGGCCAGGTGCGCAAGGAAACGGTTTACCAGGTCGGCGTGCGCATGGAAGACGGCTCGCAGCGCCTCGTCGAAGTGGCCCGGCCCCCCAGCGTGGGCAGCCGCGTGACGGTGGAAGGCAATGTGCTGCGCACCAATGACGGCGCGACCTACGGCCCCAAGCCACCGCCCGCGCCCGTCGCCGCCCAGCCCGCGCCTTCGCCTTATTACGGCGGCCACTGACCCGGTAGCCTTTACCGATCAAAAACCCCGCAACGCCGCCCCGGCATTGCGGGGTTTTTGCTTTGCGCGAGCCCGTGACGGGTCGATGCCATCCCGCAGGCTTGGCGCTATGATGACCCGGCCCAATCACAAGGAGGATCGCATGCGGCACTTTCTTCTGGTTCTTCTGGCCCCGCTCACTTTTTTTGCCGGCGCTCAAGCCCTTGCGGCCGGCCCCAGGGCCGGCCTCGACAATCTGGACTTCGCCGGCGCGCGCGACCAGCACACCCCCGTCCTGCTCAGCGCCGCTTCGCGCCCCGTGCCTTTTCGCGGCGCCGACGGCCGCGTGCACATCGACTATGAACTACAGGTGACCAATGCGCGCGCCGTGCCCGCCAGGCTGGTGTCGCTCGAAGTGCTGGACGGCGGCTCCGGCAAGGTGCTGGCCACGGTGTCCGGCGATGAGGTCGCCCGCACTTTCTCCCTGTTGGGCGGCACCGCCACCGAGAGCGTGGACGCATCGCAAACCGGCTTTTTCTGGATCGACGTGGTGCTCGAGCCCGGCCAGCCTCTGCCCAAAACCCTGTCGCACCGCGTGGTGACCGCCGGCTCCGAAGTCAGGCTCACGGCCGCCGTCAAACCCGCGAACGAAGGCATTGTGCAGACAACACAAACCGGCGGCAGCGTGGCCCTGAGCGCGCGGCCGGCGCTGCTGATAGGCCCGCCGCTGGAAGGCCCGGGCTGGGTGGCTTTCAACGGCTGCTGCAAGGAAGCCCCGCACCGGCGCGCCGGCATTCCCGTGAACGGCAATTTTTACGTGGGCCAGCGCTTCGCGATCGACTGGATCAAGCTGGACGCCAACGCGCAGCAAAGCAACGGCGACAGCAACAAGAACGAAAACTGGCCCACCTACGGGCAAAAAGCCATCGCCGTGGCGGACGCCAAAGTGGTCTCCGTGCTCGACGGCCTGCCCGAGCGCGTGCCCAACGCCTTGCCGCCCGACACCACCATGCAGAACGCCACGGGCAACCACGTGATCCTGGACCTGGGGCGCGGCTACTACGCGTTTTATGCGCACCTGCAGCCGGGCTCGCTCAAGGTGCGCGCCGGCGACCGCGTCAGGCGCGGCCAGGTGCTGGCGCTGCTCGGCAACTCGGGCAACACCACCGCGCCGCACCTGCATTTCCATGTGTCCGATGGCATGGCCCCGCTGTCGTCACAGGGCCTGCCCTACGTCATCGATTCGTTCATCGTCAAAGGCGTCGCTGTCGACGCGACCGAGCAGGGCAAGGTGATCGTGAAGCCGCTGCCCCAACAAGGCCCGCAGCGCGCCGCCTTGCCGCTGGATGCCTACGTCGTCGATTTCCCCTCCTTGAAATAAAGCCCGGCCGCGCCGCGCCGGGGCCGGCGGCGCGTGCCGATGAAGCAGAAGAAATATGTTCAGACTTGCGTTGATTCTTTTCGGTGGCGATGCGCTGGTCAAGCGCTGGAAAATCTTCATGGCGGCGGGTGTGTTGACCGCCCTCTTCGGTGCGATGTTGCTGATCGACCTGGTCGACGGCGTGGCCGACGTCGCCACCTGGGTACTGGGCGCGGTGCTGCTGGCCCAGGGCATCGCCGAGATGGTGGTGGGCGCCACCCACACGCAGGTGCGGCGCCGCTTCGAGATACTGCGCGGCGCGGCCATGGTGGTGTTCGCCTGCCTGGTGCTGGATTTCCCCTGGGACAATTCGATCGCCGCCGCCATCCTGTTCGCCGGTGCCTTCACCTTCAACGGCCTGGTCCGCATCGCCTCCAGCTGGCTGATCCGCTATCCGAGCTGGCGCAAGTCCAACCTCATGGGCTGGGGCTACCTGCTCATGGCCTTGCTGCTGCTGACCGACTGGCCAGTTCCCTCCAGCATGAACGTGTCCCTGTGCACCGGCCTGGCGCTGCTCGCGGGCGGCTACATCCTGATGCGCGGCGCCTGGCGGCTCAGGCGCCTGCCGCGCGGCTCCCGGCTCGCGGCCGTCGAACTTTACAGCGGCACCCGCGTGCTGCAGCCCGATGCGGCGCCGCCCAGCGCCGCGGTGCTGGCCGCCAACGCCGCCGCCGGCCACATGGTGGTGCACGTCTGGACGGCGGTCGATGCGGTCGAAGGCGACCAGGACCGCATACGCCTTCCGCTGATCGAGCGCTACATCGCCTCCATGACCAAAAAAGGCCGCGTCTCCACCGGCCACGTGGCGCTGGAATGCGAAGACGGCCTCTACATCAGCCACCACCCGCGGGTGCGCCTGGCCATCACGCAGGCCAACCTGGTCGAGCACCTGCGCGCCACCTCCGGCAACGACCACCCGGGCGTGTGGCTGCCCGGTTATGCCGAGGAAGCCGCGGCGACCCGGCCGTCCACGCACAAGATTCTTTTTCGCGTCTACAACCGCGCCTACCTGCAGGCCTTCTGGGACGCCTACCGCCAGGACGACACCTATAACCTCACTTCCCGCAACTGCTCCGTCGTGGTGACGCAGGCCGTGGACGCGGCCATGGAAGGCGTGTTCGCCGGCAAGCCGTTCTGGCGCACCCTGCTGCGGCTGGCCCTGCACCCCGACGTGTGGATGGCCGGCGGCGCCCGCGTGCGCGCCGAGGCCATGGCCTGGACGCCGGGGCTGGCGCTCGACTACGTGAGCGCGATCAGGCGCATCACCCACCCGCGCCACGACCTCAAGGTGCACCTTTCGCGCTGGTGGAAAACGCGCAAGGCGCGCAAAGCGCGCGCGAACTGAAGCCCCAGGCTCCTAGCCGCCGCCTTCCGGCTGCCCCGGGCCGGCCGGCTCGGACAGCGCCGCCTTCGCCGCCGCGGCGACCTCCTGCAACGGAGCCAGGTAGCGCTTGACCGCCTCCTCGTCGCTCATGGTCGAGCTGAACCAGGTCACGCCCACGCTGGCCACCACGCGGTGCGCATCAAAGACCGGCAGCGCCAGGGTGTTGGACACCGGCCGCACTTTCGGATCGCGCAAGGCATAACCCTGGCGGCGTATGAGTTCCAGCGTCGCATCCAGCGAGGCGCGGTTTTGTGCCGCGATGTTCTCCGGGTTGTCGGCCACGTCGAGCAGGGAGATCAGCGCCTCGCGCTCTTCGTCTTCGCAAAACGCGAGGTAGGCCCGCCCCAGCGCGCGTGTCAGCAGGCCCAGGCGCATGTCGATGCTGGAGTGCAGCAGCGCCAGCGGTGAATTGGGAATGGTGCTGTAACGAATCACTGCCGCGCCCTCGTCCGGCACCGCCAGCGCGGCCGGCCACTTGATGGCCTGGGTCAGCGCGTCCAGCAGCGGCGCCACCACCTCGACGATGCGCGGCTCGCTGTGGTAGCCGCTGGCCAGCATCCGGACTTTCGAGGTCAGCAAATAGCCGCCGGCCTTGGGCGCGCGCCGCACGTAGCCCAGGCCCTCCAGCGTCTGCAGCAGGCGCACCAGCGAGGGCTTGGGGACGTTTGTCTCAGCGTGCAACTGGGCAATGCTGCTGACCGGGTGGCGGTTCAGGCATTCGAGCAACTGCACCGCGCGCACCACGGCTTCGACGGGGGGGAAAGAGGCCATGCCCGCATTCTCGTCCATGGGCGGAGGGAGCCGCCACAGGGAGTACCCGTCTCGGGCCCGGAGCGGCTCTTACTGGCGGATCTTGCCCGTGCCGCTGATGATGCTCAGCTCCACAAACTTCGAGCCCGTTCGGCTGCCCGGTTTGTAGCCCACCACATAGCCGCCCATGTCGAAGCGGTCCATCGCGTCCAGGGTTCGGGCCATGCCTTCACGGGTGGGCTTGGCGCCCTGGCGGCGCACTGCCTCGACGATGACCTTGGCGGTGATGTAGCCCTCCATCATGGCGTAGCTCATGGGCACTTCGAGGGTCTTCTTCGCGGCGGCGGCCTCCTGGAATTCCTTGCTCAGCCGGTTGGCGATCTTGTAGGGGTTGGGCGTGACCTGGGCGATGGACACGCCCTGCATCTGTTCTTCGGCCAGCCGCTTGGTCAGCTGCTCGATGTCCACGCCGGAGTGGGCAAACAGCTGCGCGCCGGCGCGGCCGTAGTTTTCAATAAAGCCCGCGGCGGCGGCGCCCGTGGAGACCATGAAGATGGCTTGCGGCGCGGCGGTGGTCATCGTCTCGACGGCCTTGGCCACCTGCGAGGTGCGGGCCGGGTAGCTGGCTTTCGCGACCAGCGTGAGGCCGGCTTTTTTGGCGGCGGCTTCGGCGGCCGCCAGCAGCGCGGCCGCGCCCGGGCCCTCTTCATAAAAAAGGCCTATGCGCTTGATGCCCACGGTGGCCACGTGCTCGACGAAGCGGTCGAGCTCGTCCTGCAGCCCGGCGCGCACGTTGTAGAGGTAAGGGGTGTCGGGGCGTATCTGCGTGACGCGGTAGCCGATGAGCGCGATCTGGTTTTTCTCCAGCACGCCCGAGGCTGCCAGGTCTTCGATGTTGCTGTTGCCGAAGTAGCCCGCCAGCACCATGGGGTTGTCTTCGGCCAGCACCTTGCGGGTGAGCGCGACGGTCTCCGTCGGCAGGCCGCCGTCGTCCTTGCGGACCAGCGAGAAGGTGTGGCCGTTGACGCCGCCGCCCTTGTTGACGGCGTCGAAATACAGCTGCATGCCGGTGCCGTAGGCGCGGCCCTGGTTGGCTTCCAGGCCCGACATGGCGCAGACCTCGCCGACCACGACCTGCACCGCATGGGCCAGGGGCGCGGCGAGAGAGGCGAAGGCCAGGACGGCGGCGGGAAAGATGGCGTGAATGTTTTTCATGCGGGTCTCCTCAGGTTGTTGTTCGTCTGCCGGCCGTCGCATGCCGATGCGCGTCCTGCCGGTGTTGCTCCCAGCCGGCATGCTAACTCACGGAACGGCAGTCTGTCTGGCACCAAACGCGTCAATGGCGCCTTTGCGCAACAGTCCCTGGTCGGTGCCCACGACAAACCATTCGGCGCCGCGGGCGGCATAGCGCTCGCGCTCGGCCATGTTGCCGACCGCGATGGCGACCATCTTGCCGGCCGCTTTGGTCACCGCGATGATGTGGTCCACCGCGCGCTCCACCGCGGGCTCGGCCGTGTTGTCGAAACCCATGGACAGCGCCAGGTCGGCCCGGCCTATGAACAGCGCGTCGACCCCTTCGGCGGCGGCGATGGCCTCGGCCTCCTCGACCGCCCGGGCGCTTTCGATCTGGCACAGCAGCATGGCGCCGTCGCCCTGGGCCAGCGCCTGCTTCATGCTCAGGCTGCCATAGCCCGCCGAGCGCGGCGAGCTTGAAAAGCCGCGCTGCCCGCCGCGAAAACGCACCCTGGCCACCAGCGCGCGCGCCTGCTCCGCCGTGTCCACGTGCGGCACCACCAGGCCCGCGGCGCCCAGGTCCAGGGCGGACAGCAGCGTGGCCGCCTCGCTGTCGGGAACCCGCACCGCGACCGGCAGCCCGCTGGCGCGGCCCGCCAGCACCATCAGGTCGATGTCGCGGCGGTCGAAAGGCGCGTGCTCCGCGTCGACCACCACAAAATCCAGCTGCGACATCGCGAGAATTTCAATCACGTGCGCTGAAGCCGTCTTCACAAAGGTACCCACGTGGCTGGTGCCCGGCGCCGGGCGCACCAGGCGCGTGTGTGCATTGACCGTCATGCCGCGGCCGTTTCAGGCGCCGCGTAGTCGCCGGAATTGGCCACCCAGCCCTTGGCGATGAAGTCCGCGCGCGGCGGCGAGAACACGTCGATCAACAGGTGCCGGCCCGGGCCCACACCTTCGCTGGTGTGGATGGTGTGCACCGGCACGACCATCAGCGAGGGCGAGCCCAGCCGCGCGTGCTGGTCGTCCTGCCAGGCATCCGCGTCCGGGCCCCATTCCACCCGCAGGTGGTGCACGAAGTCGCCGGCCAGCGCCAGCGAGCCCTGCTCGAACGAGGTGTGCGAATGCGGGCTCAGCGCATGACGGTCGCGCGGACCTTCGTATTCGACCCAGTTGATGGACAGCGTCGCGGTCTGCAGCATCTTCAGGCGCGGCTTGTCCTTGGGGGCCGCGATCGAGTCGATGGAAAAAATGCGCACTTCAGCGGCATTGCGCAGCGCGCGCCAGGGCGGCCCCACGGGCGCGATGCGCGGGTCGGGCTCGGCATAGGCGGTCTCGTTGAGCGCGCCGGCCGCAACACCTTCGCGCAACGACGACAGCACCACGCAGGTCGCACCGGGCCGCAGGTCGAGTTGCCAGGCGCCCGGCGGCAGTATGCAGATGGAGCGGGCCGGCGCCTCGGCATCCGTCCCGGCGCCCGCAATGCCCACGGGCGCATCGAGCACGATGAGCAGGGCCTCGTCGGCCGATTCAGACGCGGCGCTGCTGCCGGCCGGCCCGGCCTGGTGCCAGGCGACGGCGAAATTCTGCGCGCGGCCCGTCCACTGCCGGGCGACCGTGGGCGTTGCGCCTGGAGGCTGGGCCAGGTCCAGCAGGCTGGGCGGGCGGGCCGCGGTGGGGGAGAGGGTTTCCATGGGATTGCTTTCAGGGGGTTGGCGAAGCCGGTGGTGCGACGGCGGCTGTCAGCCCGTGGTCGGGGTGCTGCTCTTGAACACGGCCTTGATGGTGCGCGACACGTAACGCCAGCGGCCGTCGGCGCCGCGCCGGCAGACGTCGTGCACGTCGGCGATCATGATGGCCGGCTCCGAAGGCAGCACCGGCTCGCCGTCAGCCGCGTGCAGCAGCAAAATCCAGTCGCCCGTGGCGTTGTCCGCGTCGTGCACGACCACGCGCTGGTTGGTGATGACGTGGCGCGCGGTGCGGGCTTTTGGGCGCGCCTGCCGGCCCTGGTAATACGCGAGGATGGCGACGCGGCCGCTGCGCTGTTGCAGGCTGGTGGTGAACACGCCGTCCTCGACGAAGAACTCATGCGCCCGCACGCCTTTTTGCCGGTCCACCTCGTACCAGTACTCGGCGTTCAGCGCCGCGACCTCGGTGGCTATGTTCAGTTTTTCCTGGGGTGTCATATGCGAGTGGAAGAGGTGTGATTAAAAGGATGTGGAAGAGGCGGCGGCCACCGGCGTAAAACCGAACAGCCGCGCCGGGTTGTCGCTGAGGACTTTGCGGCGGTCCGCCTCCGAGGGAAGCCAGCGCTCAAGCGCCGCCAGCAGCGTCGCGTGGTCCATGCGCTCCTTCGCGTGCAGGTAAGGCCAGTCGGAACCCCAGACGCAGCGCTCCAGCGTGAAGGCGTCCATCAGCGCCGCCACATAAGGGTCGGCGTCCTCGTAAGGAAAACCCTCCGAAAAACGGAACACGCCGGACAGCTTCACCACCGCCTGGCCGCCGCGCCCCAGTTCCAGCAAGGCCTTGAAACCCGGCTGGTCCAGCCCCGCGTTCAGGTCCGGGCGCCCGCAGTGGTCGACCACGATGGGCAGGCCCGCGCGCTGCAGTACCGCAAGCGCATCGACGAGGGTGTCGCCCTCGTAGTGCACCTGCGCGAACCAGCCGTGGTCGCGCGCGAGCCGCAGCGTGCGCTGCGCGCCGGACGCCGTCAGCGCCGGGCTGGACGGGAAGTTGAGGTTAAAGCGCAGCCCGATCACTCCCGCGTCCGCCATGCGCGTGAACTCCTGTTCCGGCGTGCCGTGCGCCACCACGGCCACACCCTTGAACTTGCCGGGAAAGCGCGCCAGCGTGCGCATCAGCGCGCCGTTGTCGGTGCCGTAGCCGCCCAGCGGGTTGACGAGCAGGCCGTGCGTGAAGCCGTGCGCGGCCAGCACGCAGGCGAACTGGTCGGCCGTGCCGACCTCGCAGGCCAGCGCATCGAAGCCGCGCGTGCCGTGAAAGGGGTGGTGCTTCAGGTCGTACACATGGGCATGGCAGTCGACACGCAGGGGCTTTGCGGCGCTGGAGGCTTGGGGCGGGCGTGTCAGGGTCTGGGACTGCATGGAGGGTTCAAGGCGGGCATGGGCTGGACGATAGGGGCGGCACCTGGCGGCGGCAAGGCGCTTGTGGGGAGATTTCGCTGCGCGAAAAGATGTGAAAAAAGTGCGAGGCCGGGGCCTGGGCGAACGGCGGCAGGCCCTCAGCTTTTGACCGTCGCCACCAAGGGCCCGAAGCGTGCGCTCTCTTCGGCAAGCACACGCGTCAGCACCTCGGCCGGCAGCACGTCCACCCGGGTGCGCGTCGCTTCCAGGGCCTGGCGGAAGGCCGGGTCCGTCGCCGCATCGGCCAGCACCGAGGCGAGCCTGGCCGCGACGGGCGCGGGCGTGCCCCTGGGCGCGTAAAAGGCAAAGTGGGTGGACACGTCCAGGTCTATGCCGGCCTCGGCCAGGCTGGGCACGTCGGGCGCCAGCGGGAAGCGGTCCTTGCTCACCACCACGACGGCGTTCACCGTGCCCGCCTCCACCTGCGGCATCACGGTGCTGGGCGCGCCTATCAGCGCGTCGACGTGCCCGCCCAGCAGCGACTGCATGGCCGTGGCGACGCCGGAGAAAGGAATGTGCGTCACGCTGCTGCCGAGCGTGCGCGCCAGCGCCTCCATGCCCAGGTGCGGCGCGGAGCCGAAGCCCGGCGAGCCGTAGCTGAGCGCGCCGGGACGGCTCTTGATGAAGTCGACCAGCCCGCGCAGGTCGCGTATCGGCGAACCCTTCTTTGTCGCGATGAGGTAAGGGATGGTCACCAGGTTGAGCAGCGGCACGAAGTCCGCCGCCACCGGCGCGCCCGCCTGCAGCCGCGGCGCGATGGTCAGCGCGCCCGAGCCGCAGAACAGCAGGGTGTAGCCGTCGGGCGCCGCGCGCTTGACCTTGGCCGCACCCACCGTGCCGCCGGCGCCGACGAGCGACTCGATCACCAGTTTCACGCCATGCTTCTTCTCCAGCGCCGGCTGCAGCGGGCGGATATAGCTGTCGGCCCCGCCGGCCGCATAAGGCACGATGACCTGGATGGGCCGCGCGGGAAACACGTCGGCGGCCAGCGCTTCGCGCCAGCCCAAGGGCAGGGCCGCGCCCGCGGCCGCGAGGGCAAAACTTCGTCTCCTCATGGGATGCTCCTGTTCAATCTGTTCGGGAGGGCGCGGGGCCGGCCGGTTGATAAATCAATTGGCCGCCAGTCCACGCCGGGTGTTTGCGCGCGGATCAGGCGCGAAGTGCTTCGTCGAGGACCGAGGTGTCGATCAAGGTCGCCAGCTGGCCGCGTCCGCGCGGCGCGCGGCCCGTCTCGCGCGCGACCCACACTTCTTCCTCCACCAGCACGTCGAGCAGGTTGCCCAGCAAGGTGCCGGGGTAGGTGTGGTGCGGCCACGAGCGTTCGACCGACTGCAGATCAAGGCGCGCCGCGCGCGCCACCAGCGGCCAGGCCTCGCGCGGGTCGCGCCGCAGCTGCTCCGATGCCACGATCAGCGACTTGACGAAGGCCACGATCCTGGGGCGCAGCGCACGGTCGGCCAGGTTGGCCTGCGTGCTGTAGAGGCTGAACTGCTCGCGGTAGCTGGCCGCGTCGAAGAACTCGACGGCGTCCTTGCCCAGCGCGTCCTTGCAGCGCTGCATCTCGGGTTCCCAGATCGTCACGGCATCGATCTCGCCCGCGAGCAGCGCCTGCCGCATGGCCGCCAGCGGCTTGCTGGTGCCCGAGACGAAGGGAACGATGCTCACGTCCTTCTCGCCGACGCCGGCGGTGGCCAGCATGCGCATCAGGTAGTAGGCCGACGAGGTGCGGGGCATGGTGCCTATGCGCTTGCCGCGCAGGTCGGCCAGCGTGTTGATGCCGGCCGACCTGCGCCCCACGATGCGGTACACGCCTTCGGCCACGGTGAAGATGATGCGCAGGTCCGGGTTCGCGAGCGAATAGCGCAGGCCCTGCGTTTCGGAGTTGGTGGCCACGTGCGAGCGGCCTTCGGCCTTCAGGTTGGGCAGGTCGCCGTCCTTGCCGTAGAGGCTCAGGATGCCGCCCTGCACGACCACCAGCTTGTTGCCGGCATCGCGGCGCTCGGCCGCCAGCAGCACGGGGGCGAACTCCAGCGTGTCCAGGTTGCCGTAGACGCGCAGCGCGGCCGGGTCTGCCGGTGCAGTGCCTGCGCCGCGTTGCGCCACCGCGCAGCCGCT
>NZ_CALRNF020000022.1:0-97093 GCF_943369415.1 Polaromonas sp. YR568
ATGCCCAGCGTCTGATGACATTCAATGTCGCCACGTCTATCACTCCTAATTTCCCCTGCTTTTAAAACAAGCAGGGTAGTGCCTACGTGGGTCAGATTTGGATGGAAATTACTGCGTTAAGTGGATCAGATTTCGACGGAATTCAACAACTTCGGTGCTTGGCGCAATGTCGGTAAGGATGGCGTCTTCATTTCCAAGCAATTCTACATTCAATCCTTTAAGTTATGTAATTATGTGTAAAATTAGTGTATTAGATACTTTATACGCTGCAATCAGGATTGCCGTTGTAATGAGATGATGTCCATGGTTATTGAGTAACCGTATAGCGTCACTGCTATCTAACTCACCTGTAATAACGATGTTTGCCTGGGTGGCCTCGCTGCTGATCAGCGGCCTGTGGCGGCGTTCCGCGCGCTTCACGCCCCGGCTGTGCCTGGCGCTGCCGGCCGCCGGTGCCGGCGCGCTGGGCGGGCTGTTGCTGGCGACGCTGTATGCGCTGTTTTCAGGCTGGGGTGTGCCCGCGCAGCGAACCATCTGGATGCTGGCCGCGGTGGTCCTGCTGCGCCAAAGCGGCCGGCAGTGGCCCTGGGCGCAGACCTGGCTGCTGGCCATGGCCGTGGTGGTGGCGATAGACCCCTGGGCGCTGATGCAGGCCGGGTTCTGGTTGTCTTTCGTCGCGGTGGGCGTCCTGTTTGCGACGGATTCCGGCGCCTCCGACGCCCGTGGCGCCGAAGAACCGCCGGCACAAGCTTGGCGGCGGCATTGGCCGCGCTGGCTCGCCGGCCTGGCCCGCGCAGCGCGCGAGCAATGGGTGGTCACGCTCGCGCTCACGCCCCTGTCGCTGCTGCTGTTCAACCAGGTCTCGTTGGTCGGGCTGCTGGCCAATGCCGTGGCCATTCCCGCCGTGACCCTGCTCATCACGCCGTTGGCCTTGCTGGGCGTGCTGTGGGCGCCGGCCTGGCAGGCGACGGCGGGCTGCGTCAGCGTGCTGGCGCTGTTCCTGCAGTGGCTGGCCCACTGGCCTTTCGCCTCGATCAGCGTGGCCGCCGCGCCGCTGTGGTGTGCCGTCGCGGGTGTGGCGGGCGGCGGCCTGCTGGCCATGCGCCTGCCCTGGCACTGGCGCGTGCTGGGCATTCCGCTGCTGCTGCCCGTGCTGCTGTGGCAGCCGCCGCGGGTCGCGCCCGGGCAGTTCGAACTGCTGGCGGCCGACATCGGCCAGGGCAATGCGGTGCTGGTGCGCACCGCCGGCCACAGCCTGCTCTACGACGCCGGCCCGCGCTTTTCGCGAGAAAGCGATGCCGGCCACCGCGTGCTGGTGCCCTTGCTGCGCGCGCTGGGCGAGCGGCTGGACGTCCTCATGGTCAGCCACCGCGACATCGACCACATAGGCGGGGCGGCCACCGTGCTGGCCATGCAGCCAGGCGCCCGCTTCCTCAGTTCGATTGAAGACACGCACCCGCTACAGGCCCTGCGCAAGGCTGAACGCTGTGCGGCCGGCCAGCGATGGGAATGGGACGGCGTGCGGTTCGAGGTGCTGCACCCGGCCGCCGGGGCCTACGAAGTGCTTGCCAAGCCCAATGCCATGAGCTGCGTGCTCCGCATCTCCACCGGCAGCCGAACGGCCCTGCTGGTGGGCGACATCGAAGCGCCTCAGGAGCTGGCCCTGGCCACCGGCGACCCGGGCCGCCTCAAGGCCGACTTCCTGCTGGTACCTCACCACGGCAGCAAGACCTCGTCGACCACGGCTTTCCTCGACGCCGTGCAGCCGCACTGGGTCGTGGCGCAGGCGGGCTACCGCAACCGCTTCGGCCACCCCGCTGAAGCGGTTGCGGCGCGCTACGAGGCGCGCGGCATACGCCTCGTGAAATCCCCGCAATGCGGGGCGGCGATGTGGAGCAGCCAGGATCCGGATGCGCTGCGCTGCCAGCGGGAAGAGGGCAAACGCTACTGGCATCATGTGCCCGGGCGTTAAAAATGTCTGATCACACGCCGCCTTGGCGCATAACTTGCTAAGCTACGTCAAAACAATTGCCCTGCGCAAAACTTGCTGGAGATCAAGCCAATGAGCCGACCGATGTTTGACGAAATGAATGCCACGGGATCCAGCGTCCGTGAGCACTACCAGGGTTACCAGCGGTGGCTGGCCAAGCAGTCCGACGCCGTGATGGAGGCGCGCCGCGCCGAAGCCGAGATGATTTTCCGCCGCGTCGGCATCACCTTTGCCGTGTACGGCGCCAAGGACGAGGACGGCGCCGGCACCGAGCGCCTGATTCCCTTCGACCTGATCCCGCGCATCATTCCCGCCCACGAGTGGGCCAACATGGAAAAAGGCCTGGTCCAGCGCGTCACGGCGCTCAACCGCTTTATCCACGACGTGTACCACGGCCAGGAAATCATCAAGGCCGGCGTCGTCCCGTCGGAGCAGATCTTCCAGAACGCGCAGTTCCGCCCCGAGATGATGGGCGTGGACGTTCCCGGCAACATCTATTCGCACATCAGCGGCATCGACATCGTGCGCGCGCCCAATGCGCAGGGCGAGGGCGAGTACTACGTGCTCGAAGACAACCTGCGCGTGCCCAGCGGCGTGAGCTACATGCTGGAAGACCGCAAGATGATGATGCGGCTCTTCCCCGAGCTCTTCAGCGAAAACCGCGTGGCCCCGGTCGCCCACTACCCCGACCTGCTGCTCGAAACCCTGCGCGGCATGGCGCCGCCCGCCACGGCCGAGCCCACGGTGGTGGTGCTCACGCCCGGCATGTACAACTCGGCCTACTTCGAACACGCCTTCCTCGCGCAGCAGATGGGCGTGGAACTGGTCGAAGGCCAGGACCTCTTCGTCAAGGACAACTTCGTCTACATGCGCACCACGCGCGGCCCCAAGCGCGTCGACGTGATCTACCGCCGCGTCGACGACGACTTCCTGGACCCGCTGGCCTTCCGCCCCAATTCCACGCTGGGCTGCGCCGGCCTGCTCAACGTCTACCGCAGCGGCAATGTCTCGCTGTGCAACGCCATCGGCACCGGCGTGGCCGACGACAAGTCGATCTACCCCTATGTGCCCAAGATGATCGAGTTCTACCTCGGCGAAAAACCCATCCTCAAGAACGTGCCCACCTACATGTGCCGCAACAACGAGGACCTGCAGTACACGCTGGCCAACCTCAAGGACCTGGTCGTCAAGGAAGTGCACGGCGCGGGCGGCTACGGCATGCTGGTCGGCCCGGCAGCGACCAAGGCCGAAATCGAGGAATTCCGCGCGGCCTTGCTGGCCAACCCCTCGGGCTACATCGCCCAGCCCACGCTCAGCCTTTCCACCTGCCCGACCTATGTCGAAAGCGGCATCGCGCCGCGCCACATCGACTTGCGTCCCTTCGTGCTGAGCGGCAAGGAAGTGCAGATGGTGCCCGGCGGCCTTACGCGTGTGGCGCTGAAAGACGGCTCGCTGGTGGTCAATTCCTCGCAAGGCGGCGGCACCAAGGACACCTGGATCCTGGAAGGCCCGTCGTCGCCCGTGATGTCGCAGTCTCAATCGCAGTCGCAGACCCAGGGAGGGAAATAATCATGTTGTCTCGTACTGCTGACCATCTTTTCTGGATGTCGCGTTATACGGAGCGCGCAGAGAACACCGCACGCATGCTCGACGTCAACTACCAGACCTCGCTGCTGCCGCAGTCCGCCGCCGTCGTGCAGGGCGGCTGGCAAAGCCTGCTGAGCATCAGCGAGCTCAAGCCTTCCTACACGGCCAAATACGGCGACACCGTCAACCCGCGCGAGGTCATGGACTTCATGGTGCGCGACGAGCAGAACTCCTCCAGCATCGTCTCCTGCCTGCAGAACGCCCGCGAGAACGCCCGTGCCGTGCGCGGCACGCTGACCACCGAAGTCTGGGAAACCCAGAACCAGACCTATCTTGAAGTCATCCGCATGCTGCGCAACGGCGACTTCGAGCGCGACCCCGGCCAGTTTTTTGAATGGGTGAAGTTCCGCTCGCACCTGTCGCGCGGCGTCACCGCCGGCACCATGCTGCAGGACGAGGCCTTCCACTTCCTGCGCCTGGGCACTTTCCTGGAACGCGCCGACAACACCGCGCGCCTGGTCGACGTGAAATTCCATGCGGTGCAAAACGACTTCATCGGCACAGACGGCGAGAAAGACCAGGAATACGATTTCTACCACTGGAGCGCGATCCTGCGCAGCGTCTCCGGCTTCGAGGTCTACCGCAAGGTCTACCGCGACGTCATCAAGCCCGAGCGCGTCGCCGAGCTGCTGATTTTGCGGCCCGACATGCCGCGCTCGCTGCTGGCCTGCCTGAACGAGCTCATGAGCAACCTCGCCATGGTGACCAGCGACACGGCCAGCGAAACCCAGCGCCGTGCCGGCAAGCTGCGCGCCGACCTGCAGTACGCCCGCATCGACGAAATCCTCGCCACCGGCCTGCATGCCTTCCTGACCCAGTTCCTGGACCGTGTCAACGAGATAGGCGCGCACATCAGCCGCGAATTTCTTGTGCCGGCTACACATTGAGCCCCCACGTTCGCTCGCTGCGCGTAGCTCTCGAGGCCTTGCAGGCCGCGGCTCGCGAGACGCTTCGCCCCTGTCGCCCGTCCAAGCCTGCGCAGGCAGGCTTGGAGCCGCGGGCTCCAGCCCCTCAGGGGCGCTGCGCCTGCGGCCCGGCAAAGCCGGTTCCGCGGCCCCTGCTGGCGAAAACCCCTCTCTCGGCGACGCTGCAGTGCGGTCGCGGTGCGTCCGATTCAGTATTTGCTCGAGCATGAAACTGCACGTCCGGCACATCACCGACTACCGGTATACGGAGCCGTTGCGCTACGCGCTGCAGACGCTGTGGCTCACGCCGCAGTCGGGCCCGGCGCAGACGGTGCATTACTGGAGCCTGGGCGCGCCCGAAAAGCTGTTCACCCAGCGCGACGCCTTCGGCAACACCATCAGTTCCTACACCTTTGTCGGCACAGATGCCAACAACGTGCGCTGGAGCCTGGTCAACGCGGCCGGCGACGTGGAAACCTTCGGCGTGGCCGAGTTCAACGACCCCGAAACCCTGCCGCACCCGTATTTCTTTCTGCGCGCCACGCATCTGGCCGAACCGCACTTTGAACTCGCGGAATTCGGCCGGCGTTTTATCCCGCAAAGCGTGGACGGCACGGCCAGCCTGCAGTCCCTGCTGGCCCTGAGCCAGGGCGTGGCCGGGGCCGTCAGCTACCTCAAGAACAGCACCAGCGTGACCACCACCGCGCTCGAAGCCTTCAGGTCAGGGGCAGGCGTCTGCCAGGACCAAGCCCATGTGATGGTCGCCATCTGCCGCAGCCTGGGCTACCCGGCGCGTTACGTCAGCGGCTACTTCTACGCCGCCAACGAACCCGACCTGGCCAGCCACGCCTGGTGCGACGTCTGCCTGGACGTGGCCACGCGCCGCTGGGTCAGCATAGACGTCACCCACCACTGCCTGATCGACGAGCGCCACGTGCGCCTGGCCATGGGCACCGACTACAACGCCTGCCCGCCCATCAAGGGCGTGCGCCAGGGCGGCGGGGAAGAGTCCATGACGGTGGAGATCACGATTCAGCCGGTGTGAGGCAACTTGGCTTGTTACTTGTACGCGAGATTGCGCGGGTAGCCGGGTACGTGGATACTGATTCGAAACGTCAAATTTTCTTATAAGTAGTTGATTTGTATGTGATTTCAGGATAAATTTGTATTTATCAAAAATATACCTGAAATGAACCAAATCCTTGAACTCAGTCCGCATCAGACGCGCCAGTACATTGACGCGGAAACCGTGTTCCTGGAACTGCAACGAGCCAGGCGTGAGGCGGCTGAAGTGCGCGGTTCGATGTTTTGGCGAACCCAGTCTGGCACTGAGTACCTGATTCGGGAGTCTTCCGGTGGAGGACAGAAGTCGCTGGGCTCCCGTGGACCTGAGACGGAGCAGATCTATGAGCGCTTCAAGGCGCGCAAGGAGCAGGCGCAAAGCAGGCTTGCCGCATTGTCTGATGCTGCGAAGAATCAGCAACGGCTCAACAAGGCGCTTCGCGTAGGCCGTGTTCCCGGCATTGTCATCAAAACTCTGAACGCCCTGCAGGCAGCGGGGCTTCAGGATCACTTCATGACCATTGGCACACACAGCCTTTACGCCTACGAGAGTGCCTGCGGCGTCAGATTTACGCCGGATGCCATGGCCACGCAGGACATTGATTTGCTGTTCGACAGCCGCAAGCGCATCTCCTTCATGTCAAGAATGAAGAAACTCGACAGCTCGTTTATTGGCGCTTTGCAAAAGGCCGATCCCACGTTCAGGGTCATGCCAGACCAGAGGCAAACTGCCATTAACGACAGTGGCTTTGAGGTCGACGTGATTCGACGCTTGGTAAAAGACGGCGACCCTCACCCTTTCAGAATGAGCAGCGATGAAAATGACCTGTGGGCTGTTCAAGTCGAAGGTGGAGACAAGATGTTGAACAGTGAGCGGTTCAGCCAGGTGGTGGTGGCGGAGACTGGCCACATGGCCGTGATGAATACCATGAACCCCATCACCTTCATTGCGCTGAAGAAAATGATGTCAATGTCGGCAGGGCGAGACCCGAGGAAGCGGCTTAAGGATGGACTGCAAGCTGAACTGGTACAGCAGCTGGTACAAACGCATATGCCGCAGTATGTGAAGTAGGCGGGCAGATCAGCAGCGGAAAATTTCTCACCACAGAGACTTGCAGGACGGTGGAGATCACCATCCAGCCGGTATGAAACCGATGCGGGATAGCGAGGCGTGGGGTGATACGGTGGATGCTTAGCACGCCCGCGTCCGTCCCGTTTATCCTTGCAACCTGAAGGACGCTGCCACCATGACCGCCATGACCGATATTCGACACGCAAATTTTCCCGAGGACCTTGAGCACGTCGTCGCCATCCTCCGGGAGTACGTCGCCAGCCCCAGCGTGAGTCTGGCCTTCCAGAACTACGAGGCGGAATTCGCTGCCTTGCCCGGAAAGTACGCCGCACCCGAAGGCTGCCTGCTTCTCGCATGGAAGAGGCAAACCGTCGTCGGATGCGCCGCGCTTCGCCGCGTTGACGCAAGCACCTGTGAAATGAAGCGCGTCTACGTGCGGCCGGATGCAAGAGGCGAAAGCCTTGGCCGGCGGCTCATCGAACGCATCCTCGATGAAGCGCGGGGCGCGGGCTACTCCCGCATCTGCCTCGATGTCCTGCCTGAGTTCTCCGCCGCACAGCGCATCTACGAGTCCCTGGGTTTTCAAGCTTCGGCGCCTGTCACCTTCAACCCCGTTCCCGGCACCAAGTACCTGGCGCTTGAACTCTCCCCGTCACGGCGTGCGGATGCTGCCTGAGCCATCCGTCGAATGGACATTTCACAGCCGGCTCCGCTGTCTGTGGAACGCCGCTCATGCCAATCGTCAGGCTGTCGAGAATAAACTCCAGTTCCCATGACAACAGCCCTGCTTGTTATCGACGTTCAAAAGGCCCTCTGCTCTGGTGACGGTGCGGCCTTTGAAAGCCGGCGCGTCATCGACAGGATCAACGCCGTGTCCGCCAAGGCCCGGGCCGCGGGCGCTCCCGTCATCCTGATCCAGCACGAGTCGCCCGGCGGTTCGCTCGCGCACGGAACCGAAGGTTGGAAACTCGCCGACGGCCTGGATGCCCGGCCGGGCGATGTCTACCTGCGCAAGAAGGCGACCGACTCGTTCCACAACACCGAACTGCAGGCCCTGCTGCTGCAGCATGCTGTCAAGGAACTGGTCATCTGCGGCCTGCAAAGCGATTTCTGCGTAGACACTACCACCCGGCGTGCACTGGCGCTCGGCTATCCGGTCACGCTGGTTTCGGACGGCCATTCCACGGTAGACAACGGAATCCTCACCGCCGCGCAGATCTCGGCCCACCATACGGCAACGCTGGCAAACATCATGAGCTTTGGGCCAAGAGTGACCCCGCAGCTTGCGGGCGAAATCCGGTTCACGGTTTGAACCTCGTGTGACTTCCATGCAGCACGCACTCTGGATACGCCACATTTTCTTTACCGTTCTCTTTGCCTGCCTGTGCGCTGCCGGCAATGTGGCGCCAAGGTGTGATGAGCCGGCGCTGCATGCGGCCGGATATGCGCATTCCATCAAATCGATTGAGCGCTTGCCTGAGTGGGCGGCATGGACCCGCTCCCACTCATTTCCCGTAACTTATGGCCAGTCCGTGGACAGGCAGGTGCTTATGCACGGGCGCTGCTATTGGTCGGTCTCGGTGTATGCCAACCGGCCGGAGCGCCTGGAGCTTTGGCGCGTCTTTTATGTGAACCTCTCCGGCAAGCCCGTGTTGGTTCAGGATACCGTGTCGGGCGATGCGATATCCCTGCAAACCTGGCGCACCAAGGGGGCAGGGCGTGTATATCCATGAGATGCTTTGCCGCCTGCTGAACAGGATCGTTCCAGCCGGTTTTCTCTAAATCCGTTTATGCCCAATTTCCACGCACCCATGCAGCAAACACCCTGGATGCCCATCGCCTTCGCCGAAGCCGGTATCCGCACATTCCCCGTGGGCCAGAGCAACCCCCGGGTCACCGAATACCACGCGCTCACCAATATCGCCGGCTATGACGACAAGGCCTCGTGGTGTTCTTCCTTCGTGAACTGGACTTTGGCCCAGGCCGGCATTCCCGGCACCGGGTCGGCGCTCGCGCGTTCCTGGCTGGAATGGGGCGAGCCGCTGGCCGCGCCTGTGCCCGGTTGCATCGCCGTGCTGTCGCGCGAAGACCCCGCCGGCTGGAAGGGCCACGTCGGCTTTTTCCTTCGCGCGGATGAAGAGTATGTGTATTTGTGGAGCGGCAACCAGCTCGATGAAGTGCGTGAGCATTTTTATCCGTTGGCGGCGGTGCTGGGTTATCGCTGGCCTTCGAAGAAACCATTCTGATAGGCCCTGACTCTATGCGCTCTTTAGTTTTCTTCTTGATTTTTCAGATCGTTCTTGCCGACGCAATCGCCGCGGATGTGCCGATAACCGGTACTTACAAGAAGGAGGCCTGGTGCTTCGACCAGCGAGGCTACGGAGCCGATCAATCTGATAAGTGGCGCCCGTGCAAGAAGAAAGAATATGACACGTTGACGATTCGCCGTAAGTCTGGCGATCTCTACGAAGTCGATTTTTCATTCACCCAATTTGCAACGACCGCCGGAACATGCGATTTGTCGGGTCTCTTCAGGCTCGAGAACAATACGCTTCTCGTCAGCGAGAGTGACAAAGAGTTGAAAGAAGAGGGGTGCGCCATGCAAATCCAGATCACGCCAAAGGAGTTCAAATTCAGCGATCCTGCCAATAGCTGCAGCGCAAGGCATTGCGGGCGTAACCAAAACATCAACGGCGAGGTGTTCCCTCGCAATGCGTCCCGCTAGTTTTATATGTGGCTAAAGGCTGTCGTCGCTCCTCGGCAGCGTCACTGCCTCACCCGCGCCGCCACTTCCCGCCCCAGCTCAATCACCGCCATCGCGTAATAACTGCTCCAGTTGTAGCGCGTGATCGCATAAAAGTTTTCGGTGCCCGCGACGTACTGCGGCGCGTCCTGGCCGTTGAGTAGTTCGACCAGCGCCAGCGGGCCCTGGTGTTGCAGGGCCTGGCCTTCGAGCACCGCGCCTTTGTCGGTGAAGCTGGCGACGCTAAAGGTCGGCAGGATGTCGGGCGCCATCAGCGCGTCCATGTCCAGGCGGCTTTTGTCGAAGCCGACTGGGTAGTGCGTGGGCATGCCGGGCTGCCAGTTGAAGGCCTTGAAGTAGCTCGCGACGGATCCGATCACGTCGGCGTTGCTGTTCCAGAGGTCTATGGTGCCGTCGCCGTCAAAGTCGACGGCGTACTTGACCCAGCTGGAGGGCATGAACTGCGGCATGCCCATGGCGCCGGCAAAGCTGCCGCGCGCGTCGAAGGGGTTGGCTTCGAGCCGGCTTTGCAGGGTCAGGAACTGCTCGATCTCGCCCTTGAAGAATTCGCTGCGTTCTTTGGCGCGCGGGTGGTTGGCCGGGAAGTCGAAGGCCAGGGTGGTGAGGGCGTCCATCACGCGGAAGCTGCCGGTGTCGCGGCCGTAAATGGTTTCCACGCCGATGATGCCGACGATGATCTCGGCGGGCACGCCGTATTCTTTTTCGGCGCGTTCCAGCGCCGGCTGGTTCTCCAGCCAGAAGCGCCGGCCGGCTTCGATGCGCACCGGGTCTATGAAGCGGCTGCGGTAGACGCGCCAGTTCTTGACGAAGGCTTTGGTGGGCGGCTGCATGAGGCGCACGACGGTGGCGTTGTAGCGCGAATGGCCGATGGCGTCGCGCACCCAGTCGGGGTTGAGGTCTCGGCGCGCTGCCATGTCGTCGGCAAACTGCATGGCTTCAGCGCGCGTCGAATACAGCGGGCCCTGCGCCTGCGCGGATGCCGCCACTTTTTTCCTGACCGGTTTGGCGTCAATCGCCCAGGCGGAACAGGCCAGTGCGGCTGTCAGGAAAAATGCAAATCCGGAGCGGTAAAACGACATGGGGCGGCGATCAGGTGAGAGGAGCAAGTCTGATTCTACGCAGGCCACGAAAGCTGCTTGAACTCTTCCCTGAGGGCACGAAGCTGCGGCGGTGTTTTTCCGGCATCGGCGGGCGCCGCGGCATAGCGCTGCTGCTCCAGGCGCAGCAGCCAGTCGGACAGCATCCGTCCGGCGCTGCCCTCCTGTTTGCCATAGCGGCTTGCCACTTCAAGCGCCAGCTGGCGCGGCGAGGTGGCGGGCGTGCTGGCGATGCCGGCTTTGTCCAGCCGCTTGCGCGCGCGGGCCAGCAGCCGCACCCAGGGGTCGTGCTGCGCGCGGTCCCACAAGGTCCAGCCGGCGCCCAGCAGGGCGGCCAGCACGATGATGGCGATCAGCACGTAGCTCAGGTCCTCCCAACTGGGCGACTCGAAGCCGATGTTTTTGAGCAGTTCAAGCTGCTTGCCCTGGGTGTAGTTGAGCACCCACTGGTTCCAGTTGTTGTTGGCCGCTTCCCAGAACAGGCGCAACCGGGTCATGAGCGTCGGGCTGAACGCGTTCAAGGCCTGCGCGACCGCGCCCTGCGGCACCAGCAGCCGTTCAAATTCGCCGATGCGCGCGGGGGCGACCACCGAGGTCGGGTCCACACGCACCCAGCCGCGGCCGGACTGCCAGACCTCGGCCCAGGCATGGGCGCTGCTCTGGCGCACCACCCAGTAGCCGTCGACGCTGTTGAGTTCCCCGCCCTGGTAGCCGGTGACGATGCGCGCGGGAATGTCCATGGCGCGCATCAGGATGACGAAGGACGAGGCGATGTGTTCGCAAAAGCCCTGCTTGCGGTCAAACCAGAATTCATCGGCCGTGTGCTGGCCGTACACGCCGGGCTCCAGCGTGTAGGTGTAGCCGCCCTTGCGCAGGCGGTCCAGCACCACCTCCACCAGCCGCGCAGTGTCGGCGCCCCTCAGATTCGGGTCGCCGCGGATGTCGCGGGCCAGCGCCAGGGTGCGGGGGTTGAAGCCGGGCGGCAGGTCGCGGAACTCCTGCAGTCCCGGCACGGATTGCAGCGGGCCGTGCTGGAAGGCGGGATAGCTCTGGGCCTTGTAGCGCACCAGGTCGGTGAAAGGGCGGTTGGCCAGCCACTGCAGGTCGGGTTGCATCGCGCTTTGGTAGCCCGATGGCAGCGCGGGGCTTTGCGCCGCCGCTTCCATCACGAACACCCAGGGCCGGTTGGTGGGCTCCAGCGTGACTTCGTAATTGAAGGGCGCGCCCGAGACGGCAAGGTCGGCCGTCACGCCGTAGCGCGCCGCCGTGTTCAGGCGGGGCGGGCGCCACTCGACGCCGTCGAAGCTGGACAGCACAGGGCCGCGGAAGTACATGTCCTGCTTGCGCGGCGGCGCGCCGTCGAACTTGATGCGCAGGGCCACGCTTTCATCGAGCGCCAGCTTGGCGATGGTGCCCACCTGCATGCTGGCGCTCAGGCCGCTGCGCCCGGTCATGGCGTCGCTGGGCACGCCCCACAAAGGCGCCAGCCGCGGAAACAGCAGGAACAGCACCAGCATGATGGGCATGCCCAGCAAGGCCATCCAGCCGGCGGTTTTGGCCGCCTGCGACAGCGGCGGCTTGCCGACCGGCATGTGCGCGTTGACCAGCACCGTCAGCAGGCCCAGCAGGCCCACCAGCATGCTGAAGGCGACCAGCAGGGACTGCGAATAAAAGAAATTGCTCAGCATGCAGAAGAAGCCGAGGAAGAACACCACAAACGCGTCGCGCCGCGCGCGCAGTTCCAGCGTCTTGAGCGTCAGCAGCACCACCAGCATGGTCACGCCCGCGTCGCGGCCCAGCAGTGTGCGGTGCGTGAGCCAGGTGGCGGCCACGGTCAGCGCCAGCAGCAGCACCAGCCAACGCTTGCCCGGCAGCGGCTTGGCCTGCACCGCCAGCCAGCCGCGCCAGAGGAGCACGGCGGCTGCCAGGGCGCTGCACCAGAGGGGGAGTTCGTTGACCTGCGGTAGCAATACCCAGGCGATGACCGCCAGCAGGAACAGCGTGTCTCGGGCGTCGCGAGGCAGGGCGGTGAGGCGGGTCAGCATGGGAGTTCTGTTTTCTCTGCTGAGGGCGGCTGGCCGGGGTTGCCCGGCGGCAACTCACTTTTCTTTGCTTCGCCAAAGAAAAGTAAGCAAAAGAAAGGCGACCCTGGTTGCTGCGTCCCCTGCGCTTCGCTCCGGGGCAACCTGCGGTGCTCGGGCCAGCCGGGGTCAAAAACAACTCGCTTCGCTCAAACAAGTTTTTGCCCTGATCCGTCTGGCCCTCCGCTCCTCGGCGCATCCACAAGGGGTAGGGACAGGAATACCGAACAGCCAACAGCCGAAGACAGAAACCCGAATACCTGAAGAAACAAGGACTCGCCGCGGCGAGTCCTTGTTTGTATTTGTCCCCGCTCCCGATTGCCCCTTGTGGATGCGCCGAGGAGCGCAGGTTCAGGCGGATCAGGGATCGCGTTGTTTGAGCGAAGCGCAGCGTAGCGAGTTTAGCGAGACCCCGCCTGAACCGAGCACCGCAGGTTGCCCGTAGCGAAGCGGAGGGACGCAGGAGCCAGGGTCGCCTTTTCTTTGGTGACTTTCTTTTGGCGAAGCAAAAGAAAGTTACTGGCCGCCGGGCCACTCCCGGCCAGCAACCCTACGCAGAGGGCGAGGCGCGCAAGCCGGCGCAAGACCCGGCCCCCACCCCCTTGGCCGGTTTATTGCTAACCTGCAAACATGCCTCCCCCGACCTCCCGCCCAGCGGGCAAACCCCTCCCTGACCCGCCATGGCGCGCGCAGGAGCTGCTGCTCATGAGCGAAGTCATGCGCCTGGTCGGCAAAAGCCTGGCACCGGAGGTGGTGATGCGGGAAATGCTGCACCTGATGTCGGAGCTGCTGGGCCTGAACCGGGGCCGCATCGTGCTGGCGGACTTTGTCGGGGACATCGCGCTGGAGGGCCTGGCCGAGCGCAAGTCCGCCGACCGGCAGGCGGGCGCTGCCGCACCGGCGTCCGCCATCCGCTATGCCTACGGCCTGACCAGAACCGAGATGGCGCGAGGCCGCTACGGCCCGGGTGAAGGCATCACCGGCCGGGTGCTGGCGACGGCGCAGCCCATCATCGTGCAGGACATCGACGCCGAGCCGCAGTTCCTGGCGCGTTCCGTGGCGCGGGCGCAGCTGCCGCAGGAGGTGGTGGCCTTTATCGCGCTGCCCATTGAAGTGAACCGCGAAGTGATCGGCGTGCTGGCCTGCCACCGCATCCGCAGCCGCGACAGGCAGCTCAACGACGACGTCGCGGTGCTGAGAATCCTGGCCACGCTGGCCGGCCAGCTGCTGCAGCTGCAGGCGCTGGTGGCCGAAAAAACCCGCGCGCTGCAGGCCAGAAACCAGCTGCTCACGCGCGCGCTGGAAACCGCCGCGGCGCGCTACGGCATCATCGGCACCTCGCCGGCGCTGCTGCAGGCGCTGGGCGAGCTGGAGCGCGTGTCCGAGGCCACGGCCAGCGTGCTGCTGCTGGGCGAGTCGGGCACCGGCAAGGAGCTGTTCGCGCGCGCGGTGCACCTGTCGAGCCGGCGGCGCGACCAGCCTTTCATCAAGGTCAACTGCGCGGCGATTCCCGACACGCTGTTTGAGTCGGAGCTGTTCGGCTACGAGCGCGGCGCTTTCACCGGCGCGCAGGCGGCGCGCGCGGGCTGGTTCGAGCAGGCCGACAAGGGCACGATCTTCCTCGATGAAATCGGCGAGATGCCGCTGGCGATGCAGACCAAGCTGCTGCGCGCGCTGCAGGAGGGCACCATCGTGCGGCTGGGCGGCAAGCGCGAGGTCAAGGTGGCCGTGCGCGTGGTGGCCGCCACCAACCGCGACCTGGCGCAGGACGTGCAGCGCGGCAGCTTCCGGCGCGACCTGTTCTACCGGCTCAACGTGATCCCGATACGCCTGCCCTCGCTGCGCGAGCGCGCGCAGGACATACGCGCGCTGGCGCTGCATTTCCTGAGCCGCACCAACCAGGCCAACCAGCGCAACGTGAACCTGTCGCCGGCCGCGCTGGAGCGGCTGGAGCAGCACCCCTGGCCCGGCAACATCCGCGAGCTGGGCAACACGATAGAGCGGCTGGTGCTGCTGACGGACAGCGCCATGGTGTCGGGCCGCGAGATGGAGCGCTTTCTCCCGGGCGAGGCCGCCGCCGCCGAAGCGGCGCCGCCGCGCCAGCCGGGCCCGCCCCTGGTTCGCGACTACCAGGCAGCGCAATCGCACCCGGCGGAGCAGCTCCGGCAAGCCCTGCTGGCCCACGGCGGCAACCAGTCGCGGGCGGCGCAGTCGCTGGGCCTGACGGTGCGGCAGTTCAGCTACCGGCTCAAAAAAATCGGCGCACACAATGTCGACAATTTGTAGACATTGTGTGGGGCGTCCGCCCCCGGACAGCCGGTTAAAAATCACGACTGCTATCAAGTAAATAGCATCTCAGGCCCGCCAACGGCTCAATTCACAAGATTCCTGTTTTCATCTCTCGCCATGGCGCGGCATGGCACGCGCGTTGCAATGACAGAAGAACGGCATGTGCCGTGCCCCTTCTGGAGATTGCCATGACGACACCTTCCGCCATTGACAGCGTTCTCGTTTCCCCCGAACAACTCTCCGCCATGATGGGCACCGAGCCCGTCGTGATCATCGACACCCGCGATGCCGACACCTATGCCGCCGGCCACCTGCCGGGCGCCGTCAACATGCGCGAGATCTTCACCTTCCTCGCCACCTCCACTGCCGAAGGCCTGAGCGCGCTGAAGTCCACCTTTGCCGAGCACTTCGGCGCCGTCGGCCTGTCGGGCGCCGAGACCGCGGTGTTTTACGAGGACGCGCTCAACAGCGGCTACGGCCAGTCCTGCCGCGGCTACTACCTGCTGACCTGGCTGGGCTACCCCCGGATCAAGGTGCTCAACGGCGGCTTCTCGGCCTGGACGGCCAAGGGCCTGCCCGTCAGCACCAGCGTCACGGTGCCTGCGGCCGCAGCCTTCCCCGCGAACCTGGCGATGGCCGACGTGATGCTGACCAAGGACGACGTGGCGGCCGCGCTGGGCACCGAGGCCGTGCTGCTCGACGTGCGCGACATCGACGAATGGACCGGCGAAAGCTCATCGCCCTACGGCAAGGACTTCGCGCCGCGCAAGGGCCGCCTGCCGGGCGCCAGATGGATTGAGTGGTACCGCTTCATGAAGCCCTCCGCGCAGGGCCCGGTCTTCAAGTCGCCGCTTGAAGTGCAGGCCGAATGCGCGACGGCCGGCATCGCTCCCGACGACACCGTCTACCTGTATTGCTTCAAGGGCGCGCGCGCCTCCAACAGCTTCCTGGCGCTCAAGCAGGCGGGCTTCAGCGACGTGCGCATGTACTTCGGCTCGTGGAACGAATGGTCGCGCGACGACGCGCTGCCGATTGAAACCGGCGCGCCCATCCTGAAGGCGAAGATGCCCGCGCTGGCGCTGGCCGCCTGACCTTTCAACGTCTTTGTTTTTTTATCGAGGAAACCCCATGTCCGTAGCCACCGAATCCGCACCCGCCACCGTCAAGGCCTACCTGAAACCCATAGACAGCGAAGGCCTGGCCGCCTTTGCCGCCAAGGGGCGGGCCAACCCCGGCTCGCGCGGCACCAACAAGGTCCACACCGTGCTGCAGGGCATGTACCGCAGCCTGAGCTACGTGGGCGATCATGAGGGCGTCGTGGTGGACGAGCCGCTGCACCTGTTCGGCGAGAACACCGCGCCGGCGCCCGGCGAGATCGTGCTCTCGGGCCTGGGCGGTTGCCTGGCCGTCGGCATCACGGCGGTGGCGACCTGGAAGCAGGTGAAGCTTTCGAAGCTGGAGATTTTTCTGGAAGGCGACATCGGCAACCCGGCCGCCTGGGGCGCCGGTGGCGCGATGAAGGAAGCCAAAGACATGGGCTTTCAGGCCATACGCGTGAAAGTGCTGATCGAGGGCGATGCCAGCCGCGAGGTGCTCGACGAAATCGTGCAGCACGCCAACTTTTATTCGCCGGTGGCCAACAGCATGCGCAACCCGATTCCCTTTGACATTGCGCTGGGGTGATGAGCCCCCACGGTTGCTCACTTCGTGCAGCTTCCTGCCCCTACCCACACTGGAATTTTTATGGAAGTCCTGGAACGCGCTATTGAAATCCCCGCCGCCGAGGACAACGCGGCTGCGTTGCTGCAGGCCGTGCGCGCGCTGGCCGACGGCCCGCTGGCCGAGCTGGCGGACGACATAGACCGCCGAGGCATTTACCCCAAGTCCATCCTGCAGCGCCTGGGTGAGCTGGGCGCGCTGCAGGCGCATATCGCCGACGGGGCCAGGCCCGCCGACTACGGCCTGGCGATACGCGCCATGACCGAGGTGTCGCGCGTCTGCGGCGCCACCGGCTTCATGGTGTGGTGCCATGCGGTGTGCGGCGTGTACATGGAACAGTCCGGCAACCCCGCGCTGACGGGCGAGCGCCTGGCCCTGCACAACCAGGGCCGGACGCTGGGCGCCACCGGCATGTCCAACCCCATGAAGACCTTTGCCGGCATAGAGACCTTGCTGCTGCATGCGCGCAAGGTGGCCGGCGGCTATGCCGTCAGCGGCACGCTGCCCTGGGTCAGCAACCTCGGGCCCGACCACTACTTCGGCGCGGTGGCCGACGTGGAGGCGGCCTCCGGCGAAATCATGTTCATCGTGCATTGCGATGCGCCCGGCGTGGAACTGCGCAACTGCCCGTCGTTCTCGGCGATGGAAGGCACCAACACCTGGGCGGTGCGGCTGAGCGATTATTTCGTCGGCGAGCAGGACCTGGTCGCCGACCCGGTGCGGCCCTTCATAGGCCGCATACGCGCCGCCTTCATCCTGCTGCAGACCGGCATGGGCCTGGGCGTGGCGCAAGGCGCGATCGACTCGATGTGGAAAGTGGAGCGGCAGCTCGGCCACGTCAATGAATTCCTGGAAGACCGGCCCGATGAACTCCAGGCGGAGCTCGACGAGCTGACGGCCCGCATCATGGGCCTGGCCCTGACACCCTTCGGCACCGGACGTGAATTCCTGATCGATGTGCTCGATGCGCGCGCGCATGCCTCGGAGCTTGCATTGCGCGCCGCGCAGTCGGCCCTGCTGCACCAGGGCGCGCGCGGCTACCTGATGACCTCGGACGTGCAGCGCCGGGTGCGCGAATCGCACTTCGTCGCCATCGTCACGCCGGCCCTCAAGCACCTGCGCAAGGAGATCGCGCGCCTGTCGGCCGAGGAGCAGCCGCAATGAGCATGCCGGTCGCCGCGTGGAACCTCTTCATTTGCAAGGCCTGCGGCCTGATTTATGACGAGGAAAAAGGCGACGCCGACAGCGGCCTGGCGGCCGGCACGCGCTTTGCCGACATCCCCGAGGACTGGGCTTGCCCGCTGTGCGGCGTGGGCAAAGCCGACTTTGAACCGTATGTGATGGAAGAAGCGCCGGCGCGCGAAGCCCGGCGCGGCGCTTCAGCGCGCCCTTCGTCCGCGCGCCGCGATGCCGGCACCGTTATCGTCGGCGCGGGCCGCGCCGGCTGGCAGATGGCGCAAAGCCTGCGCGCGCGCGACCCGGCGATGCCGATCACGCTGGTCACCAGCTGCAACGGCGACGTCTATGACAAGCCCATGCTGTCGGTGGCGATGGCACGGCGGATGGCGCCGGCCGGCCTGGCCCGCGAAAGCGGCGAAGCCGCGGCGCGGCGGCTGGGGGTGCGGCTGCTGGCACAAACCCGCGCGCTGCGCATCCTGCCGCAGTCGCGCCAGCTGCGCACGAACCGCGGCGCGCTGCGCTACCGCCACCTGGTGCTCGCGCACGGCGCCGAGGCGCGCCGCCTGCCGCAGTTGCCGCCGGCGCTGTGCTGGCACATCAACCACCTGTCGGCCTATGCGGCCTTTCGCGCGGCGCTGGGCGAAGAACAGCCGCGCCGCGTTGCGATTGTCGGCGCGGGCCTGATAGGGTGCGAACTCGCCAACGACCTCGCGCTGGCCGGCCACCAGGTCACCTTGCTCGATGTGGCGCAGCGGCCGCTCGCCTCATGCCTGGACGAGGAGCAGTCGCGCCGGCTGCTTGGGGCCTGGGCCGGTTTGCCGCTGGCTTTTGCCGGCGGCGTGCAGGTCGAAAGCGTCACCATCGACGAGAGGGAGGAAGCCCTCAAACGCATCACCACCGCTTGCGGCCAGGTGTTCCGCGCCGACCACATCATCGTCGCGGCCGGGCTGCAAACGCCGAACCGGCTCGCGCTGAGCGCCGGCCTGGAATGGAACAACGGCATCGCGGTGCGGCCGCACTCCCTTGCCACCAGCGTCGAGGGCATACACGCGCTCGGCGACTGCATCGCGATCAACGGGCAGGTCAGCCGCTTCATCGAGCCGATCGCGCGGCAGGCGCAGACGGTGGCGGCGAGCATTCTTGGGCAGGCGGCTGAGCCCTATGAGCAGGTGCGCGTTCCGTTGCGGATCAAGACCGGTTCATTGCCGTTCACGCTCTGAGCGCCGCCGCCAGCCGCGCGGCGCGTAAATGGCCCTGGGTAAAGGCCTCTTCAAACACCGAATAGCCCGACAAATCGCCGTGCGCAAAATGCAGCCGCTGCCACGGCGCCGGCAGCGGCTTTTGCAACGCCTGCAGGGCCGCGCCGCTCCTGATGCCGGGCACCGGCGTGCTCATCGCATGGCCATAGCGCATGACCTCCATGCGCGTGACCTTGGCCGGCAGGTCAGGGTGGGGCACCGAAAGTTGGGCCAGCACGCTGTCGCGCCAGTGCGTCCAGGGTTGCTCATACAAGTCCTTGCGCCCGGCCGCTTCGATGCCGAAGGCGCGGTAGTACGTGAGCACCGTCGCGCCGGGCACTGTCTGCAAGCTCTGGTGCATGGCGTCGACATAACCCAGCCCCGCCTTGTCGTTGTAGATCACGTTGTCCCAACTCGGCGCGGCGCCCGGCCTGTCATGCAGGGCCGCATCAATATGCAGGTTGGCGACCAGCCACGGCGCGTAACGCAGCCGGCCGGCGGCCTCGCGCAGCGCGGGCGGCGGGCTTTCCAGCACGCGCGCGGCGATGAAGAGCGGCAGGGCGAGGATGCAGTGCTCGGCCTGCCAGCGCTCCACCGCCTGCGTGGCGGCATTGAAGGCGTCGACTTCCACGCCGTGCCGGCCCGCGGCGACGCGGATCACGACGCGGCCGGTGTGCAGACGCTCGCCCAGCGGCGCGGCGAGCTGCCGGGTCAGCCAGCCGTTGCCTTCGGGCCAGGTCAGCACGCCGGCGTCGCGCTCGGCGGAGGGCGGTTCACCCGGCGCCTGAAAGCCGTGGCGGCTTGCGAAGTAATGGATACCGGCCCAGGCCGAGACGGTGTCCAGGCCCGCGCCGTAGTCGTCGCGGCAACAGTAGTCGAGATACCAGCGCAGCGGTGCACGTGTGAGCTGCTGCTGGTCCAGCCAGGCTTCAAAGGTCAAACCGTCGAGCGCGCGGTGCAGCGGCGCCGGTGCGCTGCCTGAGAGCGGAATCGAAAAAGGCGCATCTGCCGAGGCCTGCTGCACGAGACGGGCAAAGCGCTGGTAGTCAGCCAGCAGGGCAACGTCCATGTCCTGCACGGGCAGCAAGCCCTCCTGCCACTGGCCGTCGATGAACAGCCGCTCCTGCGGGCTGTGGCACAGGTGGCGCTCGTCGTATTCCCAGCGGCCGGCCACGCGCCGGCGCAGCGACAGCTCTTCCAGCAAGTCCTGCACGTCGCGCGCGGCATCGCCCGGCACCGGCAGGTAGTGCGCGCCCAGCGGGCAGGGCAGGCCGCCGACTACGCCCGCGCGGCTGTTGCCGCCGGCGCTGTCTTCGAGCTCCAGCATCGCAAAATCGTTCATGCCGCGCAGGCGCAAGGCCCGGGCCGCGGCCAGGCCGGCGACACCGCCGCCGGCGATCAGCACGCGGGTGCGCCGGGTGACGGAAGGCGCGGGCCAGACGCGGGTGTCGCCGTTGGCCGATGGGCGCAGCGTGTGGCCGCGTTCATGGTTCACGCCCAGGAAGCCGCCTTCGATGTGCCTGGCCTCTTTGCAGCCCAGCAGAGGAAGCGCGGACGCCGCCAAAAAATCACGCCGCTTCATGGTCTTGCTCCTTCCCCCGCTGGGGGAAGGCTGGGATGGGGGCTGCCGGCGATGGTGACGCCGCTAGCCCTCACCCTCTCCCAGAGGGAGAGGGAGTAAAGACCTGAACGCCGCTTCAACGCAGCACCTTGCCCCACTCCTGCTCGTAGCTGTGCACCAGTTCCTGGTTGGAGAGGCGGTTGACGGGCGCCGGCACACGCGCCATGTCGAGCGGGAAATCAAACAGCAGCGGCAGGGTTTGCGCATCCAGGAAGCGCAGGCCGGGCGGCAGGGCGCCCGCTTGCGTCGTGGGGCTGAAAGGCCGGCGGCTGGCGACCACAAAACCCCATTCGCCGAAGCTGGGCACGTTGGCATGGTAGGGCGCGGCCCTCATACCCACGGATTCCAGCGTGCTCACGACCGTCCAGAAACTGCGGCGCGCCACCAGCGGCGAGGTGGTCTGGATGACGGCGTAGCCGCTGGCCGCCAGGTGGCGGTCCAGCAGCGCGTAAAACGAGTTGGTGTAGAGCTTGCCGATGGAAAAATTGGTGGGGTCGGGGAAGTCGACAATGATGATGTCGAACATGTCCGCGCTTTTGTCCAGCCACTGGAAAGCGTCGGCATTCACCACGTGCACCTTGGGCGACAGCAGCGCGTCGGCGTTCAGTCGCTTCAAGGCGGGCTGCTGGCTGAACAGCTTCGTCATGGCCGGGTCCAGCTCGACCAGCGTGACGCTCCCGACGCTGGGGTACTTGAGGATTTCACGCACCGCCATGCCGTCGCCGCCGCCCAGCACGGCGATTTTTTTCGGCGCGCCGTGCGCGCTCATCACCGGGTGCACCAGTGCTTCGTGGTAGCGGTATTCGTCACGTTCGGCGAATTGCAGGTTGCCGTTGAGGAACAGCCGGTGGCCGCCGCGGCCGCTGGTCACCACGATGCGCTGGTAGGGCGTGGTGGCGGTGAAGACCACGCGGTCCTGGTAGAAATGGTCTTCGGCCAGCGTGGTGATCTGGTCCGCGCCCGCGAAGCCCGCGGCCAGCGCGCACAAAACCCCCAGGCAGGCCAGGGCATGGGCCTTGAGGTGCCGCAGCTCATGGCGAAACAGCCACAGCGCCCACAGCGCGACGGCGGCGTTCATGAGGCCGAACAGCAGGCCGGTGCGTATCAGGCCCAGCTGCGGCACCAGCACCAGCGGAAATGCCAGCGACACCGCCAGCGCGCCCAGGTAGTCGAAGGTCAGCACCTGGGAGACCAGTTCCTTGAGCGCCACGTTGCGTCGCAAAATGCGCATGACCAGCGGAATCTCCAGCCCCACCAGCGTGCCCACCAGCAGCACCATGGCATACAGCATGAACCGGAAAGCGCCGGGGACATAGGCGTTCGCCAGAAACAGCGTGGCCGGCAATGCGCCGCCCACCAGCGCCACCATCAACTCGATACGCAGAAAATGCGCCGGCAGCTGCCGCTCGAAAAACCGCGACAACCACGAACCAATGCCCATGGCAAACAGGTAGCTGCCGATGATGGTCGAAAACTGCAACACCGAATCACCGAGCAGGTAAGACGCCAGCGCCCCCGCCGCGAGCTCATACACCAGCCCGCAGGCCGCCACGACAAAGACGCTGGCCAGCAGCGCGACCTCAAGAGGGCGCGGGGCGGGGGGAGTAGATGACTCAGTGTTCAAAACGAAACCGAAGGTGAAAGTGAAACGCGATGCGAAGCGAGCCAGTCAAACGACGGCGCCCAGGGCGTAGCGAGCGGGCCGCGGGCAAGGCGGACGGAGCGGACGAACCGGAACGTACTTCAGGTACGTGAGGATTCGGAGCACCGGACCAACGCCGCCCCCGGTCCGCGCAGTAGCCCCGAAAGGAACTACCCGTGGATGGCGGCGGCTACTATCACGCAGATGCCTAACGCCATCGCGGCGACGACAACCGCCAGCGCCATATTCTGCTTCTCCACAATCTCCTGCCAGAGGTCGTAAGGCGTCATCTTGTCGATGATGACAAAGCTCAGCCAGAAGATGATCACGCCGATCAGCGCGAACAGTATTGAGCCGAGGAATGCGGCGGGTTTAAGCCATTCAAGTCCCATGATGATGGTCTCCAGAAAAAGTCTGCCAGGTTGAACCGAAAAAGAAGAAAAATCAAAAAGAAGCGGGCGTCACTTGTGGCCGCCGCCGCCGGAAAAACCGCCGAAGGAGCCGCCCGAACTGCGCGAGCTGCTGGACGAGGAACAATTTTCGATCTTGGGGTCGCAACTTGAACAGCGGCCGATCATGAAAAGAACCAGCAGGACCAGCAGCACCACCACGATGATGGTGCCGCAACCCATGCCGGCCGAGCTGCTCAGCGGCTTGGCATCTTCCCGCGTGAACAAATCCTTCTTGCCCTCGAGCTTGAAGGCCTTGGCAACCAGGTTGCCGTCCAGCTTGCTGCCGCTGGACCAGGTGATCTCGTTCGGCGTTTCTTCCTGCGACAGCAGGGCGCTGCCGCTGGTGAAGTCGCGGTTGAAGGTCTTTTGCCCGCGCTGGACCTGCCAGTAGAACTCGCCGGCGACATAGGTAGTTTCGGCCCGGTAGCTGCTTTGCAGCGGGTAGTTCGTCTTGAGGTAAACGGCGCTGTTCTGGCCGGGCTTGAAGATGGGCGCGCCCGTGACCGGCTTGACCAGGCTCCAGCCGTCTTCGGCATCGACCAGAAAGGTGAAGCCGCGCTTCTGGTTGTAGAGCAGGTATTCGTCCCAGCCGAAGTGCTCGTCCGGGTCGTCGGCCTCGTAGCCCATGCGGTGCTGGAAACCCACGACCTGCCACTGCGCGCCGGAGAGCTGGCCCGTCGTGCCCAGCGCGATCAGCGGGCTGACGGGTTCGTCCTGGATCGCATGCTTGAGCGCCGCGCCCGTGCCCTGGGTGAGGTCGATGATGCTGTTGCAGGAACGGCAGGTGATGCTTTTGCTGCCGGCCAGCGTGACCTCGACAGGCGCGCCGCAGTTGGGGCAGCTGAACTGCCTGCCGCTTTCATCCTTGGCGGATTCGTCCTTCAGGCCGCTGAGCTTGAGGTCTTCCAGCAGCACGGACCGGCCCAGCGACAGCGCGGGCGCGCCGCCGCCGGCCGCCGCGCCGTAGTCGATGCTGAGCACCTGGCCGTCGGCGCTGCGCAGCTCCACCATCGCGAAGGGCGCGCCCAGCGCCGGCAGGCGCGGCAGTTCACCCTGGGCCGACAGCAGCGACACGCGCTCGTTCGAAGCCACGCTGAAGGGCTTGGCGTTGATGGCCGTGGTGGCGCCGACGCGAAAGCTTTCAGCCGGTGGCACGTCGCGCTGCAGGCTGGTGGGCAGGCTGAACACATAGGCGCCGTTGTCTTCGCCCAGGAAGGCCGGTTTGCCGTCGTCCAGCACCGCGTACCACTCGGTCCAGGTGCCTTCCGCATATTTGTATTGCAGCCGGCCGACCAGCGTGAAGTTGCGGCCCTGCCAGACGCCCGAGGACTGCAGCTGCAGCGGGCTGAAGTCGTTGAACAGCTCGGCCATCTTGCCGATGCGGGACAAGGTGTCGCCGTCGCGCACGACGGTGCTCCGGCAGTAGGCGCAAACCGCGTGCGTGGACTGCGCGCTGCGGAATTCAACGGGCGCGCCGCAGCCGGGACACGGCGCGCGGTAGACGCGTTGCGGGGGTTCGGATGCCAAGATGGGCCGGTCAGTGAACGATGCGCGGAGGAACCGGCATCAGACCAGCTTCTTGAGCAGCTCGGCCTTCTTGGCGTCGAACTCTTCCTGCGTGAGGATGCCCTTGGCCTTGAGTTCGCCGAGTTTTTCGAGCGTGGCCATGACCTCGTCCGGCTTCACGGCGGCAGCAGCAGCGGCGGCCGCCTGGGCCGGGTTGCCCTGCAGGCCCTGCTGCAGGTTTTGCGCCAGCACCTGGCCCAGCGCCACGCCGGCACCCAGGCCCATGGCGTCGCCGGCAATGCCGCCGCCGCCCGCGCCTTCGGCGAATTTGGGAATCGCCTGCGCCGTCTGGTACTGCATGAACTTGCCCATGTCGTTGCCGACCATGCCCATGCCGATTTTCTGGTCGAGGATTTTCTGCAGTTCTTCGGGCAGCGAGACGTTCTGCACCGTCATGCCTTCGAGCTTCAGGCCTATCTTCGCGAATTCCGGCGTGAGCTGCGTCACCAGCGCCTGCGCGAAGGCCAGCTGGTTGGCGGCCAGGTCCAGGAAGGCGATGTCGCTGGAGGCGATGGCATTGGAGATGTTCTGCAGCACCAGGCCGCGCAGCTGGCCGTCGAGTTCGTCCGTGGTGTAGCGCTCGCGCGTGCCGGAAATTTCGGTGTGGAAGAGCTTGGGGTCGGCGACGCGGAAGTTGTAGTTGCCGAAGGCGCGCAGGCGCACGGCGCCGAAGTCCTTGTCGCGGATGGTGATGGGCTGCGGCGTGCCCCACTTCTGGTCGATCTGCTGGCGCGTGCTGAAAAAGTAGACGTCGCTCTTGAAGGGCGATTCGAACAGCTTGTCCCAGTTCTTGAGGTAGGTCAGGACCGGGATAGTCTGCGTGGTCAGCTTGTGCATGCCGGGGCCGAACACGTCGGCGACCTTGCCCTCATTGACAAAAACCGCCATCTGCGACTCGCGCACGGTGAGCGAGGCACCGTACTGGATCTCCATGTCGGCCATCGGGAAGCGCCAGGCCAGCGTGCCGTCGCCGTCCTCGGTCCACTGGATGATGTCGATGAACTGTTTCTTGATGAAGTCCATTAATGCCATGGCGCGCTCCCTTTGAAGTGAGTTGTCGGCCACATGATACCCGCCGAAAATGGCGCACCGCCCCGCGGTGCGCCTGTCCGGGGTTTACCGGCCCTGGCTTGCCTGCAGCACGTCCGCCGAGCAATTCGTGCCGCCGCCCGCGCCGGTGCAATTGCCCTGTGCCGGCGCAGCGGCGCCGGGCGCATCCGGCCCGTCTGGCGCATCTGCCGCACCTGGCGCTACGAACGCACCCGGAAAGCCCGTCAGGCTGAAGGGAGGTGTTTCCGCCGTGCCGGGCTGCGCTTGGGCGCGCTGTATGCCGGCCGCGCGGAAGGCACGCTCGCGCACTTCCTCGGGATCCAGCACGGGCAGCGCGGTGCCGGCAGCGATGCGGCCGTCGCCGCTGCGTTCGGCCATATTGGCCGGCGCCGCCGTGATGCTGGCCCTGGTGGCGGCCGTGGTGTTCAGCAGCACATAGTTGCCGGCGTCCGCGCCGGACAGCCTGATGCCGGTGATGCCGACGGACTTGGCATTGCCGACGGCGGGCGTGTCGAAGTTGCCGGTCGCGGCACCTACCGTGAGCACGTCCGCGCCTATGCGGCCCGCAAACGCCGCGCCGCCCGAGGCCAGCGTGGCGGCCGTGGTGCCGTCCTGCATCTTGTCGGCGGCGGTGATGCCGCTGACATTGGCGATGGTGGCCGGCGTGATGTTGGCCGTGGTGGTGGCGGCGCTGTTGACGCTGTAGTTGCCGGCGTCGGCGCCGGTGATGCCGATGCCGCCGACATTGACCGTCTTGCCGGTGCCGGCATTCTTGTCGCTGAAGTTCGCGGCCGTGTTGCCGGCCGTCAGCACGTCGCCGGCGACGCGGTTGTCGCTGAGCGTGACGCTGGCGGCGGTGCCGCCGTCGTACACCTTGTTCTGGGCCGTGGCGCCGACGGTGAGGGCGCGCTGCGTGATGTCGGCCGTGGTGGCCGCTGCCGTGTTGAAGGTGTAGTTGGCCGCATCGGTGCCGGTGACGCCGATGCCGCTGACGCTCACCGCCTTGCCGCTGCCCGCGTTCTTGTCACCGAAGCTGGCGGCCGTGTTGCTGGCGGTCAGCACGTCGCCGGCGACCCGGTTGTCGGTGAGCGTCACGCCGGCGATGGTGTTGCCGTCGTACACCTTGTTGGCACCCGTGGCGCTGACCGTGAGGGCGCGCTGGCTGATGTCTGCCGTGGTAGCCGCCGTGGTGTTGGCTGTGTAGTTGCCGGCGTCGGTTCCCGCGAGAGCAATGCCACTGACGTTCACCGTCTTGCCTGTGCCCACGTTCTTGTCGGCGAAGTTCGCGGCCGTGTTGGCGGCCGTCAGCACGTCGCCCGCGACGCGGTTGTCGGCCAGGGTCACGCCGGCGGTGGTGTTGCCGTCGTAGACCTTGTTGGTGCCGGTGGCGCTGACCGTCAGGCTGCGTGCCGTGACGGTGCCGACGTTGCCGCTGACGGTACCGCCGCCCGACACCTGGTAGCCGTACACCGTGGTGGCGCCATTGGAGGCGGTGGCGGTCACGCCGGATACGCTGACCGTCTTGCCCGTGCCGGCGTTCTTGTTGTCGTAGCTGCCGGCAGCCGGGTTGTTAAGGGAGATCACGTCGCCGTCTATGGCTCCGGAACTGGTGTAGTTGCCTGCCGCCAGCGTGGCGCTTGTGGTCCCGTCATATACCTTGGTCACCGTGCCGGTGAGCCCGGCGGAAATGGTCGGCGCCACGGAATGGACAAAACCGTTGCCGGTGCCCAGCAGGGCGCTGCCATACGTTGCGTTGTACTGCTTGAACGCGGCAACCAGCCCGCCTTTTACATCGGAGGCGGGACTTGTCGAATAGACCAGCCAGCGCCCGGACGGCGTTGACAGTGCCCCGGCGCCCGCGTTGTTGGTGAAGTTGCCGCTGGTCGTCAGCACGATGGCGTCGCCGCTGCCGCTTGCGGTGACGGTGCCGTTGAGCGTGAGGTTGCCTCCCAGTGCCCGGGCGGTGAGGCTGCCAGCCGACACGGTTCCAAGCGCCAGGGCGCCGGCGTTGACGACGCTGGCCGCCCCGGACGTCGAGATGGAAAGGTTGCCGGCAAGGTTGTTCGACGCGTTGCTGGCCGTGATCGCGCCGCCGCCGCTGCTGGCCAGCGTGACGTTGTTTCCGGTCACCTGGCCCGTGTAAGCCTGTGCGCCGCTGGTGGTCAGCGTGTTGCCTGTGCCAAAGGCGACCACACCCGCGCTCGTCACCGAGGCGACGGTGTCGCTGAAGCTGTTGAGGTCCAGTGTGGCGCCGGCCAGGACGTTGACGGCCGACGCGGCGCCTATCGCGTTGGCGGCGCCCAGCTTCAGCGTGCCGGCGTTGACGGTTGTAGCTCCCGCGTAGGTGTTCACGCCTGACAGCGTCAGCTGCGAAGTGGCGCTGTTCTGCGCCACGCCGGTCACGTTGGCGCCTATCACCTTGCTGATGACCGCTGCGCCTGTGCCCGTGCCGCTGTTGGTCACGGTGCCGGTGTTGTTCACCGCCCCGGCGCCCGACAAGGTGAGGGTTCCAGCTCCCGTGGTGTTGAGCGCCAGGTTGCCGGTGCCTGTGACGGCACCGCTCAGGATGAGGTTGCTGGCCGCCGGGGCGACCCGCAAGTCATGGTTGTTCATTGTGACGGCACCGCTGAAAGTGCTTGCGGCACTCGAAGTGATACTCGCCACGCCCGTGTTGCCGGCCGCCACATTGATCGCGTTGGCGTGCACGGCACCGCCGCTGAGCGTGGCGTTGGCGCTGCCGCTGCTGTCGCCCAGCGTGATCGCGCCGGTGCCGAAGGCGGCCGCCACGGTACCCGATACCGTGCCGGCCTTGATAGTCGTGCCGCTGGTGTAGGTGTTCGCCCCCGACAGGGTCAGCTGCGAGGTGGCGCTGTTTTCCACAACCCCCGTGACGTTGGTGCCTATCACCTTGCTGATCACCGCTGCGCCCGTGCCGGTGCCGCTGTTGGTCACGGTGCCGGTGTTGTTCAATGCCCCGCCCGACAGCGTGAGGACTCCGGCCCCCGTGGTGTTGAGCGCCAGGTTGCCGGTGCCTGTGACTGCACCGCTCAGGGTGAGGCTGCTGGCCGCCGGGGCGAGCCTCAGGTCATGGTTGTTGAGCGTGACCGCGCCGCTGAAGGTGCTGTTGGCGCTGGAGGTGATGCTGGCCACGCCGGTGTTGCCCGCCGCCACGTTGATGGCGTTGGCATGCGTGCCGGCAAAGCCGCCATTGAGCGTCGCGTTGGCGCTGCCGCTGCTGTCGCCCAGTGTGATCGCGCCCGTGCCGAATGCCGCGGCGCTTGTTGTGCCCGACAGGGTGCCCGCCTTGACCGTCGTGCCGCTGGTGTAGGTGTTCGCCCCCGACAGCGTCAGTTGCGAGGTGGCGCTGTTCTGCACCACGCCGGCCACGTTGGTTCCGATGATCTTGCCGATGGCGGTCACGCCGGTGCCGGTGCCGGTGTTGCTGACCGTGCCGGTGTTGTTCAATGTCGCGGCGCCCGACAGCGTGATGCCGTTGGCGATCGTGCTGTTGTTGTTGAGCACCAGGTCGCCGGTGCCGCTCACCGCGCCTGTGACCGTGAGCAGCGAGGTGCCGCTGGCATTGCTGTTGGTCAGGGTTGTGCCCGCGCCGTTGACGGTCAGCGCGCCGCTGACGGTCAGGGCCGAGGTCGCGCTGTTTTCAGTGATGGCCGTGACGTTGGAGCCCACTGCCGCGCTGATGGTCGTTGCGCCGGTGCCGGTGCCGGTGTTGCTGATGGTGCCTATGTTGTTCACCGCGCCTGCGCCCGACAGGGTGATCGTCCCGGCCCCGGTGTTGTTCAGTGCCAGATTGCCCGTGCCCGCGACGCCGCCGCTCAGGGTGAGGGTGCTGGCCGCCGGCGCGATCCGCAAGTCGTGGCTGTTGAGGGTGACGGCGCCGCTGAAGATGCTGTTGGCGCTGGAGGTGATGCTGGCCGTGCCGGTGTTGCCGGCGGCCACGTTGATGGCGTTGGCGTGCGTGCCGGCAAAGCCGCCGTTGAGCGTCGTGTTGGCGCTGCCGCTGCTGTCGCCCAGCGTGATGGCGCCTGTGCCGAAGGCGGTCGCCGTGGTGCCCGATACCGTGCCGGCCTTGATGTTTGTACCGCCGGTGTAGGTGTTCGCCCCCGACAGGGTCAGCTGCGAGGTGGCGCTGTTCTGCACCACGCCCGTGACGTTGGCGCCGATGGCCTTGCTGATCACCACCGCGCCGGTGCCGGTGCCGCCGTTGGTGATCGTGCCGATGTTGTTCACGGTGGTGGGGGTGCCTGAAAGGGTCACGCCGCCGGCCGTTGCGCCGTTGTTGTTGAGGGACAGGTTGCCCGTGCCGGTGACCCCGCCGCTCAGGGTAAGGGTGTTGGCCGACGCGGCGACCGTCAGGTCATGGTTGTTGAGCGTGACCGCGCCAGTAAAGGTGCTGTTCACGCCGGAGGTGATGCCGGCCACGCCGGTATTGCCCGCCGCCACGTTGATCGCGTTGCCGTACGTCCCGGCAAAGCCGACGTTGAGTGTGGCGTTGGCGCTTCCGCTGCCGTCGCCTACCGTGACCGCGCCGGTGCCGAAGGCGCTCGCATTGCCTGTGCCCGACACCGTCCCCGCCTTGATCGTGGTGCCTGTGCTGTAAGTGTTCACACCCGACAAGGTCAACTGCGAAGTCGCGCTGTTCTGCACCACGCCGGTCACGCCGGTACTGATGACCTTGCTGATGGCGGTCGCGCCGGTGCCGGTTCCGGTGTTGCTGACCGTGCCGGTGTTGTTCAATACCGCGGCGCCGGACAGCGTGACGCCGTTGGCAATCGCGCTGTTGTTGTTGAGCAGCAGGTTGCCGGTGCCGCCCACCGCGCCCGTGACCGTGAGCAGCGCGGCGCCGCCGGCGTTGTTGTTGGTCAGTGTGGTGCCCGCGCTGTTGACGGTCAGCGCGCCGCTGACGGTCAGGGCCGACGTGGCGCTGTTTTCGGTGATGGCCGTCACGTTGGAGCCTACCGCCGCGCTGATGAGGGCGACGCCCGTGCCGATTCCGCTGTTGGTGATGGTGCCGGTGTTGTTCACCGCCCCCGTCGCCAGCGTCACCCCGTTGGCAATCGCGCTGTTGTTGTTGAGAACCAGGTTGCCAGTGCCGTTCACACCGCCGGAAACCGTGAGCAGCGCGCCCGCGGTATTGCTCTTGGTCAAGGTCGTGCCGCCGCTGTTGACGGTGAGCGCGCCGCTCACGGTCAGGGCCGAGGTGGCGCTGTTTTCGGTGATGGCCGTGACGTTGGAGCCTACTGCCGCGCTGATGGTGGCCGCACCGCCGCCGGTGCCGCTGTTGGTGATCGTGCCGGTGTTGTTCACCGCACTGGCGCCCGAAAGCATGATCGTCCCGGCGCCGGTCGTATTCAGCGCCAGATTGCCCGTTCCCGTGACGCCGCCGCCCAGGGTGAGGGTGCTGGCCGCCGGCGCGAGCAACAGGTCGTGGTTGTTGAGCGTGACCGCGCCGCTGAAGATGCTGTTGGCGCTGGAGGTGATGCTGGCCGTGCCGGTGTTGCCGGCGGCCACGTTGATCGCGTTGGCATGCGTGCCGGCAAAGCCGCCGTTGAGCGTCGCGTTGGCGCTGCCGCTGCTGTCGCCCAGTGTGATCGCGCCCGTGCCGAATGCCGCGGCGCTGGTCGTGCCCGACAGGGTGCCCGCCTTGACCGTCGTGCCGCTGGTGTAGGTGTTCGCCCCCGACAGCGTCAGCTGCGAAGTCGCGCTGTTTTGCACCACACCGGTCACGCCGGTGGCTATGACTTTGCCGATCGACGTTGCGCCCGTGCCCGTGCCGCTATTGGTCACGGTGCCGGTGTTGTTCAATGTTCCCGCGCCGGACAGCGTGACGCCGTTGGCGATCGCGCTGTTGTTGTTGAGCACCAGGTTGCCGGTGCCGTTCACCGCGCCCGTGACCGTGAGCAGCGCGGCGCCGCCGGCGTTGTTGTTGGTCAGCGTGGTGCCCGCGCTGTTGACGGTCAGGGCCCCGCTGACGGTCAAAGCCGAGCTGGCGCTGTTTTCCGTGATGGCCGTGACGTTGGACCCTACCGCCGCGCTGATGAGGGCGACGCCCGTGCCGGTTCCGCTGTTGGTGATGGTGCCGGTGTTGTTCACCACGCCCGTTGCCAGCGTGACGCCGTTAACGACCGCACCGTTGTTGTTGAGGACCAGGTTGCCGGTGCCGTTCACGCCACCAGAGACCGTGAGCACGGCGCCGCTGGCATTGCTGTTGGTCAGCGTGGTGCCCGCGCTGTTGACGGTGAGTGCGCCGGTGATGTTCAGTGCCGTGGCGCTGTTTTCGGTGATGGCCGTGACGTTGGAACCCACCGCCGCGCTGATCAGGGTCGTGCCGGCGCCGGTGCCGGTGCCGCTGTTGGTGATCGTGCCGGCGTTGTTGACGGCGCCGCCCGACAAGGTCAGGCCGCTGGCCACATTGCTGTTGTTGTTGAGTGACAGGTTGCCTGTGCCGGTGACGCCGCCGCTCAGGGTGAGGTTGGTGCCGGCGCGGGTCAGCTTCAGGTCATGGTTGTTGAGTGTGACCGCGCCGCTGAAGATGCTGTTGGCGCTGGAGGTAATGCCGGCCACGCCGGTGTTGCCGGCCGCCACGTTGATCGCGTTGGCGTGGGTGCCAGCAAAGCCGCCATTGAGCGTCGCGTTGGCGCTGCCGCTGCTGTCGCCCAGCGTGATCGCGCCGGTGCCGAAGGCGGCCGCCACGGTGCCCGATGCCGTGCCTGCCTTGATGGTGGTGCCGCTGCTGTAGGTGTTCGCGCCCGACAGTGTCAGTTGCGAAGTGGCGCTGTTCTGCACGACGCCGGTGACGTTGGTGCCTATCACCTTGCTGATCACCGTTGTGCCCGTGCCCGTTCCGCTGTTGGTCACAGTGCCGGTGTTGTTCAATGCCCCGCCCGACAGCGTGAGGGTTCCGGCCCCTGTGGTGTTGAGCGCCAGGTTGCCGGTGCCTGCGACCGCACCGCTCAGGGTGAGCGTGCTGGCCGCCGGTGCGAGCGTCAAGTCATGGTTGTTGAGTGTGACGGCGCCGCTGAAGGTGCTGTTGGCGCTGGAGGTAATGCTGGCCACGCCGGTGTTGCCGGCCGCCACGTTGATCGCGTTGGCATGCGTCACGGCACCGCCGCCGTTGAGCGTCGCGCTGGCGCTGCCGCTGCTGTCGCCCAGCGTGATGGCGCCGGTGCCGAAGGCCGCCGCCACGGTGCCCGACGCCGTGCCGGCCTTGATGGTGGTGCCGCCGCTGTAGGTGTTGGCGTTCGACAGGGTCAGGGTACCCGCACCGTTTTTCACGACTGCGGTTGTGCCCTGGATAAGCCCCGCCTGCGTGACGTTGCCAGTGGCGTTCAGGTTCAGCGTGCCGCCGTTGAGGCTGACATTTCCCAGCGAATTGATCGCGCCGGGCGCATTGAGCGTGAGGCCCAGCGCACCCACGGTGGAGGTGACATTCGCACCCGCGCCGAAAGTGATGTTGTTGGAGGCGTTCAGGGTCAAGGTCGCCGCGCCGCCGGCCGTCTTGGCGATGGCATTGTTGACGGTGATGTCGCCGGCCTGGGCGTTGGTGCCGGCGCTTGCTGCCGTGACGTTGACGGATGTCCCGCCATTCAGGGCCGTCTGGATGCTCGCCACGGTCACGATGGCGCTGTCGTTCGTGCTGCTGAAGTTGGGCGTTGCCGAGACATTGGTGTCGGGTCCTGCCGTTTGAATCGTGATGTTGTTCGGGTCGAGCAGCCACTGCCCCGCCGCACCGTTGGGTGCGGAGGCATCGACACTGCCCAGCGCCTGCAGGACCGACTTGCCGCTGGTTTCGACAAAGCCGCCGTCGCCGCCCTGCGCTCCGCCCTTTGCGGTGATGCTTCCGTGGAACTGGGTGACGTCATCGGCCCAGACGATGACCTTGCCGCCGTTGCCGCTGCTGAGGGCATCGGCCTTGATGCTGGCATCGGCGCCTATGTAGGTGCGGTTGGCATTCTGCACGGCCGCGTTGAGGCCCTGGTAGTCGCCGCCGACCAGCGCGGTGCCGCCACCAGCTTGCCCCGACACGTTGATGGAGGCCGCGCCGGTCAACGCAACCTTGTCGCCCAGCACCTTGACCGTGCCGCCCGTCTGCCCCGGCGCGGCGCCGGCCGCGCTCAACTCGCCGCTGACGTTCACGATGCCTGTGGCGCCGCCGCTCAGCACGATGGTGCCGTTGCGCTCGACCGCCGAGTCGGCGCGTATCACGCCGGACTGGTTGATGACGGTGGCCATCGCGTCGCCCATGGCGCTGGCCAGCACGGCGACCTGGCCGCCATTGGCGGTGATGCTGCCGCTGTTGTTGATCGCGGCCTGCGCTGCGGCGGCGTCCACCGAGAAGCGCACCAGGCCCACGCCCGAGGTGTCGACCGAGACGCGCGAGCCCGCCAGCAGGCCGACCGAGCCGGCATCCGCCGTGATGGCGCCGGTGTTGGTGACCTGCGGTGCGGCCAGCAGCACGTAGCCGCCCGGCGCGGCGTTGATGCTGCCGTGGTTGCTGACGGCGCCCGTGCCGGCGCCGCTGAAGCTGTAGCGCCCTGCCATGAAGTCGCCGTTGCTGATGTCCAGGCTGGAGGCGACCAGGCCGCCCACGTTGACCTGCGCGCCGGGCGCGAACATCACGCCCGAGGGGTTGATCAAAAACACCTGGCCGTTGGCGCTGAGCGAGCCGAAGATGGACGAGGCGCCGTTGCCGGTGACGCGGTTCAGCGCGACGGACGCGGCGCCCGGCTGCACGAACTGCATGGACTGGCCGCTGCCGATGTTGAAGCTTTGCCAATTGAGCACGGCCTTGTCGCTGGCCTGGTTGACGACCATGGCATTGGCCGAGGGCGTGCTGACGCTGGCCTGGCCGGCCACCACCTGGCCCCCTTCGGGCAGGGCGGCGGCCCAGGGCGAGACGGCTGCCAGCAGCACTGCCAGCAGATGCGACAAACGGCGGCCGCTGCGGATGCGGTAGGTGGCCGAGAGCTTGCGCGACAGGCGGACCACCACGGTGCGCACGGACCAGGGACGGTAGGCGTGGGCGGATGCGGCAGGGTGGGTGGTCATGGTGGGCCTTCGAAAGTAAGAGGTCTAAAACCAGGTCTGGGCGGAAAGCCAGGCGCGCGGGGAGCGGTCCGGGTCGCCGGTGGAAGGCAGCGCCGGCGTGGTGCGCCAGGCGAGGTAGGTCTTGACGAGGAACCTGCCGGGCCGGCCCAGCGTGGCGCCCACGCCGAAGGAGCCCAGGCTCAGCGTGTTGGAATTTCCGGGCACGGTGGCGCCGTTCTGGTTGAAGCGCACATGGCCGAAGTCGTAGAAGGCCAGCAAGGTCAGGGGCTCGCCCCAGGGTGCTTGCGGGAACTGGTAGCGCGATTCCAGGTTCAACAGGTAGCCCGCGTCGCCCACGCCTTCGCCCACCGGGTAGCCGCGCACGCCGGTGGGGCCGCCCAGCACCATTTTTTCGGCGGAGCTGAGGTTTTTTGAGGCGAACTGGGCTTGCGCCGCGACGTAAAAACTGTAGGGCGCGTCGAAGTAGTGGGAGTGCTGGAATTCCAGGTTGAGCTTGCTGAAGCCGCCCGCGGTGTTCAGCCCGCCAAGGCCCTCATCGAGCGCCTGGTCGGCCGCATTGAGCGTGAGGCGGCCGAAGGTGAGGTTGGCGGCGTAGCTGTTCAGGCCGCTGCCGCCGGCCAGGCCGTCGGTGAAGTTGCCCGCCAGCCCCACCCTGAGCGCGCTGATGTCGCGCTCACTCGAGAGCGCCGGCGTGCGGGTTTCATCCCTGAGCTTTTTTTCCTCGGCGCTGATGAAGCCGTACAGGTTGGTGCTGCGTCCGCGCAGCAGCGGGTGCGACAGGCTGAGGCCGGCGATGTCCGCGCGGCCGCTGGCGCCCAGCGCTTCGAACTGCTTGCCCAGGGCGTAATCCAGGCGCGCCAGGCTCAGGCCCAGGCGGCTGCCGTAAGCGCCCACGGGCAGCGTGTAGCCGAGGCGGTACAGGGCCGAGCCGGCCTGGTCGTTTTGCTGGGCGCTCAGGGCCAGCACGTCGCCGCGACCCAGCAGGTTGTTGACATTGGCGCTGAGCGTTGCGCGCGCGGCGCCGGCGGCACGCGCGCCGTGGTTGTCGACGCTGACCGAACCGTCTACGCGCGGGCCCTTGGCCTGGATGGTGACCAGCACGTCGGCCTGGCCGGGGTTCGCGCCGGGCCCGACGGTGGCTGCGGCGTCGTAGCCCGCCAGGTCGCGCAGCAGCAGCACGGGTTTGTCGAGCGCGTATTCGGTGACGGCGTCGCCGGGCTTCAACTGGCTGGCCACCAGGCTTTCGGCGAAGGCCTGCGCGATGCCCGCGCCCTCCACGCGCACGGTGACGCGGCCCACGCGCGCTTCGAGGATGGCGATGGTGACGGTGCCGCCGTCGCTGGGGAAGGCCTGCTGGGGCAGGTAGGCCTGCGTGAGCACGTAGCCTTTGCGCCGGTAATAGGCGCTGACGGTGTTGGCCGCCTCGGTCAGGCCGGCGAGGTTGGTGGGCTGGTCCACGCGAGCCGACAGCAGCGCGGACAGCAACTCGGCGGAAAACACCGTGTTGCCGGTAAAAGTAAAAGCGGCCGGCCTGATGCGGGCCGTGCCGGTGGCAGGCACGGCGGGCGGAGGCTGCCGCAGTTCCAGCGGCGCGCCGCCACGGGGCGGCAGCAGGGGCAGGGGGCTTGGCGATTCCAGCAAGGTGCCGGCGTCGGGCCGCACGTCGGCGCGCGCCTGGGCCAGCGCGGGTGCGGCTTTGGCGGCGCAAACAAGCAAGACCCCCCAGGCAATAACCCGGAGCGCTAAAACAGGGGGACGGGACAAGGGGCAGACCTTTCAGGCCGGAGTGCAACAAAGTGTTGCCATACGCTGCCTCTGGTTGTAGCCCTTTGGGCCTGCCCTGTCCAACGGTTTCCTCACGGAAACCGCAGGTTTACCTCGTATGTGTTTGTTTTTTCACAATTATTTGCCTGTTACGCGCCGACCCAGTCCAAAGAGTTCCGAGACGTTGCAATTTGTAAGTAAACGAACATGTGTATTTTTTACAGCTGCGGTGCCGTGCGAGAAAACCTATGGATTACTTAGCGCAAATGAATTGGCCGGAAGCGATGGCAACAACTATCATTAAACACGAGTCAATTGTTTTTGACTATTTGAAGGGGAAAGCCATGACCGAACTCATCCGCACCAACCTGCCGACCCTGAAAAAGACGGCCAGTTATTACATCGTGCACGTGACGGTGGCGGCCCTGGTGGCCTATGCGGTGACCGGCAATTTCCTGCTGGCGATCACGTTGAGCCTGCTGGAGCCGACGGTGCAGGCCTTCGCCTTTTTCTTCCACGAAAAAGCCTGGCAGCGCTGGGGCGGCCGGCGCGCGGCCGCGCCTGCGAAAGCGCGGGCGGGCCCGTCTTCAGCTCGCGCCTAGCGCTGCGAGCAGGGACATGGGGTACGGCTCAGGCCGTGCCCCAGACTTCGCGTGCCGTCTCAACCACCAGGCGCAGCTTGTTGCGCTGCGCTTCAACGGCGATGTTGTTGCCGTGCACCGTGCTGCTGAAGCCGCACTGCGGTGACAGCGCGAGCTGCTCGAGCGGCGCATATTTGGCCGCGTCTTCAATGCGGCGTTTGAGGTCGTCCTTGCTTTCCATTTCACCGAACTTGGTGGTGACCAGGCCCAGCACCACCGTCTTGCCCTTGGGCAGGTAGCGCAGCGGGCGGAAGTCGCCGCTGCGGCTGTCGTCGTACTCAAGGAAATAGGCGTCCAGGTCCATCTCCTTGAGCAGCGCCTCGGCCACCGGCTCGTAGTTGCCGGCCGCGGCGTGCGTGCTCTTGAAGTTGCCTCGGCACAGGTGCATGGCCAGTGTCATGCCGGCGGGTTTTTGCGCGACCACCTTGTTGATGAATTTGGCGTAGCGGTGCGGCAGTTCGTTGGGGTCGTCGCCGCGCTGGCGTGCCGCTTCCCGCATTTTTTCGTCGCACAGGTAAGCCAGGTTGGTATCGTCCATCTGCACATACGTGCAGCCGGCCGCGGCCAGGCTGCGCAGCTCGTCGCCGTAGGCCTTGGCCACGTCGTCGTAGAAGGCCGGGTCGAGTTCGGGATAGGCTTCCCTGCTGATGCCGGCGCGGCCGCCGCGAAAGTGCAGCATGGTGGGCGAGGGGATGGTGACCTTGGGCGTGTTGCCGGCGCTGACCTGGCTTTTGAGGTACTGGAAGTCGGCGAGCTGGATGTCCTTGACGTGGCGCACCTTGTCGATGACGCGCATCACGGGCGGCGCCAGTTCCATCGTGCCGTCGGGGCGCTGGATGGTGACCGGGATGTCAGTCTTCACGCCGCCTATCTGCTCGAGGAAATCGATGTGGAAATAGGTGCGGCGGAATTCGCCGTCGGTGATGCTTTTGAGGCCCACGTCTTCCTGGAATTTCACGATTTCGGTGATGGCCTGGTCTTCGACCTTGCGCAGCTGTTCGGGCGTGATCTGGCCCTTGGCTTTTTGCTCGCGGGCTTCCAGCAGGTACTGCGGGCGCAGAAAGCTGCCGACGTGGTCGTAACGGGCGGGTAGTTTGGCGGTCATGGGAAAGTCTCCATCGGTTTTCAAGTACAGGACCTCATGGTATGCCAGGCAGAAAGACCTGCAATGAATACATAAACTCCGTATTTACCCTGAAATTCCTCGAATTTCTTGGTTTTTTTGGCATTTATGTATACATTGAGTATCCATGAATACCGCAAAATCGACTTTTCCACTCAACGCCTGGTATGCCGCCGCCTATGACGTGGAAGTCGGCCGCAAGCTGCTGGCGCGCACGATTTGCAAGCAGAAAGTCGTGATGTTTCGCCGCACCGACGGCCAGGTGGCCGTGCTGGAGGACGCCTGCTGGCACCGGCTGCTGCCGCTGTCCATGGGCACGCTGAGCGGCGACGAGCTGACCTGCGGCTACCACGGCCTGGTCTACAACGCCCAGGGCCGCTGCACCCACATGCCCAGCCAGGAAACGCTGAACCCCTCGGCCTGCGTGCGCGCGTTTCCGGCGGTGGAAAAACATCGTTTCGTCTGGATCTGGCCCGGCGACCCGGCCAAGGCGGACCCGGCGCTGGTGCCCGACATGCACTGGAACGACGACCCGGCCTGGGCCGGTGACGGCAAGCTCATCACCGTGAAATGCGACTACCGCCTGGTGGTCGACAACCTGATGGACCTGACGCACGAAACCTTTGTGCACGGCTCCAGCATTGGCCAGCGCGCCGTGGCCGAGGCGCCCTTTGTGGCCACGCACGGCGACCGCACGGCCACGGTGACGCGCTGGATGGAAAACATAGACGCGCCGCCCTTCTGGGCCGGGCAGATAGCCCATGCGCGCGGCTACGGCGGCAAGGTGGACCGCTGGCAGATCATCAAATTCGAGGCGCCCTGCACGGTGAACATCGACGTGGGTGTGGCCGAGGCCGGATCCGGCGCGCCGCCCAAAGACGGCGCGCCGGGCGACCGCAGCAAAGGCGTGAACGGCTTTGTGCTGAACACGGTGACGCCCGAGACCGACGGCAGCTGCCATTACTTCTGGGCTTTTGCGCGCAACTACTGCCTCACGGAGCAGCGCCTGACGCACCAGCTGCGAGAAGGCGTGGCCGGCATCTTCCGCGAGGACGAACTCATCCTGGAAGCCCAGCAGGTCGCCATCGACGAGCACCCGGACCACCAGTTCTACAACCTCAACATCGATGCCGGTTCCATGTGGGCGCGGCGCCTGATAGACCGGCTGATTGCGCAGGAAACGCCGCCGGCTCCGGTCATTCCCATCCGCCTTGCGGCCTGAACCCCATGACAAAAGCAATCCCCCTGGCCACGGCAAACCCCTCAGCCGCCACCGCCCCCAGCCTGGAGAGCGCACAGGTCCGGGCACAACTGCAGCTGCGCGAGATGATCCTGGCAGGCGAGCTGCCCGGCGGTGCGCGCATCGCCGAGCTGTCCATTGTCGAAAAGCTCGGCGTCTCGCGCACGCCGATACGCGCGGCGCTGATGCGGCTGGAGCAGGAAGGCCTGCTGGAGTCGCTACCCAACGGCGGCTTCGCGGTGCGCACGTTTTCGGAACGCGACGTGTCCGAGGCGATCGAGCTGCGCGGCACGGTCGAGGGCCTGTCGGCGCGGCTGGCGGCCGAGCGCGGCGCGCCCACGGTGGTGCTTGGCGAAGCGCGCGAATGCCTGAACCGCATCGACGCGGTGCTGAGCCAGCCGGCCCTCAACGACGAGGCCTTCTCGAGTTACGTGACGCTCAACGCGCGTTTTCACGCGCTGCTCAGCGAGATGGCGGGCAGCGAGGTGATTGCCAAGGAGCTGGACCGCGTGTCCAGCCTGCCTTTTGCCTCGGCCTCGGGCTTTGTGGTGGTGCAGGCCAATTCGCCGGGCGCGCGCGACATGCTGATCGTGGCGCAGGACCAGCACCGCCAGGTGCTGGACGCCATCGAGCAGCGCGAGGGCTCGCGCGCCGAGGCCATCATGCGCGAGCATTCGCGCCTGGCCCAACGCAACCTGCGCGCCGCCGTCGCCAGCCACAACCTGGACCAGATGCCGGGTGTGCGGCTGATCCGGAAAAAATGAATGAAAGCCACCTCCAGCTGGACCGACGCGGTCATTGACTCCTTCGAGGACCTCACGCCCACCGTGCGCGAGTTCCGCATCCGCCCTGCCGATACGGCCGGCATGCAGCGCCACGAACCTGGCAGCCACCTGCAGGTGCAACTGCTGGTCGACGGCAAGCCGCAGCTGCGCTCTTACTCGCTGGTCGGCGAACCCGACGGGCGGATGTACCGCATCTCCGTGAAGCGGCTGGACGATGGCCGCGGCGGTTCACGCGCGATGTGGCAGCTGGCCGCGGGCGACCGGCTGCAACTGAGCGGGCCGCACAACCATTTCCCGCTGGACTTCAACGCGCCGGCCTACCTGCTGGTGGCCGGCGGCATCGGCATCACGCCGCTGCTGGGCATGGCCCAGGCGCTGGGCGCGCGCTGCGCGCAATCGGGCCGGCCGCTGCGCATGCTGTACGGCGTGCGCGGCGAGGCCGAGCTGGCTTACGCCGACGCGCTGCGGGACTTCCTGGGCGAACGGCTACAGGCGCTTGCCGGCTCACGCATCGACTTCGCCGCCGAGATCGCGGCGTTGCCGGCCGGCGCGCAAATGTACGTCTGCGGCCCGGTGCCCATGCTGGACGCCGCGCGCCACGCCTGGGAGGCTGCAGGCCGGCCGGCGGCCGATTTGCGCTATGAGACCTTCGGCAACAGTGGGCGTTTTGCGCCGCAGGCTTTCCGCGTGCGCATTCCGCGCCATGCGCTGGACATCATGGTGCCGGCCGGCTGCAGCCTGCTGGACGCGCTGGAGCAGGCCGGCGTGGAGGCGGTGTCCGACTGCAAGCGCGGCGAATGCGGCCTGTGCACGCTGGACGTGCTGGCGCTGGACGGCGAGATCGACCACCGCGACGTCTTTTTGAGCGAGCACGAGAAACAGGGGAACACGCGGCTGTGCGCCTGTGTCTCACGCGTGGTGGGCTCGGTGACGCTGGATTCGTCCTACCGGCCCGACCCTTGACAGGCAAGTTGTGTGCGATCACCGGGCCGGTTGCGCGATGATCGTGCAACGACGCCGCACCGGCGCCAGGCAAGGGAAAAAGAACCAACAGAATGAAGCCATGCCCCCGCACCAGTGTGTTCACCTAAAGAACATTTGTGCTGATGCCGCACTCATACTAGACTCGCACCGTTTTGCGACCGCATGCCGGAAAGCGTCAGCCGCCACTTTTGACACGACAGCAATAAACAGAACCACCAGGAGACAAGCATGAAAAAACGTACCTTCCTCACCGCCGCTGCGCTATCGGCTGCGGCACTTGCCGCGGCGCCCGCGCTGGCCCAGGACAACACCTTCAAGATCGGCCTGATCCTGCCGATGACGGGCCAGCAGGCCACCACAGGCCGGCAGGTCGAAGCGGCCGCGCGGCTTTACATGGCGCAGAACGGCGACACTGTGGCGGGCAAGAAGATCCAGCTGATCGTCAAGGACGACACCTCGCTGCCCGACGTGACGCGCCGCCTGGCGCAGGAACTGGTGGTCAACGACAAGGTCAACGTGCTGGCGGGCTTCGGCATCACGCCCTCGGCCCTGGCCACCGCGCCCATCGCAACGCAGTCCAAGACGCCCATGGTGGTGATGGCAGCGGCGACCTCCAGCATCACGCAGGCCTCGCCCTACATCGTGCGCAGCAGCTTCACGCTGCCGCAGGTCTCGGTCGCGCTGGCCGACTGGGCGCCCAAAAACGGCATCAAGAAGGTGGTCACGCTGGTGTCCGACTATGGCCCGGGCATCGACGCCGAAAAATTCTTCAAGGACCGCCTGACCTTCAACGGCGGCCAGGTGACGGACGCGCTGCGCGTGCCGCTGCGCAACCCGGACTTCGCGCCCTTCCTGCAAAAGGTGCGGGACAACAAGCCCGACGCGCTGTTCGTCTTCGTGCCTTCGGGCGCGGGCGCCGCGGTGATGAAGCAGTTCCTCGAGCGCGGCCTGGACAAGGCCGGCATCCGGCTGATCGGCACCGGCGACGTGACGGACGACGACCAGCTCAACGACATGGGCGACGGCGCGCTGGGCGTGGTGACCTCGCACCACTACTCGGCGGCGCACCCGTCGGCGATGAACAAGAAATTCGTGGAAGCCTTCTCCAAGGCCAACAAGGGCCTGCGCCCCAACTTCATGGCCGTGGGCGGCTATGACGGCATGCGGGTGATTTACGAAGCGCTCAAAACCAGCAAGGGCCAGGGCGGCGGCGACGCGCTGCTCGAAGCCATGAAGGGCCAGATTTTTGAAAGCCCGCGCGGCAAGATCTTCATCGACGCGCAGACGCGCGACATCGTGCAGGACGTGTACCTGCGCAAGGTGGAAAAGAAGGACGGCCAGCTTTACAACGTGGAATTTGACGTGATCAAGGATGTGAAAGATCCTGGTAAAGCCAAGTAATTGCACACCCCCGAAGGCGGCGTTGCCGCCCTCCCCCTTGCAGGGGGCAACACCAGCGGCCCGGCAAAGCCGGTTCCGCGGTGTTCCTGGTAAAGACAAATGCTCACTATCCTCTTCGACGGTATCGCCTACGGCATGCTGCTGTTCATCCTGGCGGTGGGCCTGGCGGTGACCATGGGCTTGATGAATTTCATCAACCTCGCGCACGGCGCCTTCGCCATGGCCGGCGGTTACGTCACGGTGCTGCTGATGCAGCATTTCGGCGTACCTTTCCTGGTTTGCCTGCCGCTGGCCTTCATAGTCTCGGCGCTGCTGGGCGCGGTGCTGGAGCGCACGCTGTACCGGCCGCTGTACAACAAGCCGCACCTGGACCAGGTGCTGTTTTCGATAGGCCTGGTGTTCATGGCGGTGGCCAGCGTGGACTACTTCGCCGGATCCACGCAGCAGATCGTGCACCTGCCCGAATGGCTCAAGGGCCGCACCGAACTCGGCAGCGGCGCCTGGATGCTGGGCATGGGCCACTACCGGCTGTTCATCATCGCGGTGTGCGCCGCGCTGACGGTGGGCCTGCAGTACGTGCTGACGCGCACGCGCTTCGGCAGCCGCTTGCGCGCCTCGGTGGACGACCAGCGCGTGGCGGCCGGCCTGGGCATCAACGTGAATATCGTGTTCCTCTCGACCTTCGCCATCGGCTCCGGCCTGGCCGGCCTGGGCGGCGCGCTGGGCGCCGAGGTGCTGGGCCTGGACCCGAGCTTTCCGCTCAAGTTCATGATTTATTTCCTGATCGTGGTGGCCGTGGGCGGCACCACCTCCATCACCGGGCCGCTGCTGGCGGCGCTGCTGCTGGGCATTGCCGACGTGGCGGGCAAGTACTACATCCCCAAGCTCGGGGCCTTCATCGTCTACAGCCTGATGATCGTGATCCTGATCTGGCGGCCGCAAGGCCTCTTCGTGCGCAAGGCGGGTAAATAAATGAACACCCAGACATCGCTGCTCAAAAGCAGCCGCATGAAGCCCTGGGAGCCGGTGCTCTGGCTCATCGCCTTCATCGCGCCGGTGCTGATGCCCAGCCACGCGTCCCTCATCAACGAGATCGCCATCGTCGCGCTGTTCGCGGTGTCGCTGGACCTGGTGCTGGGCTACACCGGCATCGTCTCGCTGGGCCATGCGGCTTTCTTCGGCATAGGCGGTTATGCCGCGGCGCTGTTCGCCAAGCTGGTCATGCCCGACCCGCTGGTGGGCCTGGCCGTGGGCATCGCCACGGCGACGCTGCTGGGCGCCGTGTGTTCGTTCACCATCTTGCGCGGCAGCGACCTGACGCGGCTCATGGTGACGCTGGGCGTGGCGCTGATCCTGCTGGAGCTGGCCAACAAGCTCGACTGGCTGACCGGCGGCGCCGACGGCCTGCAGGGCGTGGTCATGGGCCCGCTGCTGGGCCGCTTCGAGTTCGACCTCTCGGGCCGCACGGCAGCGTATTACTCGCTGGCGGTGCTGCTGGTGTTGTTTTTACTGATGCGCCGCCTGGTGCATTCGCCGCTGGGCGCTACGCTGAAGGCGATACGCGACAACCGCCTGCGCGCCATGGCCATCGGCATCCCGGTCGCGTCGCGGCTGATGATCGTCTACACGGTGGCGGCCGGCGTGGCGGGCGCGGCCGGCGCGCTGATGACGCAGACCACGGGTTTTGCGTCGCTGGACCTGTTTGAATTTCACCGCTCCGCCGACGTGCTGCTGATCCTGGTGATAGGCGGCGTCGGCTGGCTCTACGGCGGCGTGGCCGGGGCCATTGTGTTCAAGCTGATGCAGGACGCGATCTCGTCCATCACGCCGCAGTACTGGACCTTCTGGATAGGCCTGTTCCTTGTGGTGCTGGTGCTGGTGGGCCGCGAGCGCCTGGTGCGGCCCTGGACCTGGCTGCGGCGCGAGCCCGGAGGCCGTCCATGAGCGCGGCCCCGCAGGGCGACGCGGTACTGTCCGCGCAAGGCCTGGTGATGCGCTTTGGCGGCATCACGGCCACCAGCAACGTCAACCTGGATTTGCGGCGCGGCGCGCGCCATGCATTGATAGGCCCGAACGGCGCGGGCAAGACCACGCTGGTCAACCTGCTGACCGGCGTGCTGCAGCCGACCGAGGGCCGCATCGTCCTTGACGGCGAGGACATCACGCGCCTGGCACCGCACCAGCGCGTCAAGCGCGGTATGGTGCGCACCTTCCAGATCAACCAGTTGTTCGACTCGCTCACACCGCTGCAGACGCTGGCGCTGGCTGTCTCGCAACAGGCGGGCATAGGCGCGAAATGGTGGCAGCCGCTGGGGCGCAACCGGGCCGTGGCCGAACGCTGCGAACAGTTGCTGGAACAGTTTCACCTCACCGAGGTGATGGACCAGCCGACCCGCGTGCTGGCTTACGGCAAGCGCCGCCTGCTCGAAATCGCCGTAGCGCTGGCCTGCGAGCCGCGCGTGCTGCTGCTCGACGAACCGGTTGCCGGTGTGCCGGCCGGTGAACGTGAGGAGCTGCTGCAAACCGTGGCCGCGCTGCCCGCCGACGTGTCGGTGCTGCTGATTGAACATGACATGGATCTGGTGTTCAGCTTCGCCACCACCATGACGGTGCTGGTCAACGGCGCGGTGCTGACTGAAGGCACGCCGGAAAAGATCGCCGCCGACCCGCAGGTCAAGGCGGTCTATCTCGGCCACGGCGAGGAGCATGTGGCGGAGGTGGCCCATGGCTGAACTGCTCAAGGTCGAGAAACTGCGCGCCGGCTACGGCGAGGCGGTGGTGCTGCACGAGGTGTCGTTCACGCTGGGCGAAGGCCAGACACTCGCGCTGCTGGGCCGCAACGGCACGGGCAAGACCACGCTGATCAACACCCTGGCGGGCGCCACGCGGCAGCATGGCGGCGCCATCTCGTTCGGCGCGGGCGCATCCATGGTCGCGCTGCACCGGCTGCCCTCGCACGAACGCGCGGCGGCCGGCATAGGCTGGGTGCCGCAGGAGCGCAACATCTTCAAGTCGCTGACGGTGCATGAGAACCTGACGGCGGTGGCGCGCCCGGGCAAGTGGAACCCCGAGGGCGTGTATGCGATGTTCCCGCGCCTGGCCGAACGCAAGGGCAACCTGGGCACGCAGCTGTCGGGCGGCGAGCAGCAGATGCTGGCCGTGGGCCGGGCGCTGGTGATCAATCCAAAACTGCTGCTGCTCGACGAGCCGCTGGAAGGCCTGGCGCCCATCATCGTGGAAGAGCTGCTGCGCGCCATACGCCGCATCACGCGCGAGGAAGGCCTGAGCGCCATCATCGTGGAACAGCACCCGCAAGCCATCCTGGCGATTTCCGACAGCGCCGTGGTGCTGGACCGCGGCATGGTGGTGCATGCGGGCACGGCCCAGGCCCTGCGAGAACAACCCGAGCGCCTGGACCATTTGCTGGGCGTGGCGCGCTGAAGGCGGACGCGCCCTGCGCGGCATTTCGCGCTTACAGCGCGCAAAAAACCGCTACGCGCCGCCATCGTGGACGAGCTTCACGCGAAAGCGTCTTTCCGTGCTGAAAAGTCACAGGCGAAGCACCTTTTTGCGTAGATTCACTTACTAGGGTTTTCCCCTCCAGAGGCCTACAATCGCAGACCTTACAAAAAATTGACGGTCGCCCCGACCGTTTCCGCTGGAGACCTTGCTGATGCCGACCACCCCCGCCGCGATGCCCAACAACAACGAAGCCAACCGCGAAGAAAAACGTGCCGAACTGCGCCGCGCGGCGCTTGAGTACCACGAGTTTCCGACCCCCGGCAAGGTGGCCATCGCAGCGACCAAGCAACTGACCAACCAGCGCGACCTGGCCCTGGCTTATTCCCCCGGCGTCGCGGCGCCCTGCGAGGAAATCGTCAAGGACCCGAACAACGCCTTCAAGTACACCAGCCGCGGCAACCTCGTGGCCGTAATCACCAACGGCACCGCCGTGCTGGGCCTGGGCGACATCGGCCCGCTGGCCTCCAAGCCGGTCATGGAAGGCAAGGGCGTGCTGTTCAAGAAGTTCGCCGGCGTGGATGTGTTCGACATCGAGATCGACGAAAAAGACCCGGCCAAGCTGGTCGACATCATCGCTTCGCTGGAGCCGACTTTCGGCGCCATCAACCTCGAGGACATCAAGGCACCCGATTGCTTCTACGTGGAGCGCGAATTGCGCAAGCGCATGAAGATCCCGGTGTTCCACGACGACCAGCACGGCACGGCCATCACCGTCGGCGCGGCGGTGCTCAATGCGCTCAAGGTGGTCGGCAAAGGACCGGGCCAGGTCAAGCTGGTGACCTCGGGCGCGGGCGCCGCGGCGCTGGCCTGCCTGAACCTGCTGCTCAAGCTGGGCATCCAGCGCGAAAACGTGTTCGTCACCGACCTGGCCGGCGTGGTCTATGAAGGCCGCACCGAACTGATGGACGAGGACAAGATCCAGTTCGCGCAGAAGACCGACGCGCGCACCCTCAGCGACGTCATCGCGGGCGCGGACATCTTCCTGGGCCTGTCGGCCGGCGGCGTGCTCAAGAAGGACATGGTCGCAAAAATGGCGGCCAAGCCCATCATCCTGGCGCTGGCCAACCCGAATCCCGAGATCACGCCCGAGGACGTCAAGTCCGTGCGCGACGACGCCATCATGGCGACCGGCCGCACCGACTACCCCAACCAGGTCAACAACGTCCTGTGCTTTCCCTATATCTTCCGCGGTGCGCTGGATGCCGGCGCCTCCACCATCACCGTCGAGATGGAAATCGCTGCCGTGCATGCGATCGCCGAACTGGCGCAGGCAGAGCAGAGTGAAGTCGTGGCGGCCGCCTACGTGGGCGAGAAACTCGCGTTCGGGCCCGAGTACCTGATCCCCAAGCCTTTCGACCCGCGCCTCATGATGAAGATCGCGCCCGCGGTGGCGCAGGCGGCGGCCGACAGCGGCGTGGCCCTGCGGCCCATCCAGGACATGAATGCCTACCGCGACAAGCTGCAAAGCTTCGTCTACGCCTCTGGCACGGTGATGAAGCCCATCTTCGCGGCCGCCAAGGCCGCAAGCCGCAAGCGCGTGGCCTATGCCGAGGGCGAGGAAGAGCGCGTGCTGCGCGCCTGCCAGATCGTGGTGGACGAGGGTCTGGCACGGCCGACGCTGATAGGCCGGCCCGCCATCATTGCCCAGCGCATCGAAAAATTCGGCCTGCGCCTGAAGGAAGAACTGGACTACGACGTCGTCAACGTCGAGCAGGACCACCGCTACCGCGACTTCTGGCAGACCTATCACCGCATGATGGAGCGCCGCGGCGTCACCGTGCAGATCGCCAAGATCGAGATGCGCCGCCGCCTCACGCTGATTGCCGGCATGCTGCTGCACAAGGGCGACGTCGACGGCCTGATCTGCGGCACCTGGGGCACCACCGCCCACCACCTGGACTACCTGGACCAGGTCATCGGCAAGCGCGAAGGCGTCAACACCTATGCCTGCATGAACGGCCTGCTGCTGCCGAATCGCCAGGTCTTCCTGCTCGACACGCACGTGAACTGCGACCCAACGGCCGAGCAGCTCGCCGAGATCACCACCATGGCGGCGGAGGAAATGATGCGCTTCGGCATCAAGCCCAAGGCGGCGCTGCTGTCCCACTCGAACTTCGGCTCCTCCAACCTGCCCAGCGCGCTCAAGATGCGCCGCACGCTGGAACTGCTGCGCGAAAAAGCCCCCTGGCTGGAAGTCGACGGCGAAATGCACGGTGACATGGCGCTGGACGCTGACGCGCGCGCACTGATCATGCCCAACAGCACGCTGACGGGCGAGGCCAACCTGCTGGTCCTGCCCAATATTGATGCGGCCAATATTTCGTACAACCTGCTCAAGACGGCGGCCGGCGGCAACATCGCCATCGGCCCCGTGCTGCTGGGCGCGAACAAGCCGATGCACATCCTGACCGCCACGGCCACCGTGCGCCGCATCGTCAACATGACAGCGCTGACTGTGGCGGACGCTAACGCGGCCCGATGAGCCTCCATTAGATAGCCAGCACTAACTTATTTGGGTATTAATCCCTGTCTTTACTGCCTAAATTTTCAGCAGCCACTTGCGTTTTCTGGCCACATGCGGCAAACTACCTCTCTTGAAATTTAAGGGTTAACCCGAAATCGGCGGGCTGACTCCAGGTTCCAGGAAAGGCTTCTTTTTCATGTTGCGCAATGGATGGGGAGGTCGGCAGGCGGCCAGGATGGTTGGCCTGCTGATCTTGGCAACCAGCCTGAGCGGGCTAATCCCCAGCTTGGTGCAGGCCAAGGGTCCGGTTTCCCCGGCTCCGGCTGGCACGATTGCAGCGGCCCAATTGCCCCCGCAAGGGCGCGACATGATGACGCTGATTTACCAGGGTGGGCCGTTCAGAGAAGAAAAAGACGGCGTGGTGTTTGGCAACCGGGAACGACTTCTTCCGGCCAACCAGCGTGGTTACTACCGCGAGTACACCGTCAGAACACCTCATGTACGCAGCCGGGGAGCCCGGCGCATTGTTTGTGGTGGGTTAAAACCCGCCGCCCCGGATGCCTGTTATTACACCGACGACCACTATGCGAGTTTTCGCAGAATCGTTCAGTAAATGAGCTGTGGTTGTTATTTTGAGTTTTTGACTTAAGAGAAAGAGTAGCGGAGATGGATACACCACTTCGTCGGGACAACGAGACGCCGGCGCGCAAGGACGGCGAAACGCCTTTGCGCGGCGTGCGGCCCAATATCGTTCAATCCATACGTGCCTTCCGCGTGCAGGACCTGCAGGACGCCGCGACGCAATTGAACCAGCATTTCCTGTATGCCAACCTGGGCAACGCCCAGAGCAAGCAGGACGTGCTGGACATGATTGCGGCGCAGTACACCTTCCCTGCGCATTTCGGCAAGAATTTCGACGCGCTGTACGACTGCATGACGGACCTGGTTCACAAATCAGGCCCGCAGCCCGGCTTTATCGTCGTGCTCGAGCAGATTCCGGCGAATGCCAAATTCGATAAGGAAGCGCGCGAGCAGCTTCTCGACATCTTCAGGGATGCATCGGACTACTGGGCGGATCGCAAGATACCGTTCAGATGCTTCTATTCTTTTCTGTAGCCCGCTCCCCAGACATCGGCCAAGGGGATCGGGCGAATGAGGCCCAGCAAGCAGTTGCAGAAGGTGAAGAAGTCATGCCTACCGACAAACTGGTAGACGTATCACCTCTGGCGCTGCGCATGAGCAGCCCGTTTAACGCGGGTTACTGGCTCGCAGCTGCTTGAAGTAAACGACACCATGGGCGCCGCAGGCGCCCGTAAAAAAGCCCGTCTTTGACGGGCTTTTTTTACGCCGGAACGCCGGGCCGTTCAGTCCGCTAGCGCCTGCACCAGCGCCACGTACTCGGCCACCGGCACTTCCTCGGCACGGCGCTGCACGTCAAAGGCGCCGGTAAAACCGCGCGCCGTGAGCCATTGCCCCAGCGTGTGGCGCAGCAGCTTGCGGCGCTGGCTGAAGGCCACCTGCACCAGTTCGCTCAGCAGCTTGACGTCGAGCGCCGCCGGCGCGGCATGCGGCACCATGCGCACCACCGCGCTGTCCACGCGCGGCGGCGGGTCAAAGCTGTGCGGCGGCACGAACAACACGTTTTCCATGGCGTAGCGCCACTGCAGCATCACGCTGAGCCGGCCGTAGTCGCTGGTGGCTGGCGCGGCCACCATGCGGTCTATGACTTCCTTTTGCAGCATGAAGTGCTGGTCTTCAATCACGTCGACCGCGCCCAGCAGGTGAAACAGGATGGGCGTGGAGATGTTGTACGGCAGGTTGCCGACGACCCGGAGTTTTTGCCCCGGCGCGCAGGCCGTGCGCGCCAGTTCGTGAATGTCCACCTTGAGGATGTCGGACTCGACCACGCTGAGCTGGGGGTGCTCGCGCAGCTGCCGGGCCAAGTCACGGTCCAGCTCGATGACAGTGAGGTTCCCAAGACGCTCGACCAAAGGCTGGGTCAGGGCCGCTAAACCGGGGCCGATTTCAACCATGGCCTGCCCAGGCCGCGGCGCGATCGCCTGGACGATGTCTTCGATGATGCCCTTGTCGGTCAGGAAATGCTGGCCGAAGCGTTTGCGTGGGATGTGTTTCACGGTATCGCGGCCTTACCTACGCCTTAAAAACCAGCAGGGGCCGCGGGACTGGCTTTGCCAGACCGCAGGCGCAGCGGCCCCCTCGGGGGGCAGCGCATTACACGAAGTGAAAAGCGTGGGGGCCACATCACTGCGGCGGGTCACGGTACTCAACATACGCGCGGCCGCGCACGTCCTGGGCCCAGAGGGCATAAGCTTCGTTTTGTTTCTTCTCGCGCAGCACGTTACGCGCAATCTCGCGCTGGTCGCGCTGGGAGAGTTGGGTTTCACGGCGCTCCAGCACCTGCAGAAGGTGCACGCCGAAGCGGGTCACCAGCGGGTCGGAGATCTGGTTGGGCGCCAGGCCGTTCATGACTTTCTCAAACTCGGGCACAAAAATGCCGGGGCTGGCCCAGCCCAGGTCACCGCCTTCCTTGGCTGATCCGTCCTCGCTGTTTTCGCGGGCGAGGGCGGCAAAATCGGCCTGGCCCGCCTGGATGCGTTTTTTGAACTCCGCCAGTTTTTCCGTCGCGGCGGCTTCCGTCTGCTTGGGGTTCAGGCGCAGCAGGATGTGCCGGGCGTGGGTTTGCGTGACGACGGCGCCGGGCATGCCGCCCTGCTGCTTCTCGATCACCTTGAGGATGTGAAAGCCGGCGCCGCTTCGCACCAGGCCGGCCAGGCCGCCGGCCGGCACATTCTTCGTCGCATCGATAAAGAGGGGTGGATAACGGTCGGCGGGGCGCAAGCCCATCTGGCCTCCCGTGGCGCGCGTGGCGGAGCCGGAAAATTCGGCGGCCAGTGCGGTGAAGTCGCCGCCGGCGCGGGCGCGGTCGAGCACCTGCTGGGCTTTGGCCTGCAGCGCCGCGACCTGGTCCGGCGTGGCGTTCTCGGGTACCGCCACCAGGATCTCGCCCAGGTTGAGAACCACAGACGAGGGGTCGGCGCCGCCGCCTTCCTGGTCGCGCAGAAACTGGTCGATGTCCTGTTCGGTGATTGTGACGCGCGACTCCAGCTCCCGCTGGCGAAGGCGGCTGACCAGAAGCTCATCGCGCACCTCGGAGCGGAACTGCGCGTAGTCGATGCCGTCGGTCTTCAGGCGGGCGCGCAACTGGTCCACCGTGATCTGGTTCTGGGTGGCCACGGTCTGGATCGCGGCCTCAATAGCGTTTTCATCCACCCGGACACCCGAAGTGCGCGCCATTTGCAGCTGCGCCTTGTCGCTGATCATGCGTTCAAGGATTTGCCCCACAAGTTCGCCGCGCGGCGGCAGCGCCGCGCCCTGCTGGAGCATTTGCTGCTCGGTGCGTATCAGCTTGAGGCGGACTTCGCTGTTGGTGATGGGTTCTGAATTCACCACCGCGACGATGAAATCGGCCTGGCGTTGCCCGCCGGCCTGGGCCGGTGCCCGCACCGAGGCGGACGGATCCGACAGGCGCAAAGGGCTGGAAGGCTTCAGCCCCTGGGCAGGCGCCTGCGCGGCCGTCAGGAGCATAGCGAGCGCAAACACCGCCCCGGCTGTGCGTGACAAGCCTGGAAAGAATTCTGGAACAAAGCGGTTTTTAGTCATAAGTGGTAAAGCGGCTTGGAGCATCGATTTTCTCACGCAGGTTCTGGTAGCGCGGAACATTTGACTTGAGGGTTTCCAGGGGGTTGGCGCCTATGCGCGAAAAGCCCACCAGTTCCAGCTGGAACATGATCCGGGTGTCGGACGTGCCCGTCCCGATCTGCGAGCGCTGGAGCACGACCCGGCCTATCCAGCAGCAGCCGTCATATTCGATGCCGACGATGGAATCGACCAGGCGCTTGTCCAGCACACTGTAATTCAGCCGGCCGACCGCGTAATAACGTCCCGGGCCCTGGCCCTGCCCGGCGCCCAGGTCCTTGCCTTTGTCGCCCCACAAATCATTGATGGGCCATTGCCAGCCTATGTCGACCTGCTCGCTGACGCCGCGCTGGCGCCGGAATGCGGCGCTGATGACCCGGTAATTGCCCGGGTTGTAACGCACGCCGATGGAGGCGCGCTCGGACTGTTTGGTCTTGGGGTTGTACTGCACCGTGGTGTCAAAAGACCACTGCGGCACCCAGTTGACGGACGCGCCGACCAGCAAGTCGCTGATGCGGTCAGTGACCGGCAGCGCGCCGGGCAGCGTGACCCTCTGGTCCTCAAAGCGCAGGCGCTGCGCGATGCCGACGCGCACGGCTTCGGCACCGGTGGCCGGATCCAGCAGGCGGGAGGTCACGCCCAGCGTCAGCAGGTTCGCGTCGGAAATTCGGTCATTGCCGACAAAGGCATTCTCGGTGAACACCGTCGCGAAGTTGAAGTCGTTGGCACCGGAATCGTAGTTGGGCAGCTGGCTCTGGTCGCGGTAAGGCGTGCGGACGTAAAAAGCCCGCGGCTCCAGCGTCTGGGTGAAGGCGCGGCCCAGGAAGCTGGTATTGCGTTCAAACTGCAGGCCGCTGTCCAGGCTGAAGGTCGGCACGACGCGCGACGCCGTTTTGGCCCCGTTCGGCAGCATGGAATCAAACTGGTAGGTTGTGGCGTGCAGTTGCACCTTGGGCGTGACGAACCCGGCAGCCGACAGCCAGGGCCGGGCGAGCTGCAGGCGTGTAAACGCGCGATCGCTGTTGGGCTGCCCCGTCAGCCGGCTGTCCGCGGAAAAGCGGGTGTAGTCGCCCTCGATGGACCAGTCAAAGCCGTTGCCCAGGGTCCCCAGGGGAGCATCCACCCGGGTGTAGGCGGCGGTGAACTGCGGAAGGCGGTCATAAGGCGGAACGATGGGCGACGTCACGTCCTGCAGCGTCTGCCACTTCAAGGCGCGCATGGTCGTGGAAAGAAAACCGCTGCTCCATGACAGGTTGACGTCCTGGGACAGCAAGCGCTGGGTGGTGGACCCCGAAGGAGCCGCGAAGTCGCGCCAATAGTCATTGTCACTGACGCGGTTCATGTTGAGGTTGACGCCCACGTTGCCTACCGAGGGCAGGCCGGTGTTGATGGTGCCGGCGTGCTGGTAGCTGTAGGACCACCGGTCGCGGTCACGCAGTTTGTCGCCCGGAAGGTAGTTGCCGCGCAGCGTCCCGCTGTAGGTAGGCTCCAGGTAGCGGAACTCGCCGGCCAGGTCCAGGCCGCGCTTGCTCAGGAGCGCCGGTGAAAACGTGGCGTCCCGATTCGGCGCGATGTTGAAGTAATAAGGCTGGCGAAATTCAAATCCGTCCGTCGATCCCATGCTCACGGTCGGCGGCAGCAGCCCGGACTTGCGCTTGTCGCTGAGCGGAAAACTTATTTTGGGGAAAGCCAGTATGGGCACGCTCTTGAACCGCACCACTGCGGCGTTGGCCACGCCCACCTCGGTGTCCAGGTCGAATTCGAAGCTGCTGGCGCGCAGCACCCAGGCGGGTTGCCAGCTTGCCTCGTCGTCGCGCTCGCAGGTGGTGTAGCTGGCGCGCTGGGCCGTCAGGTGCTTTTCATCGAGAAAGTCGACCCGCTCGGCCCGGCCGTTGCCGCCGTTGCTCAGGAAACGGTAATCGGGCGTGGTGAAAAAGCCCTCGAACCTGTCCAGCTTGAGCTCCAGCTCGGGGCCTTCAAAGCGGTTGCCCGCCCGGTTGATGCGGACATTGCCGCGGCTTTTCATCTGGTCGTCGGGCTGGTAGTACTCAATGCGGTCGGCGCGGATGGAGGTCGCGCCGCGGCGCAGTTCCGCGTTGCCGTCAATCACCGTCTCCAGGTCGGGGCGGCCCGTCACGCGGTCGCCAAAGATGAAAGTGGGCCCCCGGTCCAGCGGGTCGCTGGAGACTTCCTCGGCCAGTTTAGGGGTGGGCCTGAGCTTTAACGCGCCTTCGGTCTGCGCCATCCCGGCCGGCGTGGCGGCGGATGCTCCCTGCGCGGGCGCGGGCGCCGCAGGCACGGCTTGGGCGTGCGCCGTCCCTGCAACAGTCATCCCCAGCGAGGCGCAAAACACGACCAGCCTGGAGACAGCAAAAGCTACCGGGGAGAGAATAAAAGGCGAAGGGGATGCGCGGCGCATCGTTTATGTGAGATAAACCCGTTTGTAAAATCAGGCCCGATTATCCATGACCCTCCACCCTGTCCCCAGAATAAAGAAGCAAAGCCCGGCGAAGGCCGCGCAAGCATGAGCACGCCATCCATCGCCTGGGCCGACCCGGCGCGCGCCGCCGCCTTCGACGGCTGGCTGGCGGCCGCGGCGCGCCAGCACCGCCTGCAAGCCGGCACGCTGAGGCCGGCATCCGCGGACGCCAGCTTTCGCCGCTACTTCAGGGTGGACGGCACCGGCGGGGAGGGCAGCTTTATCGTCATGGACGCGCCGCCCGCGCAGGAAGACTGCAAGCCCTTCGTCAAAGTCGCCGGCCTGATGGCGGACGCCGGCCTGAACGCACCCCGCGTGCTGGCATGGGATGAGCCGCTGGGCTTCATGCTGCTGAGCGACCTGGGCGCCCGGACCATGATGGAGGTGATCGCCCCGCCAGCCGGGGTTGACGCCGTTGCCAGCCCCACACAGGCGCACTACGACTTGTATGTCGATGCGATCGAAGTCCTGGTGGGCTGGCAACTCGCCTCGCAGCCCGGCGTGCTGCCGCCCTACGACGATGCCCTGCTGTCACGCGAGCTGTCGCTGTTTCCCGAGTGGTATGTCGGCAAGCACCGCGGCCTGGCGCTGGACACCGGCCTGCAGGACAAGCTGGACGGCCTGTTCGCGCAGATCAAGGCCAGCAACCTGAATTCACTCGATGGCGCGCGCGTTTTTGTGCACCGCGACTTCATGCCGCGGAATCTAATAGCCCCCACGCTTGTCGCTTCGCGTACTACGCTGCCCCCTCAAGGGGCTAATTTTCCTAGGGGCGGCCCGTCGGAAAATTTCATGGCCTCTGAGCCCGGCGCGACAGGCCTTGGCGTGCTGGACTTCCAGGACGCGGTCTACGGCCCCATCACCTACGACATCGCCAGCCTGATGCGCGATGCCTTCCTCACCTGGGAAGAGGATTTTGTGCTCGACATCAGCGTGCGCTACTGGCAAAAAGCCCGCAAGGCGGGGCTGCCGGTCGGCGATGATTTCGGCGAGTTCTACCGGGCCGTGGAGTGGATGGGCCTGCAGCGCCATCTCAAGGTGCTGGGCATTTTTGCGCGCCTCACATTGCGTGACGGAAAGCCCAAGTACCTGGCCGACACGCCGCGCTTCATCAAGTACGCCCGCAACACCGCCGCGCGCTACCGGCAGCTGGGCCCACTGATGGTGCTGCTCGACGAGATCGAAGGCAACGAAACCCGCGTGGGCTACACGTTTTGAGGACTGGCCGGCCCGTGCCCCGCACATCCCTTCCACCCCCAACGATGGCTTTGCCCGCATGAACCCGCAGCTCCACCCCCTCCCTGCGGCCAAGGCCATGCGATGACCGCCCGCTTCTACGCGGACATGGCGCTGGTGCCGGGCACGACGGTCCAGCTGCCGCCGGCCACTGCCCGCCACGTCCAGGTCCTGCGGATGCAACCGGGTGACGCGCTCTTGCTGTTCAACGGCCTGGGAGACGGCCATCCCGGCAGCGAGGGGGAGTTTGAAGCCACGGTCGCGCGCATGGGCCGCAGCGAGGTCGAGGTGATCGTCGGCGCCTACACCCCCACGGCGCGAGAAGCCGGCCGCGCCATCCACCTGGCGGTCGGCATGCCGGCCAACGAGCGCATGGACTGGCTGGTTGAAAAAGCCGCCGAGCTGGGCGCGGCCAGCATCCAGCCCCTGATGAGCGAGCGCAGTGTGCTGCGCCTCAAGGGCGAGCGCGCCGACAAAAAAATCTCGCACTGGCGCGGCGTGGCCGTCGCCGCCTGTGAACAATGCGGGCGCAGCCGCGTGCCGCTGATCCACGACGTCGCCAGCCTGGCCGACTGGCTCAAGGACGCGGGGGACGCGGCGCCTGGCGACGCCCGGCTGCTGCTGTCGCTGCGGGAAGGCAGCCGTCCGCTGACCCGGGCCGTGCCGGGGACTGGCGCGCTGACGTTTTTGAGCGGCCCGGAGGGCGGGCTCAGCCCCGCCGAAGAGGCCGCCGCCATCGCCTGCGGCTTCAGCGCCGTCACACTGGGCCCGCGCGTGCTGCGGGCTGAAACCGCGCCGCTGGCCTGCCTGTCCCTGCTGACACTGGGCTCGGCCGCATGAACCGCAACCTCTGGCTGCTGGCCGTATGCCAGGGCCTGTTCCTGACCAACAACGTCACTTTTATCGCCATCAACGGCCTGGTCGGCCTGAACCTGGCGCCGCTGGGCTGGATGGCGACTTTGCCCGTCATGGGCTATGTGGTGGGCGGCGCGCTATCGACGTCGGTGGTGGCGCGCACGCAGGCGCGCTTCGGGCGCAAGACATCCTTCCAGCTGGGGTTGCTGGTAGCAGTGGCCTCGGCTCTGTTGTGCTGCTATGCGGCTTACAGCAAAAATTTCTGGCTGCTGGTGGCTGCGACCGTGGTGGCCGGCTACTACAACGCCAATGCGCAGCTCTACCGTTTTGCCGCGGCCGAACTGGCCCTGCCGGCCTTTCGCGAAAAAGCCATTTCCCTGGTGATGGCCGGCGGTTTGCTGGGCGCCGTCGCCGGGCCCAACCTGGCGGCCCGCACGCGGGGGCTGACCGAGGTGCCCTTTGCCGGCGCCTACCTTGCGCTGGCCGGCGTGGCGCTGCTGTCCATGGCGCTGCTGGCATTCATCCAGTTTCCGCCACCGCCTGAAGCCCATGCGGCCCGGGGCGGAAGGCCGCTTTCCGAAATCATGCGGCAGCCCGTCTTCATCGTCGCCGCGGCCGCCGGCGCGCTGGGTTTTGGCGTGATGAACCTGCTAATGGCCGCCACACCTATCGCCATGCAGGTCTGCGGCCTGCCGTTTTCCAGCGTCGCGCTCGTGCTGGAGTGGCATGTGATCGGCATGTTCGCGCCCGGCTTTTTCACCGGCCACCTGATACGCCGCTTCGGCACCTTGCCCATCATGGCCGTGGGCCTGGCCCTGAACGTGCTGTGTGTGCTGATCGCGCTGTCGGGCGTGGACCTCAAGCAGTTCCTCGCGGCCCTCTTTTTATTGGGCCTGGGCTGGAATTTCCTCTTCACCGGCGCCACCACGCTGGCGCTCACGGCCTACCGCCCCGAGGAAAAAGACAAGGCACAGGGCGCGCTCAATTTCTGCATTTTTGCCGTACTGGCGGTTTCATCGCTGGCCTCGGGCGTGCTGGTGACCACGCAGGGCTGGGCCTTGCTGAACCTGGGCTCCTTGTTGCCGCTGGGGCTCACGGCGGCGGCGCTGGCCTGGCTGGCGCTGGGCCGGCGCAAAAGCGGCCACGCCGCCGGCGCCTAGAAGCGCGCGTCCAGCCAGGCTTTGAGCGTGTCGAACACCGGCGCCGAGTCGGTTTCGTTGAAGATCTCGTGGTAGAGGCTCTCAAAGCAGCGCGCGGTCACCGTGCCCGGCGTGACGGCCGTTGACCTGCCGGCGTTGTCCGCGAAGGCGCGGCTGCCCGCCGGGTTGACGAGCCGGTCGGCGCCCGCATACATCAGCAGGGTGGGCGTGCGCCAATGCGCGGCGGCCGCCACCGTCGCCGGGCCGGCCGTCGCGATGAACTTGCCGAGCCGGGGCGAAATCCTGCTGTGCACCTGCCGGTCAGCCAGGTATTTTTTGACCACCTCCGGATCGTGCGAGAGATAGCGGGCGTCCAGGCCGTTGCCCAGGCACAGGTCGGGCACCAGTTTCGGCATGAAGGCCAGCAGCAGCTTTTGCAGCGGATTGAGCCCCGCGTCCAGCGCCGGCGAGGACATCACCAGGCCTTCCACCGGGCGAATGCCCAGCGCGACAAAGCGGCTCACCACCAGTCCGCCCAGGCTGTGGCCCAGGAGAATCAGGGGAAGGTGGGCGGCGGACGGCGGCAGTGGTTGCGGGTCGTCGTAGGCATCGTCGCCCTGCAGCAGGCGCATGCAGCGTAGCCGCGTGTCGTCGACGACTTCGGCCAGGTCGTCCAGCAGCGCGCTTTCGTTGGGCAGAACGCCGCGCGCACCGCCTGATTCGCCGTGGCCGCGCTGGTCGTAAGCGCGCACCGCGAAACCCCATTCGAGCAACTGGTGCGCGACATGCTCGTAGCGGCTGGCGTGCTCACCCAGGCCGTGCACCAGCAGCACGACGGCGCGCGGGGGCAGCGGCCGGTGGCCGGTTTCGCTGGCCCAGGCGTCCAGCGGCCATTCGTACAGGGCCAGGTTTTCGCCGTCGCGGGCGGTGAAGGGCGCTAGGACAGTCGTCGAATGCATGCGGCGGCGACAGCCTGGCCTGAAAGGACCGCACCGGGCAAGCCGCGGCGCAAGAAGAGGGGACTCACCCGAATCAGCCGGGCACGCGGGCCATCACGTGCGCGACCGCGGCGGTCAGCTTCTTGGCATAGGGCACGTTCAGGAATTCGTTGGGACCGTGGGCATTGCTCTTGGGGCCAAGCACACCACAGACCATCATCTGCGCCTTGGGGAAACCCTTGCTCAGCATGCTCATCAGCGGAATGGTGCCGCCCTGGCCTATGGTGCCGCAGGGCGCGCCAAAAAAGCTTTGCGAGGCGTCGTTGAGCGCATTTTCAAACCAAGGCACGGTGCTGGGCGCATTCCAGCCGGTGGCGCCGCCGTTGCTTTCAAAGGTGACCTTGGCCTGGTAAGGCGCGTTGTCTTCCAGCAGCGTCTTGAGTTCCTGCACCGCCGCGCTTGCGTCGATCAGCGGCGGAAAGCGCATCGACAGCTTGAAGGCGGTGTAGGGGCGCAGCACGTTGCCCGCATCCTTGAGGGCCGGGAATCCCTCGGCGCCCGTCACGCTCAACGTGGGGCGCCAGGTGCGGTTGAGCAAGGCTTCGACCGGGTCGGTGGTGGTGGGCAGCGCGAAGGTGCTGGAGCCTTCGCAGTCGTAATGCGCCCACGGGAAGCGCTTGTAGATTTCCTCGCCCAGGATCTTGGCCGTGGCCTGCGCCTGAACCAGGCGGTCGGCCGGGATTTCGCAGTGAAAGCTCTGCGGCAGCAGGCGGCCGGTCTTGCTGTCCTCGAGGCGGTCCAGCACCTGGCGCATGATGCGAAAGCTCGAGGGCACCAGCCCGCTGGCATCACCGGAGTGCACGCCTTCGGTGAGGATTTCGACCTTGAGCACGCCCGCCGCGTTGCCGCGCAGGCTGGTCGTCAGCCACAGCTGGTCGTAGTTGCCCGCACCGGAATCCAGGCACACCACCAGCGCGACTTCGCCCAGGCGCTCGCGCAACGCATTGACGTAAGGCAGCAGGTCGTAGGAGCCGCTCTCCTCGCAGGTTTCGATCAGGCCGACGATGCGCGGGTGCGGCACGTTCTGCGCTTTGAGCGCCTGCACGGCGGCGATGCTGGCATAGACGGCGTAGCCGTCGTCGGCGGCGCCGCGGCCGTAGAGCTTGCCGTCTTCGTATTTGGCGGCCCAGGGGCTCAGGTCATTGCGCCAGCCGGTGAACTCTGGCTGCTTGTCGAGGTGGCCGTACATCAGCACGGTTTGCGTCGAATCGGCGCGCGTGGCCGGGATTTCAAAAAACAGCACCGGCGTGCGGCCTTCCAGGCGCACGATTTCCAGCGTGAGGCCCTCGACTTTTTGCGCCTCGACCCAGGCGGCCGCGTTGCGCATGACGGTGTCGATGTAGCCGTGCTGCGCCCAGTCGCTGTCGAAGGTGGGGGACTTGGCGGGGATGGAGATGTAGTCGGTGATCTGTTTGACGATGTCGCCGTCCCACTGGGCGGTGACCTGGGACAGGGCCTGGGCGGCGTTGAGGATGCTGGCGGGGATTTCGCGGTGCAGTGGGGCGTTCATGGAAAGACTCCGGGGGAGAGAAAAAAAACGGCTTTTCAGGGCAGGGTTTTGCTGCGGCAGCTGCTACTGTACGCTTCCGACACACACCGCGCCACTGAGTACCACAAGACCCGCAAATTGAGCTTTCGACCTACAGCGGCTGCGGCGGGCAAGGGCAAAGATATCCCCTCTTCTTTCCCCTCTATTTAGACGAGAGAACAGACAAGTACAAAGTACGCCACGGAGCCGCCATGACACCAGCAAGCCGCGCACAGCCCGCTTCCTCCACCGCCACACCCCATTCCCGTATCCGCGCGGGCGTGGGCGGCTGGACCTTCGAGCCCTGGCGCAGCAACTTCTTTCCGCCGGGCCTGCCGCACAGCCGCGAACTCGAATACGCGAGCCGTCGGCTGAGCACCATCGAAGTCAACGGCACTTACTACGGCACGCTCAAGCCGGCCAGCTTCAGGAAGTGGCATGACGAGACACCCGACAACTTCGTGTTTTCCCTGAAGGCCTCGCGCTACGCGACCAACCGCCGGGTGCTGGCCGAAGCCGGCGAGTCCATCCAGCGCTTCACCGAAAGCGGCATCAGCGAACTGGGCGGCAAGCTGGGCCCCATCGTCTGGCAGTTCATGCCCGGCAAGGTGTTTGAGGCCGGGGATTTCGAGGCCTTCCTGGCGCTGCTGCCAAAGCAGGTGGACGGCCGGGCGTTGCGCCATGTGGTCGACGTGCGCAACGAAAGTTTCATGTCGCCCGACTACCTGGCGCTAGCGCGCCGTTACAAGGTCGCGACGGTCTTTACCGACGCTGACAAATTCCCCTCCTTTGCCGACCTCACGGGCGACTTTGCCTATGCCCGGCTGATGATGAGCGATGGCGGACTGGAAACGGGCTATGAGGACAGCGCGCTGGATGCCTGGGCTGAACGCGCGAAGCTGTGGGCCGCAGGCGATGCCCCCGCAGACCTGCCGGCGCTGGAGGATGTGCCATCGCATGGCAAGCCGCGCGACGTGTTTGTGTATTTCATCAACGGCGCCAAGGAAAGGGCGCCGGCGGCGGCCATGGCGTTTTTAAGCCGCCTGGGCTTCACGCCTGCGGATCAGGCGTAAGAGGCCATGGCCTCGCCGAGCCGTATCTCGCGGCCGGGCGCCCACTCGGGGTTGAACTGCAGCGGTCCTTTGGGAAACAGCATGACGACGGTGGAGCCCAGCAGGAAGCGGCCCATTTCCTCGCCTTGCTTGAGGCGGATTGCCGAAGTCGGCTCGTCGGGATAGTCCCACTGCCGCACCACCTTGCCGCGCGGCGGATTCACCACGCCGTGCCACACCGTGGCCATGCTGCCGACGATGGTCGCGCCGACCAGCACCAGCACAAACGGCCCGCGCGCCGATTCAAACACGCAGACCACGCGCTCGTTGCGCGCGAACAGCCCCGGCACGCCGCGCGCCGTGACGGGGTTGACGGAAAACAGCTCGCCCGGCACATAGACCATGCGCACCAGCCGCCCGCCCGTGGGCATGTGGATGCGGTGGTAGTCCTTGGGGCTCAGGTACAGCGTGGCGAAATGGCCGTCCTGGTAATGCGCGGCCAGCGCCGCATCGCCGCCCACCAGCGCGGTGGTGGAATAACTGTGGCCTTTGGCCTGGAAGATCTGGTCTTTCTCAATGGCGCCGAACTGGCTGATCGCGCCGTCCACCGGCGACACCAACTCGGCATCGGCCAGCGGCCGCGCGCCGGGCTTGAGCGCGCGCGTGAAGAAGTCGTTGAAGGTCAGGTAGCTGGCGATGTCCGAATTGAGCGCCTCGTCCATGTTGACCTGGTACTTGGCGACAAAGCGGCGGATGATTTCCGTGGTGACCCAGCCGCGCTCGCGCGAAGCCACGAAACCGGCAAAGGCAGTCAGCGCCTGCTTGGGAAACAGGTATTGGGGGAGAACGGCGGATCGGTCTGACACTAGGCGGCTTCAATAGAGGAAGGAAGGGCCATTCTATCGACGCCCAAACCGCGATCCGCGTCGGGTTTTTCCACCTTACTGTGCGGGATAACCCGCCTCTGCGAGCGCCGCCGCCAAAGCCGGCCTGTCCCGCGAAGACTCCACCACGACTTTTTTGGCCGCCAGGTCCACCTTGACCTGCGCGGACGGATCCAGCGCCTTGACGGTTTGGGTGATGACGCCGGCGCAGTGGCCGCAGCTCATGGCGGGGATGTTGAATTCCATCGAGGATTCCTTGGGTTGGTTAAAGGGCTTGGACTGGAGTCTGAACCTTCCCATGGGGGCAGGGTCAAGCCCAGCTTGCCAAGCCCTGCCTTGATTCAAGGCCATTACAGCGCGGCGCTTGACCCTCCCATGGTGGTAAGGTTCAGACTACTGCCATGAACCTCACATCCACCTTGAAAACACCGCCCACCGCGCCCGCGCTGACCGACTGGCAGTTCGCTATCGAGGGGATGAGCTGCGCGTCCTGCGTGGCGCGCGTGGAACGCTCGCTGGCCGCCGTCCCCGGCGTGCAGGACGTCAGCGTCAACTTCGCGACCGAGCAGGCCAGCCTCAAGGCAAGCGGCGACGTCGGCATGGACACCCTGAAGGCGGCGGTCACGAAAGCGGGTTACGCCGTGGCCACACAAACCCTGCAGCTACAGATCGACGGCATGACCTGCGCCTCCTGCGTCTCGCGCGTGGAAAAAGCGCTCCAGCAGGTGCCGGGCGTGCTGTCGACCAGCGTCAACCTGGCGACCGAGACCGCCGAGGTCAGCGTGGCGGGCAGCGCCGCGATGCTGCCGGCGCTGGTGGCGGCGGTCGCCAGGGCCGGCTACCAGGCACGCGAGATCCCGGCCTCCGGCGCTCCCGTGGACAAGCCCGCCGCCGCCTGGTGGCCCATTGCCTTGGCGGCCGCCCTGTCGGCGCCGCTGGCCTTGCCCATGCTGGGCACGCTGTTCGGCAAGGACTGGATGCTGGACGGCCGGCTGCAGTGGCTGCTGGCCACGCCGGTGCAGTTCTGGCTGGGCGCGCGTTTTTACCGCGCCGGCTGGAGCGCCTTGCGCGCCCGCACCGGCAACATGGACCTGCTGGTGGCCCTGGGCACCTCGGCGGCCTACGGACTGAGCGTCTACCAGCTGCTGCGGCATGGCGGCCACGGCATGGCCCACCTGTACTTTGAGGCCTCGGCCGTCGTCATCACCCTGGTGCTGCTGGGCAAATGGATGGAAGCGCGCGCCAAGCACCAGACCACCGCCGCCATCCGCGCACTGCAGGCGCTGCGGCCCGACACGGCGCGCCGCCGCCGTGACGGAAAAGACGAGGACGTCGCGCTGCAGGACATACAGCTCGGCGACCTGGTGGTGGTGCGCCCCGGCGAACGCATCGCGGTGGACGGCGAGATCGTGGAAGGTGCCACGCAGGTGGACGAATCGCTGATCACCGGCGAAAGCCTGCCGGTGGCCAAACACGCGGGCGAGCACGTGACGGGCGGCGCGGTCAATGCCGAAGGCCTGGTCGTGGTCCGCACCACGGCCATAGGGGCGGAGTCCACGCTGGCGCGCATCGTGCGCATGGTGGAATCGGCCCAGGCCAAAAAAGCGCCCATACAGCGGCTGGTCGACCAGGTCAGCGCCGTCTTCGTGCCGGTGGTCATAGGCATTGCCGTGGCCACGCTGCTGGGCTGGGGCCTGGCGACGCAGGACTGGGAGGCCGCCATCCTCAACGCGGTCGCCGTGCTGGTGATTGCCTGCCCCTGCGCCCTGGGCCTGGCCACGCCCACCGCCATCATGGTGGGCACCGGGGCCGCCGCCCGCCGGGGCATCCTGATCAAGGACGCCGAGGCGCTGGAGGTGGCGCACGGCGTCAAGGTCGTGGCTTTCGACAAGACCGGCACGCTGACCGAAGGCAAGCCCGAGCTGGTGGCGCTGGAGCCCCATGGCATCGCGGCGGATGAACTGCTGGCCTGGGCCGCCGCCATCCAGTCGGGCAGTGAACACCCGCTGGCCCGCGCGGTGATGCGGCGCGCGATGGAGCAGCGGGTCGAAATCCCGGCAGCCACACAGCTGCGCGCCGTGGCCGGACGCGGCATGGCCGCCGTGGTGGCCGGGCGCGAACTCCGGCTCGGCAGCCCGCGCTTCATGCAGGAGCTGGGGCTGGACCTCGCCGGCTTTGCCGTGCTGGACGCGCGCGCCAGGGAACTCGAAGCCCAGGGCCGCACGGTGTCCTGGCTGGCCGAAGCCGGCGAAACACCCCGCTTGCTGGGGCTGATGGCCTTTGGCGACACGCTCAAAACCGGCGCCGGGCCTGCCATTGCCCGCCTGCACGCGCTGGGCATACAGACCGCGCTGGTGACCGGCGACAACCGCGGCAGCGCCGAAGCCGTGGCGCGGCAATTGGGCATGGACCTGGTGCGCAGCCAGGTGCTGCCGGAAGACAAGGCCGCCATCATCGGCCAGCTTCGCGCGGGTGTGCAGGCGCATGGCGGGCGCGTGGCCATGGTGGGTGACGGCATCAACGATGCGCCGGCGCTGGCGGCCGCCGACGTGGGCATCGCCATGTCCACCGGCACCGACGTGGCCATGCACGCGGCGGGCATCACGCTGATGCGCGGCGACCCGTCGCTGGTGGCCGATGCCATCGATATCTCCCGCCGCACCTACGCCAAGATACGCCAGAACCTGTTCTGGGCATTCGTCTACAACGTGGTCGGCATCCCGCTGGCCGCGCTGGGTTTTCTGAGCCCCGTGATCGCCGGCGCCGCCATGGCGCTCAGCAGCGCCAGCGTGGTGATGAATGCCTTGCTGCTGCGCCGCTGGAAAGGAAGCACCCCGTGACTGAAGCCATTGAGACCCTTGACGCTATTGCCACCGGCCCGCTCAATATCGGCCAGGCCGCAACGCGCTCCGGCGTGTCGGCCAAGATGATCCGCCACTACGAGTCCCTGGGCCTGCTGCCCACGGTGCACCGCACCGGCGCGGGCTATCGCCAGTACGGCGAAAAAGAGGTGCACACCTTGCGCTTCATACGCCGCGCCCGCGCGCTGGGTTTCAGCATGGCCGAGATCACCGAGCTGCTCAAGCTGTGGCAGAACAAGCGCCGCGCCAGCGCCGACGTCAAACGCATCGCGCTGGCTCACGTCGCCGACCTGGAGCGCCGCATCGCCGAGATGGAGGCGATGAAGCAGACGCTGGGCCACCTGGCGCATTGCTGCCAGGGCAACAGCCGGCCCGACTGCCCCATCCTGACCGAATTGGCGGCTTGAAGCATTCGAATGAAATGTCCGATTCCGGCGAGCGGGAGCGAGCCGCCGGATTTATCCTGAAGGCTGTTGATGGAACTTCCATCGTCTACGGACTGCCGCATGCCCCTTGTTACCGAAGCACCTGCCCTGTTGCCTGACCCTGTACACGCGGACGACTGGGCCCGCACCACCGCCACGCTGAACCGCCACGGCAGCGCCGTACTGCCGCAACTGCTGGGCGCGCAGGAATGCGAAGCCGTCACTGCGCTCTACATCGACGCGAGCCGCTTCCGCAGCCGCGTGGTGATGCAGCGCCACGGCTTCGGCCAGGGCGAATACCAGTATTTCAGCTACCCGCTGCCGGACATCGTCGCGCGGCTGCGCGCCACGCTTTACCCGCGCCTGGTCGGCGTAGCGAATGCCTGGAACGAAGCCATGGGCATGGACGTGCGTTATCCCGCTGTCCATGCCGATTTCCTCGCGCGCTGCCACGCGGCCGGCCAGCCGCGGCCCACGCCACTGCTCTTGCAATATGGGCCCGGCGACTACAACTGCCTGCACCAGGATTTGTATGGGGAGCACGTGTTTCCCATCCAGGTCGCAGTGCTGCTGTCGCGGCCGGGCGAGGATTTCACCGGCGGCGAATTTGTGCTGACCGAGCAGCGCCCGCGCATGCAGTCGCGGCCCGAGGTCGTGCCTTTGAAGCAGGGCGATGCCGTGGTGTTTGCGGTGCATCACCGCCCGGTGCAGGGCGGCCGGGGCTTCTACCGGGTCAACATGCGGCACGGCGTGAGCACCGTGCGCAGCGGGCACCGGCATACGCTGGGGATTATTTTTCATGACGCGCAGTGAGCCTGCCGCTCGCGCCGCAAAGGAGATGGTTTGACATTGGGGCTGTTCGATGAAACGCCGGCGCCGTACACGGCGCCCGAAGTGATCGCGCCCGGCGCGGTGCTGCTGCGCGGTTTTGCGCTCGGCGTGGACGAGGCCCTGCTGCAGGCCGTGGAAGCCGTCACCGCAGCCGCACCGCTGCGCCACCTGGTCACGCCGGGCGGCTACACCATGTCGGTTGCGATGAGCAACTGCGGCGCGCTGGGCTGGGTGTCCGACCGCAGCGGCTACCGCTATGACGCGAAAGACCCGCTCTCCGGCAAGCCCTGGCCTGCCATGCCCGCCTGCTTCTCCGACCTGGCGCTGCGCGCCGCCGCGGAAGCCGGTTTTGAGAATTTCCATCCCGACGCCTGCCTGATCAACCGCTACGAACCCGGGGCACGTCTTTCATTGCACCAGGACAAGGACGAGGGCAACATGGACGCGCCCATCGTGTCGGTATCGCTGGGCTTGCCGGCCGTCTTCCTTTTTGGTGGCTTGAATCGCAACGACCGCCCCGTGCGTTACCGCCTGCAGCATGGCGACGTGGCGGTGTGGGGCGGCCTGTCGCGGCTGGCCTATCACGGCGTGGCACCGCTGGCCCAGGGTGAGCATGCGCGGCTGGGCGGGCGGCGCATCAACCTGACGTTTCGCTGCGCGCGCTGACCCCGCCGAACGCGCTCAGGCGCGTTCGCGAAATTTTTTCAGCCAGCCCAGCCCGTCCGGTGTGGCACCAGCCTGGGCGCCGCGCAGCGGTTTGTATTCGCAACCGACCCAGCCGCTGTAGCCGAGCTCGTCGAGCAGCGCCAGCAAATAGGGATAGTTGATCTCGCCGACGTCGGGCTCGTTGCGCCCGGGCGCGCCGGCGATCTGCAGGTGCCCGACATGGCCTGTGGGCAGGTATTTGCGCAGCTTCATGGCGAGGTCGCCTTCTACCACCTGGCAGTGGTAGAGGTCCATCTGCACCTTGACGTTGGCCGCGCCTACCTCGCGAATGATTTCATGCGCGTGGTCCTGGCGGTTCAAAAAGAAACGCGGGATGTCGCGCGTGTTGATGGGTTCTATCAGCAGGTCCACACCCACCTTGGCCGCTTGCACCGCCGCCTCGCGCAGGTTGTTCACATAGATGGGCTGCACCGCTTCGCGCTCCACGCCGGCGGGCACTATGCCCGCCATGACGTGGATGCGCGGGCAGCCGAGGGCCTGCGCATATTCAAGCGCGATGGCGATGCCGGCGCGGAACTCGGCCTCATGGCCCGGCAGGCAGGCCGTTCCTTTTTGCGCGGAGGCCCAGGCCTTTTCGATACTCGTCACATCCACGCCGCCCGGCGGCGCGTTGAACAACACCAGTTGCTGGCCGTGCTCTTGCAGGATGGCCTTGAGTTCCGCCGGCGCCCAGGCGTAGGGCGAGAGGATTTCCACCGCCGTGAAACCGTCGCGCGCGGCGGCGGCAAAGCGTTCGGCCATGGGAAGCTCGGTGTACAGCCAGCTGAGGTTGGCGGCGAATTGGGGCATGGGTTTCAGGTCGTGGGCGTGTCGGGGCCGGGCGCGGTTTTGCATTCCCAGAATATCCGCGCGGTGCAGCGCCGGCAGATTTCCGGGTCCAGCTTGTTGAAGATGGTGGCGATGGCGGTGAATTTATCGGGGAATTGGTGCTCGGGGCCAAGCACGCTGGTAAAGCCGGTCTTGCGCCACATGCGGATCACCTCGGGCCGGGGCCGGTGGAAGTACAGGTCGCCGCCCATGGCGCGGCGCGCCGCGAGCTCTGCTTCCCACAACTCGGCGCCGGCCAGGTCGATGAAGTTCATGCTCTTGCCCATGACCAGCAGGTGCTTTTGCGGCTGCGGCTGGGTGCGCAGCGCATGCAGGATGTCGGCCACATGCTGGGTCGCGCCGAAGTAGACCTCGCCTTCCATGCGCAGCAGCTTGAGTTGCGGGCATTCCGGCAGCACCTGGCGCGGCGCTTCGTCGGGCCCGTCAGGGGCCGGCGTTTTGGTGGCTTCCAGCCCCGCGTCGGGCGAGTTGTCTATCACCACGAACTGGCGGTCCAGCCCGCGGCTGTCAAAACCCATGGTGCGCATCGCGGGCTTTGACGTGCGGTAGAGGAAAGACATCAGCGACAGGATCATGCCCAGCAGGATCGCGATTTCCAGCCGTATGGTGACGGTGGCCGCCATGGTGGCCAGGGCGACGCCGAAGTCGCTGCGGCTCAAGGCAAGCAGCTGGCGCCAGCGCGCGGCATCGAGCAGCGCAAACGCCACCAGCACCAGCAACGCCGCCAAAGCGGCCATCGGGATCTGCGCCAGCAGCGGCGCGCTGACGGCCACCAGCGCCAGCAGCAGCAGCGCGGAAAACACGGAGGACAGTGGCGTGCGCGCGCCGGCTTCCAGGTTGGGCATGGAGCGGTTCATGGAGCCGCAGGAGACATAACTCGAGAAAAACCCGCCGACGATGTTGGACAGGCCCTGGCCGCGGAACTCGCGGTTGGCGTCTATGCGCTGGCCCGAGCGCAGCGCCACCGTTTTGGCAATCGAAATCGCTTGGCCCAGCGCCACGATGGTCAGCGCGAAGGCCAGGCCGACAAGATCCGCCGCCTGTGCCCAGCTGATGCGCGGCACTTCAAAACGCGGCCAGGGCACGGGAATTTGCCCCACTGTGCGCAGCGAGGCCGAGGGCGTGGCATCGGGGTGCAGGAAGCGAGCCCAGACCCAGGCCAGCGCGGTAGCCACCACCAGCCCGACCAGCATGTAAGGCCAGTTGCGGCGCACACGGCGCAACAGCAGCGCCACGCCCAGCGTGATGGCCGCAACACCCAGCGCCAGCGGCTGGGCTGAGCCGAGGTTTGCGAGCACGTGCCCGAGCACCGCCCCCGCGCTGTGCTCAGGCGCGGCCGCCAGGCCCAGCAGGTCGGGCAGCGCATGCACGGCGATCAGCAGCGCGGCGCCCGAGGTGAACCCAAACAGCACGGCCGGCGAAATGAAATTGGCCAGCACACCCAGGCGCAGCGCGCCTATCAGCCACTGCATGACACCGACCATTACGGTGACGGCCAGCGCGAGCTGGATGTAAAGCGGGCTGAAAGCGATGGCCAGCGGCGACAGCATGGCGAACAGGGCCAGCGAGTTGGCGTTGGTCGGGCCCGACATGACGTGCCGGCTGGAGCCGAACAGCGCGGCAATGATGCAGGGAATGACGGCGGTGTAGAGGCCGTAGGCCGGCGGCAACCCGGCCAGCGTCGCGAAGGCGATGCCCTGCGGCAGCACCAGCACCGCGCCCAGCAGGCCGGCCATGGCGTCGGCCCGCACGGTGGCGGGCGACACCTCGCGCACCCAGTCGCCGAACAGGCGTTCCAGGAGCGGGATCATTGGCCGGGGTGCGCGGGAGGCGGTGGGTTCCATCACGAGGGCTTGAGCATACCGCGCCCGGGCCCTCGCGCAGCCATCAGGCCAAGCCTGACAGGCGCAGCAGCAGGCCGGCCAGGGCCGACCCCGCGATCACCGGGATCACGCCACGCTTGTAGCGCAACAATGCCACGGCTGCACCCAGCGTGATGGCCAACGCGTAGAAATCCAGCCGACCCAGCCAGGGGCCGGTATCCGCCCGCAGGGCGATGTGCGCGAGGAAGAACAAGGCCAGGCTGGCGATCACGCCGACCACCGCCGCCGTGATGGCGGTGAGCGGCGCGGTGAAATGCAGCTTGCCGTGCGTGGACTCGACCAGCGGCCCGCCGGCCAGGATGAACAGGAAAGAAGGCAAAAAGGTGAACCAGGTCACGACCGTGGCCGCCAGCGCCGCGCCCAGAAACAGCATCTCCGGCCCCAGCACCTGCTTGGCCCAGCCGCCCATGAAGCCGACAAAGGCCACCACCATGATCAGCGGCCCGGGCGTGGTCTCGCCCAGCGCCAGGCCGTCGATCATTTGCGGGCCTGTGAGCCAATGGAACTGTTCCACCGCGCCCTGGTACACATAAGGCAGCACCGCGTAAGCGCCGCCGAAGGTGAGCAGCGCGGCCTTGGTGAAGAACCAGCCCATTTGGGTGAGCGTGGCGTTCCAACCCTGCGTTGCCATCAGGGCGCCCATGGGCAGCAGCCACAGCACGGCGCCGGCGCCCAGCACGGCGGCCAGGCGCGAAGGCTTGAAGCGCGCGTGTTCCGGGGTCGGCGTGTCGTCGTCGATCAGCGCCGGCCCGTAGCCTTTTTGCGCGGCGCCATGCCCGGCGCCACCGGCAAACTGCGCCGGCGCGAAACGCGCGCCCAGCCAGCCCAGCACGGCCGCGCCCAGCACGATGAGCGGAAACGGCAGCCTCAGCACATAGATCGCGGCAAAACTGCCCACCGCGATCGCCCACAGCAGGGGCGCCTGCGACGGCTTCCTGAGCGAGCGCGAGCCTATGCGGTGCACCGCCTGCAGCACGATGGCCGCCACCGCGGGCTTGATGCCGTAGAACAAGCCCGCGACCAGCGGCACGTCGCCAAACGCCACGTAGACCCAGCTCAGCGCGATCAGGATGAACAGCGAAGGCAGCACAAACAGTGCGCCGGCTACCACGCCGCCCCAGGTGCGGTGCATCAGCCAGCCGATGTAAGTGGCCAGCTGCTGCGCCTCGGGACCGGGCAGCAGCATGCAGTAATTGAGCGCGTGCAGAAAGCGGCGCTCGCTGATCCAGCGTTTTTGCTCGACAAGTTCGCGGTGCATGATGGCGATTTGCCCAGCCGGCCCGCCAAAGCTGATGAAGCCGAGCTTGAGCCAGAACTTCAGCGCGTCGGCAAAAGACACGGCCGCCGGCCGTTCGTGCGGCAAGGGAAGGGAAGAGGGCAAGGCGGTGGTCACTGCGGGGCTCCTGTCATGGTGTCCAGCTTCCAGTTATGCGGCTCGTCCTGCGCATCACGGCACCAGGCGTAAAGCGCGTCATACATCGGCATGGCGGCCTCCAGCATGGCGTGATCGTCGTTCGCATGCAGGCGCGACAGGCCCAGCGAGAAGGCCAGCAACCCGGCCGATTGCGGCGCGAGGTCGAGACGGTCGGTGTCGGCGCCGCGCACGATGCGCGCCAGCACCCGCAGCGCGGGATGGTCGAGTTCAAAGGCGTTCAACAGGACGTCAAAACTGCAGAGTTCGCCTTCATGCGAGACCGGCGCGCCGGGAATGTCGTAGGCCACGGCGCCCAGGCGCTTCGCTTCCGCCAGCACCTGCGGCGCCGGCACATACAAAAACTCCGCGCGCGCATCGATGAAGCGTCGTACCAGCCAGGGGCAGGCGATGCGGTCTATCTTGGGCCGCTCGCGCGTGATCCAGCGCGAGGGCTGCTCCCCCGTCACACCCCAGTCGGGCCGTTTCGCGATGGTAGGCGGGCGCTGCGCGCGCCATTGGGCGATGTCCTGCGGCGTATCGACGCCGTCTTCGCCGCCCGCCAGGCCGCCGGCCAGCGCATAGGCATTCCAGCCCGCGGCCCGTAATTCGGTGACGGCGTCGGCGCTGACGTTGTGGCCATAGACGCAATAGGCAATCACCTCGCGCGGTAGCTGCGATGCGGCGAAGGCGGCCACGTCTTCCGGCGCGCAATACCGGGCGCCGGCCAGCAGCTGCGGGCTTTCGCGGAATTTGGCCTCGCGCCGCACGTCGAGCAGCAGGGGCGCATCCGCGCGGCCCATGCGGGCGGCGAGATCCTGGGGGGAAATAAAAGGAACGGAAAGGGTAGAGGTGTCCACGGAATACTCCAATGAGTTGCCAGCGCTTGGACGGGACACCGTCTATCTGTGAAGAGTCGGGAGGCTGAAATCCCGATAGCCGGATACTAGCACCGCCGGGAGACTCTGAACAGCGCCCTAGCCGCGCTGGAACTTGAACACCGCGCGGCTGGCGCGGGCATTCGGCCAGAAGCGGACCTCGCGGCCGTCCTGCAGGCCGAAGGCATCGAGGATCTTCAACTCGTTCTGTAGCGCCAGCGCTTCAAAATCCTGCAGCGTGCCGACGCGGATGTTGGGCGTGTCGTACCACTGGTAGGGAAGAACCTTTGTCACCGGCATGCGGCCGCGCGCGACGGCCAGGCGATTCGGCCAGTGGCCGAAGTTGGGGAACACGACGATGCCGGCGCGGCCCACGCGCGCGGTTTCGCGCAGCATGGTTTCGGCGTTGCGCAGGTGCTGCAAGGTGTCTATTTGCAGCACCACATCGAACGAGCTGTCACCGAACAGCGCCAGGCCTTCCTCGAGGTTGAGCTGGATCACGTTGACGCCGCGCGCCACGCAGGCCTGCACGTTGGCGTCGTTGATCTCGACGCCGTAGCCGGAACAGCCGCGTTCGCGGATCAGGTAGTCCAGCATTTCGCCGGTGCCGCATCCCAGGTCCAGCACCCGGGAGCCGTGCGGCACCAGCCGCGCGATGGACAGCATGTCAGCCGAGGGCTGCACATTGAGTTCGACAAGCGGGTTCATGCGGCCACCTTGCTCTGGAAGTAGGAACGCACCACACCGAGGTAGCGGTCGTCCTCCAGCAAAAATGCGTCGTGGCCGTGCGGCGCGTCGATTTCGGCGTAGCTCACGTCGCGCTGGTTGTCGAGAAGCGCCTTGACGATTTCGCGGCTGCGCGCGGGGGAGAAGCGCCAGTCGGTGGTGAAGCTCACAAGCAGGAACTTGGCCGTGACGTGGGCCAGCGCCCGGGTCAGGCTGCCGCCATACGTGCGCGCCGGATCGAAGTAGTCGAGCGCGCGGGTGATCAGCAGATAGGTGTTGGCATCGAAGTACTCGCTGAACTTGTCGCCCTGGTAGCGCAGGTAGCTTTCGATTTCGAACTCGATATCTTGTGTGGTGTATTTGTAGGGCGTGTCGGCGTTCACGGTTTCAGCGACCGCCTGGCGCAGCTGGCGGCCGAATTTTTCGTTCATCACGTCGTCGCTCAAATACGTGATGTGGCCGATCATGCGGGCGATGCGCAGGCCACGTTTGGGCAGCACGCCGTGGCGGTAGAAATGGCCGCCGTGAAAGTCCGGGTCGGTCACGATGGCGCGGCGTGCCACTTCGTTGAAGGCGATGTTTTCGGCCGTGAGGTTGGGCGCGCTGGCCACCACCACGGCGTGGCGCACGCGATCCGGGTACTGCAGCGTCCAGGCCAGAGCCTGCATGCCGCCCAGGCTGCCGCCCATCACGGCGGCCAGCGTCTGTATGCCCAGGCGGTCCAGCAGGCGCGCCTGCGCGCTGACCCAGTCCTGCACCGTGACGACGGGGAAGTCGGCACCGTAGAGTTCCTGCGTGTCGGGGTTGGGCTGCATGGGGCCGGTGGAGCCGAAGCAGGAGCCCAAATTGTTGACGCCGATCACGAAGAAGCGCTCGGTGTCGACCGGCTTGCCGGGGCCAATCATGGTGTCCCACCAGCCTTCGGATTTGTCGATCGGCCGGCCCTGCGCATCGAGGTAAACGCCCGCCACATGGTGCGAGGCGTTGAGCGCGTGGCAAATCAGCACGGCGTTGGACTTGTCGGCGTTGAGTTCGCCGTAGGTTTCATAGCTCAGGTCGTAGGCGCGTATCGAGGCGCCGCTTTGCAGCGGCAAGGCCTCGACAAAATGCATGCTGAGCGGCGTGGCAATGAGTGTCAAAAAATCACCTGCAGAAAACAAAAAACCCGGCATCGCTAAAGCGAGTCCGGGTCCCTGGAGGTCGTCTTTAGCTGTACTTTTTAAGCGCCCGCAAGCTGAGCAAATCGGCGCTGAACAAAGTATACCCCGGTGGCCGGAGCCCCCACAGTCGTTCACTGCGTGTAACTCCTTGCCCCCCGGGGGGGCCGCCCGCCTGCGGTCTGGCAAAGCCAGTCCCGCGGCTCATGCTGGCATAAGAGTTCCAGCCGGCACAACCAACAGGGTTACATAAGCAATGCGGCCAACCCGAGCCCGGCGAAGATCAGCGCCGACACAATGTGCACAGCGCGCAGCGGCACCAGGCGCGTGACGCGCTCGCCCAGCCAGACGACGGGCGCGTTGGCCAGCATCATGCCCAGCGTGGTGCCGGCCACCACGCTGACGATGGCGTCGTAGCGCGCGGCCAGCATCACGGTGGCGATCTGCGTCTTGTCGCCCATTTCGGCCAGGAAGAACACCAGCACGGTGGTGAAAAACACGCCGAAGCGCGGCGGCTTTTCATCCTTGTCCGCGTCTATCTTGTCGGGCACCAGCATCCACGCCGCCATGGCGAGGAATGAGGCGCCCAGGATCCAGCGCAGCATTTGCGGGCCGATCAGCGTGGTGACCCAGGCGCCAGCGGCGCCCGCCAGCGCGTGGTTGACCAGGGTTGCGACCAGGATGCCGGCGACGATGGGCCAAGGCTTCTTGAAGCGGGCGGCGAGGATGAGCGCGAGGAGTTGCGTCTTGTCGCCCATTTCGGCGAGGGCGACGATGCCCGTGGAGACGAGGAAAGCTTCCATTTCAAAAAAGACTCCGGCCGAATACCCATGACTGCACGGCATCCCCGGCCTGAAGCGGAGGCAGTGCAGTCAAAGGTCTCGCGTGATCCGAAGACCGCTTGCGCCATGTCCTGAGTGGACAAGTCTGTTGACGCAAGCCCCTTTCAGGATTGAAAGGCTGGCTACTCCCCAATGACAGCCTGCATTATATCGTTAGCTTTCAAAGTTTCGACCGGGAGACCGGGCAGTCACCCCGAGATTGTCTTAAAAAGGCGTTTTCGCACACTTGCGGCGCATTTCTTGCTTGTATTTGGTGCGATTCCTGGAATTTTCCGAATTACGCACCAACAAATCACATTTCATCTCAAGAGGGACCTATGGAAGCACTAAAACAGGGCTCGGACGCCTTGTTCATTCTGCTGGGCGGCATCATGGTGCTGGCCATGCATGCCGGTTTTGCCTTTCTGGAACTGGGCACGGTTCGCAAAAAAAACCAGGTCAATGCACTGGTCAAGATCCTGGTGGATTTCTCAGTGTCTACCGTGGTGTATTTCATGGTGGGCTATGGCGTGGCCTACGGCACCCATTTCTTCGTCGGCGCGGAGCAGCTGGCCGCCAAAAACGGCTACGAGCTGGTCAAGTTCTTCTTTTTGCTGACCTTTGCCGCGGCGATTCCGGCGATTATTTCGGGCGGCATTGCCGAGCGCGCGCGCTTTTACCCGCAGCTCATCGCCACGGCCGTCATCGTGGGCCTGGTGTATCCCTTCTTCGAGGGCATCGTATGGAACCAGCATTTCGGCGTGCAGGCCTGGATCAAGTCGCTGACCGGCGCGGAGTTCCATGACTTCGCGGGCTCCATCGTGGTCCATGCGGTGGGCGGTTGGCTGGCGCTGCCGGCGGTGATACTGCTCGGCGCGCGCAGCAACCGCTACCGCAAGGACGGCGCGGTGTCGGCCCACCCGCCCTCGAACATTCCCTTCCTGGCACTAGGCGCCTGGATATTGACCGTGGGCTGGTTCGGCTTCAACGTGATGAGCGCCCAGACCATAGACAAAATCTCCGGCCTGGTCGCCGTCAATTCGCTGATGGCCATGGTGGGCGGCACGCTGGCGGCGCTGGCCTTCGGCAAGAACGACCCGGGCTTTGTGCACAACGGCCCCCTGGCCGGGCTGGTGGCGGTATGCGCGGGTTCGGACCTGATGCACCCGCTGGGCGCGCTGGTGACGGGCGGCGTCGCTGGTGGCGTCTTCGTGGTGATGTTCACGCTGACGCAGAACAAGTGGAAGGTCGACGACGTGCTGGGTGTCTGGCCGCTGCACGGCTTGTGCGGCCTCTGGGGCGGCATCGCGGCCGGTATTTTCGGCAGCCAGGCATTCGGCGGCCTGGGCGGCGTGAGCCTGGTCGCGCAACTGATCGGCAGCGCGATGGGCGTGGGCTGGGCATTGCTCGCGGGGTTCGCCGTCTACGGCGCCCTCAAGGCCACGATGGGCTTGCGCCTGAGCCAGGAAGAAGAATTTGAAGGCGCCGACCTGTCGATCCACCGCATAGGCGCGACGCCGGACCGCGAAGTCAACTGGTAAGGCGTGGCGGCGGCGGACGCCTGCGGCTAGACTTGCCGCCATGCCTACTTTTGAAGAGCAGCTGGTTGAGCACCGGCTCTACCTCCTTCGTTTTGCGCGGCTTCAGCTGCGCAACGACGAATGGGCGGAAGACGCCGTGTCGGAAACCCTGCTGGCCGCCCTGTCCAAGCCCCAGTCCTTCGGCAACCGCTCGCAGCTCAAGACCTGGCTGGTCGGCATCCTCAAGCACAAGGTCATAGACCTGATCCGCAGCAATGCGCGCCTGGTGGCCGTGCCCGACGCGCAGGCCGACGACGAGGGGGACGAGCTGGACCGGCTGTCTTTCAAGGCCGACGGCCATTTCACCGAAACCCCCAATGACTGGGGCAACCCCGACCAGACTTTGCAGCAGGTACAGTTCTTCCAGGTGCTGGATGCCTGCATGGAGCGCCTGCCGCCCGCGCTGGGCCGGCTGTTCCTGATGCGCGAGTGGCTGGAGCTGTCATCGCAGGAAGTCTGTAAGGAACTCTCGCTGACGCCGACCAACCTCTATGTCCAGTTGCACCGGGCCCGCCTGCGCCTGCAGGAGTGCCTGAACATCCACTGGTTCGGCAAACCCGGCATCTGATGCACTCTCTTCCTTGACGTGAAACCCAAAACCACCCTGCTAAGACGCACCTGCCGTGAAGCGGCGGCCCTGCTGATCGCCCGCGAAGACCGCGCGCTCAGCCTGCCGGACCACGTTGCGCTCAAACTGCACTTGATGGCCTGCGATGCCTGCCCCAGGTTCGAGAACCAGATTCTGACCATGCGTGCGGCCATGAAACGCTGGCGGCATTATTCCGATGGCGCCTCCTCGCCCTAGGCGGGTGGCGGCGTGGAAACCGGCGGAATAAGTCGCGCCAGCGCCATTCGGTCACGACACATTTGCCGTCCTTCAGGCGCGTGAAACTTCTGAAAGCATCAGGGCTTGATGCAATTTTGTGTAACTATTTCCCTTAATCGGTACTGTGCGCGAACACGACTCGCAATCGGCAGTTGGGACGTTGCGGGGAGGCGCGGTTCACAAGCATGCTGGTGCCATGAGCCGGCCATGACACCTTGCGTTTTCTGTTTTTGCACCGTTTATTTTTCAAATGTATGCACTAACTTAGTCTGCCGATCAATTACGGCTTGACTATCAAGTTGGACCGTAGCAAGTCTCTCGGCTTTCGCGCGGCTACGGCATGCAAAACTTTATGCCTCATACGCGCTTTGCAGGGCTTTGGGATCGATCCTAAGCCGCAAGCTGAACGCGTTAGTTTGATGCGCCGGCAAAGCCCGGATTTGTGGCTCAAGAGCCTCGAAAGCCCCTGTTTATGCGGGCTGGCGGCCTCTAGGTAGTAACGATAGTGGATTGTGTTTTGGATAACTGAAGCATAATATGCTGGTGCGAGTGTCAGCATTCGCACACGTTAGGTGATCGGTCAGTTTCGCGCGCTACAGCGGTACGTTTAAAGATTTGTTGTGCTTTCGGGACCCCATCGCTTTTGTTTTTGTGTTTTAGAGGAGTCCCTTCATGGGCAACAAACTATACGTCGGCAACCTGCCTTACTCGGTGCGTGACGAAGACCTGCAACAATCTTTTGGCCAATTCGGCGCTGTGACCAGCGCTAAAGTCATGATGGAACGCGACACCGGTCGTTCCAAGGGCTTTGGCTTTGTCGAAATGGGCAGCGATGCAGAAGCCCAGGCAGCTATCAACGGCATGAACGGCCAGCCTCTGGGCGGCCGTAGCGTTGTCGTGAACGAAGCACGCCCCATGGAGGCACGCCCTCCACGTAGCGGCGGCTTCGGCGGCGGCGGTGGTGGCGGCTACGGTGGCGGCGGCGGCGGTGGTGACCGTTCCGGCGGTGGCGGCTACGGCGGCGGCGGTGGTCGCTCCGGCGGCGGCGGCGGCGACGGCGGTTTCCGTAGCCCCTACGGCGGCGGCGGTAGCGGCGGCGGCCGTTCCGGCGGTGGCGGCGGTGGTGGTGGACGCGGCGGCTACTAAGCCCTGCTGACCCCTCTCTTCAGCCCCGGCTGAAGAGCGCTTTAAAAGGCTTCAAGACTTCGGTTTTGAAGCCTTTTTGCTTTTCAGGGCCTGATGAAAAAACTCAGTGCTCACCCTGGCGGTGTTTGCGCGCACGGCCGGACAGGACCTTGTCAAACAGCGCATTGGGCAATAGCCGCAGCAGTTTGGCCACCACCCCCATTTGCCAGGGGATCACGCGGTAACTGTGCCCGGCGTGAATCGCCGCGAAGGCTTTGTCGGCAAACGCTTCGGCCTTCATCAGGAAGGGCATGGCGTAGCGGTTTTCGCGGGTCAACGGCGTATCGATATAGCCGGGGCAGATCGTCACGACCTTCACGCCGCTGGGGCGCAGTTCGCCGCGCAGGCTTTCGCAATAGGTGATGACCGCCGCCTTGCTGGCGCAATAGGCGCCGTGGCCGGGCAGGCCGCGTATGCCGGCCACGCTGCCTATGCCCACCAACGTACCGGTGCCGCGCGCCGACATGCCGGCCAGAAAAGGATGGAATGTGGCCGCCACGCCGATGTTGTTGGTCGCGAAGGTTTGCGCCATCACGTCGAGGTCGGAACGCACGGCGGTGTCCATGCCCACGCTGATGCCGGCATTGGCGATCACGACGTCTGGCATGCCCTGCGCGGCGACACAGGCCTGGCCGGCCGCGACGATGCTGTCGATGTCGCTGACGTCGGCGCTGTAGACCTGGTAACGGCCCGCGCTGATGGCATTGGCTTCGGCCCATGCCTGGACCTCGGCCGTGCGGCGCGCGGCGAGCGCCAGCCGGTAGCCCGCCGAATAAAACCGCATGGCCAGCGCCTGGCCGATGCCGCTGGATGCGCCGGTGATGAATACGAGTCTGGACATGGGGTGGCCCTTGGAAAAGGCGGTCGCTAGGGGGTGACCGGTTTGGCGGGGCTTGCCGGCGCGGGCGCCGGCAGGGTCAAGGTGGGCAGACCCGGCGCGCTGGCCGCGGAGCGGGGCACCAGGATGCCGTGAACGCGGCCCTTGAGATCGGCGACCTGGTCCAGGTTGTCGTAGGCGAAAGTGTCGCCGACGAACTGGTCGGTGCCGCGAATCAGCAGCACGGGCTTGTGGGACTGGACGCGCTCGTCGTTCAGGAATGCGTGCAGGAACTCGCCGCGAAACTCCATGCGCGGGGTTTCCTTGCCACTGGCGTCCTTGCTGGCCTCCCTGACCACCAGTGCATTGCCGGTCAGTTGCACTTCCGAACCGTCGCCGTTGGAATAGGCGCGGTTGGCCGTGGCGGTGGTGATGCGCCCGTCAGGGCTGATGCTGCGGATGCGCGCCTGGTCAATCTCGAGGATGTCGGTATCGGGAAAGTGCCGGGCCTCGATGCCGTAGATCTCGCTTTTGAGCAGCCCGCCTTCATCAAAGGTCTTGACGGTGAATTTGCGCATGAAATAGTCGATGTCGTGGCTTGTCTCCCTGGCGGCCTCCGGCGCGCTGAAGATCGGGGTGTTGCGCACCAGCCAGTAGGTGCCCAGCGCCAGCGCGCCCATCATGAGCAGCGGCATGTAGATGGCCATGCTGTCCCACACGCGCAGGAAACCGCGCCACCCGCTTTTGAACCGCCGCAAGGCGCCGCTGCGGCCCGCCCCTGCACTGCGCGAGGCCGTCGTCATTGGCGGTACTCCTGGAGAAGCTCGCCGTAGCGCCCGCTGGCAATGAGCAGCAGGTCGCAGAACTCGCGCGCCGCGCCATGGCCGCCGGGCACCCGCGTGACATGGTGGGCCTGCGCAAGGACTTCCGCGTGTGCATTCGAGGGCGCGCAGCTCAGGGCGACGCGGGACATGACCGGCAAATCGGGCCAGTCGTCGCCCATGGCGGCGGCGGCGGTCCAGTCCAGGCCCAGCGCCTGCAGGGCCAGTTCAGCCGCGGGGCGCTTGTCTTCGGTGCCGAAATACGCATGCGTGACGCCCAGGGCCTGCAGGCGGGCGCGCAGCACGTGGCTGTCGCGCCCGGTGATGACCACGGGGGAAATGCCGGCGCGTTGCAGCAGCTTCAGCCCGTGGCCGTCCAGCGTGTTGAAGCGCTTGATGATTTCGCCTGCGGCACGGTAGCCGCCGGCGGGCTGGGCCAGTTCATGGCCTTCGGGGTATTCCGAGAAATACAGGCCGCCATCGGTCAGCACGCCGTCCACGTCAAAAAAGGCCACCTTGACGCCCTGCGCGCGCAGCAGCAACTCGGGCGCGAAGTTCAGGGCGGGGGCCACAACCATCATGGGTAGCCCCTTGAAAACCGCATCGAAGCGTCAGGCACAAGCAGCTGTCCCTCCAGGCCAGGGCCGCGGAACTGGCTTCGCCAGGCCGCAGGCGCAGCGGCCCCCTCGGGGGGCAGCGTATGACGCGAAGCGAAAAGCGTGGGGGCCATATTCATCAGATGACTTTGGCCCGCATCAAGTCGTTGGTGTTGAGCGCGCCCACCAGCACACCGGCCTCGTCGACCACCAGCACGCTGGTGATGCGGTGCTGCTCCATCAGCGCGACCGCCTCGACGGCCAGCGAGTCCGCGCGCACGGTGCGCGGTTCGGCATGCATCACTTCGCCGGCCTTGCTGCTGCGCAGGTCCACGCCTTTTTCAACCAGCCGGCGCAAGTCGCCGTCGGTGAAAATGCCGAGCACGCGCTGCGCGCCGTCCACGACGGCTGATGCGCCCAGCCCCTTGGCGCTCATCTCGCGCATCAGCTCGGTGAAGCTGGTCTCGAGCCGCACCTGCGGCACGTCGGCGCCGCTGCGCATCACGTCGCTGACATGCGTGAGCAGCTTGCGGCCGAGCGCGCCGCCCGGGTGCGAGCGGGCGAAATCTTCTTCCTTGAACCCGCGCACGTCGAGCAGCGCCACGGCGAGCGCGTCGCCCATGGCCAATTGCGCGGTGGTGCTGGCCGTGGGCGCCAGGTTCAGCGGGCAGGCCTCCTGGGCAACACTGCTATCCAGCGTCACGCGCGCCTGGCGGGCCAGCGCGGATTGCAGGCCGCCTGTGATGGCAATCATCGGCACGCCCTGGCGGCTCAGCACCGGCAGGATCGCGGTCAGCTCCTGGCTTTCGCCGCTGTTGGAAATCGCCAGCACCACGTCCTGGCTGGTGATCATGCCGAGGTCGCCGTGGCTGGCTTCGGCCGGGTGCACAAACATCGCGGGCGTTCCGGTGGAGGCCAGCGTGGCGGCGATCTTGCGGCCTATGTGGCCGCTTTTGCCCATGCCCATGACCACCACACGGCCCCGGCAGGCCAATACCAGCGCCACCGCTTCGGCAAACTCGCCGCCCACGCGTCCCGCCAGGCCCGAGACGGCGGCGGCTTCTATCTCAAAGGTCTTGCGAGCCAGGTTCAGCACCTGCTGGGCATCAAAATTCACGGCGTCTTGGCTCATGGCTGCATTCTATAGAGGCGCACAAAGGCCCACGCCGCTCTTGCCCAAGGCGCAATGCCGCGGCCGCCGCAATTTCCTCGGCTACCATCGACGCATGAGCGCGCTTGAACTGACCCTGCTGTACCTGCTGGCCGCGGTGCTCGGTGTGGTGGCGTGCCGCTCGCTCAAGCTGCCGCCCATGCTGGGCTACCTCGCGGTGGGCGTGGTCATAGGCCCCAATGCGCTGGCGCTGGCGCAAAACTCCGACGGCATCCGCCACCTGGGCGAATTCGGCGTGGTGTTCCTGATGTTCGTGATCGGGCTGGAGTTCAACCTGCCCAAGCTGCGTTCCATGCGGCGCCACGTGTTCGGCCTGGGGCTGCTGCAGGTGGTGCTCACCATCGTGCTGGCCACCGTCGGCTCGCTGTTCCTGGCCAGCATGGCGCCCAGGCTGTGGACCATGGGCTGGCAAACCGCGCTGGCGCTGTCCGGCGCGATCGCCATGAGCAGCACGGCCATCGTGGTCAAGCTGCTGTCCGAGCGGCTCGAGCTGGAGTCCGAGCACGGCAAGCGTGTCATGGGCGTGCTGCTGTTCCAGGATCTGGCCGTGGTGCCGCTGCTGGTGCTGATCCCGGCGCTGGGCGCGCCCGCCGACGCGCTGTTCACGGCGCTGGCAATCGCGGGCTTGAAGGCGACGGTCCTGGTCGGCCTGCTGCTGACCGGCGGCCAGCGCATCATGCGCTGGTGGCTCACCCTCGTGGCGCGGCGCAAGAGCGAAGAGCTGTTCGTGCTCAACCTGCTGCTGGTCACGCTGGCCCTGGCCTGGCTGACCGAGCGCGCCGGGCTGAGCCTGGCGCTGGGCGCCTTCATCGCCGGCATGCTGATCTCGGAGACCGAATACAAGCACCAGGTCGAAACCGACATCCGGCCCTTCCACGACGTGCTGCTGGGCCTGTTCTTCATCAGCATCGGCATGCTGCTCGACTGGCGCCTGGTGCTGGAACGCTGGCCGCTGGTGCTGCTGCTGCTGACGCTGCCCGTCGTCTTCAAGCTGGTGCTGGTCACGGCGCTGGCCCGCTCGCTGGGCGCGACGGCCGGCGTGTCGCTGCGCACGGGCCTGTACCTGGCGCAGGCCGGCGAGTTCGGCTTCGTGCTGCTCACGCTGGCCCAGCAGAATCGCCTGGTGCCGCCGGCCCTGCTGAACCCCATCCTGGCCAGCATGGTGCTGTCCATGCTGGCCACGCCTTTCATCATCATGTACAGCAACCGCATCGTGATGAAGCTGGTCTCCAGCGAATGGCTGCAGCAATCGCTGCAGATGACCACCATCGCGCGCAAATCCATCAACGCCAACAAGCACGTGATCATCTGCGGCTACGGCCGCTGCGGACAGAACCTGGGCCACATGCTGGAGCGCGAAGGCATCCAGTACATGGCGCTGGACCTGGACCCCGACCGCGTGCGCCAGGCCGCCGCCGCCGGCGACTCCGTGGTGTTCGGCGACGCGGTGCGCCTGCAGGCCCTGATGGCCGCCGGCCTGTCGCGCGCCAGCGCGGTGGTCATCACCTACCTGGACACGGCCAGCGCCCTCAAGGTGCTGGCCAACACGCGCGCCCATGCGCCCACGGTGCCGGTTATCGTGCGCACCGTGGACGACCACGACCTGGAAAAGCTGCAGGCCGCCGGCGCCACCGAAGTCGTGCCTGAAGCCATCGAGGGCAGCCTGATGCTCGCCAGCCACGCGCTCGCGCTGGTGGGCGTGCCCATGCGCCGCGTGATCCGCGTGGTGCAGGACCAGCGCGACGCCCGCTACAACCTGCTGCGCGGCTACTTCCGCGGCGCCGACGACGACACGGTCAACGAGATGGAGCAGGAGCGCCTGTCGACCGTCACGCTGCCGCTGGGCATCAAGTCCGCGGGCACGCCGCTGGGATCCCTCGCATTGGAGGCGGGGGGCGTGCGGGTCGTCAGCCTGCGCCGCAGCAACGGCAAGACGCTGGGCGTGGATGACACCACGCTGCTCGAAAGCGGCGACACGCTGGTGCTGTCGGGCAAGCCCGGCGCGCTGGCCATGGCCGAAGAAAAACTGCTGCGCGGCCGCCCGGCCAAGCCGGCGACCGCCGCCGCCGCGGGCTGACGCGGTTTACGCGCCGCGCACGGGCGCAAAATACGCCTCGTAACTCTGCACGTCGAACCATGCCCGATCTCCACAGCCTCCAACATCAGTCCGTCAGCCGGTACCTGCGAGACCGCATTCGCACCGTGCCCGACTGGCCCGCGCCGGGCGTGCAGTTTCGCGACATCACGCCGCTGCTGCAAGACCCCAAGGTCTTTCGCGTGCTGATCGATGCCTTTGTGCACCGCTACATGGACCCGGCGCTGCGTCCCGACGTGGTCGCCGGGCTGGACGCGCGTGGTTTCATTCTGGGCGCCGTGGTGGCCTACGAACTCAACGTCGGCTTTGTCCCCATCCGCAAAAAAGGCAAGCTGCCCTTCACCACAGTGCAGGAAACCTATGAGCTCGAATACGGCAGCGCCACGGTGGAACTGCACACCGATGCCGTGAAGGCCGGCGACAGGGTCCTGCTGATCGACGACCTGATCGCCACCGGCGGCACGATGATGGCCGGCAAGAAATTGCTGGAAAAACTGGGCGCCACCGTGACCGAAGGCGCCGCGATCGTGGATTTGCCTGAGCTGGGCGGCTCGGCGAAGCTGCAGGCCGCGGGCCTGCCCCTGTTCACGCTGATTGATTTCGCCGGGCACTGAAGGCCCCGATCAGCAGAAGGCCTATACCAGGTCGCCGTATTGCGTGCTGCTGAGTGCCGGCGACGACGGAAGATCGGGCATCTCCGTGTCTTCGAAGCCGGTCAGCATCGTATAGGAGCGCGGGCCGCTTGTGACCTTGACGCCTTTTTCGGGGGCCGCTGCGGCCGGGCCCTGGGCGGACGCTGCCATCAAGGCCTGCTTGAACGCGGCGACTTCATCGGCCTGGATAGGCTCGTAACGCGGCGCTCCCGGCCTGGCGGGTTTGGCCGCCGCATCGACCTGCGGCGCCGCGGCGTGCGCGGCATCCGGGTTGTTCAGACGCGGCTTGACCACCACGGCCACTTCATCCATGCGCCAGTACACGGCAGGCACCGTGATCTCAAAACGCGCCTTGGCGTGTTGCACGATCAAGGCCTCAATTTCAGTCAGTTGCTCGGGTTGCCCGCCAAAGGCCTTGGCCAGGTCCATCATGACGAGGAACTCATTGCCGCGCTGGTCCAGCGACAGTACCTTGAATTTATAACTGGCCGACAGCACGCCGGCGCGCGTCATGGCCTCGCGGATTGCAACGTAGAGTTGCTCACGGCGGGCATGGCGCTTGATCTTGCTGCCCTCACCGGCGGCGTTGATCTCAAGAGGCGCGCGCGCGGGAACGGACGCTGCGGGCTTTTCGCGCCCCGCGGAGTTGCGCTTGTGCTCGTCGGGGGAAGCGGATTTCGCCGGGTGCGGCTTGCTCGAAAACCAGTGCATAAAAGACATGTGCGGCGCTCTTGTAATGAATGGGCAAATTTTCCACCAACGCGTATGTGACGTCTGTAAGCAATCTTACAAACCCCAAACGCTGTTGTTTGCCGGTAGATTTGGCGATGACTTTATCCAATCACCCCCGCACCGTCTGGTAAAAAGTCACGCTCAACACTACTTTGGTGCAACTTCACACAACCGGAACAGGGCAATGGCCAATGGCCATTGCCGATGTCTGATGACTGCTGTGTGGGGCACCGGCCGCGCCGGGAAAGTTCAGGTGACGGCGACGCGCTTGGGCCGGTTGTACAGCCGCTTGGCCATCACCGAGCCCATGGCCATGGTGAGCTCCAGCGCGATGGGGCTGTGGCGATTGGCGAGTTCGAGGAAGCGCATGGGCGTCAGGCACCACAGCTTGCAAGGGGTGGAGGCATGCACCGTGGCGCTGCGCGGCATGTGCGAGAAGAACGCGCCTTCGCCGAGCACGGTGCCGGCGCCGACCAGCGCCATGCGCACACGGGCCTTTTCATCTTCGTAATGAACACTCAAGGTGCCGCTTTCGACAAAGTACAGCGTGCGGTCCAGCGCGCCTTGCTCCATCAGCACCTGGCCGCTGTTCAGGGCAAACGGCTGCATGTAACTGGCCAGGATGTCCCAATGCGGCTGGTTGAATTGACAACGCAATGCATCACTGGCGTGGCAATGCAATATGGCCTGGGCCAGGCCCTGGATGTCAAAACGGATGGCGGCGGGGAGTGGAGCGTTCATAGTGCAACGGAAGATACCTTCGCACTACAGCAGCCACAAGGGCTCTTAACGCCCCCTTACACCTGATACAGGAAACCGGATTTTGTAATTTCTCCTCGACAGCGGACCCGTTTTAACCATTTTTTGGGTTCGCGACCGCTGGTCCGCGCACGGTGCCCGCCTGTCGCCCGTTGATTACTTTCCTATGCAGAATCGGGAAAAAATTTCGCCCAGCAGGTCGTCCGGTGTGAACGCGCCGGTGATCTCGCTGAGGTGCAACTGCGCCTGCCGCAGGTCTTCGGCGAGCAGGTCCAGCGCCGGCCGCGCCGCATGAAGCTGCGCGTCGGCCTTCACCAATTGGTCCGCCACCCGGTGCAAGGCGCGCACGTGGCGTTCACGCGCCATGAACACGCCTTCAGGCGCGGCCTGCCAGCCCACCACCTGCAGCAATTGGCGGCGCAACTCCTGCAGGCCGTCGCCGGTTTTAGCGGAGATCAACACACCGCCGTTGATGGTGCCCAACACATTCGCATCGGCCGCGTCCGATTTGTTCCAGACGTCGATGATGGGCGTGTTGCGCGGCAGCTCGCGGTGCAGCACCTGCGCGATGTGCGCATCGGCGGCCAGGTAATCCGCGGCATGCCGGGTCAGGTCGTGCAGGAAGAGCACGGCATCCGCGCTGGCGATTTCGGCCCAGGCGCGTTCAACGCCGATTTTTTCCACCTCGTCGAGCGCCTCGCGCAGGCCGGCGGTGTCGACCACGTGCAGCGGCACGCCCTCGATCTGGATCAGCTGCGACACCTTGTCGCGCGTGGTGCCGGCAATCGGCGTGACGATGGCCAGCTCCGCGCCGGCCAGCGCATTGAGCAGCGAGCTCTTTCCGGCGTTGGGCTGGCCCGCAATGACGACCTTGATCCCCTCGCGCAGCAACGCGCCTTGCACCGCGCGCTGCATCACGCCGGCCAGGGTCGCCCGCAGCCGTTCGAGCTGGCCCTGCGCGTCGGCCTTTTGCAGGAAGTCGATGTCTTCCTCGGGGAAGTCCAGCGTGGCTTCGACCAGCATGCGCAGGTGGATCAGTTGCTCAAGCAGCGTGTTCACCGCCAGTGAAAACTCACCCGACATGGACCGCGCGGCCGAGCGCGCCGCGGTTTCGGTGCTCGCGTCGATGAGGTCGGCAATCGCCTCGGCCTGCGCCAGGTCTATCTTGTCGTTGAGGAAGGCGCGTTCGGTGAACTCGCCCGGTTGTGCCACGCGCAGCTGCGGCATGGCCTCCAGGCAGCGCGCGAGCAGCAGCTGCAGCACCACAGGGCCGCCGTGGGCCTGCAGCTCCAGCACGTCTTCGCCGGTGTAGGAATGGGGCGCCGGGAAATGCAGCGCCAGCCCCTGGTCGATGGCGACGCCTTGCGCATCCCGAAAGGGCAGGTAAGTCGCCTGGCGTGCTTGCAGCGGGCGGCCACACAGCGCCTCGATGACAGGCGCGATGCTCTTGCCCGACACCCGCACAATGCCTACCGCTCCGCGCCCGGGCGCGGTGGCGATGGCAACGATGGGGTCGTGGTGGCGGGCCAGCATGGTGGTAGATGTTAAGGGGGAAAGCCGATGGGCAGCGCCCACCGCCAGGATGGGCTTCCCAAGAAAAAAGGGCCGCGAAGCGGCCCCATTTTTTTTATCCAGTGTCCGCCTTATTTGAATTTCGGCAGATTGAACTGCGGCGGCACGCCCATGCGGGTGTTGATGACCCACTGCTGGGTGATCGACAGGATGTTGTTGGTGATCCAGTACAGCACCAGGCCGGCCGGGAAGAAGAAGAACATCACGCTGAAGATCAGCGGCATGAACCACATCAGCTTGGCCTGCATCGGGTCCGGCGGCGCGGGGTTGAGCGCCGTCTGCAACATGGTCGTCAGCGTCATCACGATGGGCAGGATGAAGAACGGGTCCGGTGCCGACAGGTCGTGGATCCACAGGATCCAGGGCGCGTTGCGCATCTCGACGCTGGACAGCAGCACCCAGTACAAAGCGATGAACACCGGGATCTGGATCATGATGGGGAAGCAGCCGCCCATGGGGTTGACCTTTTCCTCTTTGTAGATCCTCATCATCGCCTGCTGCATTTCCTGCGGCTTGTCTTTCAGGCGTTCGCGCATTTCCATGATCTTGGGATTGATGGCCTTCATCTTGGCCATGCTGGCGTACGCCTTGGCATTGAGCCAGTAGAACGCGATCTTCAGCAGCAGCACCAGCGCCACGATGGACCAGCCCCAGTTGTGGATAAAGCTGTGCAGCTTGTCGAGCAGCCAGTACAGCGGCTTGGCCAGGATGGTGAGCCAGCCATAGTCTTTCACCAGCTCCAGGCCGGGCGAAATGGCTTCCAGGGTTTTTTCTTCCTGCGGGCCGACGAAGAATTTGGAATCCAGGGTCTTGGTCGCGCCGGGGGCGATGCTGTCCAGCGGCGTGATCATGCCGACGGCGTACAGGTTGTTGTCGACCTTGCGGAAGAACAGGTCGCGCTTGATGCCGTCGCCCAGGATCCAGGCCGCGGCAAAGTAGTGCTGCACCATGGCGACGTAGCCGTTGCTCGATTGTTTCTCGACGTCGACCTTGTTGTTTTCAATGTCCTTGAACTCGACCTTCTGGTACTTCTTGGCTTCGGTGTAAATCGCCGGGCCGGTGAAGGTGGAGTAGAAGGAAGACTCTCCGGGCGGCTTGTTGCCGTCGCGCACAAGCTGCATGTACAGTTGCGGCGAAATGGCGGCCGTCCCGGTGTTGACGATGTCGTGGCGCACCGCGATGTCGTAGGCGCCGCGCTTGAGGGTATAGGTCTTGACCAGCTTGACGCCGCCGACGTCGGCCGACTCGAACTTGACCTCCAGTTCGTTCAGGCCTTCCTTGAGCGAACGCTCGCCCGGAACCACCGTCATCAGCGTCTTGTGCGTGGGAAAGCTGCCGCTGCCGATCAGGCCGGTCTGCGCCACGTAAACGCGGTTGGCGCTTTCGTCGAGCAGCACAAAACCGTCTTCCTTGTGGACCTGGTCCTTGTATTTGACAAAGGCCGAGTGCACCAGCGTGCCGCCTTCGCTGTCGAAGGTCAGCGCGAGCACATCGGTGTTCACCACCACGCGCTCTTTGGTCGCCGCGGCGGCGATAACCGGTGCGCCCGTGGGCACGGCACCTGGCGTGCCGGGCGTGGCACTGGCGGACTGCGGTGCGGGCACCGAAGACGCCGCGGCGCCGGCTGCCGGCGCGGAGGCGGCCGCTGCGGGTGCCTTGGCGGACTGCGTGCTGGAGGGGAAGAAGGTCGCCTTGTGGCCGTTATAAACCTGCCACTGGTCCCATAAAAGGACCATGGAGAAACCAAAAATCACCCACAAGATGGTGCGGCGGATGTCGTTCATGACGGCGTCTTTTTAGAAGGGGTAGGGGCCACAGGCGTGACCAGGCGGGAGAAAAGGGAAAAGCGGCCCGCGGTGGCGGAAGCCGGCGGCACCGGATCGTGCCCGCCTTCACACCAGGGTTGGCAGCGGGCCAGGCGATGCAGCGTCAGGTAGCTGCCGACGGCAGCACCGTGCTGCTGCAGCGCCTCAAGAGAGTAAGCGGAACAGGTCGGCTCGAAGCGGCAGGCCGAGCCCAACCAGGGGCTGAGCAACAGGCGATAGCCTTTGACCAGGCCTATCAACAAGGTTTGCGGCAGGCGGACGACGGCAGCCAGCATGGGGCGCACGGAGGTCATGGCGCGTTGGCTCCCGCCTGCATCAAGGACTGGATTTCGGCGCGTACCGCCTGCTTGAGCAGCTCGGACGTGGCGCTGATGAATTCCTTGCGCGAAAAATCACGCCGCAAGCGGACCACATAAGCGGCCTGGGGGTACTGATGCGAAAAATCAGCGCTCACGGTGTAAATCTGGCGTTTGATGGCGTTGCGCGTGACAGCCCGTTTGGCCCAGCGTTTGGGAACCATCGCCCCAAGCCAGACATCCTGGACGGGGAACAGCGACCTTGCCGCGGGGAAATCAACAGGGCTGCCGGATTCGGCTTGCACGGGCCTGGCGTCCAGCGCATTGCGGTGCAATGCGAAATGCGTTGTTTTTGCAACGATGGCGCCGGCAAGGACTGCCTGGAACTGGGGACGGGTTTGAAGCCGCTGCACGAGCGCCAGGCGTCAGTTCAGAAAACTGCGGATGGCCAGCAAAAACGACAGGCTCAGACAGCCAGGCGTTTGCGGCCTTTGGCGCGGCGCGCGGCGATCACTGCGCGGCCGCCGCGCGTTTTCATGCGCGTCAGGAAGCCGTGCGTACGGGCGCGTTTGACTTTGGAAGGTTGGTATGTGCGTTTCATGATGAGTCCTGTTAGCCGGTCAGCTACGAAGCTTCCCCTTGGCGATTCGAATGATCTTGGTGGCCGTACAACACAACCAACTCCGCAAGTCCGTGCAAACCGGGTAGAAAACCCGCTGCGAATCAGGGAAACCCATGATTATCGCAGATTTCCCAACGCTGGCAACAAGTTAGCCCGTTCATTGGGGGTAAAGGCTGAGATGCGGCCCGGCGCGGGCCGGCCGGTCCGTCGGGCGCCTCCGCCGGGCCGCCGAAACCGCCATTGAGCCGCCATTGAGCGGCGAATTACCCGCCCAGTGACCGGCCATTAACCCGGCCGAAAATAGGTTGAAACCCGAAGCAATTTTTTTGTGGATAACTCCCCGTCCGGACTACAATTGCCGGTGCTCAAAATTAACAATATCCACAAGCAGCGACACGCCGCCTGGCCTCTCTTGCCAGGCCGGCAATCCGGCAAAAACCAGCATGAGTGAGGCTTCCGTCCAACACCTGAGCCAGGACTTGTGGCAAAGCTGCGTCGACCACTTGGCGCAGGAATTACCCGAGCAGCAGTTCAACACCTGGATCCGTCCGCTGGTGGTTAACGTCGCGCCCGACCTCTCCAAAGTCACCGTCCTGGTGGGCAACCGCTTCAAACTCGACTGGGTGCGCGCCCAGTACGCCGGCCGTATTTCAGCCCTGCTCGAGAAGATTTCCGGCCAGAGCATACCGCTTGAGTTAGCGCTTGCTCCTCGCGAAGCGCCCGTCAAATCGCCATCTATGGTCCGGGCTTTTGAGGGTTCCAACATTCCCGAGCCCGCCGGCCTGGGCGTTCCCGAAGAAGCCGCCGGCGCGCCGTTCAAAAACCGCCTCAACAGCGCGCTGACCTTCGACACCCTGATTGAAGGCACGGCCAACCGCATGGGCCGGGCCGCCGCGCTGCATGTCTCCAGCAGCCTGGGCCAGCTTTACAACCCGCTCTTTATCTATGGCGGCGTCGGCCTGGGCAAGACCCACCTGATGCACGCCATCGGCAATAAATTGCTCGCCGACAACCCGGCCGCCAAAGTTCTCTACATCCACGCTGAACAATTTGTTTCAGATGTGGTTAAAGCTTACCAGCGCAAGACTTTTGACGAATTCAAGGAGCGTTACCACTCCCTGGATTTGCTGCTGATCGACGACGTCCAGTTCTTCGCCAACAAGGACCGCACCCAGGAAGAGTTTTTCAACGCTTTCGAGGCCTTGCTGACCAAAAAGTCGCACATTGTGATGACCAGCGACACCTATCCCAAGGGCCTCACGGATATCCACGAGCGCCTGGTGTCACGCTTTGATTCCGGCCTGACGGTCGCCATCGAGCCGCCCGAGCTTGAGATGCGCGTGGCCATCCTGATCCGCAAGGCCGAGGCCGAAGGCGCCTCCATGCCCGAGGAAGTCGCCTTCTTCGTTGCCAAGAACGTGCGCTCCAACGTGCGCGAGCTCGAAGGCGCGCTGCGCAAAATCCTGGCCTACTCCCGCTTCAACCTCAAGGAAATCTCCATCCAGCTGGCCCGGGAGGCCCTGCGCGACCTGCTGTCCATCCAGAACCGGCAGATCAGCGTCGAGAACATCCAGAAGACGGTCGCCGACTATTACAAGATCAAGGTCGCCGACATGTATTCCAAGAAGCGGCCGGCCAGCATTGCCCGGCCGCGGCAGATTGCCATGTACCTGGCCAAGGAACTGACCCAGAAGAGCCTGCCGGAGATCGGCGAGCTGTTTGGGGGCCGCGACCACACCACGGTGCTGCACGCCGTCCGCAAGATGTCCGCGGAGCGCCAGCAGATGACCGAGCTCAACCAGCAGCTGCACGTGCTGGAACAGACCCTGAAAGGCTGAGAAACATCACCCATGCAGGAAATGAATCCTTTAGCGCTCAGTTTTTGGGCCCCAATCCCCGGCATAAATGCCTTCGCAATAACTTTGGGGACAACTTTTGAACAACCCATGGCTTATCCACAGAAGCAGATGACAATCGAAAGTTGTTCATATCCGGCAGCATGTTTCCATGGCTTCTGAACACATGGTTAAACAAACGCCAAGTGGTTGATCAAAAAGGGGAAAATGGCACTATCCACAGATTTGCGCCGCCCTTATCTACTACTACTAATTTGAATTAAAGAATTAAAGATAAATACAGAGGAAGTCATGATCGTTCTGAAAGCATCCCAGGATAAAGTTTTGTCGGTTCTGCAATCGGTCGCCGGTATCGTGGAGCGCAGGCACACCTTGCCGATTCTGGCCAACGTGCTGATCCGCAAAACCGGCGCACAGGTGCAACTCACCACCAGCGATCTTGAAATCCAGATCCGCACCACGGCCGAGCTCGACGGCGACGCCGGCAACTTCACGACCACCGTGGGTGCCCGCAAGCTCATCGACATCCTGCGTTCCATGCCCAGCGACCAGACCGTCTCCCTCGAGTCCTCGCAGAACAAGCTGATCCTCAAGGGCGGCAAAAGCCGCTTCACGCTGCAAACCCTGCCCGCCGAGGACTTCCCGCTGGTCCAGGAAGCCGCCAACTTCGGCCCCGGCTTCTCGGTGCCGCAAAAGGTCCTCAAGGAGCTGCTCAACCAGGTCTCCTTCGCCATGGCCGTGCACGACATCCGCTACTACCTCAACGGCATCCTGTTCGTCGCCGAAGGCAAGCAGCTGAGCCTGGTCGCCACCGACGGCCACCGCCTGGCCTTCTCCTCGGCCCTGCTCGACGTCGAAGTGCCCAAGCAGGAAGTCATCCTGCCGCGCAAGACGGTTCTCGAAATGCAGCGCCTGCTCAGCGACAAAGAAGGAGCCATCGAGATGCAGTTCGCCGGCAACCAGGCCAAGTTCAGCTTTGAAGGCATGGAATTCGTCACCAAGCTGGTCGAGGGCAAGTTCCCCGACTACAACCGCGTGATCCCCAAGAACCACAAAAACATCATCACCCTGGGCCGCGTGCCCCTGCTGGCCAGCCTGCAGCGCACCGCGATCCTGACCAGCGAGAAGTTCAAGGGCGTGCGCCTGAACATCGAACCCGGCACCCTGCGCGTGGCTTCCAACAATGCCGAGCAGGAAGAAGCCGTCGACGAGCTCGACATCGACTACAGCGGCGACGCCATCGAAATCGGCTTCAACGTGACCTACCTGATCGACGCGCTGGCCAACATGGACCAGGACATGGTGAAGATCGAGCTGGCCGATTCCAACAGCTCCGCGCTGCTGACCATCCCCGACGACGCGGCCTTCAAATACGTGGTGATGCCGATGCGCATCTAGCGCACAGGACGTACGCCAACACCCATCAGACCCGCGGCCTTACGCGGGTTTGGTCATTCAAGAGATTGAAGAAATCGAAGCGATTCGAAAAAATTTCGCGAAACAGATCGTGATAGATCGATAAAAAGATCGGAAAAGAAGCCGGATATGACTGAAGAAAACAAAGTGAACGAAGCCGACCAGGTGCATGTGTCCGAAGGCGCGGCAGGCGAGCAAAGCTCCAATTTCCAGCCCAAGATCGACACCAACCAGGCCGGCGCGTCCGAAGCCTATGGTGAAGGCTCCATCCAGATCCTGGAAGGCCTGGAAGCCGTGCGCAAGCGCCCCGGCATGTACATCGGCGACACCTCCGACGGCACCGGCCTGCACCACCTGGTCTTCGAGGTCGTCGACAACTCCATCGACGAAGCGCTGGCCGGCCACTGCGACGACATCGTCGTCACCATCCACACCGACAACTCCGTCAGCGTCACCGACAACGGCCGCGGCATCCCCACCGGCATCAAGATGGACGACAAGCACGAGCCCAAACGCTCGGCCGCTGAAATCGCCCTGACCGAGCTGCACGCCGGCGGCAAGTTCAACCAGAACAGCTACAAGGTCTCAGGCGGCCTGCACGGCGTGGGCGTGAGCTGCGTCAACGCGCTCAGCAAGATGCTGCGCCTGACGATTCGCCGCGACGGCAAGGTCCACGTGATGGAGTTCTCGCGCGGCTTTGTGCAGAACCGCATCATCGAGCAGGTCAACGGCATCGACGTCTCGCCCATGAAGGTCATGGACGACACCGACAAGCGCGGCACCGAAGTCCACTTCCTGCCCGACACCGAAATCTTCAAAGAGAACAACGACTTCCACTACGAAATCCTCAGCAAGCGCCTGCGCGAGCTGAGCTTCCTCAACAACGGCGTGCGCATTCGCCTGAAAGACGAGCGCACCGGCAAGGAAGACGACTTCGCCGGCGCCGGTGGTGTCAAGGGTTTTGTCGAGTTCATCAACAAGGGCAAGACGGTGCTGCACCCCAACGTCTTCAACGCCATGGGCGACCGCCAGAGCGACCAGGGCACCAACATCGGCGTCGAAGTCGCCATGCAGTGGAACAGCGGCTACAGCGAACAGGTGCTGTGCTTCACCAACAACATTCCCCAGCGCGACGGCGGCACCCACCTGACCGGCCTGCGCGCCGCCATGACCCGAGTCATCAACAAATACATCGACGACAGCGAACTGGCCAAGAAGGCCAAGGTCGAAGTCACCGGCGACGACATGCGCGAAGGCCTGTGCTGCGTGCTCAGCGTCAAGGTGCCCGAGCCCAAGTTCAGCAGCCAGACCAAGGACAAGCTGGTGTCCAGCGAAGTCCGCGGCCCGGTCGAAGACATCGTCAGCCGCCTGCTGCACGACTACCTGCAGGAACGCCCCAACGACGCCAAGATCATCGTCGGCAAGATCATTGAAGCGGCACGCGCCCGCGAAGCCGCCCGCAAGGCCCGCGACATGACCCGCCGCAAAGGCGTGCTCGACGGCATGGGCCTGCCCGGCAAGCTCGCCGACTGCCAGGAAAAAGACCCCGCCATGTGCGAGATCTACCTGGTCGAGGGTGACTCCGCCGGCGGTTCCGCCAAACAGGGCCGCGACCGTAAATTCCAGGCCATCCTGCCGCTGCGCGGCAAGATCCTCAACGTCGAAAAAGCCCGCTACGAAAAGCTGCTGACCAGCAATGAAATCCTGACGCTGATCACCGCCCTCGGCACCGGCATCGGCAAAGCCGGCGGCATAGGCGGCACGCCCGGCACCGACGACTTCAACGTCGCCAAGCTGCGCTACCACCGCATCATCATCATGACCGACGCCGACGTTGACGGCGCCCACATCCGCACCCTGCTGCTGACCTTCTTCTACCGCCAGATGCCCGAGCTCGTCGAGCGCGGCCACATCTACATCGCCCAGCCGCCGCTCTACAAGGTCAAGGCCGGCAAGGAAGAGCAATACCTCAAGGACACGGCCGCCCTGGACGGCTTCCTGCTGCGCATCGCCCTGAAGGACGCCAGCGTGCAGACCGGCGCCGACGAAAAATCCGTGCTCAGCGGCGACACCCTGGCCGAACTGGCCCGCAAACACCAGCTCGCCGAATCCGTGATTGCCCGCCTGCGCGGCTTTATGGACGCCGAAGCCCTGCGCGCCATTGCCGACGGCGTGAGCCTGAACCTGGACACCGTGGCCGACGCCGAAGTCTCCGCCGTCACGCTGCAGGCCAAGCTGCGCGAACTCAACACCACAGGCGCCCCCGCCGAAGTGGCCGGGGAGTTCGACACCCGCACCGACAAACCCATCCTGCGCATCAGCCGCCGCCACCACGGCAACGTCAAGAGCAGCGTGCTGACACAAGACTTTGTGCACGGCGCCGACTACGCCACCCTGGCCGAAGCGGCCGCGACCTTCCGCGGCCTGATCAGCGAAGGCGCCAAAGTCATGCGCGGCGAAGGCGAGCGCAAGAAGGAAGAAAAAATCGGCGACTTCCGCCAGGCCATGGCATGGCTGATCGGCCAGGCCGAAAACGCCACCGCCCGCCAGCGCTACAAAGGCCTGGGCGAGATGAACCCCGCCCAGCTGTGGGAAACCACCATGGACCCGACCGTGCGCCGCCTGCTCAAGGTCCAGATCGACGACACCATCGAAGCCGACCGCGTTTTCACCATGCTGATGGGCGACGAAGTCGAGCCGCGCCGCGAGTTCATTGAACAGAACGCCCTGCGCGCCGCCAACATCGACGTTTGATTGTTGAGACGATCATTTTCCTGGTGTCAGGAAAATGATCGGTCTCTGCGTGGAACTGACCAGGAAGCCTTGATGACGCATCGATCGACATTAACGGGAGACTCTTTGGGTCAGCAACAGCCATCGGACCTAGCCCGTTGCCTTGCGCACGCTGTGCAAACTCGAATAGATGCCGTGGAAGCCATACGCGCTCAGCAGCACAGGGTTCAGCCGGAAGCTGACATGCGAGTGAAAAGAGTTTGCCGGGTCATTTCCCTCCACCAATTTAATCATTCCAAACCGTCTTGAATCACATGACCGAAGAAACCACCACTACAGCCCCAGAGCGCCCAGCGCTGCCCGACCACCTGTCGACCGACGTGCGCAGCCCGCACCACGTCGCCGCCATCTTCGAGCACGACGTCGGCATACGCTTTAACGACAAGGAACGCTTCGACGTCGCCGAGTACTGCATCAGCGAAGGCTGGATCAAGGTCCCCGTCGGCAACAAGGTCGACCGCAAGGGCAATCCCCTGATGATCAAGCTCAAAGGCAAGGTCGAGCCGTTTTACAAGTAATTAGCCCCCCCGCTGTTGAATTCCGTCGAAATCTGATCCACTTAACGCAGTAATTTCCATCCAAATCTGACCCACGTAGGCACTACCCTGCTTGTTTTAAAAGCAGGGGAAATTAGGAGTGATAGACGTGGCGACATTGAATGTCATCAGACGCTGGGCA
>NZ_CALRNF020000023.1:0-96898 GCF_943369415.1 Polaromonas sp. YR568
GCTCTGCAGCCAGGGCGGCGGCTCAGTTCTTAATCGACGTTAGGGCGGGGTGGGAATTGCTCAGACTGTCGGTCCGCTGTGAACGGCCGATTGCGAATGTGTGGTTCCTCACCCCAGCACCCTAACCATACAAGCGAAGCGAGTTTAGCGAGACCCCGCCTGAACCGAGCACCGCAGGTTGCCCGTAGCGCAGCGGAGGGACGCAGCAACCAGGGGCGCCTTTTCTTTTGCTTACTTTTCTTTGGCGAAGCAAAAGAAAAGTGAGTTGCTGCCGGGCAACCCCCGGCCAGCAGGACTTAGCAGGGGGAAGGGGGGGTGGCCCTTACCCCGTATTCCGCAATCCGGCCGCAATCCCGTTAATCGAAATATGAATCCCCGTCTGCACCCGCTGGTCGGCCTGGCCCGCCCGGTAACGCCGCACCAGCTCGACCTGCAGGTGGTGCAGCGGGTCGATGTAGGGGAAGCGGTGGCGTATCGAGCGCTGTAGCGCTGCGTTGCCGGCCAGGCGCTGCTTTTCGCCGGTGATCAGCACCAGCGCCTCGGCCGTCAGGTGCCATTCGGCCTCAATGGCGCTGAAAATCTTTTTGCGCAGGCGGGCGTCGGCCACCAGCTCGGAGTAACGCGAGGCCAGGGCCAAGTCGCTCTTGGCGAGCACCATGTCCATGTTGCTGAGCAGGGTGCGGAAGAAGGGCCACTGCTTGTACATCTTCTGCAGCAGCGCGAGCGCTTCCTTGCGCGCGGCGGGCGTGCCGCCCTGGTCCAGCATGTGCGCGATCGCCGAGCCGAAGCCGTACCAGCCGGGCAAGGTGAGGCGGCACTGGCCCCAGCTGAAACCCCAGGGAATGGCGCGCAGGTCTTCGATCTTTTGCGAGGCCTTGCGCGACGCCGGACGCGAGCCGATATTGAGTTCGGCGATCTCGCGGATGGGCGTGGCGCTGAAGAAATATTCGGTGAAGCCGGGGGTGTCATAGACCAGCGTGCGGTAGGCCGCCATGCTGGCTTGCGAGAGCTCGGCCGCGGCCTGCAAAAAGGCCTTGGTCGCCGGTTTGGTCGGCTGCAGCAGCGTGGCTTCCAGCGTGGCAGCCACCAGGGTTTCGAGGTTGCGCCGGCCGATCTCCGGATTCGCGTATTTGGAGCCTATGACCTCGCCCTGCTCGGTCAGGCGGATCTGCCCGCGCACCGTGCCCGGGGGCTGGGCCAGGATGGCCTGGTAGCTGGGGCCGCCGCCGCGGCCCACAGTACCCCCGCGGCCGTGGAACATGCGCAGCTGGATGTTGTGTGAATTGGCGAGCACGTCAAAGAGTTCAACCAGCGCAATCTCTGCGCGGTACAGCTCCCAGTTGCTGGTGAAGATGCCGCCGTCCTTGTTGCTGTCGGAGTAGCCGAGCATGATGTCCTGCTCGGCGCCGCTGCGTTTGACCAGCTGGGCGATGCCGGGCACGGCGTAGAAGTCGCGCATGATGGGCGCGGCATTGCGCAGGTCTTCAATGGTTTCGAAGAGCGGCACCACGATCAAATCGTTGGTGGCGTTGTTGTCCAGCGTGCCGTGCATCAGGCCAACTTCTTTTTGCAGCAGCAAGACTTCGAGCAGGTCGCTCACGGTCTCGGTGTGGCTGATGATGTAGTGGCGTATCGCTTCCTTGCCGAAGCGGGCGCGCGCCGTGCGGGCCGCTTCAAAAATCGCGAGTTCGCTTTGCGCATGGGCCGAATACGCGGTGCCGACCACGCGCAGCGGCCGCGCGTCGTTGAGCAGGCCCACCAGCAGCGCGCGCTTGGCGGCTTCGTCGAGCTTGCTGTAGTTCGCTTCGATGCGCGCGACGGCCAGCAGCTCGGCCACCACTTCCTCATGCTTGTCGGAGCTCTGGCGCAGATCGACCGTAGCCAGGTGAAAGCCGAAGACCTCGACCGCGCGAATGAGCGGATGCAGGCGCTGGGCGATCAGGGCCTGGCCGTGGTTGGACTTGAGCGAGGATTCGATGGTGCGCAGGTCGGCCAGGAAATCTTCCGACTTTGGGTAGGCGTTTTGCGGCGCCACGGCATGGCGCGCGGCTTCGCCGCCGGTCAGGTCCTTGAGCGTGGCGGCCAGGCGCGCATAGACGCCGGTCAGGGCGCGGCGGTAGGGCTCGTCCTTGCGGTGCTCGCTGGTGTCGGGCGAGCTTTCGGCGAGGGTGCGCATCTCGGGGCTGAAGTCGACCAGCATGGCCGACAGCGAGAGTTCGCCGCCCAGGAAGTGGACTTCGGTCAGGTAGTGGCGCAGCGCCACTTCGGCCTGCCGGCCCAGCGCGTAGTTGAGCGTGTCGGCGCTGACGTTGGGGTTGCCGTCGCGGTCGCCGCCTATCCACTGGCCCATGCGCAAAAAGCTGTGCACCGGCTGGTTGCCGAGCTCGCGCTCGAGGTTGGCGTACAGCTTGGGAATCTCGCGCAGGAAAGTGGCTTCGTAATAACTGAGCGCGTTTTCGATCTCGTCGGCCACCGTGAGTTTGGAAAAGCGCAGCAGCCGGGTTTGCCACAGCTGCATCACGCGGGCGCGCAGTTGGGCTTCATTGGCGGCCAGTTCGCGCGGCGTGAGGGCGTCCTTGGCGGCGTTGTGGGCCTGGGCCAGCGCCTTGATGTCGTCGCGCGCGGTGAGCAGCTGGGCGATGTCGCGTTCGGCGTCCAGGATGCTTTTGCGCTGCACTTCGGTGGGGTGGGCGGTCAGCACCGGCGAGACGAAGCTGTGCGCCAGCGTGTTCGAGATCGTGCGGGTCGAGATGCCGGCCCAGCGCAGGCGGGCCAGCGCCACTTCGATGCTGCCTTCCTGCGTGTCGCCCGCGCGCTCGTGCACAGCGCGGCGGCGGATGTGGTGGCGGTCTTCGGCCAGGTTGGCCAGGTGGCTGAAATAGGTGAAGGCGCGGATCACGCTGACCGTCTGGTCGCCCGACAGGCCCTTGAGCAGCTTTTTGAGCGCCTTGTCGGCTTCCTGGTCGGCGTCGCGCCGAAACGCGACGGAGAGCTTGCGCACCTGCTCGATCAGTTCGTAGGCGGACACGCCTTCCTGCTCGCGGATCACGTCGCCCAGGATGCGGCCCAAAAGGCGAATGTCCTCGACCAGGGGACGTTCGTTGTCCCTGGAGCGGGTGGAGGCTTTGGGCACGGCAACTGCGGTGCCGTCTCTGGCGCCTTCACTGGCGTGTGGTGGAACCCTCTTGGCGCGCGCGGAAGTGACCATCTCTACCCTCTAGTTCTTGATCCTCGCATGCTAGCATTCACTTCCCCTTATGTATTACAAGCAGGTTACGAGTGTCCGCAGCGTCTGAATCCAAGCCCCATGATATGAAGAAGGTGGTCATCGCCACGCGCGAGAGCCGTCTGGCCCTGTGGCAGGCCGAGCATGTGAAGGCGCTGCTGGAGGCGCGACTGGGCTGGCAGGTCGAGCTGCTGGGCATGACCACCCAGGGCGACCAGATCCTGGACCGCTCGCTGAGCAAGGTCGGCGGCAAGGGCCTGTTCGTCAAGGAACTCGAAGTGGCGCTCAGCGAAGGGCGGGCCGACATCGCCGTGCATTCGCTCAAGGACGTGCCCATGGACTTGCCCGAAGGCTTCGCGCTGGCCTGCGTGCTGGAGCGCGAAGACCCGCGCGATGCTTTCGTCTCTAACCAATTCGCCTCACTGGCCGATTTGCCGCAGGGCGCGGTGGTGGGCACGTCCAGCCTGCGCCGGCTGGTGCTGATCAAGGCTTTGCGGCCCGACCTGGTGATACAGCCGCTGCGCGGCAACCTCGACACGCGCCTGCGCAAGCTCGACGAAGGCCAGTACCATGCCATCGTGCTGGCGGCCGCAGGCCTGAAGCGCCTGGGCCTTGAATCACGCATACGCAACACCTTCGAACCGGCCCAGATGCTGCCCGCCGCGGGGCAGGGCGCGCTCGGCATTGAGGTGCGCGCCGACCGCGCCGACCTGCTGGCCGCGCTGGCCACGCTGGCGCACACGCCGACCTGGCTGGCCGTGACGGCCGAGCGCACGGTCTCGCGCGCCATGGGCGGCAGCTGCTCCATGCCGCTGGCGGCCTTCACGCAAGGCGCGGCGGCCGGCGATGCCATGCGGCTGAACGCGGCCTGGGGCGACCCGGCGACGGCTGAGGCGCCATCAATCACGACCGCCCCGCTGGCCCCACTGGTGCAGGTGAACCAGACGGCGGTGGTGCGCAATTTTGCCGAGGCCGAGGCCCTGGGCGAAGCCGTGGCCGCGCAATTGCGCGCCGGTGGCGCCGTGTGGGCCGGCAAGGGCCCGGGCGCCTGATGCCGCAGATGCCGGTGCGTCCGGCCGGTATGGCGGCCCCCGTCATCGTGACGCGCCCCGCGCAGGATGCCCAGCACTGGGTGCGGCAGCTGCGTGAGGGCGGTATTGCGGCCGAAGCGCTGCCGCTTATCGCCATCGCCCCCGCATCCGATGCCGCGGCGCTTTTGCAGGCGCGGCAAAGCCTGGACCGCTATGCGGCCTGCATGTTTGTCAGCGGCAATGCGGTGGAGTATTTTTTCAAGCCTTTGGCAACTGCGAAACCAGGTTTGCCGCCGTCCCTGCGCTTCATGGCGCCCGGGCCCGGCACCGTGGCGGCGCTGCTGGCTGCGGGCGTGCCCGCCGGGCAGGTCGACGCGCCGGGCGCCGACGCCGAACAATTTGATTCCGAAGCCCTGTGGGCCGTGGTGGGCCGGCGCGACTGGCGGGGCCAGCGCGTGCTGGTGGTGCGGGGCGAAAGCCCGGACGCCGCGGGCGGCGGGGTGTCATCGGGGCGCGACTGGATCGCGCGCCAATGGGAAGCCGCCGGCGCGCAGGTGGATTTTGTCGGCGTGTACCAGCGCCGCGCGCCGCAGTTCAGCGTTGAGCAGCTTGAGCGCGCGCGCGCCGCAAGCGCGGACGGCTCGGTGTGGCTGTTCAGCAGCTCGGAAGCGGTGGCCAATTTGACGCGCCTGCCCGCGCTGGCCGGCATCGACTGGCGCGGCGCCCGCGCGGTGGCGACACATCCGCGCATTGTGGAAGCCGCGCGCGCAGCCGGCTGGGGTGTTGTTGTGGCGTCACGCCCCGCCCTGACGGACATCAGGGACACATTGGCCTCGATAGAATCCCTGTATCCATGAGCGATACCCACACAGCCCAGCCCACCCCTTCCACGCCCGACAACCAGCCTGTGCTGGAGCGCGCGCTGGTCGTGGCTGAACCGTCCGTCGTCGCGCCCGATACCTGGCTGGTGCCGCGCAAATGGGGCCTCCTGGTGGCCGCGCTGGCGGCCGGCGGCCTGCTGGCCAGCGGCCTGCTGTGGCAAAAGCTCGGCAATATCCAGGAAGAGCTGGCGCGCCGCAGCATCGATTCAGGCGCGCAGGCCATCGAGGCCCGTGCCCTGGCGCGCCAGGCCCAGGAAGCCACGCGCGAGCTGTCGGCGCGGCTGGCCATCCAGGAGACCCGCATCAGCGAGGTCAGCCTGCAGCGCACGCAGCTCGAAGAACTCATGCAAAGCCTGTCGCGCTCGCGCGATGAAAACCTGGTGGTCGACGTTGAATCGGCGCTGCGCCTGGCCCAGCAGCAGGCCCAGCTCACCGGCAGCGCCGAGCCGCTGCTGGCCGCGCTCAGGTCGGCCGACCAGCGCCTGGGGCGCGCCGCCCAGCCGCGCCTGAACCCGCTGCAGCGGGCCATCGCCCGTGACATGGACCGCATCAAGGCCGCGACGTTGACCGACGTGCCGGTGCTGATGCTCAAGCTCGACGAACTCGCCCGCCTGGCCGACGACTTGCCGGTGGCCAACGCCATGGTGGCCAGCAATTCCCTGCGTGCCGCGCCTGCCCTGGCTGCGCCTGCTCCGGCCAAGGCCGCCAGCGCGCCGGCGGCCGACAAGCCTTCGATGGGGGTGTTCGACAAGCTCTCGCTCAACGCCTGGTCGCAGCGCACGCTGGACAACCTGCGCGAAGAAGCGCGCAAGCTGCTGCGCGTGAGCCGCATCGAGCAGCCCGAGGCGGCGCTGCTGTCGCCCGAGCAGTCCTTCTTCCTGCGCGAAAACCTGAAGCTGCGCCTGCTCAATGCGCGCCTGGCGCTGCTGTCGCGCCAGACCGATTCGGTGCGCGCCGACCTCGCCAGCGCCAGCGCCTGGCTGGGCAAATACTTCGACCCGTCCTCGCGCAAGACCCAGGCCGCGGCCCAACTGCTGGCGCAGGTGCAGGGCCAGCTCAAAAGCAGCGAGCTGCCGCGCCTTGACGAAACCATGGCCGCGCTGGCCACGGCGGCCGCGGGCCGCTGATTCCCTCAAAGGCAGGACACACGCATGCGCGCCGCTCTCTGGCTCATCGCCCTTTTCGGCGTGGCGGTTGCCGTGGCCCTGTTCGCGGGCAATAACCAGGCGGTGGTGACCATCTTCTGGCCGCCGCACCGGGTCGACATTTCCTTCAACCTGATGGTGCTGCTGCTGGCGGGCCTGTTCATGGTGCTGTACCTGGCGCTGCGCGCGGCGTCGGCGGTCTTCTCGCTGCCGGCCGAGGCCCGCCGCTGGCGCGCCCAGCAGAAAGAACGCGCCATGTACGGCGCCCTCATGGATTCGCTGGCCCACCTGCTGGCCGGGCGCTACATCCGCTCCACCAAATCGGCGCAAAACGCGCTGGCGCAGGAAAAAAGCCTGGGCCTGCTGGCCGACCAGTCCGGCCACGTAACAGGCCACAGCGCCAGCCGCGGCAGCCAGCTGCGCTCCCTTGCCCATTTGCTGGTGGCCGAAGCCGCGCAGTCCTTGCAAAACAAGGGCCTGCGCGAGCAGCACCTTCAGCAGGCGCTGCAAAGCTCGGCGCCGCGCCACGCGCAGGAAGTGCGCGAGGGCGTGCAGTTCCGCGCCGCGCGCTGGGCGCTGGACGACCGCGACGCCGGCGCCGCGCTGGACTGGCTGGCCCAGCTGCCGCAGGGCGCCTCGCGCCGCACGCTGGCCCTGCGCATGAAGCTGCGCGCCTCGCGCCATGCGCGGCAGACCTCGCAGGCGCTGGAAACCGCGCGCCTGCTGGCCAAGCACCGCGCGTTTTCACAGGCCGCCGCGCAAAGCATCATCCGCGGACTGGCGCTGGAGCTGCTCAACGACGCGCACGACCCGTCGCAATTGCAGCAGGCCTGGTTTTCACTCGACGAAAGCGAGCGAGCCATGCCCGAGCTGGTGGTGCATGCCGCCTCGCGCCTGATGGCGCTGCACGGCGATCCGGAACTGGCGCGCAGCTGGCTGCTGCAGGTCTGGGACCGCATGATGCAGCCGCGCTCGGACATCGGCGACAACCTGCGCATCAAGCTGATCACCGTGCTCGAAACCGGCCTGGATTCCCTGGACGCCGCCTGGCTGGCGCGCATTGAAGCGGCGCAGCTGAGCCGCCCGCGCGACGCCAACCTGCAGTACCTGGCGGGCATGGCCTGCCTGAACCGCCAGCTCTGGGGCAAGGCCCGCCAGTTGCTGTCGCAGGCCGCCCCGGCCTTGCAGGACGTGACGCTGCACCGCAATGCCTGGCGCGCCCTGGCCGCGCTGGCCGAGCAGCGCGAGGACGAAACCGCCGCCGCGCAGGCTTACAAGCGCGCCGCGCAGATTTAAGCGCTTTCCTCTTTCCCTCTTGTTTTGTTGTTTGCGGCTTGCCGTCAAGGCCTCGCTCGGCGTGCGCCTGTCCTGAAGACCATTCGCGCGTGAGCGCCAGCTTGCAGGGAGCAGCGGGGCTGCCGGTAGCGGCATTCATCCATGCATCGCGCAAAGAAAAAGGCCCGCATTTGCGGGCCTTTTTAGAGGGGCTCAGCCGTTCGGGCGGCCGAGGCTGGGGCGCTTACGACTTCTCGAAAGGCAGGGGCATCGCACCCAGGTCGCGTTTGGTCTCGACCAGCACCAGCGGGCCTTCGTCCGACACCGCCACGGGCGGGCGCTCGCGGGGCACGTGCGCAGGCTTGGGTTCGGCCGCGATGGCGGCTTGGACCTCGGCGATCTTGGCCGCGTCGGAATTAACCCACTGCAGACCTGAAGACTGGGCTACCTGGGCCAACTGGTCCAAGGGCAGGTCGTAAGACGCGACCTTGGGCAGGCTGGCGGCCACGGGCGCCGGTGCGGCGGCCTGGACCGGTGCGGGCGCCGGGGCTGCGACTACAGGTGCGGGTGTGGGCGCCGGTGCGGCCACCGCAACGGGAGCCGTATACGCGGGAGCCGGTGCTGCTTCAGGCACGAACGGCGCTGCGGGCGTTACGGCGACGGCGGGTGCCGCGTAGTCAGCGGCTGCCGGTGCGCGTTCTTCCCGTGCTTGTCGTTCTTCCCGTTGTGGCTGCTGCTGGGGCTCCGCGAACCCGGCCTGGCCGGCGTCGGCGGCGCCTTCAGCAGGTTGCTGCTGCTCGCTGCGCTCGCCGTTTTCACCGCGTTCGCGGCGGTCACGGCCATAGCGGTCGCGGCTGCGGCGTTCGCGCGGCTGGCGCTGCTCATCACCTTGGGCGCCCTGGCCGTTCTGCGCGGGGGCAACCACATTGCCGGCTTCGTCGAGCACGGGGGCTGCGGGGGCGGCATCGGGGTTGAAGCCGACCGCGCCTTCGGCGGGGGCGTTCTGGCCTTCGGCGCCTTCGGGACGGTCCGCACCGCGGCGGTCGCCGCGGCGTCCGTTGCGGTCGCCGCGTTCACGGCGGCCTTCACCACGTTCGCCGCGCGGCTCGCGGTTGCCCTGGCGTTCGCCGTCCTGGGGAGCGCGCTCCTGGCGCGGCTCGGCGGCGTCACCGCCCATGGCGGCTGCCATCGCGGCCTGGTTGGCCATTGCGAGGTCCTGCTCGACCGGGTCGCGCTGGATACGTTCACCGCGTTCGCCACCGCGTTCACCGCCACGCTCGCCGCGTTCACGGCGGTTGCGGCCGCCTTCGCGGCCTTCACGGTTGGGGGTTTCACCGCGCGGCTGGTCGACGGCGCCTTCGGCGCGGGCCTCACCGGCCGGGCGTTCCTGGCGGCCGGCTTCGTTGCGGCCTTCGGGGTTGCGTTCGCGGCGCTCGCCGCCGCGGCCTTCGCCACGATCACCACGGCCTTGGCCTTCAGGGCGTGCTTCACGGCCCTCGCGGGGTTCGCCGCGGCCTTCAGCGCCACGGCCCTCGCCGCGACCTTCGCCGCGGCTGCGGCCGCCGCGCCGGCCGTCACGGCCGCCGCGTTCGGAGCGCTCACCGCGCTCGCCGTTACGGCCTTCACCGCCGCGGCCTTCACGCCGGCCTTCGCCGCGCTCGTCTTTTTTCACTTCCTTGGCAACAGGTGCCGGGGCCGGCGCTTCGCCGCCGCCGAGCAGGCTCTTGATCCAGCCGAAGAAGCCTTTTTCAGCAGGTGCCGGCGCAGCCACGGGGGCGGGACGGGCAGCGGGCTTGTGCGCAGCTTGCGCAACGGGTTCCGGCTTGGGCGGGGCCACGGGAGCGGGCGCATCGGGCAGTACGCCCTTGATGACGGGCTCCTGCTTGTTGTGCTTTTCCTGGCTGCGGCGCGTGACGGTGGTCGGGTCTTCGATTTCATCGGCCATCTTGTAGCTGGCGGCGATGTTGTCCAGGCGCGGGTCGTCGTGCTTCAGGCGTTCCAGGCGGTAGTTGGGGGTTTCCAGCGTCTTGTTGGGCACCAGCAGCACGTTGATGCGCTGCTTGACTTCGATCTTGGCGATCTCGGAGCGCTTTTCGTTGAGCAGGAAGGAAGCCACGTCGACCGGGACCTGGCACAGCACGGAGGCTGTGCTGTCCTTGAGGGACTCTTCCTGGATGATGCGCAGGATCTGCAACGCCGAGCTTTCGGTGTCGCGGATGTGGCCGGAGCCGCCGCAACGCGGGCAAGGGATGGATGCGCCTTCGGACAGGGCCGGGCGCAGGCGCTGGCGGCTCATTTCCATGAGGCCGAACTTGCTGATGGTGCCGAACTGCACGCGGGCGCGGTCTTGCCGCAGCGCGTCGCGCAGGCGGTTTTCCACGTCGCGGCGGTTGCGCGACTCTTCCATGTCGATAAAGTCGATGACGATCAGGCCGCCCAGGTCGCGCAGACGCATCTGGCGCGCGACTTCGTCGGCGGCTTCGAGGTTGGTGCGGGTGGCGGTTTCTTCAATGTCGCCGCCCTTGATGGCGCGGGCCGAGTTGACGTCGACCGAAACCAGGGCTTCGGTGTGGTCGATCACGATGGCGCCGCCGGAAGGCAGCTGCACGGTGCGGGCGTAGGCCGACTCGATCTGGTGCTCGATCTGGAAGCGGCTGAACAGCGGCGCGTCGTCGCGATAGCGCTTGACGCGGTGCTCGTGCTCGGGCATCACGTGGGCCATGAACTGGCGGGCCTGTTCGTAGACGTCGTCGGTGTCGAACAGGATGTCGCCGATGTCGCTGTTGAAGTAGTCGCGGATCGCGCGGATCACGAGGCTGGATTCCTGGTAAATCAGGAAAGCGCCCTTGCCACCCTTGCCGGCGCCGTCGATCGCGGTCCAGAGCTTGAGCAGGTAGTTCAGGTCCCACTGCAGTTCAGGCGCGCTGCGGCCTATGCCGGCGGTGCGCGCGATGATGGACATCCCGTTGGGATATTCCAACTGGTCCATGTTCTCTTTGAGCTCGGCCCGGTCTTCGCCTTCGATGCGGCGGCTCACGCCACCGCCGCGCGGGTTGTTGGGCATCAGGACCACGTAGCGGCCTGCGAGGGAGACGAAGGTGGTGAGGGCCGCGCCCTTGTTACCGCGTTCTTCCTTTTCGACCTGGACCAGCAGTTCCTGGCCTTCCTTGATGACGTCGTTGATGCGTGCCTGGTTGACGGGCACGCCTTGCGCAAAGTATTGCTTGGAGATTTCCTTGAACGGCAGGAAGCCGTGGCGGTCTTCGCCGTAGTCGACGAAGCAGGCTTCCAGCGAAGGCTCGACGCGCGTGACGACGGCCATGTAGATGTTGCCCTTGCGCTGTTCGCGCCCTTCGATTTCAATTTCGTAGTCGAGGAGTTTTTGTCCGTCGACGATCGCCAGGCGGCGTTCTTCAGCCTGAGTGGCGTTTACCAGCATCCGTTTCATGGGTAGCCTTCCTTATCGTTCTTCGTTTTGATGTCATGTCTCGAACATCAATCACATGCCCAAAATGGGCCAACGACGCCGGAGGGACGCAGTGCGAACGTGGAGGAATTGCCGGAGAGCTTTTGACGGCGCGCGGCCGACCGGGATGAACCGGTCAGCGACGTGGTCTGGGCGTAGGCGCGTGGATGGAGCGAGCAGGGGTCAAACGGGTGGGTGCCGCGCAAAGCGCGGCTGCTTGCGCCCACTGCACAAAGGCCGGCGGCTGATTCATGCCGAACGCAGGGCCCACGAATGTCGTGAAGCGCCGCAGGCATATGTAAATCAGACTGACCAGTATTGTCATCAGAAGGCTACCCGTTAAAGGACTTGATCTCGGCAGGATCCGTGCGCAGCCTGTTGTTCATGACTTGGGCTGCACACATGGTATTCCGTAGTTGTGTTCGCAAAACGTCGACTCGTCTACCGTGCAAAGACGCTCGCCGCGAGGTGCCTGGCACTCGTCGCTTGCGGGCAATTGCCGGCGTGGGCATCGACCTTCCAGCGAGGCTGCTTGCTTGCCTTTTCAGGGCCGGGGACTTGTGTGGACTAAACTCCAGACAAATCAACCACTTACAGCGCATCGCTAGTGAAACACATTATAGGGTCAGCAAAGGGCTTGGCAAGGAGACCCGGGAAAACACCGGTATGGGCGTCTGCGGCCGTGTCCGGGCCCCAGCCGCCAGCCACCCCGGCGCGGCACGTTCCCCAGGCGCCGGCCCCGGCTGCGCCCCAGGCCACGCTGGTGACGGTGGACGAGGACTACGCCGGCCAGCGGCTGGACAATTTCCTGATCCGCCAGCTCAAGGGTGTGCCCAAAACCCATGTCTACCGCATCATCCGCAGCGGCGAAGTGCGGGTGAACAAGGGCAGGGCGCAGGCTGACACGCGGGTGGAAACCGGCGACGTGGTGCGCCTGCCGCCGGTGCGCACCTCGGAGCGGGCCGGGCAGAAGGCCGAGGCCATGGCCCAGGAAATCGCCCGCCACGGCGCCAGTTCCACCACGGGCGGCTACGCGCCCTCCCGCGAATTTCCCATCCTGTTTGAAGACGATTTCGTGCTGGCGATAGACAAACCGGCCGGCGTGGCCGTGCACGGCGGCAGCGGCGTGAGCTTCGGCGTGATCGAGCAGCTGCGCATGGCGCGCCCGGATGCCGATTTCCTGGAGCTGGTGCACCGGCTGGACCGCGAAACCAGCGGCATCCTGCTGATCGCCAAGCGGCGCATGGCGCTCAAGCTGCTGCAGGAGCAATTCCGCGAGCGCGAAACCGACAAGGTCTACCTGGCGCTGGTCGGCGGCGACTGGCCGGCCAACCACCGCGTGATCGACAAGGCGCTGCACAAGTATTTGCTGCCCGACGGTGAACGCCGCGTGAAAGTGGTCGACAACGAGCACCCCGACGGCATGCGCTCGGTGACGCTGGTCAAGGTCAAGGCGGCGATTCCCGCCAGCCCGCTGGTGCCGGCAACGCCTTTCACCTTGCTGGAAGTCACCATCAAGACCGGCCGCACACACCAGATCCGCGTGCACCTGGCCAATGAAGGCCACCCGATCGCCGGCGACGACAAATACGGTGACTTCGAGTTCAACCGGGCGCTGCAAAAAACTGCCGCCGGCGCCGCGCCGCTCAAGCGCATGTTTTTGCACGCCTGGCGCCTGAAGTTTCACCATCCCAAAACCCGCAAGGCCGTGCAACTGGAGGCGTCCTTGCCGCCCGAGCTGCAGCAGTTTCTGCCGGCGGCGCCCGCGGAAGTGGTTTAACACCCTGCCGCACCGGGGCGTAGCGGCCCGGTGACAATAAGGCGATATGCAAACCCGAAATTTCGACCTGATCGCCTTTGACTGGGATGGCACGTTGTTTGATTCGACCAAAATCATCGTGCGCTGCATCCAGGCCGCGGTACGCGATGTGGGCGGCACGGTGCCCACCGACAAGGAAGCTGGCTACGTGATCGGCCTGGGCCTGATGCAGGCGCTGGCCCATGCCGCGCCCGACGTGCCGCCTGAAAAATACCCGCAGCTAGGTGAGCGCTACCGCCACCATTACGCGGCCCATTACGACGACCTGAGCCTGTTCGACGGCGTGCTACCCCTGCTGGATGCGCTGAAGGCGAGCGGCCACCTGCTCGCGGTGGCCACCGGCAAGTCGCGCCGCGGCCTCGATGAAGTGCTGCGCACGGTGGAGCTCAAGGGCGTGTTCGACGGTTCCCGCACGGCCGACGAAACGGCCGGCAAGCCCGATCCATTGATGCTGCATGAATTGATGGCGGAGTTTGACGTGGCGCCCGAACGCGTGCTGATGGTGGGCGACACCACCCACGACCTGCAGATGGCGCTCAATGCCGGCTGCCCCAGCGTAGGCGTGAGCTACGGCGCGCACGAGCCGGACACCTTCGCCGTGCTGGCGCCGCGCCACGTGGCGCACTCTGTGCAGGAACTGCACGACTGGCTGCTCGCCCATGGCTAGGGCCAGGCGCTAAGGCCATGGACGAACGGCAAGCCTTGTGCAACAGCCGTGACCTGCTCGAAGGCGGGCTTGCGGTGCCGTTCGACGTGGTCTACGCGGGGCAGACCTGTCGCGCTTTTGCGGTGCGGTTTGAAGGCGGGGTCCACGCCTATCTGAACCGCTGCACGCACGTTGCGATGGAGCTGGACTGGCAGCCCAACCGGGTCTTCGACGACCAGGGTCAGTGGCTGTTGTGCGCCAGCCATGGCGCCGCCTACCGCCCCGATACCGGCCAATGCGCCGGCGGCCCCTGCCAGGGCGGCCTGGTCAAAATCGCGCTTTCGGAAGCCGAGGGGGTTGTTTATTGGCATTCTGCTTACAACCTTAAACCGCTACAGTTCTAATACCTCTCTAAACTATTGCCCATGAACGATCCCCACCGCACCGAGCCCTCCACAGACCCTGATTTGCTGCGCGAATCGGATTTCCGGCCCAACCAGCCCGAGTCCCTTCCGCCTTACTCGCAAGCCAAAAAATCCGCCGACTACCCTTCCGCTACGCCCGGCTGGGAGCGCGCGACGCTGGAGAAGCTGGCCTTTGCCTCGCTCAATGAGCAAAAGGCCACGCGCCGCTGGAAGACCTTTGTGCGCCTGGCCTGGCTGGCATTTTTTGTCGCCCTGGTCTGGATGGCGCTGCACCGCGGCACGCCCGCCAGCGACGCGACCGTTCCGCACACCGCCGTGGTGGAAATCAAGGGCGAGATCGCCGCGGGCGCCGACGCCAGCGCCGAATTCGTCAACGCGGCGCTGCGCGCCGCCTTTGAAGACGACGGCGCCAAGGCTGTCGTGCTGCTCATCAACTCGCCCGGCGGCAGCCCCGTGCAGGCCGGCATGATGAACGACGAAATCCTGCGCCTGAAGGCCAAGCACAAGAAGCCGGTCTATGCCGTGGTGGAAGAAACCTGCGCCTCCGCCGCCTATTACATCGCCGTCTCGGCCGACAGGATTTACGTCGACAAGGCCAGCATCGTCGGCAGCATTGGCGTGCTGATGGACGGCTTCGGCTTCACCGGCCTGATGGACAAGCTGGGCGTGGAGCGCCGCCTGCTGACCGCCGGCGAGAACAAGGGTTTCCTGGACCCGTTCAGCCCGCAAAGCGAAAAGCAGCGCGCGTTCGCGCAGGCCATGCTGGACCAGATTCACCAGCAGTTCATTGCGGTGGTCAAAGCCGGCCGCGGCAAGCGCCTGAAGGAAACGCCAGAAATGTTCAGCGGCCTGTTCTGGAGCGGCCAGCAGGCCGTTGAACTCGGCCTGGCCGACCAGCTCGGCAACCTCGACTACGTCGCGCGCGAAGTGGTCAAGACCGACGAGATCATCGACTACACGCGCCGCGATAACGTGGCCGAGCGCCTGGCCAAGAAATTTGGCGCGGCCATGGGCGAGGGTGCGATGAAGGCCTTCAAGGCGATTCCGGCGCTGCGTTAAGCAGGCGTTGCCTTCGTGAAAAAGCCCGCGTCATGCGGGCTTTTTTGTGGGCGTTCGCCGCGGCTTGTGCTTCAGCGACCTATGCCGAACACGGTCGGCAAATCCAGCGGCGCCTGCAGCTTGTCGCGCTTCCACGCGCTGACCTGCGAGCTGCGCGACCAGCCCGTGCCCATGGTCAGGCCGCAGCTCAGCGCCAGCCGGGTGTTGCCCTGCAGCGTCTGCAGCAGCGACTGGAACAGCGCGGCATTGCGGTAGGGCGTTTCGATGAAGAGCTGGGTCTGGCCGGATTTCAGCGCCAGCGATTCCAGCTCGCGTATGCGCTGCACCCGCTCGGCCGGCGCCTGCGGCACGTAGCCGGCAAAGGCAAAACTCTGGCCGTTGAGGCCGCTGGCGGCCAGCGCCAGCATCAGCGACATCGGGCCCGTGAGCGGCACGACTTCCAGTCCCAGGTCGTGCGCTGCGCGCACCACGGACGAGCCTGGGTCGGCAATCGCCGGCATGCCGGCTTCGCTGACCAGGCCCATGTCGCGGCCTTCCATGGCGGCCATCAGCAGAGGGCGCGCGTCGAAGTTGCCGCTGTGGTCCCCCTTTTTGTGGACCTCGCGCGGCAGCTCCTGGATTTGCTGCGACTGCAGCGGTGCGACCAGCGGGTGCAGCGCGTCGATGCGCTTGAGGTAGGCGCGCGTGCTTTTGGCGTTTTCGCAGATCCAGCAAGACAGCCGCGAAGCGACCTGCAGCGTCTGCAGCGGCATGACGTCCTGAAGCGGCGCCTGCACGTCGCAGCCGAAATCCAGCGGCGCCGGCACCAGGTAGAGCTTGCCCTTGGCGGCGGCGCTCATGGCCGGCCTCCCGAGAGTAGCTTTACGCCCGCAGCCTGGATCATCCGGCAGGTGCGTATCAGCGGCAGGCCGACCAGCGCCGTCGGGTCGTCGTTGTCTATGGACTCCAGCAGCGCGATGCCCAGCCCCTCGCTTTTGGCGCTGCCCGCGCAGTCGTAGGGTTGTTCGATGCGCAGGTAATGTTCGATCTCCTCGTCGCTCAGTTCGCGGAACTTCACCTTCACCGGGGCCAGGCTTTGCGCCTCATAGCCGCTTTCGAGGCAGACTACGGCCACGGCGGTCTGAAAAATCACGGTGCGCCCGCGCATGCGGCGCAGTTGCGCCACCGCATTTTCATGGGTGCCAGGCTTGCCCAGCGGCTCGCCGTCCAGGTCGGCCACCTGGTCGGAGCCGATAACGACCGCGCCCGGGAACGCCGCGGCAACCGCGCGGGCCTTGGCCAGCGCCAGGCGCTCGGCCAGTGCGCGCGGAGCCTCGCCGGGCTGCGGGGTTTCATCCACCTCGGGCGCGGCGACTTCAAACGGAATGTGCAGCCGCTGCAGCAGTTCGCGGCGGTAAGGCGAGGTCGAACCCAGGACGAGAGGGCGGTTTGTAATGGAATCGGGAGCAAGGGTCATGCCCTGATTCTCTTACACTGCATCCATGTCCAGATCCCTTCAGCCCAACCGGCTCAACATGAAAGCGTTTGCCCAGGAGGGCGCGACGCTTGACGAAACCACTCCGCTACAAAAGATGGAGCGCCTTGCCGAGGAAACGCAAGGCCTGCGGGCCGATTCAATCGTCAGGTGGCAAGCGCTCGGCGAGTTGCGCCCGCGCGCCGGCACCGACGACGATGTGTGGCTGCACCTGCAGGCCCAAGCCACCGTCCCGCTGACCTGCCAGCGCTGCATGGGCGTTGTGGAAACGCCGGTGGAAGTGGACCAGTGGTACCGCTTTGTAGCCACTGAAGACATCGCCATGGCCGAGGATGACCAGTCCGAAGAGGATTTGCTGGTCATGGAGCCCCAGTTCAACCTGCTCGCCGTGCTGGAGGATGAACTGCTGATGGCCTTGCCGCTGGTGCCCATGCATGAGGAATGCCCGGTTGCGCCCAGGCTTCAGGCCGGTGATCTTGAGGATTCAGGCGCGGCGGGCGAGTCTGGCGAAAAACCCAACCCCTTCGCGGCGCTGGCACAGCTCAAAATCAAAAAATAGTATTTTTGTATTACTAATTGTGGGTTCGCCGCCGCAAATCACCGACATTTCACCCGCCGCAAGCCTTTGTGATGAAACTGCCTCGGCATCAAGCTATAATCAAAGGCTTCGCGTACCAATGCGGTGAATACGGCGACGTGGCGCTCAGGCTGCCACGAGCCGATATTCAGGTGCAGCTCCCGCTGCCTGAACTCGGATTTTGGTGCGTAATTTACCAACCTTACACCCCATCAGGAGCCGAACATGGCCGTCCAGCAGAACAAAAAGTCACCTTCGAAGCGCGGTATGCACCGCTCGCACAACGCACTGACCGTGCCAGGCATCGCCGTGGAATCCACCACCGGCGAAACCCACCTGCGCCACCACATCAGCCCCACCGGTTTCTACCGCGGCCGCAAGGTGCTGAAAACCAAATCCGAAGCGTAATTCCACGCTTTAAGCATGGGCCCGCACTCATCCTGCGGGCCTTTCTTTTGCCTGAATTCCTCATTTTGACTGCACCGGTCGCCCCATGATCAGGATCGCTGTCGATGCCATGGGCGGCGATATCGGCCCAGCCGTCACGCTGCCGGCCAGCCTGGCTTTCCTCAACGGCCACCCGGATGCCGGCGTGGTGCTGGTCGGCCAGCCCGAAGTCCTGGCCTTGCATCCGCTGCACGCGCAACTGCAAGCCCATCCGCGCTGCCAGATCGTTCCGGCCAGCGAGATCGTCACCATGGACGATCCCATCGAGATCGCTTTGCGGCGCAAGAAAAACTCCTCGATGCGGGTCGCGATGAATCAGGTCAAGGACGGTGCAGCCCAGGCGGCAGTGTCGGCCGGCAATACCGGCGCGTTGATGGCGATTGCCCGCTACGTGCTCAAGACCCTGGAAGGCATAGACCGCCCAGCCATTGCCACCCAGTTGCCAAATGCCTTGGGCGGTGCCACCACCGTGCTGGACTTGGGCGCCAATGTTGATTGCACCGAAGACCACTTGCTGCAGTTTGCTGTGATGGGGTCCGCATTGGTGGCAGCCATCACCAGCAACCCGACACCAAGCGTCGGCCTGCTCAATATCGGTGAAGAGGCCATAAAAGGCAGTGAAATAATCAAAAAAGCTGGAGAATTGTTGCGTTCTGCTTCTAATTCCGGCGATTTGAATTTTTATGGAAATGTCGAGGGCAACGATATTTTCAAGGGAACGACTGATATCGTCGTCTGTGACGGTTTTGTGGGCAATGTGGCGCTCAAGGCCAGCGAAGGCCTGGCGAGCATGATAGGTGGCTTCATCAAGGCCGAATTTTCCCGCAATATTTTGACCAAAATAGCGGCTATCATTGCTTATCCGGTTTTAACGGCGTTTAAAAATCGGGTTGACCACAGGCGCTACAACGGCGCCGCCCTGCTGGGCCTGCAAGGCCTTGTCTTCAAGAGCCACGGTTCGGCCGACGCCTTCGCTTTTGAGACGGCGCTGAATCGGGCTTATGATGCGGCTCGGAACAATTTGCTTGAGAGAGTCCGCGAACGGATTGCCCATGCGGCCCCTTTGCTGGTCGCGGCGCAGGCGGCATCATCCGCTGAAGCGGTTGCAGAGCCCTCCTCAATGCCAGTTGACTCAGCAGTTTCAACACCGGCCACTCATTAATGACCCGTTACTCACGCATCACAGGCACCGGTAGTTATTTGCCGCCGCGCCGACTGACCAACGCCGATCTGGCCGCCGAACTGGCGACCCGGGGCGTGGAAACCTCCGACGAATGGATTGTGGAGCGCACCGGCATCCGGGCCCGCCACTTTGCCGCGCCCGACGTCACCAGCAGCGACCTGGGCGTGGAAGCCGCCAAAAATGCCCTGCAAGCCGCGGGCCTGCAGGCGTCCGACATCGACCTCATCATCGTGGCGACCTCGACACCCGACATGGTGTTTCCATCCGCCGCCTGCATTTTGCAGAACAAGCTGGGCATCGCCGGTTGCGCGGCCTTCGACGTGCAAGCCGTGTGCAGCGGGTTTGTTTATGCGTTGACCGTGGCCGACGCCTTGATCCGCACAGGCTCGGCCAGCAAGGCGCTGGTCATAGGCGCGGAAGTGTTCTCGCGCATACTGGACTTTTCGGACCGCACCACCTGCGTGCTTTTCGGCGACGGCGCGGGTGCGGTGGTGCTCGAGGCCTCCGACACGCCCGGTATTCTCGCGAGCGACCTGCATGCCGACGGCAAGCATGTCGGCATCCTGTGCGTGCCCGGCAATGTGTCGGGCGGCCAGATCCTCGGTGACCCTCTCCTCAAGATGGACGGCCAGGCCGTGTTCAAGCTGGCCGTGGGCGTGCTCGAAAGCGCCGCGCGCGCCACGCTGGCAAAAGCCAACATGACCGACGCCGACATCGACTGGCTGATCCCGCACCAGGCCAATATCCGCATCATGCAGAGCACGGCCAAAAAACTGAAGATGCCGCTGGAAAAGCTTATCGTCACGGTCGACCAGCACGGGAACACCTCCGCCGCCTCCATTCCGCTCGCGCTGGATGTGGCGGTGCGCAGCGGCAAGATCCAAAAAGGCGACACCCTCATGCTCGAAGGCGTGGGCGGCGGCTTTACCTGGGGTGCGGTGCTGCTCAAATACTGAGTGGCTCCCATCCATCTGCCAGGTTTTCACAGATAGGTGGGCACTTGAATTTCAAACCGTCCGGTGCGTGGGATCGCCTTGCAGCTGCCTTGCTGGTGCTGGCTTTCGCGTTGGCCGGATTGAAAATCCTGCAACGCGCACCGGCATCTGATTTCGCGGTTCCGCTCATTGAGGCCGTCAAGCCCTTGTCACGCACCGGCCTGCCTGGGCAGCAGCTCTCGCCGGATGGGCGCTTCCGCTTTGACGCGCAATTTGTCTCGTCCTCCCCCGGCCAGGCCGTGCACGCCGCCTCCCTCGTGGAATTGCGCGACGGCCGCTTGCGGGCGGTCTGGTTTTCGGGCTCTCGCGAAGGTGCCGGCGACGTCACCATCCAGAGCGCCATCACGGACGCCACCGGTTTACGCTGGGGGCCGGAAAGCACGTTATTCGACCGGCAAACCCTCCAGCAAGGCCTGTGGCGCTACGTCAAGAAGCTGGGCAACCCGGTGATTGCCCGCGCACCGGACGGCTCGCTGTGCCTGTGGATGGTCAATGTCTCGCTGGGCGGATGGGCAGGCAGCTCCATCACCTGGGCGCGCTCCACGGATGAAGGCGCGACCTGGAGCGCACCGCGCCGGCTGGTGACCTCGCCTTTCCTGAACATCAGCACGCTCGTCAAGGGCGCTCCCGTCAACTTTGAAAATGGCGAAACCGGCTTGCCGGTGTACCACGAGTTCGTCACCAAGTTCGGCGAAGTCCTGCGCATCAACGCACTCGGCGAGGTGGTCGACAAGACCCGCATTCCCGGCAGCCGCACCAGCTTGCAGCCGGTGGTATTGGTCTCGGGGCCGGATAAGGCGCAGGTCTATATGCGCTCGGGCAATGCCAGGGCGCTGATGGCCTCGGACACCGCCGACGCCGGCAAGACCTGGTCTGCCACCCATGCAAGCGCCTGGCCCAACCCGGACTCCGCATTGGCGGGCGTCGTGACGAACACCGGCACGCAGTGGCTGGCCCTGAACCCGGCGCCCCGCAACCGCGAAATGCTGGCCTTGCTGCAAACCGCGCCGGGTGGCTCGTTTGACGGGGCGACGCCGTGGATGGTGGAGTCGTCCGCCAATCCGCAGGCGCGCACGTCCACCGCCGACTACGAGCGCCTGCTGACGCAGGAACTCAAGGCGCTGGGCGCCCGTGACGACGAAGCCCAGGCCTATGTAGCCAGCGCGCGGCGGCAGTTGTGCGGCGAGCAGAGCTGCTCCCAGGAATTTTCCTACCCCTACCTGCTGCAAAGCCGCGACGGCTACCTGCACCTTGTCTATACCTGGCACCGCACGCGCATCAAGCATGTGCGGCTGGATCCCCTGCAAACCCCTCAGTCCGCGCAAGCGGCGCCCGCCAATGTTCCCTCCGGCAAATGACCTGATCGCCTTGCTCGGCATCAACCTGGTGCTCAGCGCCGGGGGCCTGCGCCTGCTGAGCTGGCGGCGCGGCGTCACGCCGTGGAGCAAGTGGGCCACGGCGGTGGTGTTTGTGCTGCTGTGGTGTCCGGTCGGGCCGGCCCGCTTGCCGCTGGTGGCCTATGTGCGCGGCATCAGTTCGGACCTGAGTATTTCCTTCGTGGCCATCGCCTGCCTGGGCATGTGCCAGCGCCTGTCGGGTGCTCGCCTGGTGGATGGGCGAGAGCGCGCACTGGTGAACGTGGCCTTTGCGGCCGGCGCCTTGTTTTTGTACCCGCTGGCCCTGGGCTGGGGGGACTGGGATGCTTACCGGCTGGGCTGGGGCTCTGTGGGTTTGTGGGCGGTGCTTCTGGTGCTGTCGCTGGCATGCTGGGCCAAGGGGTTTCGGTTGTTGCCCTTCCTGGTGGCCCTGGCATTGCTGGCCTGGGTAGCGGGCGCGCTGGAGTCCACCAATCTGTGGGACTACCTCATCGATCCGTGGCTGGCCGTCGCGGCCATTTTTCAGTGCATCAGGTCGGCCGTCGGCTGGGGGCTTGCGCGCTTGCGCGGCACGCCTGCCGGCGCTAGTCCTTCGTCATCCTGACAAGCGCTCCGCATCTCAAAAAAATGACCATTCATGTTCTTAAAATGCAGGCGGGTGCTTTTCAGCAACCCAAGAATTCGACCCACGGAGTAATCATTTGAAATCGTTTGCTATTGTTTTTCCCGGCCAGGGCTCGCAGTCGGTCGGCATGCTGGACGCTTGGGGCGACCATCCGGTGGTCGCGCAGACGCTGGCCGAAGCCTCCGAGGCGCTGGGCGAGGATATGGGCCGCTTGATCAAGGAAGGCCCCAAGGAGACGCTGGCCCTGACCACCAATACGCAGCCGGTCATGCTGGTCGCCGGTGTTGCGGCTTACCGCGCCTGGATGGCCGAGACCGGCGCGGCGCCTGCCGCCGTGGCGGGGCATTCGCTGGGTGAATACTCCGCGCTGGTGGCTTCGGGCGTGCTGACGCTCGCGCAAGCCGCGCCGCTGGTGCGCTTTCGCGCGCAGGCGATGCAGGACGCCGTGCCGGTCGGCGTGGGCGCGATGGCGGCCATCCTCGGCATGGACGCCGCCAAGGTGATTGAAGGTTGCGCCGAGGCCGCGCGCAGCTTCGGGCCCAACACCTCGGAAGTGGTGGAGGCCGTCAATTTCAACGACCCGATGCAAACCGTCATCGCCGGCAGCAAGGCGGCGGTCGAAAAGGCCTGCGAAGTGCTCAAGGCCAATGGCGCCAAGCGCGCCTTGCCCCTGCCGGTGTCGGCGCCTTTTCATTCCAGCTTGATGAAGCCAGCGGCCGAGAAGCTACGCGAGAAGCTGGCCGCCGTGGATTTCGCGGTGCCGCAAATCCCGGTCATCAACAATATCGAAGTCGCCGTGCAGACCGATGCCGACCGCATCCGTGCGGCGCTCTACGGTCAGGCCTTTGGCCCGGTTCGCTGGGTGGAATGCGTGCAGTCCATCAAGGCGCGCGGCCTTACAACCCTGGTCGAGTGCGGGCCGGGCAAGGTGCTGGCCGGCATGGCCAAAAGAATCGATCCCGAATTGACGGGAATCCCCCTGTTTGATCCCGCCTCGCTGGCGGAAGTGAAGGAGTTACTGGCATGAGCGAAGTCAAATTTGAAGGCCAGATTGCGCTGGTCACAGGCGCGTCGCGCGGAATCGGTGCGGCCATCGCGCTGGAACTGGCCCAGAAAGGCCTCAAAGTCATAGGCACGGCGACCAGCGACGACGGGGCGGCCAAAATCAGCCACACCCTCGCGGCTTTCCCGGGCTGCGCCGGCAAAAACCTGAACGTGAACGATATGGCCGCCGCTGAAGCGCTGATCGAGGCCATCGTCAAAGAGCACGGTGGTCTGCAGGTGCTGGTCAACAACGCGGGCATCACGCGCGACATGCTGGCGATGCGCCTGAAGGACGACGACTGGGATGCGGTGCTGGACACCAATCTCAAGGCTGTGTTCCGCATGAGCCGCGCCGTGATGCGCACCATGATGAAGCAGCGCTACGGCCGCATCATCAGCATCACCTCGGTGGTGGGTGCTTCGGGCAATGCGGGGCAGTCCAACTACGCGGCCGCCAAGGCCGGCGTGGCCGGCATGACGCGCGCGCTGGCGCGCGAACTGGGCTCGCGCAACATCACGGTCAATTGCGTGGCGCCGGGCTTTATCGAGACCGACATGACGGCCGGCTTGCCCGAAGAGCAGCAAAAAGCGCTTTTGGGGCAGATTCCGCTGGGCCACCTCGGCAAGCCGCAAGACATTGCGCACGCTGTGGCCTTTGTGGCCAGCCCCCACGCGGGATACATCACCGGCCAGGAGATTCACGTCAACGGCGGCATGTATATGTAGGTCACGAGGCCGTTAACCCGCGGTTTCATGAAAACTGCGGGTCGACAGTGGTAAAACACAGGAAATCGAAGCCGGTTTTTATCCGTCCGGCGCGGTGCTTAGGGAAACGACTCTAACGCGGTAAAATCACGGATTAATTTACAACCCTCAGAGGGAACTATGAGCGATATCGAAGCACGTGTTAAGAAAATCATTGCCGAACAACTCGGCGTGGAAGAAGGCCAGGTCACCAATGAAAAAGCCTTTGTGGCCGATTTGGGCGCTGACTCCCTTGACACCGTAGAACTGGTTATGGCTCTGGAAGACGAGTTCGGCATTGAGATTCCCGACGAAGACGCCGAGAAGATCACCACCGTCCAGAACGCGATTGACTACGCGAACACCCATCAAAAGGCCTGAGGCCGCAGGTTTTCACCTGTGACTCAGCCGTCACCAAACCTGAAAAGCCACAGGGCCTTTTCAGGTTCTTTTCAGGATTTCTGAATGAGCCGTCGTCGTGTCGTCGTGACAGGTCTGGGATGCGTCAGCCCGGTAGGTAATACCGTGGCCGAGTCCTGGGCCAATCTTCTTGCCGGGACGCCCGGGATTGATCTTGTCACCGGGTTTGATGCCAGCAACCTCGCCTGCAAATTCGCCGGTGAGGTCAAGGGCTTCAACATTGCGGATTACATCCCCGAAAAAGAAGCCCGGCACATGGACCGGTTCATCCACCTGGGCCTTGCCGCGGCCTTCCAGGCGGTCGCCGACAGCGGTTTGCCGACCGGCGATGCGCTGGGCGACGAGTTGGCCACCCGGATTGGTTGCAATATCGGTTCGGGCATAGGCGGTTTGCCCATGATCGAGCAGATGCATACCGAGCTGGTCAATCGCGGCCCGCGCCGCATCTCGCCGTTTTTTGTGCCTGCCTCGATCATCAACATGATCTCCGGGCATGTGTCCATCAAGTTCGGCTTCAAGGGCCCCAACATCGCGGTCGTCACGGCCTGCACCACCGGCCTTCACGCAATCGGCCTGTCCGCGCGCATGATCGAGTACGGTGACTGCGACGTCATGGTGGCCGGCGGCGCGGAGTCCTGCGTGTCTCCGCTGGGCATAGGCGGCTTTGCGGCCGCCCGCGCCCTGTCGACCCGCAACGAAGACCCGAAAACAGCCTCGCGCCCCTGGGACAAAGACCGCGACGGTTTTGTGCTGGGCGAGGGCGGCGGCGTGGTGGTGCTCGAAGAGTACGAACATGCCAAGGCGCGCGGCGCCAGAATTTACGCTGAGGTCACCGGCTTCGGCATGAGTGCTGACGCGTACCACATGACCGCGCCCGACGTCGACGGCCCGCGTCGTTCGATGGTGATGGCGCTGAAGAACGCCGGTGTCAACGCCGACGAAGTCCATTACCTCAACGCGCATGGCACCTCCACGCCGTTGGGGGACCTGAACGAAACCAATGCCATCAAGGCGGCTTTCGGCGGCCACGCCAAGGATCTCGTGGTCAGTTCCACGAAGTCCATGACGGGCCACCTGCTGGGCGGGGCGGGCGGCATCGAATCTGTGTTTACGGTGCTGTCGCTGTATCACCAGAAGATTCCGCCCACCATCAACATCTTCAACCAGGATCCCGAGTGCGACCTCGATTACTGCGCCAATACCGCGCGTGACGCCAAGATCGAGGTTGCCGTCAAAAATAATTTCGGGTTTGGCGGCACCAACGGCACGCTGGTTTTCAAGCGCGCCTGATTTTGCCCGCACGTTTCGCCAGCCACGCAACGCCTTGACCACGCACAACGCCCCTCCGGTTGTTTATCCGTTGGGGCGTTCGCGTTTGCTGGGCGCGCTTCTTTTGGGCTTGTGGCTTTGCGGCCTGCTGCTGAGCCTGCTCTGGTTTCTTCAAAGCGGCCGGCCGCCGGATTGGCGCATGGCATTGGCTCTCGCCTTCGTCGCGGGAGCCAGTGCCGCGGCGTACATGGGCTGGCGAAACGCGCCGGCAGGGCGGCTGACATGGGACGGCGAGGTCTGGCGCTGGGAAAGCCCAGGTTACCAGGCAGGTGTCGCCGAGTACGAGCTGTCTGTGCTGGGTGATTTTCAGCATGCCCTGCTGCTGCGGCTCGAAAATCAGGCTCATGCACGCTTGTGGCTCTGGGTGGAGCGGCGCGCCTTTCCCGAGCGCTGGCTGGACCTGCGCCGGGCGGTTTACTCGCCCCACAAATCGCTTGCCGCGCCTTGGGTGCATGACTCGCTACACGCGGATCCGCAGCCGGCTGTGGCAGTATCGGGGCCTATGCACCCTGTTGACGGCACGCCAACCCATTCATGAGCGCCGACCTGCCATCCTTGCCGGCCGAAAAAGCCACCGACAGCGACGCCATGCTGGTGGAGCGCACGGTCGCGGGCGACCAGAAAGCCTTCGAGCTTCTGGTTATCAAGTACCAGCGGCGCATCCAGCGATTGATAGGCCGCATGGTCCGTGACGTCGACCTGGTGGAGGACATCGCCCAAGAGACTTTTATCCGGGCTTACCGGGCGCTGGCGCAGTTCAGGGGCGAGGCCCAGTTCTACACCTGGCTCTACCGGATCGCGGTAAATACCGCGAAAAAAGCCTTGATGGACATGAAACGGGACCCGACCGTCTCCGAAAACTCCTTCAAATCCGGCCAAAGCGACGAAAGCGATGAAACTTCCCCGCTGGAAAACGAACTAACAAGCTCGGAAACGCCGGATGCCGTGCTGGCCAGCAAGGAAATCGCGGAAATCATCAATACCGCCATGGAAGCTTTGCCGGAGGAACTCCGCCAGGCCATCACCCTGCGTGAAATCGAGGGCTTGAGCTATGAAGAGATTTCGGAAGCCATGGATTGCCCCATAGGCACGGTGCGGTCCCGGATTTTCAGAGCGCGTGAAGCGATTTCGCAGAAGGTGAAACCCCTGCTGGAAAACCAGAGCGGCAAGCGCTGGTGAGGCCGCAGCACCAGGAGCCACCCATGAACCCACGAATCAAACCAGGTATTTTTCAGTCCTCCGTCACGGCAGTCCCCCTATCCGCGAACACCACGAGCACCACCAACATCATGAAACCGTCTATGCAAACCAGCGAACTTATGTCCGCCCTGGCCGATGGCCAATTGGACGGGGAAGATTTTGCGGCCGCGCTCCACGCCAGCCGGCACGATGATTCGGCGATGGCCTGCTGGGACACCTATCACCTGATCGGCGACGCATTGCGAGCCCCGTCGCGCGGCGACGGGGTGCGCGGCGCCGACTCCGCATTTTTGAGCCGCCTCAACCAGCGTCTCGCCCAGGAAGCGCCTGTGAGCGCGCCGCTTCGTTCCGCCCCGCCAGCCGTTCATGAGTCCGCTTCAGGCCTGCCGCCTCACCGCGGCCAGGCTTCCAACGACGGCGATTTCCGCTGGAAACTGGTGGCGGGCTTTGCATCACTTGCCGCGGTTTCCGCGATTGCGTGGAATGCTTCCGGCCTGTTGTCGCCGGCGGCCGCGCCGCAACTCGCCCAGGCGCCCGCTGCCGTATCCCAGCAGGTGCTCGTCGCCTCGCCGCAAGGCCCCATGGTGCGCGATGCGCGGCTTGAGGAACTGCTGGCCGCGCACAAGCAGCTGGGCGGCACCTCGGCCCTGCAGGAGCCTTCGGGCTTTCTGCGCAATGCCACTTTTGAGACGTCCCAGAATGCGGGGCGCTGAGCTAACGGTGCGCCGCGACCGGGCTTTGGCGGCACCATGAACCTCAAATTTTTCCGTCTTCTGGCCTTGGCAGGGTGCACGCTGCCCGCGGTGAGCCACGTGGCGGCGCAGGCCTCGCCTCCCGCAGTCGCGGCGGCCTCGGAAACCCGCAGCATCAACGACTGGTTGATGCGCATGCACGAGGCCTCCAGGAAACGCTCGTATATCGGCACCTTTGTCGTTTCGTCGGGCGGCGCCATGTCCAGCGCCAAGATCTGGCACGTCTGTGAGGGTGACCAGCAAATGGAGCGGGTCGAAACGCTGACCGGCGCGCCGCGCTCCATCTTCCGGCACAACGATCAGGTGGTCACTTTCATGCCCGACCACAAGGTGGTCCGCAGCGAAAAGCGCGAGTCGCTGGGCATGTTTCCGCAACTGCTGCAATCGGCCGACAGCCGCATCGCCGATTTTTACAAGGTCAAGCAGGAGGGCACCGACCGTGTGGCCGGTGTTGAAGCCGACATCGTGCTGCTGGTTCCCAAGGACAGCCTGCGCTTTGGCTACCGCGTCTGGACCGAGCAGAAAAAAGGCCTGGTCGTGAAGCTGCAGACACTGGACACCGACGGCAAGGTGCTGGAGCAGGCGGCGTTTTCCGAGCTGCAGCTCGACGCCCCCGTCAAGATGGACAAGCTGCTCCAGATGATGGGCAAGGTCGAAGGCTATCGCGTTGAAAAACCGGTCCTGGTCAAGACAACGGCCAGCGCCGAGGGCTGGCTGCTGAAGGCGCCGGTGGCGGGCTTCAAGCCCATGAGCTGCTACAAGCGGCCGGCAACGGCCAACCCGGCGGGCGGCGAAGAGCCCTTGCAGTGGATTTTTTCCGACGGGCTGGCTTCGGTGTCCATCTTTGTGGAACCCCTGGACCGCCAGCGCCACGACAGGGAGTCCAGCCTGTCCATGGGCGCCACGCAGACCATCACCCGGCAGCTGGACAGCTATTGGATCACCGTCATGGGTGAAGTCCCCATGTCCACCCTGAAGCTCTTTGCCAACGGCCTGGAGCGCAAGAAATAATACGGCTGGGCACGGCGCGGTAGCGCTGCCCGGCGATGAGTTTGATTGCCCGACGACCAACATTTATGACGAGGCTGACGATGCTTGAACTGAACTGGAAACCCCTGCGCTCCTGCCTGACCGCCGGTCTGGTGGCCGCCGCTGCCGTCGCGACGCTGGTGCCTGTGGCGCCTGCCTGGGCGCAAAACCGCACATTGCCCGATTTCACGGACCTCGTGGAGCAGGTGGGCCCGTCGGTGGTCAATATCCGCACCCTGGAAAAGGCCAAGCCTTCCGCCGGCGGAAGCGCCGACGAGCAGATGCTGGAGTTCTTCAAACGCTTCGGCATCCCCGTTCCGCCCAACATGCCGCGTGCTCCCCGGGCCGACCGCGGCCAGCCCGACGAGGACCAGCCGCGCGGCGTGGGATCCGGCTTCATCCTGACGGCGGACGGCTTCGTCATGACCAACGCCCACGTGGTGGAGGGCGCCGATGAAGTTCTCGTCACCCTGACGGACAAGCGCGAATTCAAGGCCAAGATCATCGGTTCGGACAAGCGCAGCGACGTGGCCGTGGTCAAGATCGAGGCGACCGGCCTGCCGGCCGTGAAGATCGGCGACATCAACCGCCTCAAGGTGGGCGAGTGGGTGATGGCCATAGGCTCGCCCTTCGGCCTGGAGAACACCGTGACCGCCGGCATCGTGAGCGCCAAGCAGCGCGACACCGGTGATTACCTGCCCTTCATCCAGACCGACGTGGCCATCAACCCCGGTAACTCGGGCGGTCCGCTGATCAACATGCGCGGCGAGGTCGTCGGCATCAACAGCCAGATCTACTCGCGCTCCGGCGGCTTCCAGGGCATCTCCTTTTCGATTCCCATCGACGAAGCCGCGCGCGTCTCCGACCAGTTGCGCAGCACCGGCAAGGTGACGCGAGGCCGTATCGGCGTGCAGATCGACCAAGTCACCAAGGAGGTCGCGGAATCCATAGGCCTGGGCAAGGCGCAGGGCGCTTTGGTCCGCGGCGTTGAAAGCGGTGCACCGGCGGAAAAAGCCGGCATCGAAGCCGGCGACATCATCATCAAGTTCGACGGCAAGGCGATCGAGAAATCCAGCGACCTGCCGCGCATGGTCGGCAATGTGAAGCCCGGCACCAAGGCTGTGGTGACCGTTTTCAGGCGCGGCGCGAGCAAGGACCTCACGGTCACCATCGGCGAAGTCGAGCCCGAAAAGCCGGTGCGCAAAACATCTGGCCCCGAGCCCAAGCCGCCTGTCGCCGGCCCCGCGCAGGTGCTGGGCCTGGTCGTCAGCGAAGTGAGCGACGCGCAGAAGAAGGAATTGAAGATCAAGGGCGGCGTCAAGGTCGACACGGCCGAAGCCGCCGCTTCCCGCGCCGGCCTCAAGGAAGGCGACGTGATTGTGGCGATCGCCAATTCCGAAGTCACCAGCGTCAAGGAGTTCGAAGCGGCGCTCGCAAAGATCGACAAGACCAAGGCCATCAACGTGCTGTTTCGCCGTGGTGAATGGGCGCAATACGCGTTGATCCGGCCTTCGCGTTGAGTGATGTAGCAGGTGGGGACCGGCTGGAATACCGGCTTGCTCAGGCGTAGCGGTTGCCTCGCGGCAGGCCTGAAAAACTCCTGAAAGGCGCTGAAAGCCCCCCATACCCTGCTGGGGTTTATGGGTTTTGGCGGTCCCAAGCCTCTTTTGGGCTCATCACAAAATATATTTTTGAACCCATTTGCCGATGCTTTTTGTTAGTGACTGCTCACAATAAAACGGGTCAAGGACGTATTTCGGTAGAATGCTGGCTTGCCTCTGTGCCTTTTGGATATATCGGGAAGCTCAAAGTGGCGCTTTCGATCTTAATTTTGGGTAATACCCACTGATCCACAGATCACCCACAAGTTGTCCAGAGACAAGCAGTTTAAAATTGTGAATAAGTTGTGCATAAGATTCCTGTTGCTAGCCTGCAACGACAAAAATATGGCGATTTCGGGACTGTTCGGCTCTGGCTTTTTGCCTACAATGAAGTTCCAACTATCGCAGTTGCCATAGATTGTTGGTTCAGGGCGCGTCGCAATCGACGCGCCCTTTTTTATGGCCCCTCGCGAATTGAGTCCAATCTCTTCGCAATACTTTCAAGTACTTAGGCGTTCTCGTTGATGAATCACATCAGAAATTTTTCGATCATTGCGCACATCGATCACGGCAAGTCCACCTTGGCCGATCGACTCATCCAGCGCTGCGGTGGTTTGCAGGACCGCGAGATGAGCGCGCAGGTTCTGGATTCGATGGATATTGAAAAAGAGCGTGGGATAACCATCAAGGCGCAGACCGCCGCGCTCAAATACAAGGCACTCAACGGCGAGGTTTACAACCTCAATCTGATCGACACGCCGGGCCACGTCGACTTCTCTTATGAAGTGAGCCGCTCGCTGTCCGCATGCGAGGGCGCGCTGCTGGTGGTCGACGCGAGCCAGGGTGTGGAGGCGCAGACCGTTGCCAACTGCTACACCGCGCTGGACCTCGGCGTGGAAGTCGTGCCGGTGCTCAACAAGATGGACTTGCCGCAAGCGGACCCCGAAAACGCCAAGCAGGAAATCGAAGAAGTGATCGGCATCGACGCGACCGACGCGATTCCCTGCAGCGCCAAGACCGGCATGGGCATCGACGAAATCCTGGAGGCCGTCGTCGCCAGGATCCCGCCGCCCAAGGGCAACCCGAACGGCCCGCTGCGCGCCATGATCATCGACAGCTGGTACGACGCCTATGTGGGCGTGGTCATGCTGGTGCGCGTGGTGGACGGCCGGCTCGCCAGGGGCGACCGCATCAAGCTGATGGCGAGCGAGGCCATGTATAACGCCGAGCAACTGGGGGTCTTCACGCCACACACCGAGCCGCGCCAGGCGCTTGAGCCCGGCGAAGTGGGCTTCGTGATTGCCGGCATCAAGGAACTGCAGGCCGCCCGCGTGGGCGACACCATCACACTGATCAAGCCCGGCACAGGCGGTGCGGCCTTTACCGCCACCCAGGCGCTGCCCGGCTTCAAGGAAATCCAGCCTGCTGTCTTTGCCGGCCTGTACCCGTCCGAAGCCAGCGAATACGAATCCCTGCGCGACGCGCTGGAAAAACTCAAACTCAACGACGCCTCGCTGCACTACGAGCCGGAAGTCAGCGAAGCCCTGGGTTTCGGCTTTCGCTGCGGTTTCCTGGGACTGCTGCATATGGAGATCGTCCAGGAGCGGCTGGAGCGGGAATTCGACCAGGACCTGATCACGACGGCGCCCAGCGTGGTGTATGAGGTTCTCCAGTCCGACGGCCAGACCATCAAGGTGGAGAACCCGTCCAAAATTCCGGACGGCGGAAAAGTCAACGAGATCCGCGAGCCCATCGTCACCGTGCACTTGTATATGCCGCAGGACTATGTCGGCGCCGTCATGACGCTGGCCAACCAGAAGCGCGGCGTCCAGCTGAACATGGCCTACCACGGCAAGCAGGTCATGCTGACCTACGAGATGCCGCTGGGCGAGATCGTGCTGGACTTCTTCGACAAGCTCAAATCCGTCTCGCGCGGCTACGCGTCCATGGACTACGAATTCAAGGAATTCCGTGCCTCCGACGTGGTGAAGGTCGACATCCTGCTCAACGGCGAGAAGGTGGACGCGCTGTCCATCATCGTCCACCGCAGCCAGTCGGCCTACCGCGGGCGGGCGGTGGTGGCCAAAATGCGCGAAATCATCTCGCGCCAGCAGTTCGACGTCGCGATCCAGGCGGCCATCGGAGCCAACATTATTGCGCGTGAGACAATCAAGGCCCTCCGCAAAAACGTGATCGCCAAGTGCTACGGCGGCGACATTTCACGCAAGCGCAAGCTCCTAGAGAAACAAAAAGCGGGTAAAAAACGCATGAAACAAATCGGTTCCGTTGAAGTACCCCAGGAAGCCTTCCTGGCCATTTTGCAGGTGGAAGACTGATGCGCGGCGCAATGGGCACGATCACGGCCGTAGTGCTGGCGGCATTTGTGGGTTACGGCGCCGCCTGGTATTTCGGCGCCGTCGAAGGCAACTTCTCCCTGCTGCTGTTCCTGGCCTCCGTGGTCACCGGCATCTACTGGCTGGCAGAACGCTTTTATTTCCTGCCGCAGCGCTACAAGGCCGCCGCGACGCTCGAGGAAAACGCCGCCGGCCGGAAGGCGGAGTTGGCCAAAATGGGCATAGACCAGGTCGACAACGAAAGCAATCTGGTCGAAGCGAGGATTCGGCTCATCATGCAGCCCTGGTGGCTGGACTGGACCGCCGGCCTCTTCCCGGTGATCGTGGTGGTCTTTTTGTTGCGCTCCTTCCTGTTTGAGCCCTTCAAGATCCCCTCGGGCTCCATGATCCCGACCCTGCTGATCAACGACCTGATCCTGGTCAACAAATTCCACTACGGCGTGCGCCTGCCGGTGCTGAACATCAAGGTGCTGGACAACCAGAGCCCGCAGCGCGGCGACGTCATGGTGTTTCGCTACCCGCCCAAGCCCAGCCTGGACTACATCAAGCGCGTGGTCGGCGTGCCCGGGGATGAGGTGGCCTACGTCAACAAGAAGCTGACCGTCAACGGAAAGCCCTTGCCCAAGACGCCGCTGCCGGACTTTTTCGACGAGGACGTGCTGCGTTACGCCAAGCAGTTCGAAGAGGTCAACGGCGGCAAAAAATACCGCCTGCTCAATGACGACACACGGCGCGCCGGGGTGGACGAACGTGAGGTGCTGGACTTCCCCTTCAAGCAAAATTGCCGTTACAGTAGCGAGGGCATGGTCTGCAAGGTGCCCGAGGGGCAGTACTTCATGATGGGCGACAACCGCGACAATTCGCTGGACTCCCGGTATTGGGGGTTTGTCCCCGAGAAAAACATCGTGGGCAAGGCCTTTTTTGTCTGGATGAATTTCGGCAACCTCAAACGTATCGGCTCTTTCGAATAACCGGCACGGGCGGCAACGCGGCCCAGGCCGGGAGCCGTCATACTTTCTAGTCAGAGCAGGAGAAAAAATGAAACGTCAGCAACGCGGTATTTCCTTCATCGGCCTTCTGTTTGTGTGCGTCGTCCTGGTCTGCGCCGGCATTCTGGCGGCCCAGGTCCTGCCGACATTGATTGAACTCCAGAACATCACCAAGGCTGTCAACAGGGCCAAGGAAGGCAGCACCGTGGTGGAGGTCAGAACCCTTTTCGACAAGTCGGCGCAGATTGACGACATCAAGTCGATCACCGGCAAAGACCTGGAAATCACCAAGGAAGGCGACAAAACCGTGGTGGCGTTCGCTTACACCCGTGAAATCCACATGGCCGGCCCAGCCTTTTTGCTGCTCAAGTACAACGGCAAATCCAAATAAGTGCGAGCCAGCGCCCCATCAAGCCCAGGTCTGCCGGCGCTGCAAAAGCGCCTGGAGCATGAGTTCTCCAACCCCAAGCTGCTGCAGCAGGCGCTGACGCACCGCAGCTTTTCGTCCGACCACAACGAGCGCATCGAATTCCTGGGCGATTCCGTCCTGAACCTGGCGGTCGCCGGCCTGCTCTATGAGCAACTGAGCGAGTTGCCCGAAGGGGACCTTTCGCGCGTGCGTGCCAACCTGGTCAAGCAGGACACCCTGCACAAGCTTGCGGTGGTGCTGGGCCTGCCCGACATGGTCCGGCTGGGCGAGGGCGAGGCCAAGTCCGGCGGGCACAAGCGGCCGTCCATCCTGGCCGATGCGCTGGAAGCCGTGATAGGCGCGGTCTACCTGGATGCGGGGTTTGAAACCGCCAATCAGCTGGTGCGCCGCCTTTTCAAGGACGTGGAAATCAACCCGCAGATGCAGGCCATCGGCAAGGATCCCAAGACCGAATTGCAGGAGTGGTTGCAAGGGCGCAAAATGAACCTGCCCATCTACCGCGTGGTGGGCACCATGGGCGCGGCCCACAAGCAGACCTTCGACGTGGAGTGCGAAATCGCCGAGTACGGGCGGGCCGAGCGCGGCATAGGCGGTTCGCGCCGTGCCGGAGAGCAGGCCGCTGCGGCGGCCATGCTGATGTTTGTCAAGACACTGGATTCCTGACTCCGTGCCGGCGGCCGCCCAGAGGCTGCGGGCCAACACACCAAGATTATGAGTACAGGTAAAAAAGACCCCAAGAAGCCGGCGACCGCCGTTGTTGCCGCAACCACCCCCGCAGCCGCGCCGAAAAAGCGCCAGCCCAAAGCCCTGGAGGCCGTCCAGCCGCCCGATGCGCTGGAGGCCATGCTGGCGCAGGCGCTGTCCTCGCGCGGCGCGGCCGTGCCAGCCGCCGACGCTGCTCTAGCGCCGCCTGCCGGCGAGCAGCGCTGCGGCCTGATCGCCATCGTCGGCAAGCCCAACGTGGGCAAGTCCACGCTGCTCAACGCCCTCGTGGGGCAAAAAATCAGCATCACCTCGCGCAAGGCCCAGACCACGCGCCACCGCATCACCGGCATGCGCACCGTCAAGGCCACGCAATATGTCTTCGTGGACACGCCGGGTTTCCAGACCCGTCACGGCAATGCGCTGAACCGTTCGCTGAACCGGACCGTGGTCGGCGCCGTCAACGACGTGGACCTGATCGTCTTTGTCGTCGAGGCCGGGCAGTTCAACCAGGCCGACGCCAAGGTGCTGGCGTTGCTGCCCGAGAACACGCCCGCGATCCTGCTGGCCAACAAGTTCGACCTGATACACCGGCGCGCCGAGATCGCGCCCTGGCTCAAGGAGATGCAGGAGCGCCACAATTTCGCCGAGTTCGTGCCCATGTCGGCCAACAACGCCAAGGACATCGAGCGCCTGTTCGGCATCTGCGAGAAATACCTGCCGGTCCAGCCCTGGATGTACGGCGCCGACGAACTGACCGACCGCAGCGACCGCTTTATGGCGGCCGAGATCATCCGCGAAAAGCTGTTCCGCCTCACCGGCGACGAACTGCCGTACACCTCCACTGTCATCATCGACCGGTACGAGGAAGAGGGAGCCCTGCGCAAGATTGCCGCCACCATCGTGGTGGAGCGAGACGGCCACAAGGGCATGATCATTGGCGAGAAGGGCGAAAAGCTCAAACGCATAGGCACCGAGGCCCGGCATGAGCTCGAGACCCTTACCGGCGGCAAGGTGTTCCTGGAAATCTGGGTCAAGGTCCGCTCGGGCTGGGCTGACGACGAGGCCAGAGTCAAAACGTTCGGGTATGAGTAGAGCCCCCACGCTTTTCACTTCGCCTTCGGCTACGTGTAATGCGCTGCCCCCCGAGGGGGCGCTGCGCCTGCGGCCCGGCAAAGCCGGTTCCGCGGCCCTTGCTTGCCTTGGTTCGCTGACGTGACGAAGAATTGTTGGTCTTTTTTCTGACGTCCCGTCATGGCCACTAAACGTATAGGCGACGAGCCGGCCTACGTCCTGCACCGCTACGATTGGAGCGAGTCCAGCCTGATCCTCGAGGTGTTCACCCGCAAGTACGGGCGGGTGGCGCTGGTGGCGCGGGGGGCGAAAAAACCCAGTTCCAGTTTCCGGCCCATCTTGCTGCCGCTGCAGCCGCTGCACATCGCTTTCGGCGGCGACGCGGAAATCCGCACCCTCAAGAGCGCCGAATGGCAGGGCGGCCATGTCATGCCGACCGGGGACGCGTTGCTGTCCGGTTATTACCTCAACGAATTGCTCATGCGCCTGATGGCGCGGGACGACCCGCACCCCGTGCTGTTTGACGCCTACGCGGCCACGGTGCAACTGATCGCCGCGCAGAGCGCCGAGACCCTGCAGCTGGCCTTGCGCGCCTTTGAGCTGCGGCTGCTGCGCGATATCGGTCTCTTGCCCCTGCTGGACGCCGAAACCGCCACGCTGGCGCCCCTGGACCCGGACACCCGCTATGTGCTGGTGCCCGAGGCGGGCCTGCGGCAGGCGCACGACGACGACCGCGTCAGCCTGCCCGGCGGGCAATGGCAAGCGCTACAGCAGGCGCTGGGCGACGAGGCCTTGTTCTCCGACACTGTGCGGGCCTGTATCCCCGGCTTCAATGAGCTTAAAACCCAGTTGCGCGCCTTGCTGCACTACCATTGCGGCGTGAAGGTCCTGAAAACCCGGCAGATGATGATGGACCTGCAAGCTTTTTAACGAGCCACCGCCATGAAACTCCTTTCGCCCGCTCCCCTCGCTCCCAACGCCTTCCACAAGACGGCGCTGTCGGTCAACGTCAACAAGGTCGCGCTGCTGCGCAACACCCGCCACCTGGACATCCCCAGCGTGCGCCGCGCCGCCGAGCTGTGCCTGGAGGCCGGCGCCCAGGGCATCACGGTGCACCCCCGCCCCGACGAGCGCCACATCCGCCCCGACGACGTTTTTGAGCTCGCCGCGCTGATGAAGGACTGGCCCGACCGCGAATTCAACATCGAAGGCAACCCCTTCCAGAACCTCATGGGTTTTGTGCACGACCTGGCTGCCCGGGGCTTGCCGCTGCACCAGTGCACCTTTGTGCCCGACAGCGAAGACCAGTTCACCAGCGACCACGGCTGGAATTTCCCCGAAGACGCCGAGCGCCTGCGCCCCCTGATAGCGCAGGTGCATGACCGCCGCGTGCGGGTCAGCCTTTTTATGGACCCGGTGCCGGAAGCGATGGCGGCCGCCAAAGCCGTGGGCGCCGACCGCGTGGAGTTTTATACGGAAACCTACGCGCGCGCCTGGGGCGGCCCCGAAAAAGCCGAAGTGCTGGCCCGCTTTACCCGCGCGGGCCAGGCCGCGGCGGCGGCCGGCCTGGGCATCAACGCCGGCCACGACCTGAACCGCGACAACCTCACGGAGTTCGTGCGTGAAGTGCCCGGCGTGCTGGAGGTGTCCATAGGCCATGCATTGATCGCCGACGCGCTGGAGCTGGGCTACGCTGCCACCGTCAGGAGCTATCTGGCCTGCATAGACCGGGCGTTTGCACCTGCATGAGTGGAGCCCCCACGGTCGCCCACTGCGTGTGGCTTCCTTCCCCCCGAGGGGGCCGCCCGCCTGCGGCCCGGCAAAGCCGGTTCCGCGGCTCGAGCTGGCTTTTTTGGGGTCACCTTGCGGCGGCGGTCGTGGAGGGCCGATGATTTACGGTATCGGTACTGATATTTGCGACGTGCGCCGCATCCGCGCCAGCCTGGAAAAGCACGGCGAGCGCTTTGCCCAAAAGATCCTGGCCGAGGGCGAACTCGCCACCTGGAAAGAACGCAGCGCGCGCTGGCCCGACCGCGGCGTCAGTTACCTGGCCACCCGCTTTTCCGCCAAGGAGGCCTTCAGCAAGGCGATCGGCATGGGCATGCGCATGCCCATGACCTGGCGCTCCTGTGAAATCGCCAAGGCCGCCAGCGGCAAGCCTGAAATCGTGCTGCACGGCGCCCTCAAGGCCTGGTTCGAGGAGCGCCAGCTCACCGCCCACGTCACCGTGACCGACGAGACCGACTACGCCGCCAGCTTTTGCGTGGTGGAAAAACTCCCCTGACCCAACCCCCGGATTTCCTTATGACCCAGCACGCGCCCCTCATCATCGACATCGACGGTTTTTCGCTCACCAAGGCCGACCGCCGGCGCCTCAAACACCCGCTCACGGGCGGCATCATCCTGTTCGCCCGCAACTGGAAGGACCGCCGGCAGCTGTCCGACCTGTGTGCAGAGATCAAGGACATCCGCGAGGACTTGCTGATTTGCGTCGACCACGAAGGCGGCCGCGTGCAGCGTTTTAAAACCGACGGCTTCACCCACCTGCCGCCCATGCGCGAGTTGGGCCTGCTGTGGATGAAAGACCAGTTGGGTGCTACCAACGCTGCAACCGCCTGCGGTTATGTGCTGGGCGCCGAGTTGCGCGCCTGCGGCGTCGACTTCAGCTTCACGCCCGTGCTGGACCTGGACTACGGTGAAAGCGGCGTGATCGGCGACCGCGCCTTCGGCCGCGACCCGCGCGTTGTCACGCTGCTGGCCAAAAGCCTGATGCACGGCCTGCTGCAGGCCGGCGTCGCCAATTGCGGCAAGCACTTCCCTGGCCATGGCTTCGTCAAGGCCGACTCCCACACCGACATCCCCGTCGACAAGCGCAGCCTCAAAGCCATCCTGGCCGACGACGCCGCACCCTACGGCTGGCTCAACACCACGCTCACCAGCGTGATGCCCGCCCACGTGATCTACCCCAAGGTGGATGCGAGGCCGGCCGGCTTCTCCAGCCAGTGGCTGAACTTCATCCTGCGCAGCCAGCTGGGCTTCGGCGGCGCGATTTTCAGCGACGACCTCAGCATGGCCGGCGCCCGCCTGATCGACGGCCAGGAAGTCAGCTACACCGAAGCGGCCGTCACCGCACTCAACGCAGGCTGCGACATGGTGCTGCTGTGCAACCAGTCGGTCGGCGAAGGCCAGCCGGTGGACGAGCTTCTTGACGGAATGTCCGAAGCGCTGCTCAAAGGCCAATGGGAAGCCATGGAAGCCAGCGAACTGCGGCGGCTGGCGCTGCTGCCGCAGGGCAGGGCGTTTGGCTGGGATGAGCTGATGGTGCAGCCGGCGTATATGCATGCGGTGGGGTTGATTCCTTAAGCCTCTTGCGCCGGCTTGCGCGCTTCTGGTTTCTTTGCATAGGCTTGTTGGCCGGGGGTTGCCCGGCGGCAACTCACTTTTCTTTTGCTTCGCCAAAAGAAAAGTAAGCAAAAGAAAAGGCGACCCTGGTTGCTGCGTCCCTCCGCTTCGCTGCGGGCAACCTGCGGTGCTCGGTCCAGCCGGGGTCAAAAACAACTCGCCTTCGGCTCAAACAAGTTTTTGCCCTGATCCGTCTGGCCCTCCGCTCCTCGGCGCATCCACAAGGGTGGGAGAGAAATACCAAACAGCCGGCCGGAGCAAGACCCGACTCAGGGAGCGACCTGCCCGGAAGGCCAAGCCAGCTTCCCCACCACATCCACATGCGTGAGGTAAACCCGCAAATCAAACTCATACTGGTGATACTGCGGTTCCATATGCGTACACAACTGGTAGAAAGCCTTGTCATGGGCCTTCTCCTTGATGTGGGCCAGCTCATGGACCGTGATCATGCGCAAAAACTCCACGGGCACGTCCTTGAACAGGGTGGCTACGCGGATCTCGCGCTTGGCCTTGAGTTTGTTGCCCTGCACGCGTGAGACGGTGGTGTGCGTGCCCAGCGCGTGGGCGATCACGTGGAGCTTGCTGTCGAAAGCCACCTTGGACAAGGGTTCGGAGCTGCGCAGGAAATCGTTCTTGAGATCCATCACGTAGTCGTACAGCGCCTTGTCGGTCCGCACGCCGTGGCCCTGGGGGTACTTGGTGAGCAGCACCTCGCCCAGGCGGCCCTTGTCCAGTAATTGCTGAACTTGGGTTTGCAGGTTTTCGGGATAACCGGCGAGGTATTTCAGGGGAGAGGCATTGGCCATGAGATTCGGGCCAGACGCCTCACCGCTTGCGCTTCAGGCCTCGCGGCGAAGGGCAGGGAACAAAATCACGTCGCGAATGCTGGCGCTGTCGGTCAGCAGCATCATCAGGCGGTCGATCCCCACGCCGCAGCCGCCTGTGGGGGGCATGCCGTATTCGAGGGCGCGCACGAAGTCGTGGTCGTAGAACATGGCTTCGTCGTCGCCGCTGTCCTTGGCCGCGACTTGCGCGTTGAAGCGGGCGGCCTGTTCTTCGGCGTCGTTGAGTTCGCTGAAGCCGTTGCCGAATTCGCGGCCGGTGATGTAGAGCTCAAAGCGCTCGGTCACCTCGGGCCGGCTGTCGTTGGCGCGGGCCAGAGGCGAGATTTCCGTCGGGTGCTCCATGATGAAGGTCGGCTGCCAGAGCTTTTCTTCGACCAGTTCCTCGAAGTAGAGCACCTGCAGGCTGGCCAGCGAGCGGGTCGAGAGGCGGTCTTTTTCTTCGTTCATGCCCAGCTTTTTGAGGGCATTGGTCAGCCAGGCGGCGTCGTCGACATGTTCGCCGGCTTCGGTGTGCTTGAGGATGGCTTCGCGTATCGTCAGGCGGGCGAAGGGTTTGGCGAGGTCGACTTTTTCTTCCTTGCCGCCGTAGCCCAGCTGCAGCGTGCCCACCGCCTTTTGCGCGGCGTCGCGAATCAGCGCCTCGGTGAAGTCCATCAGGTCGTTGTAGTCCCAGTAGGCCGCATAGAACTCCATCATGGTGAATTCGGGGTTGTGCCGCACCGAGATGCCTTCGTTGCGGTAGCTGCGGTTGATCTCGAAGACGCGGTCGAAACCGCCGACGATCAGGCGCTTGAGGTAGAGCTCCGGCGCGATGCGCAGGAACATCTCCTGGTCCAGCGCATTGTGGTGCGTCTTGAACGGCTTGGCATTAGCACCGCCCGGGATCGGGTGCAGCATCGGCGTCTCGACCTCGAGGAAGTCGTGGCTGACCATGAATTCCCGGATCGAGCTGACGGCCTTGCTGCGCGCCGTGAAACGCTTGCGTGCCTGCTCGTCGGTGATCAGGTCCACATAACGCTGGCGGTATTTCTGCTCCTGGTCGGCCATGCCGTAAAAATCGCCGGGCAGGGGACGCAGGCTCTTGGTCAGCAGGCGCACGCTGGTGGCATGGATGGACAGCTCGCCGGTTTTGGTCTTGAAGACCTTGCCTTCGGCCGCCACGATATCGCCGAGGTCCCAGTGCTTGAAGGCGGCGTACAGCTCTTCGCCGATTTCATCGCGCGTGAGGAAAATCTGGATGCGCCCGGTGCTGTCCTGCAGGGTTGCAAAACTCGCCTTGCCCATCACGCGCTTGAGCATCATGCGGCCGGCGATCTTCGCGGGAACCGCCTCGGCGGCCAGCGTCTCGGCATCTTTTTCATCGTGCGCGGCGTGCAGTTTGCCCGCGTGGTCGGAAGGCTTGAAGTCGTTCGGGAAGGCCGGGCCTTTACCGTCCGCCTGGTCTTTGCGCAAGGCCTTGAGCTTTTCGCGGCGCTCGACGATCAGCTTGTTGTCGTCTTGCGGGGCGGGTGCGGCGCTGCCGGCGGCGGGCGAATTCGGCTGGATGGACATAAGGTCGGTGTTTCCGGAAAAGAGATCGAAAGGAGTCGTGCGCCCTGCCTTGAGTAGAAAGCCTGAAAAGCGCCGAATTGTCGATTTTAAGTTTTTACGGGGGCGTTTTGGCGCGGCCGCCCGAAAAGGCGTGTTTGGCGGCGCTCAGAGCGCAATACCGGTGCGCTCAAGGATGTCGCTCACGAGTTCCAGCCGCATCAAGGGGTTGTCCAGCTGCATCAGCCGTTGCTTGAGCTCCACCGGCATAGGCAGCAATTCGCACCAGCGGTTGGCGACCCAGCCGCAGTCGTCCAGCTGGTAGGGCGCGAGCAGCGGCATCTGCGCCTGCGGCACTTCGCGCTCCTGCAGGCTTTTGATCAGCTTGCCCAGCGCGTCGGCGGTGCCCTGCAAGTCCGGCGGGATCTTCACGAACTGGTCGTCTTCCAGCCGCGTGACGTCGGCGATCCACAGTCCGTGCTTGAGTTTTTCACGGCGGGAGATTTCAAAGCGCTGCGCGCCCACGCAGCGTATGACCATCAGGCCCGGCTGCGGTATGGAAAATTCGGTGATGGTGGCCAGGGTGCCGATGCTGCTGAAAGCCTCGTGCGCGAAGCCGTCGCCCGTGGGGCCGGTATCGGCGGGGCGGCGCACTTCCGAGCCTTCGGTGAGCGACACCACGCCAAAGGGGGCGCCCGCCTTGTGGCATTTGCCTATCATGTCCAGGTAGCGCACTTCAAAGATGCGCAGCGGCAAAATGCCGCCGGGAAACAGCACCGCGCCTAGCGGGAACAAGGGGAGGGAACTCAGCGTCAGGGCTTCGGGCATGGTCTCATCGCGCTTTGGATTGCAGTGAGCCACATCATCCCATGCTCCCCCTGGGCCGCGAATTTTTCATGCGCCTAGTACGCCGGGCTCAAGGGGTTTTCAGGAGGCTTTTGACGCCGCGCAAGCATGAGGCCCGGCGGGTTTTCTCAGCTGACGGCGTCGGCCGGCTGCCGCAGCAGCATGGCCAGTGAGCTGGCCACGGTCTTGCGCAGTTCGCGGCGGTCGCAGATGAAGTCGATCGCGCCCTTGGTCTGCAGGAATTCGGCGCGCTGGAAGCCCTCGGGCAGCGTCACGCGCACGGTGGATTCAATCACGCGCGGGCCGGCAAAACCGATCAGGGCCTTGGGCTCGGCGATGACGACATCGCCCACAAAAGCGAAGCCGGCGCTCACCCCGCCCATGGTCGGGTCGGTCAGCACGCTGATGTAAGGCAGGCCTTTTTTGGCCAGGCGGGTCAGGGATGCATTGGTTTTGGCCATCTGCATGAGGCTGAGCAGGCCTTCCTGCATGCGCGCGCCGCCGGTGGCGGTAAAGCAGATGAAGGGCACTTTTTGCTCGATGGCCGCATGCACGCCGCGCACAAAACGCTCGCCCACCACGCTGCCCATGCTGCCGCCCATGAAGTCGAATTCAAAGCAGGCCACGACCACGCCTATACTGTGCACTGCGCCGCCCATGACGATGAGCGCGTCGGTTTCCTGGGTGTTTTCCAGGGCTTCCTTGAGACGCTCGGGGTATTTGCGGCTGTCCTTGAACTTGAGGGCGTCGACCGGCAGCACTTCCTGGCCGAGTTCGTAGCGGCCTTCCGGGTCCAGGAAGGCGTCAAGCCGGGCGCGCGCGCCTATGCGGTGGTGGTGGCTGCACTGCGGGCAGACGTTCTGGTTCTTTTCCAGGTCGGTCTTGTAGAGCACCGCTTCGCAGCTGGGGCATTTGATCCACAGGCCCTCGGGCACCTGGCGGCGTTCCGTCGGGTCGGTGGGGCTGATTTTGGGAGGGAGAAGTTTTTCTAGCCAAGACATGAAGTCAGTCCTTTTGGTGTCGGGCGGCGCCTGGGGCTTTGCCGGGCGAAAAGCGCAATTATGCGCCGGTTTCCCGGGTGTCCAGCCGGGCGCCGGCCCGCTTGAAAGTCAGTCCAAAGCAGTACGGATTTCCCGCAAAAATGCCTGGGCCACGGCCGCCACCTTGTCGCGCGGCTCATTTTCGATCAGCTGGATGATCTTGCTGCCGATGACCACCGCATCGGCCACCTTGCTGATGGCCTTGGCGGTGGCCGCGTCGCGGATGCCGAAGCCCACGCCCACGGGCACGTTCACGTGTTTGCGTATGCGCGGCAGCATGGCTTCCACCGCATCCACGTCCAGCGTGCCGGCGCCCGTCACGCCCTTGAGCGAGACGTAGTACACATAGCCGCTGGCCACTTCGGCCACCTGGGCCATGCGCGCGTCGGTACTGGTGGGGGCCAGCAAAAAGATCAGATCCATGCCGTGCGCGCGCAGCCGGGCGGCGAATTCCACGCATTCCTCGGGCGGGTAGTCGACGATGAGCACGCCGTCCACGCCGGCCTGCGCGGCATCGCGGATGAAGGCGCTTTCGGCCCCGCTGCCGCCGTGCTTGATGTCGTAGCGCTCGACCGGGTTGGCGTAGCCCATCAACACCACGGGTGTTGCGCCGTCTTTGGCGCGGAACTGGCGCACCATGTCCAGTACCTGGGCCAGGCCGGTGCCGAAGGACAGCGCCTTGTCGCCGGCCTTCTGGATCACCGGGCCGTCGGCGCTGGGGTCGGAAAAGGGCACGCCCAGCTCGATCACGTCGGCGCCGCCCGCCACCATGGCGTGCATCAGCTCGGGTGTGACGTCGGCAAACGGGTAACCCGCGGTGACGTAGGGAATCAAGGCTTTGCGGCCCTGGCGTTTGAGCGCGGAGAAAGTGGAGGCAATGCGGCTCATGACTGCACTCCGCTGCCCTTGGCGCCGCTGGCATCGAAGGACGCCGCCAATGCCGCGCCGCCCCCCTTGACGGAGAGGCCGCGCATGGATGGGCGGTCGTAAAAATCGGCGCCGGACAGGTCGGCCACCGTGCCGATGTCCTTGTCGCCCCGGCCCGAAAGGTTGACGAGCAGGCTCTGGTCGCTGCGCATGCTGCGCGCCATCTTCATGGCGCAGGCCACTGCGTGGCTGGATTCGAGCGCGGGGATGATGCCTTCGGTGCGGCACAGGTAGTGGAAGGCCTCCAGCGCTTCCTTGTCGGTGATGCCGACGTATTCGGCGCGGCCTATGTCTTTCAGGAAGGCGTGCTCGGGGCCCACGCCGGGGTAGTCGAGGCCGGCGCTGATGCTGTGCGTTTCGGTGACCTGGCCGTCCTCGTTCTGCAGCACGTAGGTGCGGTTGCCGTGCAGCACGCCCGGCAGGCCGCGCTGCAGCGAGGCTGAGTGCTTGCCGCTTTCAAGTCCCTCGCCGGCCGCCTCGACACCGATGAGGCGGGTTTTGGCGTGCTGGATGTAGGGGTGGAAGATGCCCATGGCATTGCTGCCGCCGCCCACGCAGGCGATCACGGCGTCGGGCTGTTTGTTGCCGATGAATTCCGGCATCTGCTGCAGGCATTCGGCGCCGATGACACTCTGGAAGTCGCGGACCATCATGGGATAGGGGTGCGGGCCGGCCACGGTGCCGATGATGTAGAAGGTGTTGTCCACGTTGGCGACCCAGTCGCGCATGGCTTCGTTGAGCGCGTCCTTGAGCGTTTTACTGCCGCTTTCAACCGGCACCACCGTGGCGCCCAGCAGGTTCATGCGGTAGACATTGGGGCTCTGGCGTTTGACGTCTTCGCTGCCCATGTAGACCACGCACTCCAGGCCGTAGCGCGCGCAGATCGTGGCGGTGGCTACGCCGTGCTGGCCGGCGCCGGTCTCGGCGATGACGCGCGGCTTGCCCATGCGGCGCGCCAGCATGGCCTGGCCTATGGTGTTGTTGATCTTGTGCGCGCCGGTGTGGTTGAGGTCTTCGCGCTTCAGGTAAATCTGCGCGCCGCCTTGCTCGCGGCTCATGCGCGCGGCGTGGTAGATCGGCGAAGGACGGCCGACAAAATGCGTCAGCTCAGAATGGAATTCGGCGATGAACTCCGGGTCGTGCTGGTATTTCGCGTAAGCGTCCTTGAGTTCGTTGATCGCGTGGGTCAGCGTTTCCGAAACGAAACTGCCGCCGTAAATTCCGAAATGGCCTGAAAGGTCAGGCTGGTGGTACTCGTACATGATGGGAACTCTTTGCAAGTAACTCGTCGCCGGCGCGGACGGCCGCGACGAACTGGTTGATTTTGTCGGCGCTTTTGATTCCTTTTGAAATCTCGACGCCGGAACTGACATCAACGGCCAGCGTTGTGCAACGCGGCCTGACTTGCGAAATGCCATCGATCACGTTTGCAGGCGTCAATCCACCAGACAAAACGAGGTGAGCGCTGACGTTTGGAGGAAGAAGTGACCAATTGAATGTGTTCCCGCCGCCGCCGTAACCTTCGACATGGGCGTCGAGAAGGATGGCTTGTGCGGCCTTGAAGTCCTGGGCGTATTTTACGAGATCAAAGCCGCCCGGGAAGCCCGGGGTGTTTTCAGCCGCTTTTTCGCCCAATGGGATGCGTGCCGCACGCATGAAGGGCCGGCCGGCGGCCAGGCAGGCCTCGGGGGTCTCATCCCCATGGAATTGCAGCAAGGCGTTGGGGATGAGGGCGCAGGCGGCGCTGATGTTCGCCGCCGGAGCGTTGACGAAAAGCAGCACCGGCGTAATGAAAGGCGGCAGGCGGCGTGCCAGTTCGGCGGCGCGTTCGGCCGTCACATAACGCGGGCTGGCCTCGTACATCACAAAGCCGACCGCATCCACGCCGGCCGCCACGGCGGCGTCCACGTCTACTTCGCGGGTCAGGCCGCAGATCTTGATGCGGGTACGGATTGGAGGCGTCATCTGGCATCCCCAGGTGGGGGTAGTGGCGATCGAGAGTGCGAAGTCGGTGAGCGGGGATGTACTTGCCAGCGGGGGCCGCGGAACCGGCTTTGCCGGGCCGCAGGCGCAGTGGCCCCCTCGGGGGGCAGCGCATTACACGAAGTGAAAAGCGTGGGGGCAATCATGGCAACCAATCATAGGCTGCTGTACGGCCCGGGAGGCCGTAGTGGTCTTCATAGACCGGCCCCAGGAAATACAGGCCGTCCGGCGAAAACGTCGGTGCGGCGGCATCGCGGCTGCGCGCGGCCATCACCTCGGCGAGCCAGTCCGGCGGGTAATTTCCCTGGCCTATCGCCACCAGGCAGCCCATGATGTTGCGGATCATGTGGTGCAAAAAGGCGTTGGCTTCGAACTCGAAGCGCCAGTAGCGGGAGCCCGTGCCGTCGCGGTGCGAAATCTCTATCCTGCTGATGGTTTTGACCGGGGATTTGGCCTGGCATTGGGCGGCCCGGAAAGAGCTGAAGTCGTGTTCGCCGACAAGGTGTGTGATGGCTTGCCGCATGGCCGCATCATCCAGCGGCCGGTAGACCCAGCCGACCCTCCCGGCTTCCACGCTGGGGCGCACAGGTGATTCCAGCACCACATAGGCGTAGCGGCGCGCGATGGCGCTGCCGCGGCAATGGAATTCGTCGGGCACTTCTCGCGCCCACTGTACGGCAATGTCGGACGGCAAAAAGGCGTTGGTGCCGCGCACCCAGGAGGCGATGTTGCGCTGCAGGAGGGTGTCGAAATGCACGACCTGCATCAGCGCATGCACGCCGGCGTCGGTACGGCCGGCGCACAGGGTGCGGATGGGCCGGGCGGCGAATCTGGCCAGCGCCAGTTCCAGCTTGTCCTGCACCGTCTTGCCCGAAAGCTGGCTCTGCCAGCCTTCGTAGCCGCTGCCGCTGTAGCTGATGCCGAGTGCAATCCTCACAGGCGGGCACGCAGTGAACGCAGCGCGTTCAGGCTGCGCTCACGACAGGGCGTTCAGGAAGGCCTGCGCCTTGACCTTCAGCGGGCCCTTGGCTTCGGCCAACACCTCTTCGGCCAGGGACCTGGCGCCGTCGGAATCACCCAGGGAACGGAATTCTTCCGCCAGCAGGAATTTGGTTTCCAGCGGGTCGTCGGACGAAACCTCTATCGGAAGGGCCGGGCTTTCCGTGGTGGGGCCGTTCAGGTCGAGCGACAGCGAACCGAGGTCGAACTCCAGCATGCCGCTGTCGGCCACGGCCGGGGCGGGTGCCGCGGCCGCCTTCACCGGGGCTACCGGTTTGGGGGCGGGTGTGAACGGTTCGGGCGTGAAGTTCAGGCCTTCGGACATGAAGTCTTCAGGTGCTGCCGCAACCGGTTTGGCTGCCGGCGCCGTGGGCAGGGCCACCGTGGCGCTGCTGAAATCCATGTTCAGTGGGGCCGGTTCCGGTTTGTGAGCTACCGCGGGCGGGGGAGCGGGCGGCGGCGGTGGGGCCGAGATGACGGCGGGGGTGGTGGCCGCCGTATCAGGCTCATCATCGAGCGAGAAGTCCAGGTCGAGGTCGACATCCATCGCAGGCGCAGGCGCTGGCGGAACATAAACCGGCTGCGCCACCATGGCCACGGTGCCGCCCGGGCTGAATGCCGAGGTGCCGCCGGCCTTGGCGGCGCCGGCGGGCTGGCCGCCGGGCTGGTACATCGGGTTGGCGGGGTCCAGCTCGCGGCCCATTTCGGTGATGTAAGCCCATTCAGGGCCACTGCCGTGGGTCAGGTTGAAGGCTTCAATGGCAACGGTTTCAAAGGCCTTGCTGTCCCGGCGTTTGGCGTAGATTTCCATCAGCTTGGCATGGATGGCCACGCGCGTCGGACTGGTGCGCATCGCCTCCTTCAGGATTTCTTCGGCCTGCAGATCGCGTCCATAGGCCAGGTACACATCGGCTTCGGCTACGGGGTCGACGTCGCCAGCGGCATCCAATTGACTGGGCGAATACACCAGGGACGAACCGGTGGCGTTGCCTTCATTCGTGTCAATTCTTTGGCCGCCGCTGGCGCCGAAAAAAGAATCTGGTTGCAGCCTGCTTTCGAGGAAAGAACTGTCCACCTGGGCCGCACCGCCGCGCTGGCGGTAGCGGTAAAAACCGAAGCCGGCCAGCAACAGCAGCAAACCACCGGCGATCGGCAGTACCAGCGGGTTATCAAGCAGTTCGTCGATCAGGCTGGGCTCAGGCGGGGGCGGCGGAACGACCACGGGTTTTTTGGGAACCACCACGGGGGCCGCGACCACCGCGCTGGCGACGGGCGCCGGCTGGGAGGCGGCAAGCGCAGGGGCCGGGCTGGCGGAAGTGTCTGCGGGGGAGGCGGATGCCGGCAGGCTGCTGCCGGCTGCGCTGGCTGCCTGCGCCGTGGGGGCGGGGGCGGGAGTTGCCACAGCGGGGGCTGCGGTCACCGCGGGCGCCGCAGGAGTGACTGCGGCTGCCGGGGCGGCGGGTGCCGGCACAGGGACAGGCGCGGGCAGAACGGCGGGCGCGGGAACGGCGACACCGGGTGCTTTGGCCGCAGGCGCTGCCGCGGGTGCACCGCCCAGCTTGCTCAAGTCGTTGATGTTTTTGGACAACTCTGCCACGCGGGTGGAAGCTTCCTTGGCCTGGCGTTCCTTGGCGATCTTTTCTTCGGCCGCCGTGGCTGCCTTGCCCTGGACGGCGCCTTTGGAGAGCGTCAGCTTGTCGGGCGTGGTGCTGGCCGGTGCGCGGTCTTCGACCTTGGCCTGCACCTTGCCGCCGGCCTGGCGGTCGGCGCTGGCCACTTGCGTGGCCGGCACACCTTCGGCGAGTTTGCGGCGGAAGCTGTTGAAGTCCTTGCTTTGCGCGACGATGGTCTGGGTGGCTTCGGCGGCGGAAATCGCACCGGCCGTATCCGCGCTGGGGATATCCAGCACGGCGCCGGATTTCACGCGGTTGACGTTGCCGCCTATGAAGGCATCCGGGTTGCTGCGCAGCAGGGCCACCAGCATCTGGTCCAGCGAAATGCTGGCCGGCTTGTTCTGGGCGGCGATCTTGCCGGCGGTGTCACCGGACTTGACCGTCACCTGTTTGTCGCCACCAGCGGGGATTTTTTCCAATGGTGCGGCGGGAGCCTTGGCGACTGGTGCGGGGCGGCTGCTGGGGCCGGCCGGCGGTGAATAGGGGATGGAGGCCATGCCTCTGGCGGGTGGCGCTACAGGTGCTGAAGGCCGCGACGACAGGACGGGCGCCGTGGGCGCGATCGCCGCGCCTGAACCGGCCGAGCGCATGGCCGGCGGGTCGAACAGCATGGTGTAGTCGCGCGTGATGCGGCCGTTGGCCCAGCTGGCTTCCAGGATAAGGTCGACAAAAGGCTCGGTGACGGGACGGCTGCTGCTCAGCCGCAGGAATGAACGGCCGTCGGCCCGGCGTTGCAGGCTGACTTCGACGCCGGCCGCCACGCTGCCGTATTCCAAGCCGGCGGCCTTGAAGGTGTCGGCCGGTGCCACGCCGGCCTTGAGGCTGGAGGCTTCGTCGGGCCGGATGTCGGCGATCTCGATTTCGGCGCGTAAGGGTTCCCCTAGCGCTGATTGAACCGTGATCCGGCCCAGCGCGAGCGCATGGGCTTCCAGACTTGCCAGGCTGCCCAGAAGTGCAATGGCACTTGCCAGGGCGCCGATACGCCAACGACCGCGATTATTCATGGGGTTGTGAGCCTCCAGTGCTCGGTCTGCATGTAACTTTATTCTGCTTATGCGCACAAAAACCTCGATGCGAATTTTCGAAAAACAACCTTAACATCAAGGCATTAGGCTGACAAGCTAAGACACCACTTAAGTTTTGACACAGCGAGTTAGCAGCAACTTACAAGTTTCGGATGTTGTCTGACGACAACGTCTTGTGACATGTAGTTACGGATGGGCGGCTGAATGTTTGCAGCCGCTCACCTCCATTAATTCAGGCCTGCAGCAGGATGCGCAGCATGCGGCGCAGCGGCTCGGCCGCGCCCCACAGCAACTGGTCACCCACGGTGAAGGCGCCGAGGTAGTCCGGTCCCATGGCCAGCTTGCGCAGGCGGCCCACCGGGATCTGCATGGTGCCGGTGACGGCCACCGGCGTAAGGTTCTTGACCGATGCCTCGCGCGTGTTGGGCACGACCTTGACCCACTCGTTGTCGGCCGCGATCATGGCCTCGATATCGGCCAGCGGCACGTCCTTCTTGAGCTTGAAGGTCAGTGCCTGGCTGTGGCAGCGCATGGCGCCAATGCGCACGCAGAAGCCGTCAACCGGGGTTTCGGCTGTGCCGAAGCTGGCGCCCTGGCCCAGGATCTTGTTGGTTTCGGCGCCGCCCTTCCATTCTTCCTTGCTCATGCCGTTTCCCAGGTCCTTGTCGATCCAGGGGATCAGCGAGCCGCCCAGCGGCACGCCGAAATTGGCGGTTTCGGAGTTGCTGAGGCTTTGCTGCTTGGCGAGGATGCGGCGGTCGATTTCGAGAATCGCGGACTTGGGGTCGTCCAGCAGCGTGCGGACTTCGCTGTTGAGCGTGCCGAATTGCGTGAGCAGCTCGCGCATGTGCTGCGCGCCGCCGCCCGAGGCCGCCTGGTAGGTCATGCTGGTCATCCACTCGACCAGGCCGGCCTTGTACAGCGCGCCCACGCCCATCAGCATGCAACTGACGGTGCAGTTGCCGCCAATCCAGTTGCTGCCGCCCTTGGCCAGCGCGTTCTGGATCACGGGCAGGTTGACCGGGTCCAGGATGATGACGGCGTCGTCGTTCATGCGCAGCGTGGAGGCCGCGTCGATCCAGTGGCCCTTCCAGCCGGCCGCCCGCAGTTTGGGAAAGACTTCGGAGGTGTAGTCCCCGCCCTGCGCCGTGATGATGACGTCGCACTTCTTGAGGGCTTCAATGTCGAAGGCGTCTTTCAGCGTGGTCTCGTTCTTCGCCTGGGCGGGGGCTTTTCCGCCCGCGTTGGAGGTCGAGAAGAATACCGGCTCGATCAGGTCGAAGTCGCCTTCGGCCTGCATGCGGTCGATCAGGACCGAGCCGACCATGCCGCGCCAGCCGACGAGTCCTGTGAGATTGCCTTTGAGTTTCATTGGAACTGCCCCTTCAAAAAGTACATAAAAATGGCTTTTTGGCCCGGCTCATCGAGCCGGCAGGGCACGACGAACCAGGCTTGCTAGCCTTTAATGGTGGTCGTCTTGGTGATCTGGGCAAAAACCGGCGCGCCACGTCCCGCGCGCAGGGCGGCGGGGCAGTGGGTGAAAGCGGGATTTTTGCGCATAGGTGCCGATTGTAGCCAGGCTTGGCTTTGCCGAGCCTGACAGCCGCCTCAAACCATAGGCAAAACTTTTGTTTGAAGCGGTTTGCGGCGAAAAAACGTCAAAGATGTTTATCCGCCGGGCCGCCCCAAGGAAAAATGCGCCCCCTTGGGGGGCAGCGCATGACACGGAGTGAAAAGCGTGGGGGCTTCAGTTATCCAAGCGCCTTGACGACGGCATCCCCCATCTGCACCGTGCCGACCTTGGTCGTGCCTTCGCTGTAGATGTCGGGTGTGCGCAGGCCCTGGCTCAGCACGGCGTCCACGGCTTTTTCGATGCGGGCGGCGGCTTCGGGCTGGTTCAGGCTGAAGCGCAGCATCATGGCGGCGCTCAAAATCGTGGCCAGCGGATTGGCGACGCCCTTGCCTGCGATGTCCGGCGCGCTGCCATGGCTGGGCTCGTACAGGCCCTGGTTTTTGTCGTTCAGGCTGGCCGAGGGCAGCATGCCGATGGAGCCGGTCAGCATGGCGGCGGCGTCGCTGAGGATGTCGCCGAACATATTGCCGGTGACGACCACGTCGAACTTCTTGGGCGCTTTGACCAGCTGCATGGCGGCGTTGTCCACATACATATGGTCCAGCGCGACGTCAGGGTACTCCTTGCCGACTTCGGTGACCACGTCTTTCCAGAGCTGGAAGGTTTCCAGCACGTTGGCCTTGTCGACGCTGGTTACGCGCTTGTCGCGTTTGCGGGCCGCCTGGAAGGCGACGTGGGCGATGCGTTCGATCTCGGGGCGCGAATAGCGCATGGTGTCAAAAGCTTCCTCGGAACCGGGAAAGTGGCCGTCCGGCGAGACGCGGCGGCCGCGCGGCTGGCCGAAGTAAATGTCGCCGGTCAGCTCGCGGATGATGAGGATGTCCAGGCCGGACACCAGCTCGCGCTTGAGGCTGGAGGCGTCCACCAGCTGCGCATAGCAGATGGCCGGGCGGAAGTTGGCGAACAGCCCCAGGTTTTTGCGCAGGCCCAGGATGGCCTGCTCGGGGCGCAGCGGCCGGTCCAGCTTGTCGTATTTCCAGTCGCCGACCGCGCCGAACAACACGGCGTCCGCATCCTTGGCGAGCTTGAGTGTGGCCTCGGGCAGCGGATGGCCGTGGGCTTCGTAGGCGGCACCGCCGACCAATGCGCTTTCGGTTTCAAACTTGAGGTCAAGTGCTTTGAGGACCTTGACGGCTTCCGCGACGATTTCGGTACCGATGCCGTCACCAGGCAGGATTGCGATTTTCATTTTTGCTGTCTTTGTGAAGGCCGCGGCCCGTGTTGGCGGGCCGCGGCGGATGCGGGATGGTGTTCAGCCGGCCACGGTGTGGTTCAGCCATGGCTTGGTCGCCAGGCGCTCGGCTTCAAAGGCCTTGATCTTGTCGCTCTGGCGCAAGGTCAGGCCGATGTCGTCCAGGCCGTTGACCAGGCAGTATTTGCGAAAAGCCTGCACGTCGAAGGGGAGTTCCTCGCCCTGCGGCTTGACGATGACCTGGCGCTCCAGGTCCACCGTCAGCTGGTAGCCCGGGAAGGCCAGCGCTTCGTCGAACAGCGCGGCAACTTGCGCTTCTGGCAGCACGATGGGCAGCAGGCCGTTCTTGAAGCTGTTGTTGAAGAAGATGTCGGCATAGCTGGGCGCGATGATGGCGCGAAAGCCGTATTGGTCCAGCGCCCAGGGCGCGTGTTCGCGCGAGGAGCCGCAGCCGAAGTTCTTGCGCGCCAGCAGGATGGACGCGCCGGCGTAGCGCGGCTGGTTCAGCACAAAGTCGGGATTCGGCTTGCGCGAGGCCGGGTCCTGGCCGGGGAAGCCCGGGTCCAGGTAGCGCCATGCGTCAAACAGGTTGGGGCCGAAGCCGGTCTTGCGGATGGATTTGAGGAACTGCTTGGGGATGATGGCGTCGGTGTCGACGTTCTCGCGGTCCATGGGGGCGACGAGGCCCTTGTGTACGGTGAATTTCTGCATGGTGCTGCCCTCAGGAGAATTTGCGGATGTCTACGAAATGGCCGTGCACGGCCGCCGCCGCGGCCATCGCGGGGCTGACCAGGTGGGTGCGCCCGCCGGCGCCCTGGCGGCCTTCGAAGTTGCGGTTGCTGGTGGAAGCGCAGCGTTCGCCCGGCTCCAGCCGGTCGGCGTTCATGGCCAGGCACATGGAGCAGCCCGGTTCGCGCCACTCGAAGCCGGCGGCCACAAAAATCTTGTCCAGGCCTTCGCGCTCGGCCTGCTCCTTGACCAGGCCCGAGCCCGGCACCACCAGCGCCAGCTTCACATTCTTGGCGACCTTCTGGCCTATCTTCTTGATGACGGCCGCGGCTTCGCGCATGTCTTCAATGCGGCTGTTGGTGCAGGAGCCGATGAACACCTTGTCGACATAGAGGTCGTTGAGCGCCTTGCCGGGCTCCAGGCCCATGTACTTGAGGGCGCGTTCGATGGCGTCGCGCTTGTTGGCGTCTTTTTCCTTGTCGGGATCGGGCACGCGGTCGTCGATGGACAGCACCATTTCGGGCGAGGTGCCCCAGGTGACCTGCGGGCGGATCTGGCCGGCGTCGAGCTCGACCACGGCGTCGAATTTCGCGTCGGCATCGGACTGCAGCGTGTTCCAGTATTTGGCGGCCATGTCCCATTCGACGCCGGTGGGCGAAAGCAGCCGGCCCTTGACGTAGTCGATGGTCTTCTGGTCCACCGCGACCAGGCCGGCGCGCGCGCCAGCTTCAATCGCCATGTTGCAGACCGTCATGCGGCCTTCCATGCTGAGCGCGCGTATCGCCGCGCCGCCGAATTCAATTGTGTAGCCGGTGCCGCCTGCCGTGCCGATCTTGCCGATGATGGCCAGCACGATGTCCTTGCCGGTGAGGCCGGGTGCGAGCTTGCCTTCGACCTTCACGAGCATGTTCCTGGCCTTTTTGGCCAGCAGGGTCTGCGTGGCCATCACGTGCTCGACCTCGCTGGTGCCTATGCCGTGCGCCAGCGCGCCGAAGGCGCCGTGGGTGGAGGTGTGCGAGTCGCCGCAGACCACCGTCATGCCGGGCAGGGTCGCGCCGCTTTCGGGGCCGATGACGTGCACGATGCCCTGGCGCTTGGAGAGGAAGGGGAAGAACGCGGCCGCGCCGAATTCCTTGATGTTGCTGTCCAGCGTGGTGATCTGTTCCTTGCTGACCAGGTCGGTGATGCCGTCGTAGCCCAGCTCCCAGCCGGTGGTGGGCGTGTTGTGGTCGGCGGTCGCGACGATGGAGCTGATGCGCCAGACCTTGCGGCCGGCCTCACGCAGGCCTTCGAAGGCTTGCGGGCTGGTGACTTCGTGCACCAGGTGGCGGTCTATGTAGAGGATGGCCGTGCCGTCTTCTTCGGTATGAACGACGTGCTCGTCCCAGATTTTGTCGTAGAGGGTGCGTCCCATGGTTTTCCTTCGTGGTCTCTTGTTGTCGTCTGTCGTGGGGTGATTTTAGGCGGCCGCGTGGTCAGCGGCCGCCGCGGTTTTGGCGGGTTTGCCGCGGGTCGTTTGCGGCGCCGGCTGCGCCAGGTGGTCGACCAGCAGCCGGGCCGTCAGGGGCAGGGTGGAAAAGTCGCGCGCCACCAGCTGGATCTGGCGCTCGGCCCAGCTGTCCAGCAGCGGGATGGATTCGAGTTCGCCGACGCCGTGCGTCAGTTCAAAGGCGCGCTGCGGCATCACGCCCACACCCAGGCCGTTGTGGATCATGCGGCACATGGCGTCCAGGCCGGTCACGTGGATGCGCAGCTTGATGGTGCGGCCCAGCCGCGCCGCGGCTTCCCGCATTGCCAGGTAAATCGAGCTGTTGGAATGCAGGCCGACCTGGTCGTAGTCCAGCGCGGCTTCGAAGCGGATGGCGCCTTGCGCGCACAGCGGATGGCCCCGGGGAACGATGAGCACCAGCTTGTCGGTGCGGTAGGGCAGGGTCTGCAGGTCGCCCGTGCCGTCGGCCGTGTTGCAGATGCCCAGGTCGGCCGCGCCTTCCTGCACGGCGCGAACGACCTCGGTGCTCAGGTGCTCTTCCAGGTCTATCTTGATGCCGGAATGCTCGCGCGTGAAAGCGCCCAGGTCTTCGGGCAGGAACTGCACGATGGCCGAGATGCTGGCATGCACGCGCACGTGGCCGCGCACGCCGTTGGCATATTCGCTGAGCTCGCTCTGCATTTTTTCGAGGCTGAACAGCACCGAACGCGCGTGGTGCAACAGGCTTTCGCCGGCCGGCGTCAAATCGACGCCGCGCGTGTGACGGTACAGCAGCGGCGTGTCCAGCGTGGCTTCGAGGTCGGAGAGCCGCTTGCTCACGGCGGAAGCGGCGATGAATTCGCGCTCGGCCGCCTTGCCTATGCTGCCCAGCTCGCACACGGCCACAAAGAGCTGAAGCGAGGTCAGGTCAATGCGGCGGGCAAAGTTGCGTTCTGAGCTTTTCATGGGGCTTGTGGCTTGACGTCATCGCATTCGACGACGGTGAAACGCCATTTTGCCGCTAAGAACAGGGTTTTGCCATCGCAATACGCGATGACCCGCTTGCCGATGGGCGTTTTCCGGGAAGTTACCCGGCCAGGCTCAGCTTCTGCGGCCCAGCCGCACCGTGGTCACGCCCGGCCGTAGCTGCTTGACGGAGGGCATGATCAGCACGCAATCGTCGTAAGGGGCGACTATGGGTTCGCCGGCATCCCTGGCGATGAGTTCCCCGGCCTTGCGGATGACTTCGCCGCCGCGGAAATCCTGGACAAACCGGAAGTCCATGGATTTGGCCACGATGCGGTGGGTCACGACCAGGGGCTGTGGCGCCGGCGCGTCCGGCAAGGTCCAGCCGGGCGGCACGTCGCCGCTCTCAATCACGCCGGAGGCGAGCAGGAATCGCATCAGTGCGTTGCGGGCCGTTTCAAGGGATGAAGGGTCCCAGTGCTGGCCGGCTTCCAGCAGCAGCGCAATCTCCGATCGCGCGGGATCCGCCAGCCGGTCGAAATCACGCATGCGCACGCCGTCCTCATGGCCCGCATCCACGATCACCTGCGCGCCCAGGCCCAGCGATTGTGCGAAATCGATGTTGCGTTGCAGCAGTCCTGTGACCAGCAGCGGCTCGCAGGGCTCGTGCATGGAATGCAGGTCCAGCAGATAAGTAGCGCGCTCGACAAAAGGCCGCAGCGTTCTTGCCCGCTCCAGTTCGCTGCTATGCCCCGCACCGTCCAGCCGTTCAAGCGACCACACGCGGTTGAAATCCTCGTCGACAAAGCGCGAGGCGTCAGGGATGGCCGGATCGAAGCGCGCGAAAGCCGCGACGTTGCAGAACGCGGCGGTGATGCGGCCTTTGCGTGGGCGGATGCCGCTGCCAAGGAAGGCATCGAGCGCCATCGCGCCGGAGTATTCGTTGCCATGCACCAGCGCGGTGACCAGCACCTCGGGCCCTTGCAGGCCTGAGGCTAGCTCATGCACGTACTCAACGCCGGTGGCGGAGGCGGCGCGGGACGTGATGGTTGGCGCTTGCAGTTGCACTGCATGCGCTTTGGCGGGAATGTGTTCGGGCATGAGCTCAGCCATGGTTCATGGATAAAAAGTTTCGCAGCTCCGGTGTCTGCGGGTTGGTGAAGATGGCTTCCGGTGTTCCCATCTCATGGACCAGTCCCTGGTGCATGAAGATGATGCGGTCGCAGACTTTCCTGGCGAAGTTCATTTCGTGCGTCACGATCATGAGCGTAACCCCTTCTTCGGCCAGGCCTTCAATGACCTGCAACACCTCCCCTACAAGTTCCGGGTCGAGCGCGGAGGTGATTTCATCGCAAAGAATGACCTCGGGGTTCATGGCCAGCGCGCGAGCGATGGCCACACGCTGCTGCTGGCCGCCCGACAGTTCATGGGGGTAGCTGTCGAATTTGTCTTCCAGCCCCACGCGCTTGAGCAGCTTTTCCGCGAGTGCCCTCGTTTGCGCATCCGGCAGGCCTTTGACCAGTCTGGGCGCCAGCATGACGTTGTTTCCGGCGCTCATGGCCGGAAACAGGTTAAAGCTTTGAAACACCATGCCGACTTTTTGCCGCAGCGTGCGCATGGCGTGCGCGTCGTGGCTTTTTACGGGCTGCCCATCGACCAGCAATTCCCCTTGCTGGAAAACTTCAAGCCCGTTCACGCAACGCAGCAAGGTGCTTTTCCCCGAACCGCTTTTGCCGATGATGCACACCACCTCCTTGCGCTTGATGCAAAGGTCTATGCCTTTGAGCACCTCGACCTCGCCATAGCTTTTGCGCAGTTTCCTGATTTCCACCAAACCGGTGGGCTGGACGTCTGTCATGGGAGCGTTCCTCAATGTTTGAAGCTGAATTTGCGCTCAAGCGCGCGGCCCCACATGGAGCAGGGAAAGCAGATCGCGAAATACAGCAACGCGACAACACCGTAAACGAAGAAGGGGTCGTAGGTCACGTTGGTGATGATCTGGCCGGTTCTCGTCAGCTCGACAAAACCGATCACCGATGCCAATGAGGTGTTCTTGATGATCTGCACGCCCAGGCCCACGGTGGGCGGGACGGAAACCTTGATGGCCTGCGGGAAGATGACGTAGCGCAGTTGTTCGCGCAGGTTCAGCGCCAGGCTGCTCGAGGCTTCCCATTGCCCCTTGGGGATGGACATCACGCTGCCGTGCCAGGTCTCCGTCAGGAAAGCGCCGGCGTACAAAGACAGGCACAAGGTCGCGGCCAGCAGGGGTGAGGGGTTCAGGCCGAACAGCGCGAGGCCGAAGTAGGTCAGGAACAGCTGCATGAGCAGCGGCGTTCCCTGGAACAGCTGCACATACCAGGTGATGGCTCGGCCAAATGAATGCGGCTTCATGATGCGAAGCACCAGCAGGACAAGTCCCAGCACGGAGCCGCCCACAAATGCAATGGCCGACAGAAAAAGCGTCCACGGCACCGACAACAACAGGTTGCGGATGACGTCCCAGGTGGTAAAGCTGCTCATCGTTCTACTTTCAGAATTTCATTCGCCCGAAGACAAAACGCGGGCCTATCCATAAAAGCAGTTTGCGCAGCAGGATGGCCAGCACGAGATAACACGCGGTGACGACCATGAAGGCCTCAAAGCTGCGGAAGGTTTTGCCGGCCACGAAGTTGGCGGCATAGGACACCTCTTCCGCCGATATCTGGCTGCACACCGAAGAGGCCAGCATGATGATGACCAATTGGCTGATCAGCGCCGGCCACACGCGCGCGAGTGCGGGTGCGATCAGGACGCGGGTGAAGATCTGCCAGCGGCTCAAGGCCAGAGACTGGGCGGCCTCGATCTGGCCCTTGGGTGTGGCTTCTATCCCGGCGCGGATGATCTCGCAGGCGTAGGCGCCGAGGTTGAGCACCAGGGCGATCAGGCTGGCCGGTATCGCGCTCATCTTCAGGCCGACGGAGGCGACACCGAAAAAGATGAAGAAGATCTGGATGATGAAGGGCGTGTTGCGGAACAGCTCGACATAACAAGCCAGCCCGGCTTTCAGCCATGCAGGCCCTTGAATACGGCCCCAGGCGCAGGCGGCGCCCAGCAGCGTGCCCAGCAGGCAGCTGACGGCGGTCAACACACACGTCAGCCACAAGCCCTCCAGGAACAGGGGCCAGGCTTGCACGACCGCGGAAAAATCAAGTACCGACATGGCGATCCAATGGATAAAAGAAGGAGGGCATGGACGCTTGCATCATGAGGCAGTTTGCTTTTCAAAAATCTCTCGCAGCAAAATCTCACCATCCAGTGCATCAAGGCGCGAGAGAAGGCTCGCCGCAGGATCGCTGCCTATGGTTGGCGTTGCACAGGCCAGAAATTTGTCGCCTATTTCCTCGCGGCTCAAGGGCGAGCCGACCGAGCCTCGCGCCGTGGCCCTGAAGAACTGCAACACTTTCCCGTCGCGCAATCGCAGGTGAACTTCCGCGCCCTCCGGTGCGGATTGCCGCAGTTCAGCGTCATCCCACAAAGGCCCCGTGCACATCTGAACCCGCGCCATGAGCGAGGCCAGCTCCCGGTCATTCAACAACTTCTCGTCAAGATGCGCCAGTGTGAAGCTCCCGAACTTCAGGGAGACGGCGATGGCGTACTGCATGCTGAACTGGCTCTGCTGGATCGTCTCCGGCTGGTTGTAAACCAGGTTTCTGGCCACCATGGGCGGCACGTTGCACACAATGCTTTCGATGTCATCGAGCCGGATGTTGTGCGTGGCCACCAGGTTCATGAGCGCATCAACCGCGGCATGGGATGAAAGGCAGACCGGAATCCGCTTGATGTCCACGCCCGGCTCCTGCGAAAACCAGCGGGAGCCCAGGCCATCCATCGCCGCGAGGTCAAACACACCTTCATTGAACAGCCTGGCGAAGCCGTTGGTGGATTCGACGGCGTCCAGCGGGCCGCGCGCGCCCTGCGCGGCAAGCAGTGCGCAGGCAACGCCCGCCTCCGCGGCGCGGCCCGCCATCAAGGCCTTGCCGTCGGTGCCGAAGCAGGCCTTGGTTCCGCCTGCGCCTGTGATGGCAAGGCCCAGGGCCGAGCTCATCTTCTCGGGGTCAAGTTTCAGCAAATGCGATGCGGCCACGCAGGCACCTATGGGACCGAGCACACCGGTGGTCCACCAGCCTTGCTCGTACAGAATGTTTTTTGACGCTGCCCCTACCGCGTACTCACATTCCGATCCGGCGACGAAAGCCGTAATCAGGTCTTTACCGCAGGCGTTGACCTTTTGGCCCACCGCCAGTGCCGCCGGGGCGATCACCGCGGACCCATGCACGACACCCGCATAGCAGTTGTCGTCGAAGTCAAGCGCATGGGCCGAGGCGCCGTTGACGAAGGCTGCCGTTTGTTCCGACACGCGCGTGGTGCAGCCGAACAGCGTTGACCACCCGCGCGAGCCGGCTTGAAGGCCGGTCTCCCTGGCGATGCCGCCCACGCGCGTCCGGGATCCCGCGATGGACACGCCTATCGTGTCGATCAGGCTGGTTTTGGCCAGCGCCCGCACGGTATCGGGAATGGCGCTGCCTTGCAGATCTGACGCCCACCGGGCCAGCCTCTGCGTCACAGAGAGATGCGTCGTCGTCATCGAAATTCTTTCTGAGACATGCCTGCCCCTTCCATGACCTGGCGGTAGCTGGATCAAGTCAAGTAGCGGTGCTCCCGCCGCATCTGGAAAAAGATGCATCGCGGGAGAAGAGGAGGCACGCATGCCTGGGGAAGAACTTACTCCGGGAGATTGCCCGCAGGCGCGCCCAGCCACCGTTGGGAAATCTCGTCCAGCGTGCCCGCTTTCTTGGCGTCCAGAATGATCTGGTTGACTTTCGCCAGCAGCTGGGTTTCTCCTTTGGGAACGCCCACATAGCAGGGGGCGTTCGCCAGGATCACTTTCAGCTCCAGGCTCAGCGCCGGATTCTTCTGCTTGATGGCGGCGGCGACGGCTGTGCCCGTTGCGAACATCTGGGTTTGCCCCGAAAGGAAAGCGGCCAGCGTGCTGTTGTTGTCTTCAAAGCGTTTGACGACGGCGGCGGGCGCCAGGCGCTGCAGTTCTTCGTCCTGCATGGAGCCGCGGGTCACCGAGATGGTTTTGCCCGTCAGTTCGCCAAAGCTCTTGGCCTGCACTTCCTTGCTGCCGAAGATGGCATCAAAGAAGGGGGCGTAGGCCACGCTGTAATCGATGACCTTCTCGCGCTCCGGCGTTTTTCCCAACGAAGAAATCGTGAGGTCGGCCTTTTGTGTTTGCAGGTAGGCGATGCGATTCGGCCCGGTGACGGGAATGAGTTCCAGCTTCACGCCCAGCTTGGTCGCGATGATGTTGGCCATCTCGATGTCATAGCCTTTTGGCGCCATATCGGTGCCGACGAACCCATAAGGGGGATAGTCGGTGGGCACGGCGACGCGAATGGTTTTTCGCGACAGGATTTTGCTCAATGCATCGTCGGCCGCAACAGCCGGGAAGGCCAGCAAGCTGCTCAACAGGGCCATGCAGGCGAGTAGTGTGGATCTGCGTTTCATGTGAATGGTTCTTTCCAGGTGGGGATTCATGATTGCCTTAACCAACCGATCTCAAGCGCTCAAATTGCCTCGCTCTTTTTTTAATGCGCCTTTAAATTCAGCGCGCATCTCCAACTCCGCGATCAAAAAACTTCAGCATCGGTCTTGTAGAACCAGCCAGGCGATGTACGGAAAATAGTCTTCAGTGCATTGCTTGTCGGGTACTTTATTGATGGTGCAAGACGCATGCCAAAAACGTTTTTTTCATTGGAGATTCATCATATTTTGAACATTTATTTTTTTGTTCAAAACGCATGGACCGCTATCGATGCCGCCGTGAATTTTTCAATCAGGAATGACCGCGGTGGCATCCACTTCAACAAGATATTCAGGACGCGCAAAAGCCGACACCACGATGCCGGTGGACACCGGATACACACCGGCAAGCCATTTGCCGACCACGCGATAAACATCTTCGCGATAGCGCGGGTCGCTGATGTACACCGTGAGCTTGCAGATGTGCTCGAGTTTTCCGCCGGCTTCCTTCATCAGTATGTCGATGTTCTTCATCGCCTGTTCCGTCTGGCCGGCGACGTCGCCAATGCAAACGCTTTCGGACGTGTCGAGGTTCTGGCCTATCTGGCCGCGCAGGAACACTGTGGTCCCGCGCGCCACAACGGCCTGGCATAAATCGTTGCTGATGGACTGCTCGGGATAGGTGTCCTTGGTGTTGAATTTGCGGATGCGTGTGTGCGCCATGAGTGTGCTCTTGGTAGTTTGATGAGGGAGAAAGGTGGGTGTTGCCGGCGGGTGCGGGTGTTATCTGTCGAAGTAACCGGCCTTGATGGTGCTGCCGATGAGGTTGACGATCAGGCGCCCTGCCGTCACGCAGGTCAGCCTGGTGGCGGTGTCCTTGGCGGGCTGGATCTCCACGATGTCCATTCCCACCACACGTCCTTTTTTTACCAGGCCGTGAATCAGCGCGCGTGCCTGCACGAAGTCGACGCCGCCGGGCGCGGGCCCGTCGACGGCGGGCATGATGGTCGGATCCAGGCCGTCGGCGTCTATGGTGAGGTAGTAATTGCCGCCGGAGGGAATGCGGTCCAGCACGGCCTTCATGCCGACCTCATGCAACTCGTAGGCGGAGATCAGCACGGCGCCGTAGTCACGCGCCGCCTGGTAGTCGGCCGGGCGTCCGCTGCCTTGGGCGCGCAAGCCGATCTGCACGATGTGCTTGACGAAGGGCAGTTCCGACGCGCGGCGGATGGGGCTGGACAGGCCGTCCTTGACGCCATTGACCTCGTCGCGCCAGTCAAGGTGGGCGTCGACATGGACCAGCGTGATGGGGCCGACCTCATCAAAGGCGCGCAGGATGGGGTTGGTGATGCCGTGGTCGCCGCCCAAGACGATCGGCAGGCCGCCGCCCTTGAGGATGTGGCGCACCGCCAGTTCGGCCTTGCGGTAGTGGTCGCCCGGGATCTTCAGGTCGGGCAGCACGTCGCCGCAATCGACAAAACGGATGTCGGTGCGGCCTTGCAGCAGCGGGCCGTCGATGTCGAAGTCGTAATGCTCGGGCGCGCGAACGATGCGGTCGGTGACGTCGCGTATGGCCTGGGGCGCGTTGGTCTGGTCGTTGGTGAAGCCGCGGGGGCTGTAGGCGGAACCGAAGGGCATGCCGAGGATGGCGATGTCCGACTGCAGGCCTTCAAGCTGCGTCACGAGTTCGGAGTACAGCAGGGTCTTGTGGCCGGTGCGGGGAGGGACGGTGAGGGATTCCATGTGTGGGGCGTCGTTTTAAGGTCGGTTCGTCGGAGGATTTGCGGGGCTTGCATTGCACTTTAATGACCGTGAAGCAAATCAAAAAATGACTTTTTTGAGGGTGTAGTCTTAGAATCCAATACCTTTCACGACTGAACCCATGATCAAGCTCGACTTTGACGAAAAGGACTTGCGCTCGCTGCGCGTGTTCTGCAGCGTGGCGCAGGCCGGAGGGTTTGCCGCCGCCGAGAAGCAACTGCTCATGTCAAAGGCCTCTATCAGCCGCCATGTGAGAGAGGTGGAAGAGCGCCTGGGTGTGCAGCTTTGCGAACGCGGGCCCGCGGGCTTCAGGCTGACGCCGGAGGGGGAGGTGGCCGTGAAGCTGGCGTCCAGCGCGTTGCGCTCGCTGGAGCGCATACGGCCTGAAATCGATGCGGTGCACGGGGTCTTGTCGGGTTGCCTGTCCATAGGCATAGGCGAGCACGCCACTTCGCATGCGGATTTCAGGTTTCCCCAGGCGCTGGCGCGCTTGCGCGAGCGCGCGCCGAACGTGAAGCCCGAGATTTCGGTCATGACATTCCCAGAGCTCAACCAGGCCTTGCGGGAAAACCGGGTGGACATCGCCTTGCGCGGAAAGTACGTGGAGGACGGCGAGTTCAGATATTTGCCGCTGTTCAAGGAGACGCACCGCGTCTACGTCTCAACGCTGGTCGGGGAGCAGGAGGGCAAAAAGCTGCCGCTGGTGTTTCGCATGCATCCCTATGTGCAGCAGGCGATCGACAAATGGGGCTACGAGCGTGGTCCGGCCGCCGGAGGGCTGGAGGCCATCGGTGTGCTGATCGCCACGGGCCATTACCAGGGTTTGCTGCCCACCCATTTCGGCAACCTGCTGGCCAAGCGTTATCCGCTGCGGCTTCAGGCCGGCAGCCCGGCTTTCAGCCACCCCATTTGCGCGGTCACGAATCCCGCACATCCTTTTACCCACCGCGCCGAGCTTTTCCTCAAGATTCTTGAAGAGCTCCATGCGGGCTTTGCCGAATCGTCCGGCGACACGCAGTAGCGGGCGGCGGCCACCAGAAGAGAGGGCGGCACTCCGGCAGGCAGAAAAGAAAAAAGCCCGCACAAGCGGGCTTTTTCGTGGGTTGCCGGTCTGATCAGCGCTTGTCGAGCGGCTTGACCTGGCGGGTCGTCGAGCCGGTGAACAGCTGGCGCGGACGGCCGATCTTGTACTCGGGGTCGCCGATCATTTCATTGAGCTGGGCGATCCAGCCTACCGTGCGGGCCAGCGCGAACACGGCGGTGAACAGCGGCACGGGGATGCCGATGGCGCGCTGCACGATGCCGGAGTAGAAGTCGACGTTAGGGTAGAGCTTGCGCGAGACGAAGTAGTCGTCTTCGAGGGCGATCTTTTCCAGGGCCATGGCCAGCTTGAACAGCGGGTCGTTTTCCAGGCCCATCTCTTTCAGCACTTCCTTGCAGGTTTCCTGCATGAGCTTGGCGCGCGGGTCGTAGTTCTTGTAGACGCGGTGGCCGAAACCCATCAGCTTGACGCCGGAGCTCTTGTCCTTGACCTGCTTGATGAATTCGCCGATTTTCTCGACGCCGCCCTGCTTCTGGATGTCGCCCAGCATGTTGAGGGCTGCTTCATTGGCGCCGCCGTGGGCCGGGCCCCAGAGGCAGGCCACACCGGCCGCGATGGCGGCGAAGGGGTTGGTGCCGGAGGAGCCGCACAGGCGAACGGTGGAGGTCGAAGCGTTTTGCTCGTGGTCTGCGTGCAGGATGAAGATGCGGTCCAGCGCGCGCTCGAGCACCGGGTTGACCTTGTACTCTTCGCACGGCGTGGCGAACATCATGTGCAGGAAGTTGCCGGCGTAGCTCAGGTTGTTCTTGGGGTACATGTAGGGCTGGCCCACGGTGTACTTGTAGGCCATGGAAACCAGGGTCGGCATCTTGGCGATCAGGCGGATGGCCGAGATGTCGCGGTGTTCCGGGTTGGTGATGTCGGTGCTGTCATGGTAGAAGGCCGACAGGGCGCCGACCAGGCCGGTCATGATGGCCATCGGGTGCGCGTCACGGCGGAAGCCGCGCAGGAAGAACTGCATCTGCTCGTTGACCATGGTGTGGTTGGTCACGCGGTGCACGAAGTCGGATTTCTGCGCTACGTCGGGCAGCTCTCCGTACAGCAGCAGGTGGCAGGTTTCCATGTAGTCGCAGTTGGTGGCCAGCTGCTCGATGGGGTAGCCGCGGTACAGCAACTCGCCCTTGTCGCCGTCGATGTAAGTGATCGCCGACTGGCAGGCCGCAGTCGACAGGAAACCGGGGTCATAGGTGAACATGCCGGTCTGGGCATAGAGCTTTCGGATGTCGACGACGTCCGGGCCGACATTGCCCTGGTACACCGGCAGGTCGATGCTGGGGCTGCCGTTGCTGAAGGACAGGGTGGCTTTGTTGTCAGCTAGCTTCATTTCTTGCTTCTTTCTTTCGTATCAGTGTGAAATTGGGGACGGCATGCAATCACGGGGCCGGCGCTGCGGGCTGCAGCAACTTTAAAACTTCATGGGCTTCGGAAGTAGAGGCGCTTGCCTTGGCCGCTTCATCGGGCAGTTGGGTGGCGTCTTTTCGTTTTAACAGCAGGTCCAGCAAGTCGTTGTCGGACAAATCCATTAAATCATTCAACCCTTTTGCCTGCCTGACGGTGAGCGTGGCTTCGTGACCCCGGAAGAAGCGTTCGATCAGCAGGTCGTTCTCAAGCAGGCCGCGCCGGCAGCGCCACTTGAGCTTGCTCAGGGCGCGCTCGTCGAGCAGGGCGTCGGCGGTTTCCATGATTATTGTCGGCCAGACGGTATCAGACTGCTCTGAGGACCATCATCTCCTTGATCTTGCCGATGGCTTTCGTCGGGTTCAGGCCCTTGGGGCAGACGTCGACGCAGTTCATGATGGTGTGGCAGCGGAACAGGCGGTACGGGTCTTCCAGGTTGTCCAGGCGTTCGGCGGTGGCTTCGTCACGGCTGTCGGCGATGAAGCGGTAGGCCTGCAGCAGGCCGGCCGGGCCGACGAACTTGTCGGGGTTCCACCAGAAGCTGGGGCAGGAAGTGGAGCAGCTGGCGCACAGGATGCACTCGTAGAGGCCGTTGAGCTCGTCGCGCTCTTCGGGGCTCTGCAGGCGTTCCTTCTCTGGCGGCACGTTGTCGTTGATCAGGTAGGGCTTGATCGAGTTGTACTGCTTGAAGAACTGCGTCATGTCGACGATCAGGTCGCGCACCACGGGCAGGCCGGGCAGGGGCTTCAACACGATGTCGCCCTTCAAGGTCAGCATGTTGGTCAGGCAGGCCAGGCCGTTCTTGCCGTTGATGTTCATCGCGTCCGAGCCGCAGACCCCTTCGCGGCAGGAGCGGCGGAAACTGATGGACGGGTCCTGTGCCTTGAGCTTCATCAGCGCGTCCAGCAGCATGCGCTCATGGCCGTCGAGTTCGACCTCGATGGTCTGCATGTAGGGCTTGGCGTCGGTGTCCGGGTCGTAGCGGTAGATCTTGAAGGTGCGTTTGGTCATGGGGTTCTCGCTTCTTGTGGGGTCGCAGGCCGGCAGTGCTTGTTTTTGTAAGTGGTCAGAACGTGCGCGTCTTCAGCGGCACGGACTCGACGGTCAGGGGCTTCATCTGCACAGGCTTGTAGGCCAGGCGGCTGCCTTCGCTGTACCACAGCGTGTGCTTGTGCCATTCAGTGTCGTTGCGGCCGTTCGGGTGCTCGGGCGTGTCGCCGTAGTCGTCGACCGAGTGCGCGCCGCGGCTTTCCTTGCGGGCGGCGGCCGACACGATGGTGGCCTCCGCGGCCTCGATCAGGTTCTCGACTTCCAGCGCCTCGATGCGCGCGGTGTTGAAGATCCTGGACTTGTCCTTGAGGCCTATGCTGTTGACGCGGCTACGCAGCGCGGCGATCTTGGCCACGCCTTCGTCCATGATGGCTTGCGTGCGGAACACGCCGGCGTGCTGCTGCATGGCGGCGCGCAGGTCGTTGGCCACGTCTTGCGCATATTCGCCGTCGGTCGCGTTGTCCAGGCGCGCGATGCGGGCCAGGGTCTTGTCGGCGGCGTCAGCCGGCAGCGGCTTGTGTGTGGTGGTCTTGGCGAACTCGACGATGTGGTTGCCGGCGGCCTTGCCGAAGACCAGCAGGTCCAGCAGCGAGTTGGTGCCCAGGCGGTTGGCGCCGTGCACGCTGACGCAGGAGCATTCGCCCACCGCGTAAAGGCCGTTGACAACCTGGCTCTGGTTGTTGGCGTCCTGCGTGACGACCTGGCCGTGGATGTTGGTCGGGATGCCGCCCATCTGGTAGTGGATGGTGGGCACCACGGGAATCGGTTCCTTGGTGATGTCGACGTTGGCGAAGTTGTGGCCGATCTCGAACACCGAAGGCAGGCGCTTCATGATGGCGTCCACGCCCAGGTGGGTCATGTCCAGCAGGATGTAGTCCTTGTTGGGGCCGCAGCCGCGGCCTTCCTTGATTTCCTGGTCCATGGAGCGCGAGACGAAATCGCGCGGCGCCAGATCCTTCAACGTGGGCGCATAGCGCTCCATGAAACGTTCGCCGTTGCTGTTGCGCAAAATCGCGCCTTCGCCGCGGCAGCCTTCGGTCAGCAGCACGCCGGCGCCGGCCACGCCGGTCGGGTGGAACTGCCAGAACTCCATGTCTTCCAGCGGGATACCTGCGCGCGCGGCCATGCCCAGGCCGTCGCCGGTGTTGATGAAAGCGTTGGTCGATGCGGCAAAGATGCGGCCGGCGCCGCCGGTGGCCAGCAGCGTGGTCTTGGCTTCAAAAATGTGAACGTCGCCGGTTTCCATTTCGAGCGCGGTCACGCCCACCACGTCACCGGCGGCGTCGCGGATCAGGTCCAGCGCCATCCACTCGACGAAGAAGCTGGTTTTTTCCTTGACGTTCTGCTGGTACAGCGTGTGCAGCATGGCGTGGCCGGTGCGGTCGGCCGCGGCGCAGGCGCGCTGCACGGGCTTTTCGCCGTAGTTGGCGGTGTGGCCGCCGAAGGGGCGCTGGTAAATCGTGCCGTCGGGGTTGCGGTCGAAGGGCATGCCCATGTGCTCGAGGTCGTACACGACCTTGGGCGCTTCGCGGCACATGTATTCAATCGCGTCCTGGTCGCCGAGCCAGTCGGAGCCCTTGACGGTGTCGTAGAAGTGGTAGTGCCAGTTGTCTTCGCTCATGTTGCCGAGCGAGGCGCCTATGCCGCCCTGGGCCGCGACGGTGTGCGAGCGCGTGGGGAACACCTTGGAGAGCACGGCCACGTTGAGGCCGGCGCGCGCCAGTTGCAGCGATGCGCGCATGCCGGAGCCGCCTGCACCGACGATGACGACGTCAAATTTGCGCTTGGGGAGATTGGATGTTGCTGTCATGATTTTTTGTGGGGTGTCGGTCTTCTTGTCGGGTCTGCGGTGTCAGCGGCGCGTCAGAGACGCCACAGGACCTGGATGCCCCAGCCGGCGCAAGCCACCAGCCAGACAATCGTGAAAACATTCAGCACGAGCTTGACGGAGACCGGCTTGATGTAGTCCATCCAGATGTCGCGCATGCCGACCCACACGTGGTAGAGCAGGGCGATGATGACGGTGAAGGTCAGCACTTTCATCCATTGCGACGAGAAGATGCCGGCCCATTTGTCGTAGCCGATGGGGCCTTTGCTGAGCATGACCTGGGCCAGCAGCAGCACGGTGAAGAGGGCCATCAGGGCGGCCGTGATGCGCTGCGCGAGCCAGTCGCGCAAGCCGTAGTGGGCACCGACAACGATGCGCTTGGAGCCGTAGTTAACTGCCATTTTTTTGTGCTCCTTCAGATCAGTAAAAGCCGAACAGCTTGGCGCCCAGGATGAGCGTCAGGGCCACGCTCACGACCAGCGTGAAGAGCGCCGAGGACTTGCCGAATTCCTTGCTGACGGCGGCGTGGCTGACGTCCATCCAGAGGTGGCGCAGGCCGGCGATGAAGTGGTGCAGGTAGGCCCAGATCAGGGCCAGTGCGACCAGCTTCCAGATGATGCCGGGCAGGCCCAGCATGCCGATGTTGAAGGCGGCCTTGAATTTTTCGAAAGAGATTTCCGAAGAGATCGAGGTGTCCAGCATCCAGATGATGAAGGGCATCAGCAAAAACATGATGAAGCCGCTGATGCGATGGAGGATGGAGACGATGCCTGCGAGCGGAAGGCGGTAGGAGGGAAGGTCGGTGAGGGCGTTGATGTTGCGGAACTCGGGCCGCTTGGGACGCTGTTTGGATGCCAGCTCTGTCATTTTTAGGCTTTCGTGGGTGTAACTGGGTGGGAACCGGGAATGCAATTACAGCTAAACAGCCGGATTCTATTGCAACGCAGCAATGCGCTCACAAACCTTGTCAGCTTCCTGAGGGTTCCCGTCAACTAAGGTCGTTCTTGTAGTGATGGGTGTCGGTGCGGTACAGGCCCCGGCGCAATTCCATGGGCAGGTCGTTGTAGGTGTAGGCGGTGCGCTCCACGCTGAGCAAAGGCTCGCCTACGGCCACGCCGAGCAGCGCCGCGGACGCTTCGTCGGCCGCGACGGCGCGGATTTTTTCCTCGGCGCGCACCATGCGCACGCCGAATTCGGTTTCAAACAGCGCATACATGGGGCCGCGGTGCGTGGCCAGCCGCTCGGCGGTCAGGCCCTTGAACGGGCCGCCGGGCAGCCACACGTCTTCAAGAATCGTCGGCGTGCCCTGGAAGGCCAGCACGCGGCGCAACTGCAGCACGGCGTCGCCGGCGCGCAGCGACAGCGGGCGCGCGATGTCGGCCGGCGCGCGCAGGCGCCTGCAATCGATGATCTGCCGCTCGGCCGGGCCTTCGCTGGTGGTGTCGCCGCTGTCGGGCATGAGGCGCAGGAAGCGGTACTGCACGTGCTGCTCGGCATGCGTGGCCACAAAAGTGCCCTTGCCCTGGCGGCGCACCACCAGGTTCTCGGCGGCCAGCTCGTCGATCGCCTTGCGCACCGTGCCCTGGCTCACGCGAAATCGCGCGGCCAAATCCATTTCGCTGGGAATGGCTTCACCCGGTTTCCATTCGCCCGCCTGCAGGCTTTGCAGGATCAGCACCTTGATCTGCTGGTAGAGCGGGCTGAAGGCCGGTGCCACGCCCGTTACCGCGCCGGCATCGCCGGCGAGGGCGGCGCTGTCGGTCAATGAGGACGGATTGATGGCCATGGGGCAGCAGGTTAGCAGCAGTTAGCGGTGGATTAAAGCGGGTTGCGAGCGGCGCCGCGGCAGGCGCGCGGCAACCTGGAAAAAGTCCGAATCAGGCCTGAATCATATCTTATATAAGACATAAGACAAATTGACGCCCGTCGCTTTTCAAGCGTAAAATCTTTGGCTGAGCCAGTGCATGGCCTGCCGTTTTGCGGTGATTTTGTGGGGCGAAGCGCCCCGTCCGAACCATCTCCGAATATCCCAGGCTCGCGCCAGACATCTCACATCACATCCTCAGCCAACCGATTCTTAACTTTCCTGGAGCCCTCAATCATGAGCAAAAAACCCGTCCGTGTTGCAGTCACCGGTGCAGCTGGCCAAATCGGTTACGCACTGCTGTTCCGTATTGCCTCCGGCGAGATGCTCGGCAAGGACCAGCCCGTCATCCTGCAATTGCTTGAAGTGCCTGTTGAGGGCCCGCAAAAAGCGCTCAAGGGCGTGATGATGGAACTCGACGACTGCGCCTTCCCGCTGCTGGTCGGCATGGAAGCGCACAGCGACCCGATGACCGCCTTCAAGGATGCCGACTACGCGCTGCTGGTCGGTTCGCGCCCGCGCGGCCCCGGCATGGAACGCGCCGAACTGCTGGCCGTCAACGGCGCCATCTTCACGGCGCAGGGCAAGGCGCTCAACGCCGTCGCCAGCCGCAACGTCAAGGTGCTGGTGGTCGGCAACCCCGCCAACACCAATGCCTACATCGCCATGAAGAGCGCGCCCGACCTTCCGCGCAAGAACTTCACCGCCATGCTGCGCCTGGATCACAACCGCGCCGCCAGCCAGATCGCCGCCAAGACCGGCAAGCCGGTGGCCGACATCGAAAAACTCACCGTCTGGGGCAACCACTCGCCCACGATGTACGCCGACTACCGTTTTGCCACCATCAAGGGCGAAAGCGTCGCCAAGATGATCAACGACCAGGAATGGAATGCCAACGTGTTCCTGCCCACCGTCGGCAAGCGCGGCGCCGCCATCATTGAAGCGCGCGGCCTGTCCTCGGCAGCGTCGGCCGCCAACGCCGCCATCGACCACATGCGCGACTGGGCGCTGGGCACCAACGGCAAGTGGGTCACCATGGGCATCCCGTCGGACGGCCAGTACGGCATTCCCAAGGACATCATGTTCGGTTTCCCCGTGACCTGCGAGAACGGCGAATACAAACTCGTCGAAGGCCTGGAAATCGACGCCTTCAGCCAGGAACGCATCAACAAGACGCTGGACGAACTCAAGGGTGAGCAGGACGGCGTCAAGCACCTCCTGTAATCAGCACGCAGTACGAGGCCGCCCAGCACCTTGCCCGCACACCACCGCCGTCACCCATGAGCGACTGGAACCCCGCACTCTACAGCCGCTATGAGGACGAGCGCACGCGCCCGGCCCAGGAGTTGCTGGCGCGTGTTCCGCTCGCGCAGGCGGCCAGCGTGTTCGACCTGGGCTGCGGCCCCGGCAACTCCACCGAGTTGCTGGTCCGACGCTTTCCCGGCGCCGTGGTCACGGGCACAGACAACTCCGAAGCCATGCTGGCCAGCGCGCGCAAGCGTTTGCCGGCCTCGCGTTTCGCGTTGAGCGACATCGCCGATTGGCAGCCCGCATCCGGCGATGCCGCACCCCAGCTGATTTATGCGAATGCGGCCCTGCAATGGGTGCCCGACCACGCCAGGCTGATCCCGCGGCTGTTCGCCGCGCTGGCGCCCGGCGGCGTGCTGGCTATCCAGATGCCCGACAACCGTGACGAGCCTACGCACCGCCTGATGCGCGAGTTGGCGTCCGAAGCGCCGTGGACCGAGGCGATTGGTGATTATTCAAAGCTGCGCACCGAGCTGTTTTCCATAGACCGTTATTACGACCTGCTGGCCGCCGAGGCAGCGCACGTCGACGTCTGGCGCACGGCCTACCAGCACCCGATGGATTCCGCTGCAGCGATTGTGGAATGGGTGCGCGCGACCGGCCTCAAGCCTTTTGTGGACCGCCTCCCGCCGGACCTGCAGGCGAGTTACCTTGCGGAATACGAACGACGCGTCGACAAAGCCTATACGCCGCGCAGCGACGGAAAACGGCTGCTTGCATTTCCCCGCATGTTCATCGTGGCGCAGAAATGAGCCCCCACGCTTATCACTTCGGGCCTGCGGCGCGCTGCCCCTCTCCTCACGGATGGTGCGCTGCGCCTGCGGCCCGGCAAAGCCGGTTCCGCGGCCCCTGCTTGAAGGGGGTTTCTCTGTGAATCCCCGCGAGGTACTTCTGGGCGCGCAAGCGGGGGCCGTTGTGTTGCCCGTCTGCGACCACTACAGCGGCGTTGAGGCGCGCATGCGCAAAAGCCTGCAGTTGCAGGCCGAGATGATCGAGGAATTCGGCGCCTGTGTATTCGATGTGACGCTGGACTGCGAAGACGGCGCGCCCGTGGGCGGAGAGGCCGACCATGCCGCCATGGTGGTGGCGCTGGCGGCCCTCGCCAGCGACAAGGCGCGTGTTGCCGTGCGCGTGCATGCGGTGGACCATCCGGCCTTTGATGCCGACATGGCGGTCATCGCCGGCAAGCTGGCGCGCCACCTGTCGCACATCATGGTTCCCAAGGTCGAGTCGGTGGCTGATGTCATTCGTGCCGAAAAGGCGCTGCTGGCCGCATCCGCCGGCGACTTGCCGCTGCACGTGCTGATCGAGTCGCCGCTTGCGGTGCACAACGCCTTTGAAATCGCCGCGCACCCGCGCGTGCAGTCGCTGAGCTTCGGGCTCATGGATTTTGTGTCGGCCCACGCGGGCGCGATTCCGGCCGGCGGCATGAGCAGCCGGGGCCAGTTCACGCACCCGCTGGTGCTGCGCGCCAAGCTCGAAATCGCGTCGGCCTGCCATGCCTACGGCAAGGTGCCCTCGCATTGTGTTGTCACGGAGTTCAAGGACATTGACGCCATGACCGCCGCCGCACGCCATGCCGCCCGCGAACTGGGCTACACCCGGATGTGGAGCATCCACCCGAACCAGATCCGTCCCATCCTGGAGGCTTTCGCACCCGGTGAAGGCGAGATCGAGGACGCGGCAAAAATCATCACCGCCGCAGCCAGCGCAGACTGGGCCCCCATCAGCTTTGACGGTAAGCTGCACGACCGCGCGAGTTACCGCTATTTCTGGCAGGTCCTGGAGCGCGCGCACCAGACCGGCCGGGCGCTTCCCCCCGAGGCGCAACTTTATTTCCAGCCGACCACGCTTCATTGAACGCCAACCATCACCGCACGAAAGCCCCCCATGAAAAACTTCAGCACTTCTTTTGCCGGAACCCTGGCTACCGCCGTTCTGTTGACCGCTTCCGGCCTGGCCGTGGCCCAGACGGCCGCTCCCGCAGCCCCTGCCAAGGCCGCGGCCGCCAAGCCGGCCACGCCCGCCGCCAAACCAGCGGCAAAGCCCGCCGTCAAGAAGCAGCCCGTCGTCAACCCGTCCAGCCGCACCAACCTCAAGAGTGCCGCCAAGAACGTGGCCGCCGGTATTGAGGCCGCCGAAGCCGCGATGTCGCCGGCCGAACTGGCCATCGCCGAGCGCGTGCACGTCGGCAACCTGCCGTGCGAGCTGGGCTCCTCGGTCAACGTGACCGCCGACGCCAAGAACGCCGGCTACTTCGACGTGAACGGCAAAAACTTCAAGTACCGCATGTTCCCCGTGGCCACCACCACCGGCGCGATTCGCCTGGAAGACCAGAAGGCCGGCGCCGTCTGGCTGCAACTGCCCAACAAGTCCATGCTGATGAACCAGAAACTGGGCATGCGCCTGGCCGACGATTGCATGAGCCCGGCGCAAATGAAAGTGGCCGAAGCCATCAAGCTGAACCCGCCCGCCAGCGTGCTGGATGCGCCCAAGCCCGTGGCCGCCGCTACAGCCGCACCCGGTGCCGAGCAGCCCGCCTCGCCTTCCAAATAAAACAAGCCATTTTTTAATACCCACGATTTTGACTACAGGAGTAAGCAGCATGTCATCCGAGTTCTTGCAAACCTACCGCAACCACGTCGCCGAGCGCGCTGTCATCGGCATCCCGCCACTGCCGCTGTCCGCCAAGCAGACCGGCGAAGTCATCGAGCTGCTGAAGAACCCGCCCAAGGGCGAAGAGGCCTTCCTCGTCGACCTGATCACCCACCGCGTCCCGGCAGGCGTCGACGACGCAGCCAAGGTCAAGGCCAGCTACCTGGCGGCCGTGGCCCACGGCACCGAAAAGTGCGAACTGATCTCGCGCGAAAAAGCCACGCAGTTGCTGGGCACCATGCTGGGCGGCTACAACATCAGCCCCATGGTTGCGCTGCTCGACGACGCGGAAGACAGCGTCGCCACGCAGGCCGCCAGCGGCCTGAAGAACACCTTGCTGATGTTCGACCAGTTCCATGACGTCCAGGAAAAAGCCGAAAAGGGCAACAAATACGCCAAGGCCGTGCTGCAAAGCTGGGCCGATGCCGAGTGGTTCACCAGCCGCCCTGAAGTGCCGGAATCGATCAAGCTGACCGTCTTCAAGGTGGCCGGTGAAATCAACACCGACGACCTCTCGCCCGCACCCGACGCCTGGAGCCGCCCCGACATCCCGCTGCACGCCATCGCGATGCATAAGAATGCGCGTCCCGGCGTCACGCCGGAAGAAGACGGCAAGCGCGGCCCGGTCAAGTTCATTGAAGAACTCAAGGCCAAAGGCAACCTCGTGGCCTACGTCGGCGACGTGGTCGGCACCGGTTCCTCGCGCAAGTCGGCCACCAACTCCGTGCTGTGGTGGACGGGCCAGGACATTCCTTTCGTTCCGAACAAGCGTTTCGGCGGCGTCTGCCTGGGTGGCAAGATCGCCCCGATTTTCTACAACACCATGGAAGACTCGGGCGCGCTGCCGATCGAACTCGACGTGAGCCAGATGGCCATGGGCGACGTGATCGAACTGCGCCCTTACGACGGCAAGGCGCTCAAGGACGGCAAGGTGATCGCCGAGTTCAAGCTCAAGAGCGACGTGCTGTTCGACGAAGTGCGCGCCGGCGGCCGCATCCCGCTGATCGTCGGCCGCGGCCTGACGGCCAAGGCGCGCTTTGCGCTGGGCCTGCCGCTGTCCACCCAGTTCCGCCTGCCCGTCAGCCCTGAGGACAACGGCCGCGGCTTCACGCTGGCGCAGAAAATGGTCGGCCGCGCCGTCGGCCTGCCTGAAGGCCAGGGCGTTCGCCCCGGCACCTATTGCGAACCCAAGATGACCTCGGTCGGCTCGCAGGACACCACCGGCCCGATGACGCGCGACGAACTGAAAGACCTGGCCTGCCTGGGCTTCAGCTCCGACCTGGTCATGCAGTCCTTCTGCCACACGGCGGCTTATCCCAAGCCCGTCGACGTGAAGATGCACCACGAGCTGCCCGACTTCATCAGCACCCGCGGCGGCATCTCGCTGCGTCCCGGCGACGGCATCATCCACAGCTGGCTCAACCGCATGCTGCTGCCCGACACCGTCGGCACCGGCGGCGACAGCCACACGCGTTTCCCCATCGGCATCAGCTTCCCCGCGGGCTCCGGCCTGGTGGCCTTCGGCGCCGCCACCGGCGTCATGCCGCTGGACATGCCTGAGTCGGTGCTGGTGCGCTTCAAGGGCGAAATGCAGCCCGGCATCACGCTGCGCGACCTGGTCAACGCCATCCCGCTGTACGCCATCAAGGCCGGCCTGCTGACGGTTGCCAAGCAGGGCAAGAAGAACATCTTTTCGGGCCGCATCCTGGAAATCGAAGGCTTGCCCGATCTCAAGGTGGAACAGGCGTTTGAATTGAGCGATGCCTCCGCCGAGCGTTCCGCAGGCGGCTGCACGGTGCACCTGAACAAGGAACCCATCATCGAGTACATCAACAGCAACATCACGATGCTGAAATGGATGATCGCGACGGGCTACTCGGACGTGCGCACCATCAAGCGCCGCATCCAGGCCATGGAAGCCTGGCTGGCCGACCCGCAACTGCTCAAGGGCGACGCGGATGCCGAATACGCCGCCGTCATCGAGATCGACCTGGCCGACATCCACGAACCCATCGTGGCCTGCCCGAACGACCCCGACGACGTGAAGACGCTCAGCGAAGTCGCCGGCAGCAAGATCGACGAAGTCTTCATCGGCAGCTGCATGACCAACATCGGCCATTTCCGCGCGGCTTCCAAGCTGCTCGAAAACAAGCGCGACATTCCCGTCAAGCTGTGGATGGCGCCGCCGACCAAGATGGACGCCAAGCAACTGACCGAAGAGGGCCACTACGGCGTGCTCGGCTCGGCCGGCGCGCGCATGGAAATGCCGGGCTGCAGCCTGTGCATGGGCAACCAGGCGCAGGTGAAGGAGGGCGCGACGGTGTTCTCCACCTCCACCCGCAACTTCCCCAACCGCCTGGGCAAGAACTCCAACGTCTACCTCGGCTCCGCCGAGCTGGCCGCCATCTGCTCCAAGCTGGGCCGCATCCCGACCAAGGCCGAATACATGGCCGACATGGGCGTGCTGACGGCTGCCAGCGACACGGTCTACCAGTACCTGAACTTCGACAAGGTCAAGGATTACACCGACATGGCCGACACTGTGAAGGACGGCGTGCCGGCTTGAGCTTCATATCGCGCTACGTCAATGAAAAAGCGGCCTTCGGGCCGCTTTTTTTATTTGTTCGAAGCCGCATGCTCCCTCAAAAAGGTGAATCGCTAATCGTCAAGCTACCTGCCGCAATTCATAACCCGCAATCAGCAAGTCTGCAGGCAGGTCAAGACCGGCAGACAGCCGGCGAATCATTTCCAGTGACAGGGGGCGAACACGGTTAAGCACTTCGGCCACACGAGCGCGTGAACCGATGTAAGGTTCCAGATCCTTGCGGGTGAGTTGGCGTGCTTCCATCACATGCAGCAGCAGGCTGACTGGGTCTACATTGGGCACAGTGATGTGTTTCTTCTCGTATTCTTCGACCAACAGGCTTAGCACCTCCAGCTCGTCAGCTTCGGGCGACTTGGGCTTGGCATCCCAAACCGTGTCTATGCGTTGCAGCGCAGCGCGGTAATGGGCTTTGGTGTGGATAGGATGGATGTTCATAACGATTTGCACCTTAAATTCAGACTTTGCTGGCATCGATCTGGTCGTACTGGCGATGAGTGCCTACAAAACGGATGTATGCGATTTGCCGGTTGTAGTGCATCGCCACCACAAGTCGGTAGTCGTTTCCCTTGATGTTGAAGACCACCCGGTTTCCCGCTAAAAAACTGGCGCTGCGGTAAGCTGACTTCACCTCTGCGGGGGATGTCCAGCGGACTCGACTGACAATCGCATACCAGGCGCTCAGCGGCTCCAGCGCGTCGGGGTGTTTGATCCAGAAGTCACGCAGAGTGCCCAGGGCAATTATTCGCATCGGTAAATTTTACCATGATCCCATTTTGGGAGCAATTGTCCGGCGGGATGAAATATGCGATTTCCTGGCAGTTGACATCCACCGGGTGAGCTGAAAAGATTAACCGATGATGAAAAAGCTGATTTTCACCTTCTTGTCTGCCATTTTGATGACAGCCCTGCCCCTCAGCGCCCAGGAGGCGCGCACCAACGCCTTCAACGATCCTTTCCTGCAGGTCACCTCGGCCATTGCCCGGTGCCCGGTTCCCGAGGGGCCGCTCTACACCGGGCAGGAGGTGCGCGACGTGGCCCATGTGCGGGCGCAGCACGGCGGCAGCTGTTACCGCGTGGGCCGTTGCCGGCTGCCCAACTCGTATTTGTACGACGCCGAAATCATTCCGCGCGTTTTGCGGTACATCCAGCTCGACGGACGTTTTGACGACACCAGCGTCTGGATACAGGGCGAACGGCGGCTGGTGTTCCTCAAAGGCTGTGTCAGGACGCGCGAGCAGTCCGAGGCGCTGGAGAAAGCCGTCTGGCTGGTCGATGACGTGATGGGCGTGGTGAATTATTTGCGTGTGGGCGATGAGCCCTTGCGTTACGTGCCCGCCCAAAAATAGAGCGGTACGCGCAGCCGGCTGCTGCAAGAAAAAAGCCCTGCTGGAAACAGCGGGGCTTTTCTTTTCGGGACGTGATTTTCGTCAGAACTCCAACGGCAAGGGATCCGTCACGCGCAACTCCGAACCGTCGACAAACTTCAGGTACCAGAACTCCGGCGACAGCGGCAGGTTGGGGCGGATGTGGCTGACGTTGGCCGGCGATACATAGACCGTGCTTGCGCCGTCGTCGGGCGGCGGCGCGAGGTAGTGGCGCTTGACCGCCACCAGGCCGCCTATGGAGGCCACCACCGTGCCTATCGACTCGGTGACGGCGTTGACCATGCTGCCCTGGCCCAGCATGTGGATGGTGGTCTGGCCGACCAGGTCGGGGCGCGAGGCCTCCACGTACAGCACTGCGGTGGTGTTGATGCGAAGGTCGTCGGGCGCGGCCGGTTCGGTGGATTTGTTGAAGGAGATAAAGGGCATGGATGGGTGCCGGTTCAGGACAGGTGCAGTTCTTTGTGCTCGCCCAGCCGCGGAGGCGTCTCGCCGGTGAGCGCGGCCTTCGCCATCTTGGCCAACTGCACCATCTTGCTTTCCTTCACATCCCAGTATTCGGCGTGGTGAATGTGCACCGCCAGCAAGGCCAGGTCCGGGTCGTTCACGCCGGCCGGAAACCAGGCCCGGGCCACCGGCGACCAGAGATCCTCTTTTTTGGCCTGGTCTTCACTGATCGCCGCCTGCCCGGACAGCGACACGTAGCTGTCATCGCCGGGGTCCGCGTACGAGACGTTGACGTTGCCGTCCTGCTGCAGGCGCTGGGCCAGCTCGCTTTTGCGCGAAATGAAGAAATACAGCTGCGAGCCCTCGTCAATGGACTGGTTCTGCGTGGTCAGCGGATGGGCATGCAGCATGCCGTTGGCATGGCGATGCGTCAGCATGCCGAAGCGTATGTCCTTGATCAGTTCCCACAGCGTGTCGTGGTCGGATTTGGGTGTGCTCATGGGAACTCCTTGAAGGGTTGTTGTGCCGTCTATGTTCCATCCTAGAAGTGGGCGGGCGCGCGGCGCCTCAGCCGCCGTCGCGGCCGTCTGTCAGCAAGGGCCGACAGCCTCACCGCCTGCCACCAGCGAATACCCACTTCACGACGCCAGGCACGGCGGAAGCGGTTACCATACGAATGCAAGTAATTCGCATTTGTAATGACGGCTTGCTTACAGGCACAGCCCCTTCCGGCCCCTGTCCGCCCCTCCATCCCTAAAGGTGTTCCATGAAACTGTCCCTCACATCCCTTGCCGGCGCCGTCGCTCTGGCCGCCGGCCTGCTGGCCGCACCGCTGGCCGCCACCGCCCAGGGCGTCAAACCCTCGGCCGAAGGCATCGTGGTCTACAACGCGCAGCACGCCAGCCTCACCAAGGCCTGGGCTGATGCTTTCAGCAAGGAAACCGGCATCAAGGTCACGCTGCGCAACGGCAGCGACACCGAACTGGGCAACCAGATCGTGCAGGAGGGCGCCGCATCGCCCGCCGACGTGTTCCTGACCGAGAATTCGCCCGCCATGGCGCTGGTTGACACGGCCGGGCTGTTCGCGCCGCTGGACGCCGCCACGCTGTCCGAAGTGCCCGCCAACTTCCGCCCCGCGCACGGCCGCTGGACGGGCATCGCCGCGCGCAGCACCGTGTTTGTCTACAACAAGGCCAAGCTCACGCCGGCCCAGCTGCCCAAGTCCATGCTGGACCTGGCCGCCCCCGCCTGGAAAGGCCGCTGGGCCGCCTCGCCTTCGGGCGCCGACTTCCAGGCCATCGTGAGCGCGCTGCTCGAGCTCAAGGGCGAGGCCGCCACCGCCGCCTGGCTCAAGGCCATGAAGGAAAACGCCATACCCTACAAAGGCAATGGCACGGTGCTCAAGGCCGTCAACGCCGGCCAGATCGAGGGCGGGATCATCTACCACTATTACTACTACGGCGACCAAGCCAAGACCGGCGAGAACAGCAACAACGCCCAGCTGCATTACTTCCGCAACCAGGATGCTGGCGCTTTTGTGAGCATTTCCGGCGGCGGCGTACTGGCCTCCAGCAAGCACCAGCCCGAAGCCCAGGCTTTCGTGAAGTGGATCGCCGGCAAGGGCGGCCAGGAAATTTTGAAGACCGGCGACGCCTATGAATACGCCGTCGGCACGGGCGCGCAGTCCAACCCCAAGCTGGTGCCGCTGGCCGATCTGCAGGCGCCCAAGGTTGAGCCCTCCAAACTCAACAGCAAAAAAGTCTCCGACCTGATGACCCAGGCCGGCCTGCTGTAAAGCGTTTCGAAACACCTTCAGGTCCACCGATCTGACACTTCCCTTGAGTGCCGTGCCTCTAGATGCCGAAGCCGCCCTGAACCCCGCGGTTGCGGTGCTGCTGCCTTCGCCCGCTGCCGGGCGCGGCGGCTGGCGCCTGTCCTGGGTGGGCGGTGCGGCGCTGGTCGTGTCGCTCCTGGCCTTGCTGCCGCTGGGCTTTGTGCTCTGGGTCGGCATCCAGACCGGCTGGGACACCGCCTCCGCGCTGATCTTCCGGCCGCGTGTCGGCGAGCTGCTGCTCAACACCGCGCTGCTGGTTGTGCTCACCGTGCCGCTGTGCGCGGTGCTGGCCGTGGCCCTGGCCTGGCTCACGGAGCGCAGCGACCTGCCCGGCGCGCGCACCTGGGCCTGGCTGCTGGTCGCGCCGCTCGCGGTGCCGGCCTTTGTGCACAGCTATGCCTGGATGACGGTGGCGCCAGGCCTGCACGGCCTGACGGCCGGCGTGATGGTTTCGGTGATCGCCTATTTCCCGTTTTTGTATTTGCCGGTCGCCGCGGCCTTGCGGCGCCTGGACCCGGGCATGGAAGACAGCGCCGCCTCGCTGGGCCTGAGCCCCTGGGCGGTGTTCTTTCGTGTGGTGATGCCGCAGTTGCGGCTGGCGGTGTGCGGCGGCTCGCTGCTGGTGGGGCTGCACCTGCTGGCCGAATACGGCCTTTACGTGATGATCCGCTTCGACACCTTCACCACCGCCATCGTCGACCAGTTCCAGTCCACCTACAACGGGCCCGCCGCCAACATGCTCTCGGGCGTGCTGGTGGTGTGCTGCTTCGCGCTGCTGGGGCTGGAGTCGGCCGCTCGCGGCAAGGAGCGTTACGCGCGCGTCGGCTCCGGCGCGGCGCGCATGCCTTTCAAACGCAGCCTGGGCCGCTTCACCGCGCTCGGCCTGCTGCTGCCCGCGCTGCTGACGGTGCTGGCGCTGGGCGTGCCGTTGGTCACGCTGGGGCGTTGGCTGGTGGCGGGCGGCGCGGCCGTCTGGCGCTTTGATGAACTCGGCCCCTCGCTGTTGCAAACCCTGGCGCTGGCGATGGGCGGCGCATTGCTGACCACCGTGGCCGCCGTGCCCATGGCCTGGCTGTCGATACGCTCGCCGGGCCGGCTGCAGCGCGTGCTCGAAGCCTGCAATTACATGGTCGGCTCGCTGCCCGGCGTGGTGGTGGCGCTGGCCCTCGTCACGGTCACCGTGCGCCTGCCGATCTACCAGACGGCGTTCACGGTGTTGCTGGCCTACCTGCTGATGTTTTTGCCGCGCGCCCTCATCAGCCTGCGTGCCGGCATCGCCCAGGCGCCGGTGGAACTCGAGCAGGCCGCGCGCAGCCTGGGCCGCACGCCCGCACAGGCGTTGTGGGCCATCACCCTGCGGCTGGCCGCGCCCAGCGCGGCCGCCGGCGCGGCGCTGGTGGGCCTGGGCATCACCAACGAACTCACCGCCACGCTGATGCTCGCGCCCAACGGCACGCGCACGCTGGCGACTTCCTTCTGGGCCTACAGCAGCGAGATCGACTACGCCGCCGCCGCGCCCTATGCGCTCATCATGGTGCTGCTCTCGCTGCCCATGACCTGGCTGCTTTACCACCAATCCAAACGCACGGCGGGACGATGACGCGATGACGACTTCTCTGGAACTGCAAGCCATCCGCAAACACTACGGCCCCGTCGAGGCGCTGGGCGGCGTGGACCTGAGCGTCGCGCCCGGCAGCCGCACCGCCGTCGTCGGCCCCTCGGGCTCGGGCAAGACCACCCTGCTGCGCATCATCGCCGGCTTCGAGGCGCCCGACGCCGGCCGCGTCACGCTGGGCGGCCGGCAACTGGCCGACGGCCCCGACGCCGTGCCCGCGCACGAGCGCGGCATCGGCTATGTGCCGCAGGACGGCGCGCTGTTTCCGCACCTCACGATTGAAGGCAACGTCGGCTTCGGCCTGCCGCGCAACACCCCACGGCGCGCCGAGCGCATTGCCGAACTCATGGACATGGTCGCGCTGGACACCGCCATGCTGGCGCGCCGCCCGCATGAACTTTCGGGCGGCCAGCAGCAGCGCGTGGCGCTGGCGCGCGCGCTGGCCCAGCGGCCCAAGCTCATGCTGCTGGACGAGCCTTTTTCGGCACTCGACACCGGCCTGCGCGCCAGCACCCGCAAGGCGGTCGCGCAGCTGCTCAGTGCCGCCGGCATCACCACCATCCTCGTCACGCACGACCAGGCCGAGGCACTCTCGTTTGCCGACCAGGTGGCCGTGATGCGCGGCGGGCAGCTGGTGCAGGCCGGCCGCCCGCTCGATGTGTATCTGCGTCCGCGCGATGAGGCCGTGGCCGGCTTCCTGGGCGACAGCATCGTGCTGCCGGCGCAACTTGCCGGCGGCTGGGCCGATTGCGCGCTGGGGCATGTTGCCGTCAACGACAGCGCGCGCAAGGGCGCGGCGCAAATCATGCTGCGGCCCGAGCAGCTGCAGGTGGCCGAAGTGCCCGCCGATGTGGCGGCGCATGGCGACGCGTGTTACGGCGCGGTCACCGACACCGACTTCGGCGGCTCGGTCTGCGTGCTGTCGGTGCGCCTGGTGCGCGGCGCCGGCGCGGCTACCGCCGCACCGGCGCCAACGGCCGGATGGGATGAGCCGCTGCTGGTGCACAGCGCGGGCATCCATGCGCCAGCGCTGGGCGCCATGGTGCGCATCACGGTGGCCGGCCAGGCGCACGTTTTCAGCGCCTGACGATCCATCCGCCGTCGCGGGCGGCGCCGGCCCGCCTGTCGTGTCTGCCTCAAGCTTTGTTACTTTTTCCCGCAAGGACATTCCTGCTTTTGGGTATATTGTGTACGGCGTACACAAGAACTGCGATGGCACTCGCTGCTGTTTCCCCGCTCGTGTCGCATGCACTTCATTGACCCTCAAGCAAGGAGACTCCCATGGCCCGTTACGTTGATGGATTTGTGCTTCCCGTTCCAAAGAAGAAGGTCGACGCTTACCGCAGGCTGGCGCGCAAGGCCGGCAAGATCTGGAAGGAATACGGCGCGCTCGAATGCACCGAATGCATCGCCGACGACGTCAAGCCCGGAAAACTCACATCCTTCCCGCAAAGCGTCAAGCTCAGGAAGGATGAGGTGGTGGTGTTTTCATGGATCATCTTCAAGTCGCGCAAGCAGCGCGACAGCATCAACAAGAAGGTCATGGCCGATCCGCGCCTGGAGGGCATGATGGACCCGAAGAACCATCCCTTCGACGCCAAACGCATGTTCTGGGGTGGCTTCAAGACCATCGTCGAGCTCTGAGAGCAGCTCTTGACGCCTAGCGCTGCGCCGCCAGCGCATGCAGCGTCTGGCGCGTGAAGTCATCCGCCGGGAAAAACGTTTCCATCGCCAGTTCCTGCAGCGTCACGTCCACCGGCGTGCCGAAGATGGTGGTGGTGCTGATGAAACTCAGCATGCCGGCCGGCGTGCGGAACAGGAAGGGCATCACCACGCCGGGGTGTTCGCCTGCCAGGTGTTCGGTCGTCGCTTCTTCGGGCACCGGGTAGGCCTTGAGTTCTTCCAGCAAGGCCCCCAGCAGCGGGTCTGCCGTCGCCGCGACCTGCTGGCGCAGGCGCTCAAAGATATGCGCGCGCCACTGCGGCAGGTTGGCGATGCGCGGCGCCAGGCCTTTCGGGTGCAAACTTAAACGCAACACGTTCACGGGCCCCTGCAACAACGAGGCATCGGCGCCCTCCATCAGGTGCGGCACCATGCGGTTGGCGGCCAGCAGGTTCCAGTGCCGGTCCACCGCCAGGGCCGGGTAGGGCTCATGGCTTTTGAGCAGCAGCTCCACCGCCTGCCGGGCCGAGGCCAGCGCCGGGTCGTCCAGCGGCCGCTCGCGGTACATGGGTGCATAGCCGGCCGCCACCAGCAGCGCATTGCGTTCGCGCAGCGGAATGTCCAGCCGCTCCGACAGCCGCAGCACCATCTCGCGGCTGGGCACGGAGCGGCCGGTTTCCACAAAACTCAGGTGGCGCGTCGAGATGTCGGCCTCATGCGCCAGGTCCAGCTGGCTCAGGCGCCGGTGCTGGCGCCAGTGGCGCAGGTGCTCACCAAAAGGCTGGGGCGCGCTGCGCGGCGCCGGGCGGCTGGGGTGGTGGGTGCTGGCGGTCATGGCGCCATCGTAAGGCCGCCGCATCCGGCTTTCCATTACCTGCCGGGTCATGGACCGGCCGCCGCCGCGCGGGAATGATGCCTTCCATGCGCACGGTCCGGCGGCCCGGCGCGCTGGTCACCTCACCGGCTGCTGCTTCAGGAGTTTTGCCATGTCTTCGAGTTCCCTCCTTTCCTCCCCCAACTTCCTGCGCAACGTACTGCGTGTGGATGCGCTTTCCTGCATTGCCTGCGGTGTGCTTCAAGTCGCCTTTCCGGCCACGATGGCCCGGCTTTTCAACCTGCCCGAGGCTTTGATGGCCTATACCGGCGAGTTTTTGCTGGCCTACGCGGCGGTCGTGGTTTTTGTTTCAACGCGTAAGCCTTTACCGCGGCCCGTGATCTGGGCGCTGGTAGTCGGCAACCTGGGCTGGGCACTGGCCTGCGTGCTGTTGCTGCTCAGCGGCCGGGTGTCGCCATCGGCGCTGGGCGTGGCTTACGTGCTGGTGCAGGCCGTGACCGTGGCGGTGCTGGCCGAACTGCAGTACTTCGGCCTGCGCCGCGCATCGCCGCAACCGGCCTGGTGATCCGCTCAGAAGAAGCCCAGGTTGGGCGGCGCTTTCTGGTTGAGTTCGTAATCGCCCAGTGCCCGCGCCTTGAACGCCGCCGGGTTGTGAGCGGCCAGGGTGCGCGCATTGCGCCAGTGCCTGTCCAGGTTTTCGCTGCGCCTGGCGCTTGACGCGCCGCCCACCTCAAACAGCAGGGTGGCCGAGCGCAGGGCCAGCTCGTCCACTACCAGTTTGGCCTTGGCGGCCTTGAGTGCCGCCTCCAGTGATGCTTTCTGGTAGCCGGCCTCGTTGCTGCCGTCTTCACCGATGAAAACATCCAGCGCATCGGATGCGGCCAGCACGATGCTCTCCGCCGCAAAGGCGTTGGCGGCGATCTGGCCGATGGTGTGCTGCACCAGCGGGTCGTCGGAAGATTTTTCAGCTGTCGCGTGATAGAAGGAGCGCGGCCGTTTGTGCACCAGCGCGGTCGCGTCGCGCAGCACGCTCTGCGCCACACCCGCGTTGATCGCGGTGACGTAAAGCTGTGGGATGGTGGAGATGTAGTGAAAGGGGCTGGTGTCGCTGTCCGATCCCTGGATCAGTTCATCAGCCTCCACCCGCACCTCGTGCAGGCGCGTGGTGCCGGTGCCGGTCAGCCGCTGGCCGAAGCCGTCCCAGTCGTCCACCAGTTCCACACCGGTGCGAGCCGCGGGAATGATCACGGTGGCCGTTTCACCCTGAGGGGTGAGCACCGGGATGGCGATGTAGTCCGCATACAGGCAACCGGTGCTGTAGTACTTCTCGCCGTCCAGGCGGTAAGCGCCGTCGGCCTGAAGGCTCAGGCGTGTGCTCACCACCGACAGTGAGCCCGAGCGCTTGGCGCCCAGTTCGGTCCCGGCCAGGCTGAAGATGGCGCCTTCGGCCGCGGCTTTGATCCAGCGGCGGTTGCGCTCGCTGCGCGGCGCGCTGAGGATGCGCTCCAGCGTGACAAAGTGGTTGCGCAGGATGTGCGCGACGTTGGAATCGGCTTCGCCCAGGCGTATGACCACCGCGAACAGCTCGCGCAGGCTGACGCCCAGGCCGCCTTCGTCCTTCGGGATGCGAATGGCGCCCAGCCTGGCCTGGCGCAGGGACTCGATCACGCCAAAGGGCAGCTCGCGCTCCAGGTCGCGGTTTGACGCGCCTTCGCGGATGCTGTCCAGCAGGGCGGCCAGTTTTTCCGAGGCGGGATGCAGGGGCGGGCCGGCCGTTGCCGCCTCGGCTGCGGGGCTGATCTCAAGCGTGGAGGATGTGTGGGTCATGCCGCGGCTTTCAAAGGTGGAGGTTCATGGGCGGCATTCGCTGCCTGGCGGGCGGCGCTTGCCGGGTACAGGCTGGCGGGCTGGGCCAGGCCGTAGTGCTCGCGCAGCGTCCTGCCTTCGTAGTGATGGCGGAAGATGCCTTTCTTGCGCAGCAGCGGAACCACCTCGCCGACAAACACCTCCAGGCCGGAGGCCACCACGTCGGGCACCACGTTGAAGCCGTCAACGTGGCCGCTGAGAAACCATTGTTCGATGGAGTCCGCCACCTTGTCCGGTGTGCCGGTGATCACGCGGTGCATGGTGGCGCCGCCGCCCAGCACGCGGATCAGTTCGCGCACGGTCAGGTTTTTTTCTTCCGCCAGGCGCACGGTCTGCTCGAAGGCGGTGTGCGAGCCGCGCGCGGGCTTAGCGATGTTGCGCGGCAGGGGTTTGTCCAGCGACAGTTCCGACGGTGCCAGCCCTAGCACGGTGGCCAGGCGGTTCACGCCGTACTGCAGCGGCACCAGCTCCCAGAGTTCGTCGGAGCGCCGCCTGGCTTCGGCCTCGGTGCTGCCGATGACGGTGACCAGGCCGGGCAGGATGGCAATGGCATCGCCGGCGCGGCCGAAGGCGCGGGCGCGCCGGCGCAGGTCGGTGGCATAGGCGGCCGCGTCTTCCAGCGTGTGCGCGGCGGTGAACACGATCTCGGCATGTTTTGCGGCGACCTCGCGGCCGTCCGAAGAGCCGCCCGCCTGCACCACTACAGGCCGGCCCTGCGGCGTGCGCGGCACGTTCAGCGGCCCGCGCACGGAAAAGTACTCGCCCCTGTGGTTGATCTCATGCAGCTTGGCCGGGTCCACCAGCCGCCCGGCCGCCTTGTCGCCCACCAGGGCATCGGCCTCCCAGCTGTCCCAGAGTTTCTGCACCACCTCGATGAACTCAGCCCCCCGCGCATAGCGGTCGGCATGGGCGTAGGCATCGGCCTGGCCGAAGTTGTGCGCGGCCGCCGTGTCCGCGGTGGTGACGATGTTGATGCCGGTCCTGCCGCCGCTGATGTGGTCCAGCGACGCGAAGCGCCTGGCGATGTTGAAGGGGTCGTTGTAGGAGCTGGAGACCGTGGCGATCAGGCCGATCCGCTCGGTGTGCGCGGCGATGGTGGCCAGCAGCACCGTGGGCTCCAGCGACTGGAAGGGCTTGAACTCGGGCGAGTCATTGAGCGCCAGGCTGTCGGAGAAAAAGATCGCATCGAACGTGCCTTTTTCGCAGAGCTGCGCCGCCTCGACGTAGTAGTTGCTGTCGATGAAGGCGCGCGGGTCGCTGTCGGGCCAGCGCCAGGCCGAACTGACGTTGCCCGCGTTGTTGAACAGCAGGTTCAGGTGAAGGCTTCTCTGGGCGCTCATGGTGCCTGCCTCAGCGCGCCGTAGCCACGGACGCGTTGCCCGGCACGGTGTAGGCGTTGAACCTGGGGCTCAGCTCCGAGTTCACGTTGATCTTTTTGGGGATGGCCTTGAACTCGAAGAACAGGTCCGACAGGTTCTGCAGCTTGCGGCCCAGTTCCTTGTCCACGGGCTTGAATTCGGCAAAGGAGTGGCGCGCCGTGAACTGGGCACGCTCGGCGTTCTGCTGCAGCTTCTTCACGTAAATGTCTTCGACGGCCGGCAGGTTCTTCTCGTACCAGGTCCAGTGGGTGCGCACCCGCGCGAGGAATTCGCCGAGGGCCTCGCTCCTGGCCTTGTCGGCGATCACGTCCTGCCGGGCGATGAAGATGGTCACACCGGGCACTTCGGTTTCCCTGTTGTCGATCAGCACCCTGGCCGTGCCGTTCTTCAGCGATTCAAAAATGCCGGGCGCGCTGCCCGAAAACACTTCGACCTGCCCATGGTTGAAGGCGGTGCCGCCGGCAAACTGGTCGGTAAAGCGCGCGGGGGCGATGTCCTTTTCGGTCAGGCCGGCCTTGACCAGGGTGGCGATGTACTGGCCGTAGTTGTAGCCGCCGTAGTTGTGCGCCCAGCGCTTGCCCTTGAGGTCCTTCAGGCTGTTGATACCGGCGTCCTTGCGCACGGCGGTGATGATGGACGGGTATTTCGGGTCGGGGTTCTCCCAGGCCGCCACGATTTGCAGCGGCGGGTTTTTCTCGTCCCATTTTTCGGCCTTGGCCTGCTCGAAGATCAGCGAGGTCGAGCCGCCCAGGCCGATGTCGATGGACTTCGAATACAGCGCCGACAACTGCGCCGCCGGGCCGGGCAGCACCGCCCACTCGATGTCGAAGGGCGCGCCGTCCAGCACTTTGGAGGCCAGCACGGTTTCGCGCAGCTCTATGGTCTGGATGCCCACCACCAATTTGGTGCGGCCCTGTGCATGGGCTTGCACGGTGAGCAGGGACAGCGCGGCCGCGCCCAGCAGCAGTGCGTTGCGAAGGAGGTGTCGTCTTGTGTTGCGCATAAGGGTTCTTCGGTTAAAGGATTAAAAACATGCGGGAATGGGGTCACTCAGGCGGCTTCGGCGAGCTCGCCCGCAAGGGCTTCCTCGCGCGGGACGGTCACGCCAAGCTGCAGGAGCAGCTGCGTTCTCAGGCGGTCGAATTCGGGATGGGTCTTGCGGCGCGGCTTGGGCAAGTTGACCTGCACGTCCAGGGCGATCTGCCCGTTGGACAGCACCAGCACGCGGTCGGCCAGCAGGATGGCTTCGTCCACGTCGTGGGTGACCAGCACCACGGCGGGCTGGTGGCGCGCCCACAGCTGCTGCACCAGCTCATGCATGCGGATGCGGGTGAGCGCGTCCAGGCTGGCAAAGGGCTCATCGAGCAGCAGCAATTTGGGCTCATGCACCAGCGCGCGCGCCAGCGCCACGCGTTGCGCCTCGCCGCCGGACAGCGTCTTGGGCCAGGCGTGGGAAAGTTTCGTGAGGCCGACTTCTTCCAGGGCGCGCAGGGCGGCGGCTTGCGCTTCCCGGCTGCTTTCGCCCAGCACCACGTTTTCCCAGACCTTTTTGGCCGGCACCAGGCGCGGCTCCTGGAACACCACCGAGCGGCTGGCGGCCAGGCGCACGCTGCCGCCGTCGGCCTGGTCCAGGCCGGAGAGGATGCGCAGCAGTGTGGTCTTTCCGGTGCCCGACGGGCCCAGCACCGCGACGAATTCCGAGGCGCGCAGCGTCAGGTCGATCTGGTTGAGGACCTTGCGGTCGCCGAAGCGGCGCAGCACCTTGCGCAGCTCGACGGCGTTGTGCGTCTGGCTCATGTTGTTGGCTCCCGCCGCGCCCGCATCAGGCGACCGCATGCTGGGGCTTCCAGGGCAGCAGCGAGGATTCGACCTTGCGCATGATGATGTCGGTCAGGATGCCCAGGAAGGCGTAGACGATGATGCCGGCGATGATGATGTCGCTGCGCTGGTTCAGGTTGGCATTGGCCAGGATGTAGCCTATGCCGGCGCGCGCGTTGATCTGCTCGGACACCACCAGCGCCAGCAGCGAAACTCCCGCGGCATAGCGGATACCCACCAGGATGGAAGGCATGGCGGTCGGCAGGATCACGTGGCGGATGATGCGCGCGTGCGACAGGCCGAAGATGCGGGCCGCCTCAATGAGCTTGGGGTCCACCGAGCGCACGCCCGAGTAAGTGTTGAGGTAGACCGGAAAGATGGTCGCCACCAGGATGATGATGATCTTCACGCTCTCGTCGATGCCGAACCAGATGATGAACAGCGGCACGGCGGAGATGAAGGGAATGGTGCGCAGCATCTGCAGCGGCGCATCAAAAATCTCTTCCCCTTTTTTCCACAGGCCCGCGAACAGCCCCAGCAGCAGCCCGATGCCGCCGCCAATGGACAGGCCCGCCAGCGAGCGGCCTATGGAGGCGGGCAGCGCGCGCTGGAGCTCGCCGTTCTCGATCAGCTCGGCGAAGGCCGCGATGATCTGCGTGGGCGGCGGAAGGACCTGGCGCGAGACCAGGCCCAGTTCGGCCGTGACCTGCCACAGCAGCAACAGGCCCAGCGGGGAGGCGAGCCGGCGCAGGTAACCCGCCCACACGCGAAACTCACCGGCCCACTTCGCCCGCGCCACCCGCGGGCTGAGGTCGATCAGGAAGTCTTGCGGCTGTGCGCCAATGTCGCCAGCCAGTGCGGGGTTGCGGGCCATCTTGCTCCTTTGCAATGTGTGAGCGCCGATTGTTGGAGCGCGCACACGCCAGGGCAACGAAGCATGTCGAGGCTGTTTATGTGCGAATCGTTTGTGCATATGCATGCGCTTTTTCTGGTGACGAGCGGCGACGGTGCGGCGCATATCCATATGCGGATTGCGCAGTTGCCACGCGGCGCATGCACCCTTACCGTGCGAGTCATCCAGTAACTTCCATCCACTCGTAAAAGGTTTCCGATGACACGTACCGCCGCCTCCCCTGCTTCCCCCGGCCAGCATGCCGACGTTGATGCGGCACGCGTCAGCCCGCGCGAACTCAAGGCCGCGCTGGCCGACGGCCGCGAGATTGCCGTGCTCGACGTGCGCGAGACGGGGGTCTTCTCCCGCGGCCACATTCTGTTCGCGGCATCGCTGCCCTTGTGGCGCATCGAAGTGTTGATAGACCGCCTGGTGCCCCGGCGCGACACCCGCATCGTCCTGGTGGACGGCGATGAAACCCTGGTGCACCAGGCCGTCGCCAAGCTGCGGCGCCTGGGCTGGCGACACCTTTCGGTGCTGGCGGGCGGCACCCGCGCCTGGGCCGATGAAGGCCATGAAATCTTCACCGGCACCAACGTGCTCAGCAAGGCCTTCGGCGAAGTCATCGAGGTGCAAAAACACACGCCCTCGATCAGCGCCGATGAACTTGAGCAGCGCGTCGCGCGCGGCGACAACATCGTGGTGGTGGACAGCCGCACGCCCGAGGAGTTCACAGACTTCAGCCTGCCCTTCGCCCACAGCCTGCCCGGCGCCGAGCTGGTCTATCGCATCGGCGAACTCGCGCCCGACCCCAAGACGCTGGTCGTCGTCAACTGCGCCGGCCGCACCCGCAGCATCCTGGGCGCGCAGACGCTGATCGATGCCGGCATCCCCAACCGCGTGGTGTCCTTGCGCGACGGCACCATGGCCTGGCTGCTGTCGGGCCGCAACCTGGCCAACGGCAGGCGGCCCGCATTGCCGACACCGGGTGCCGATGCCCTGGCCGCCGCGCGCGCCGGCGCCGGCGCGGCGGCTGAACGCGCCGGCGTGCGCCGCATCGACGCGGCCGGGCTGGCCCGGCTGGAGAAAGAAGCGGGTGAGCACACGCTGTACCGCTTTGACGTGCGCACGCGCGAAGAATACGCGGCCGGCCACCTGGAAGGCTGGCGCTGGGCGCCCGGCGGGCAACTGGTGCAGGCGACCGATGAGTACCTGGCCACCCGGCGCGCGCGCACCGTGCTGGCCGACTGGGACGGCGTGCGGGCGCTGACCACCGCTGCGTGGCTGGCGCAGTTGGGCGGGCAGGAAGTGTATGTCTACAGCCCCGAGGCCCTGGCCGCCCTGGTGACGGGCGCGGAGCCGGTGCGGGTGCAGCGGCTGCATGCCGTGCAGCCGTCGGTCTCGGTGCAGGAAGCGGACCGGCTGGTCAATGGTGGCGCCGTCGTCTTTGACGTGGAGCGCCGCGCCGCCTACGAGCGCAACCACATCGCGGGCGCCTTGTTCGCGGTGCCCGACCGCCTGGAGGAGTTCCTCTCGGCGCAGGAGTCCGGCCGCGCCGTGTTGCTGGCCTCTTCCGATGGCGTTCTGGCGCAGGCCGTGGCCGCCGAACTGGCTTTTCGCACCGGCCGCGGCGTGTGGGCTGTTGCCGGCGGCACCCGGGCCTGGGCGGAGGCGGGGTTGCCGACGGCCTCGGGCGCGGAGGGTGTGCTGACCGGCGACGACGACAGCTGGTTCAGTCCCTACCACCACGCCAGCCAGCAGGCGCGCGACCAGGCTTTCCGCACCTACCTGGACTGGGAGCTCGGCCTGGTCGAGCAGATAGAAAGGGAAGGCGATACCGGCATACGGCTGGCACCCGCCGCGCGGCCTGCGGCACCGGTCGCCGCGCCGCTGGTCGCGGTCTAGGCGTCAGCGAGGGGCGGAGGCGGGTTGTTGCCGCCCTGGTTCCGGGCAGGGATGCCCTGCGATGGGGCTTCTTTGCGTTTTGAAACGAAAAGTATTTCATCCCCTGTTGCCCCGGGAAAAACATCTTCTGGGCCTTTGTTACCCGGCCAAGACTGAGCCGCCGGGCAGGATATGGAGGGGCGGGCTGTCCAAGGCGGGCCCGTGCCTGCCAGAATGGGGGCTGCCGTCAATAAAAAGGAGTCCGCCATGGCCAAACCGCCTCCCCACGCTTTTTCCTCCACGCTCAAAAGCTTCAAGACCGCCTCGGGCAAAACCGGCAAGTTCTACTCGCTGCCGGAACTGGCCAAACAATTCCCCAAAGTCTCCCGCCTGCCGGTGTCCATGCGCATCGTGCTCGAATCGGTGCTGCGCAACTGCGACGGCAAAAAAGTCACGGCCGAACACGTGAGCCAGCTGGCCAACTGGCTGCCCCAGGCCGAGCGCAGCGACGAAATCCCTTTCGTCGTCTCGCGCGTGGTGCTGCAGGATTTCACCGGCGTGCCGCTGCTGGCCGACCTGGCCGCCATGCGCAGCGTGGCGCTCAAGCTGGGAAAGAACCCGAAAGCCATCGAGCCGCTGGTGCCGGTGGACCTCGTGGTCGACCACTCCATCATGGTCGACTACTACGGCAAGAAAAATTCGCTGGACCTCAACATGAAGCTCGAGTTCCAGCGCAACCGCGAGCGCTACGAATTCATGAAGTGGGGCATGCAGGCCTTCGACACCTTCGGCGTTGTGCCGCCGGGCTTCGGCATCGTGCACCAGGTCAACCTTGAATACCTCTCGCGCGGCGTACACAAGACCAGGGACAACATTTATTACCCCGACTCGCTGGTGGGCACCGACAGCCACACCACCATGATCAACGGCATCGGTGTGGTCGCCTGGGGCTGCGGCGGCATCGAGGCCGAAGCCGCCATGCTGGGCCAGCCGGTGTACTTCCTCACGCCCGACGTGGTCGGCTTTGAGCTGACCGGCCGCCTGCGCGAAGGCGTCACCGCCACCGACCTGGTGCTGCGCGTGACCGAGCAGCTGCGCCGCGAAAAAGTCGTCGGCAAGTTCGTCGAGTTCTTCGGCGAAGGCACTCGTACGCTGGCCTTGCCCGACCGCGCCACCATCGGCAACATGGCGCCCGAATACGGCGCTACCATGGGCTTCTTCCCGGTCGATGAAAAAACCATCGATTACTTCAAGGGCACGGGCCGCACCAAGGAAGAGATCGAAGCCTTCGAGGCCTACTTCAAGGCGCAAGGCCTGTTCGGTGTGGCCAAGGCCGGCGAGATTGATTACTCCCATGTGGTCAAGCTCGACCTGGGCGACGTCACGCCCAGCCTGGCCGGCCCCAAGCGCCCGCAGGACCGCATCGAGCTCGGAAACGTCGCCGGCCAGTTCAAGTCGCTGTTCAGCAAGCCGATTGCCGAGAACGGTTTCAACCAGCCCGCGGGCATGCTGAACACGCGCCACCTGGTGCGCCGCACCGACGAAGGGCGGCTGGATACGCTGCCCTCGGCACCGCCCACACCGGCGGGGGCCGCGCGTCCCGTGATGGAAATGGAAGGCAACCGTCCCACCCTGGCGCACGCCCGCGCCAGCAACACCACCGATGCGCCCGCCAAGTCGCAGACCGAGGTGGTGCATTCCGCGCCCGGCATTACCGTAGGCAACGGCGACATACTGATCGCCGCCATCACCAGTTGCACCAACACCTCCAACCCCAGTGTGCTGCTGGCCGCCGGCCTGCTGGCCAAGAAGGCGGTGGAAGCCGGCCTCAAGGTGCAGCCGCACATCAAGACCTCGCTGGCGCCTGGTTCCCGCATCGTGACCGAGTACCTCACCGAAACCGGCTTGCTGCCCTACCTTGAAAAGCTGGGCTTCGCGTTGGCCGGCTATGGCTGCACCACCTGCATCGGCAACGCCGGCGACCTGACGCCCGAGCTCAACGAGGCCATCAGCAAAAGCGACCTGGTGTGCGCGGCCGTGCTCTCGGGCAACCGCAATTTCGAGGCGCGCATCCATCCCAACCTCAAGGCCAACTTCCTGGCCAGCCCGCCGCTGGTGGTGGCTTATGCGATTGCCGGCACGGTGATGCGCGACCTGATGACCGAGCCCGTCGGCAAGGGCAAGGGCGGCAAGGACGTCTACCTCGGCGACATCTGGCCGACCAGCGACGAAATCCACAAGCTCATGAAGTACGCCATGAACGGCAAGGCCTTCCGCGCCAACTACGCGAAAGTGAAAACCGAACCCGGCAAGCTCTGGGAAAACATCAAGGGCGTCAAGGGCACCTCCTACACCTGGCCCGCCAGCACCTACATCGCCGAGCCGCCGTTCTTCAAGGACTTCACGATGGACGCCGGCGAGGCCGGCAGCGTGGACGTCAAGGGCGCGCGCATCATGGCGCTGTTCGCCGACTCCATCACCACCGACCACATCTCGCCGGCCGGCTCCATCAAGGCCAGCTCGCCCGCCGGCCTGTGGCTGCAGGCCAACGGCGTGCAGAAGGCCGACTTCAACAGCTACGGCGCGCGCCGCGGCAACCACGACGTGATGATGCGCGGCACGTTTGCCAACGTGCGCATCAAGAATTTGATGATCCCGCCCGACGCCGAAGGCTCGCGCGAAGAGGGCGGCGTGACGCTGTTCCAGCCGGGCAACGAGAAGATGTTCATCTACGACGCCGCCATGAAGTACATGGACGAAGGCACGCCCACGGTGATTTTTGCCGGCGAGGAATACGGCACCGGCTCTTCGCGCGACTGGGCCGCCAAGGGCACGCAACTGCTGGGCATCAAGGCCGTGGTGGCGCGCAGCTTCGAGCGCATACACCGCAGCAACCTGGTCGGCATGGGCGTGCTGCCCCTGCAGTTCAAGCCCGGCGACTCGTGGCAGACCCTCAAGCTCACCGGCACCGAAGTCATCGACGTGATCCCACACCCCGAGCTCAAGCCGCAAAGCGAGGCCAAGCTGGTCATCACGCGCGACGACGGCTCACGCGAGGAAGTCACCGTGATCCTGCGCGTGGATACGCCCATTGAAGTGGATTACTACCGCAACGGCGGCATCCTTCCGTTTGTGCTCAGGCAGCTTCTCGCCTAAATGTTCCGGCAGGCCCTGATAGCCGGCGGCGGCATCGGCGGATTGGCGGCGGCGCTCGCGGCGTCGCGCGCCGGCTGGGACGTTCGCCTCTTTGAACGCGCCAGCGCCTTCAGCGAAGTCGGCGCCGGCGTCCAGCTCGGCCCCAACGTCGTCAAGGTGTTGCACGGCTGGGGCCTGGCCGACGCGCTGCAGGCCGTGGCCGCCTTCCCCGAACGTTTGCAGGTGCGCAGCGCCGTGTCGGGCCAGTTGCTGGGCGAACTGCCCTTGGGCGACACCATGGCCCAGCGCTACGGCGCGCCTTACCTCACCATCCATCGCGCCGACCTTCATGGCGTGTTGCTGCATGCCGTGCAGCAGCAGGCCGACGTGAAGCTGCACCTGAGCCGCCCCTTGCAATCCTTCACCCAGACCGCCCAAGCCGTCACGGTGCAGGCCGACGACGGCCCCGGCATTGAAGGCGATGCCCTCATAGGCGCCGACGGTGTGTGGAGCACGGTGCGCCAGGAACTGCTGGGCGACGGCCTGCCGCGCCGCACCGGCCACCTGGCTTACCGTGCATTGGTGCGGCAATCCGACCTGCCCGAAGCGCTCAGGAGCCGGCAGGTCACCGCCTGGCTGGGGCCGCGCATGCACGTGGTGCAGTACCCGGTGCGCGGCGGCGAATGGCTCAATGTGGTCGCCATCGTGCAGGGCGAGGTTGCGGCCGAAGCCGACCTCTGGGACCACAGCGCCAACGCCGCCGACCTGGCCGCGGCAACCAGCGGCTGCTGCGCCGCGTTGCGTGAGGTGCTGGAGGCAGTCGAAGGCTGGCGCCTTTGGGTGCTGCACGACCGCGCGCCCATGCAGGGCGCCCACCAGCACGCCGTCGGCCGCGTGGCCCTGCTCGGCGACGCCGCCCATCCCATGCGCCCCTACCTGGCGCAAGGCGCCGGCATGGCAATTGAAGACGCCGCCGAACTGGGCCGCGCCCTGGCCCAGGCGCTGGACCCGGCGCTGGACGTGCCCACCATGCTGCAGCGCTATGCGCTCAACCGCTGGCAGCGCAATGCGCGCGTGCAGGCGAGGGCTTTGCGCAACGGGCAGGTGTTCCATGCCGATGGGGTGGTGCGGTGGGGGCGGGATTTGGCTATGAAGGTGCTTGGGGAGAAGCTGCTGGATATGCCTTGGTTGTATGCGGGTGGAGGTTCTTAGCCGGGTCTTGCGCCGGCGGTGCGCCCTCGTCTGAGCCCTCGTCTGAGGATTGCTGGCCGGGGTCGCCCGGCGGCGACTCACTTTTCTTTGCTTCGCCAAAGAAAAGTAAGCAAAAGAAAGGCGACCCTGGTTGCTGCGTCCCCTGCGCTTCGCTCCGGGGCAACCTGCGGTGCTCGGTCCAGCCGGGGTCAAAAACAACTCGCCTGCGGCTCAAACAAGTTTTTGCCC
>NZ_CALRNF020000024.1:0-94613 GCF_943369415.1 Polaromonas sp. YR568
TCTTTTCGCTGTGGCTGGGCCTGGGCATCTGGAGCAAGGTGGCTTTAGCTGTCACCCTGGTGTTCTTCATCGTCTTTTTCAATGTCTACCAGGGCGTGAAGGAAGTCAGCCCCGTGGTGCTGGCCAACGCCCGCATGCTGGGCGCCAGCCGGCGCCAGCTGCTGCGCACCGTGTACCTGCCCAGCGCCACCAGTTGGGTGTTTTCCAGCCTGCACACCTCGGTGGGCCTGGCCTTTGTGGGCGCCGTGGTGGGGGAATACCTGGGCTCGGCCCGCGGGGTGGGCTACCTGATCCTGCAGGCCGAGGGCACTTTCGACGTCAACACCGTGTTTGCCGGCATCGTGGTGCTGACGGCGTTCGCGCTGGTGCTGGACGGCATCGTCGGCCGGCTGGAAAAGCGCCTCATGAAGTGGCAGCCGCGCACGGGAGAGACCGAGAAGCTGTGATTTTTGGGCTCTTATCGGGTGTTCTTTACCTCGGGTTAACAGTACGATCACGTATCATTTCGTAACCCCCACACCCGGAGTCGACGTCCCATGTCCATGGTCCAGCTGGCGTTGCGACGCCCCTACACGTTCATCGTGATGGCCATGCTCATCGTGCTGGCCACCCCGTTCGCGCTCAAGAACATGGCGACGGACATCTTCCCCGAGATCAACATCCCGGTGATCAGCGTCATCTGGAACTACAACGGCCTGCCGGCCCAGGAAATGGGCCAGCGCGTCGCGGGCCAGACGGAGCGGGGCCTGACCACCGTGGTCAGCGACATCGAGCACATCGAGTCCACGTCGCTGGCCGGCGTCAGCATCATCAAGGTCTTCTTCCAGCCCGGCGTCAACATCCAGACCGCGATCGCACAGGTGGTGGCCTCGGTGCAGACGCAGGTGCGGCAATTGCCGCCCGGCATCACGCCGCCGCTGGTGATCAAGTATTCCGCGTCCAGCATTCCCGTCATGCAGCTGGCGCTGTCCAGCGCGACGCTGCCCGAAAACGCGCTCTTCGACACGGCCGTCAACGGCCTGCGCCCTCAACTGATCACGGTGCCGGGCGTGGCCTCGCCGTTCCCTTACGGCGGCAAGGTGCGCGTGATCTCGGTGGACCTGGACACACAGGCCCTGCAGGCGCGCGGCCTGTCGCCGGCCGACGTGGTCAACGCCGTCAACACGCAGAACCTGATCCTGCCCTCGGGGACCGTCAAGTTCGGCGAAACCGAATACACCGTGCGCATGAACGGCTCGCCCGATGCGCTGGCCGGCCTGAACGACCTGCCGGTGCGCACCGCCAACAACGTCACCACCTACCTGCGCGACGTGGCCTATGTGCGCGACGGCTTCCAGCCCCAGACCAACGTCGTGCGCCAGGATGGTGCACGCGGCGTGCTGGTGTCGGTGCTGAAAAACGGCGGCGCGTCCACGCTGGACATCGTCGCCAACGTGCGGGCCCTGTTGCCGCGCGTGGTGCAGACCCTGCCGTCCGACGTCAAGGTCACGCCGCTGTTCGACCAGTCGGTCTTCGTCAAGGCGGCCGTGGTCGGCGTGATCATCGAGGCGCTGATCGCCGCCGCGCTGACGGCGCTGATGGTGCTGCTCTTCCTGGGCAACTGGCGCAGCACGCTGATCATCGCGCTGACGATCCCGCTGTCCATCCTGACTTCCATCCTGGTGCTGTTCGCGCTGGGCGAAACGCTCAACCTGATGACGCTGGGCGGCCTGGCGCTGTCGGTCGGTATCCTGGTGGACCAGGCCATCGTGACCATCGAGAACATCGAGCGCCACCTGCACATGGGCAAGCCGCTCAACGACGCCATCGAAGTCGGCGCCGGTGAAATCGGCCCGGCGGCCTTTGTCGCCACACTGTGCATCTGCATCGTCTTCGTCCCCATGTTTTTCCTCTCTGGCGTGGCGCGCTTCCTGTTCGTGCCGCTGGCCGAGGCCGTGGTGTTCGCGATGATCGCGTCCTACATCCTGTCGCGTACCCTGGTGCCCACGCTGGTGATGCTGCTCATGGGCGGCGTGCACGAGGCGGCGCAGGCCAATACCAAGCCCAGCCCGCTGCAGCGCCTTTACCGCAGCTTCGATTCGCAGTTCGAGCGCGTTCGCCGCGCCTACACGCTGGCGCTGTCGGCGGCGCTGTCGCACCGGCGGCGTTTCGCCCAGTTGTTCCTGGGCTTCTGCCTTCTGTCCTGTCTGCTCTACCCGTTTTTGGGCCGCGACTTTTTCCCGAGTGTGGACGCGGGCCAGATACGCCTGCACATGCGCGCGCCCACCGGCACCCGCATCGAGGAGACCGTGCGCATCGCCGACGCGGTGGAAACGGCGATCCGCGAAATGATCCCGGCCGACCAGCTGGAAACCATCCTGGACAACATCGGCCTGCCCAACAGCGGTATCAACCTTTCGTACAGCAATGCCGGCACCATAGGCACCATGGACGGCGAAATCCTGATGTCGCTCAAGGAAGGGCACAAGCCGACCGACGGCTTCATCAGCCTGCTGCGCGCCGAGCTGCCCAAGCGCTTTCCCAACGTGGAGTTTTTCTTCCAGCCGGCCGACATCTCGACGCAGATCCTCAACTTCGGCCTGCCCGCGGCCATCGACGTGCAGTTCACCGGCAACGACATCAACGGCAACATGGAGCGCGCCGCCGAGCTGACCAAGGCCATACGCAAGATACCGGGCGCGGTGGACGCCCACGTGCACCAGCGCCTGGACGGCCCGGTGGTCGACCTGCGCATGGACCGCACGCGGCTGCAGCAGTTCGGGCTGGGCGCGGCCAACGTCGGCCAGAACGTGCTGATCGCGCTGTCGGGCAGTTCGCAGACGGCGCCGGCCTTCTGGCTGAACCCGCAGAACGGCGTGGTCTACAACGTGGTGGTGCAGTCGCCGCAGTACAACGTGGACTCGGTCGATGCGCTGCTCAGCATCCCGGTGGGATCCACCCCCAACGCCAACAGCGGCGCCAACGGCGCGGCCGCGCCGGCCAACCCGACGCAGCTGCTCGGCAACCTGGTGGACGCGCGCGCCGGCCGGCAGCAGCCCATCGTCTCGCGCTACAACATCCAGCCCGCCATCGACGTCTACGTGAGTGTGCAGGGCACCGACCTGGCCAGCGTGGCCGGGCAGATCAAGACCCTGGTGGCCGAGATGGAGCCCAAACTCACGCGCGGCAACCAGGTCGCCATACGCGGCCAGGTGCAGACCATGCAGAACTCCTTCATCGGCCTGGGCCTGGGGCTGGCGATGGCCATCGTGCTGGTCTACCTGCTGATCGTGGTGACCTTCCAGTCATGGACGGACGCGGCCATCATCATCACCGCGCTGCCGGCCGCGCTCGCGGGCATCGCCTGGATGCTGTTCATCACCGGCACCACGCTCAGCGTGCCGGCCCTCACGGGCGCCATCATGACCATGGGCGTGGCCACGGCCAACAGTATCCTGGTGGTGTCCTTCGCGCGCCAGCGCATGCAGGACGGCATCACGCCGCTGTCGTCGGCGCTGGAGGCCGGCGCCACGCGCATACGCCCGGTGCTGATGACGGCGCTGGCCATGATCATCGGCATGATCCCCATGGCGCTGGGCCTGGGCGAGGGCGCCGAGCAGAACGCGCCGCTGGGCCGGGCCGTCATCGGCGGCCTGCTTTTTGCTACTGTTTCAACCTTGTTTTTTGTGCCTGTGATCTACGCCGGGGTGCACCAGCGCCTGGCGCAGCGCAAGGCGCGCCGCGGCGCCCCGCCCGCACCCCATGAAGCCGCGGGCACCGTGCCCCAGGAGAGCTGAGCCATGTCCGAAGAACGCCATTCCCCCCTGGCCCTGCACCCCGTGGAAGCGGGTGAGTCGGGCGAGCTGCTCAAGCGCGGGCAGGTCGTGCGCCGCGCCAAGATCGCCGCGGTCATCGTGCTGGTGGTGCTCGCCATAGGCGCGGGCCGTACGGTGATCAGCCGTGTCTACAACGGCAAGGAACTCGAAGCCGGCGCCACCGAACGCAACAAGAATTACGTGAAGACCACGCTGGCCAAGGCCAGCGAGTCAGGCCAGACGCTGGCCTTGCCCGGCACGCTGCAGGGTTTTGTGCAGTCGCCGATTTATGCGCGCGCGGGCGGTTACGTCAAGCGCTGGACCAAGGACATAGGCGCGCGCGTGAGCAAGGGCGAGCTGCTGGCCGAGATTGAAACGCCCGAGATCGACCAGCAGCTGTCGCAGGCGGTCGCCGCGCGCCAGCAGGCCTCGGCCAGCCTGGACCTGGCCCAGAGCACGGCCGTGCGCTGGGAGGCGCTGCGCAAGAAAGATGCGGTCTCGCAGCAGGAAGTCGACGAGCGCCGCAGCGCCAGCGCGCAGGCCGGCGCCAACCTGGCGGCGGCCGATGCCAATGTGCAGCGCCTGCGCCAGCTGGAAAACTTCAAGCGCATCATCGCGCCCACCGACGGCATCATCACGCGGCGCAACGTCGACACCGGCGACCTGATCGATGCGGGTGCCGGCGGCGGGCTGGCGCGCGCGCTGTTCGTGGTCACGCAGACCGACCCGCTGCGGCTTTACGTCAACGTGCCGCAGACCTACGCGCAGCTCGTCAAGACCGGGCAAAGCGTGGTGGTGACGCAGGCGGAACTGCGCGGCCAGAAATTCCAGGGCCAGGTGGCCCGCACGGCCGCGTCCATCGACGCCACCTCGCGCTCCATGCAGGTGGAGATTTCGCTGCCCAATACCGCCGGCACCTTGCTGCCGGGCGCCTTCGTGCAGGTGTCGCTGCCGCTGGCGGCCAGCCGCGGCCTGGCGATTCCCAACAATGCGCTGATCATCCGCGGCGACGGCATCAAGGTGGCGGCCATCGACGCGCAAGGGCGCGTGCACCTCAAGCCCGTGCAGCTGGGCCGCAATTACGGCGAGCGTGTGGAAGTGGTGGATGGCGTGGCCAGCGGCGAGCGCCTGGTGCTCAATCCTTCGGATTCGCTGGCCGAGGGCGACCCGGTGTCCTTCAACGCCGCCGAGGACGACAAGGGCGGCAAGAAGCCGGCCGTGGCCGTTGCGGCCGGCGACAAAGCCAAGGCCGAACCCGGGAAAGCCGCGCCGTGAGCAGGCTGAACACGACAGGCACGTTGTCGGCGGTGCTGGCCGCCGCCGTGCTGGCCGGCTGCACGGCCGGCCCGGCCTACCGCAAGCCCGAGGTCGACATGCCCGTGGCCTGGCAGGTGGAAGCGCCCTGGCGCACCGGCACCCCCAACGACCTGGCCGCCAAGGGCCCGTGGTGGGAGCGCTTTGGCGACCCGCAGCTCAACGCCCTGGCGCAAAAAGCCATGGCCGGCAACCAGACGCTGGCCGCCGCGAATGCGCGCCTGGCGCAGGCGCGCGCCAGCCTGGCGGGCAGCTCGGCCAGCCTGTTCCCGCAGGTCGGCCTGGGCACGCGCGCCGCGCGGCAGAAGATTTCCGCGAACCGGCCGCTGACCAATTACAACTCGCCGAATTTCTCGACCATCCAGAACGACTACAGCGTCACGCTGTCGGTCAACTACGAGGTGGACCTCGCGGGGCGGGTGCAGAGCCTGGTCGAAGGGGCGGGCGCCACGGCGGAGCAATCCGCCGCCGACCTCGAAAACACCCGCCTGGTGCTGGCCTCCGACCTGGCCGTGGCCTATTTCAGCCTGCGCGCGCTGGACACCGAGCTCGGCGTGCTGGCCCGCTCCATCGCGCTGCAGCGGCGTTCGCTGGTGCTGGCCACCGACAGGCACGACCTGGGCGCGACCTCGGGCCTGGACATGGCGCAGCAGCAGGCCTTGCTGGATACCACGCTGACCCAGGTCGACGTCCTCAAGCGGCAACGCGCGCAGTTCGAGCATGCGATCGCCACGCTGACCGGCACGCCGGCACCGCAGTTTTCGCTGGCGCCGCAGACCACACCCTTGAACCCGCCCGCGATCCCGCTGGGCATTCCGTCGGACGTGCTGGAGCGCCGCCCCGACGTCGCCTCGGCCGAACGTGCCATGGCGGCGGCGAATGCGCAGATCGGCGTGGCCAGCGCGGCCTTTTACCCGAGCATCGCGCTGGCCCCGACCGTCGGCGTCGACAGCCGCATCTTCAGCACCCTGTTCGACGCGCCCAGCGTGCTGTGGTCCCTGGGTGTTTCGGCCACGCAGGTGCTGTTCGACGGCGGGCGCATCAATGCCAACGTGGACTTCGCGCGCGCCGGTTATGACGTGACGGTGGCCAACTACCGGCGTGTGGTGCTCACGGCCATGCAGGAAGTGGAGGACGGCATCAGCGGCGTCGCCGCGCTGGACCGCGCCTACGGCCAGGCCCAGCGCGCCATCGCCAGCGCCGGGCGTGTGCTGGAGATCGCGAACGACCGCTACGAGGGCGGCGTGGCGACTTACCTCGACGTCATCACGGCGCAGCAGTCGCAGCTCAACAGCGAACGCCAGGCCGCGCAGCTGCTGGGGCAGCGCATGCTGGTGTCGGTGTTCCTGGTGAAGGCGTTGGGCGGGGACTGGCAGGGCACGCCGGTCGCGACCGCAGCCCAGTAGCAAGGTTGCCAAGCGGTCGGCTCTGCCGCCGCCCGCATCTTTTCCTGTCGTCCTACAGCACTTGTTGTGCCCGCACCCTAAAGTGCATGCAAACAACCCAAAAAGGACGCATCATGAACCTCTCCCTGAGCATTGGCCCCGTAGTCTCCCTGATCGCCGGCATCCTGATCCTGATCATGCCGCGCCTGCTGAACTACATCGTGGCGATCTACCTGATCGTCATCGGCCTGGTCGGCCTGTTCGGCGTCGGCACCTTCAAGCTCTGATTCCGCTCAGCGCGCGGCGGCGTCGCTGCCCGTGATGGCGGCGATCCTGGCCGCGCTGCGCTTGAGCTGCTCCACCAGCGCCGGGATGCGTTCCGGCGGAATGCGCGAGGAAATCGCCGACACGCTCAGCGCCATGCAGGGCCGCTGGTAACTCGCCGGCACCGCCATGCCCACAGCCGTGACGCCTTCCATCACGGCATTCACCCCCACTGAATAGCCTTTGTCGCGCGCGTCGTTGACGTGCCGTGTCACGTCCGCGGGCGTCATGCGGCAGAAGGCCGGCAGGTAAGGGGCGTTGGCCGCTATCAAGGCGTTCGATTCGGCTTCGGGCAGGCCGGCCAGCAGGCACAGGCCGGCCACGCTGGCGCCCATGGGCCGACGGTCGCCCAGGGCCACCACATTGGCCTTGATGGGGTAGGCGCCTTGTGCGCGCCATGCGCACAGCACGTCGTCATAGCTGCGCAGCATCAGGTACACGGTGTCCTCGGTGCTCGCGGCCAATTCTTCCGCCACGCTGCGCACCTGCGGAAACTGCGTGATGGGGTTGGGCGCCGCCATGCCCAGTTCAAACAGGCCGCTGCCCAGCGCGTAGCGCCGGTTCTCCGGGCTTTGCCGCACCAGCCCCGCGAGCTGTAGCGAGCGCAGGATGCGGTGCGCCGTGGGCCGGCTCAGTCCGGTGGCATGGCACAAGTCCAGGATGCGGACGCCGCCGGCGCCTGTGCGGGCGATTTCCCGCAACAGTTCGCAGGCGCGGTCCACGGTCTGGGCGCCGGTGGAGTTCTCTGCTTCGTGGTCGGTTTCACGCTTCATGGCTCGAGCATAAGCGCCAATCAACAAAAAGTCCAAATAACGTACTAAAAATCACTTTCTGCAAAAAATGGCCGGAGAGGGCGTGGCTAACATTTTTCTAATCAACGGTAAATTCCTAAAATTCACACTGAAAAGTAAGTTCACATACAGGACTTATTTTCAGGAAAAAGACCCATACCCCATAAAACCAGGAGACATGACATGAAATCAGGACGCCGTTTGATCGTGCTGGGCGCTTTGGCCGGACTTGCCTTTGCAGGCTCTGCCCAGGCGCAGGGCTACCCCACCAAGCCGATCCGCATTGTGTTGCCCTACAGCGCCGGCGGTCCCGCCGACGTGATGGTGCGGGCCATCAGCCAGAAGCTGGGCGACAGCTGGGGCCAGCCCTTCATCGTCGACAACAAACCGGGCGCCAATGAAATCATCGCCGCCGACATTGTGGCCAAAAGCCCGGGCGACGGCTACACCTTCCTGGTGGCTTCCGACGGCGCCTACAGCCTGAACCAGAACCTCTATCCCAAGATCCCGTACGACCCGGTCAAGGACTTCGTGCCCGTCGCCAAGCTGGCCGTCGGCAACCTGATGCTGGTGACGCGGCCGGACTTCCCGGCCGCCAACGTCAAGGAGTTCATCGAGCAGGTCAAGCGCAACCCGGGCAAGTTCAACTACGGCTCGATAGGCGCGGGCGGCGTGAACCACCTGGCCTCAGCCTGGTTCAACAGCATCAACGGCCTGCAGATGGAGCACGTGGCCTTCAAGGGCCTGCCGCCCGCCGTGCAGGAACTGATGGCCGGCCGCATCGACGCGATGTTCGCAGTGACCGGCGGTGTCGCGCCTTTCCTGGAGACCAACAAGATCAAGGCGCTGGCCGTGTCGGGCCGCAACCGGCAGCCGGCCGCGCCCAATGTGCCGACCTTTGCCGAAGTCGGCTACCCGACGTTTGACGCGTCCTACTACTTCGGCGTGGTCGCGCCCAAGGGCACGCCGCCCGAGATCAGCGCCCGCTTTGCGCGCGACATGAGCAAGATCATCAACACCGCCGAATTCAAGACCAAATACCTGCAGCCGCTGGGCTTCGAGGCGGTGGGTGACACGCCCGAACAGTTCACGGCCTTCCTGAAAACCGACCGCGAACTTGGCGCACAAAAGGTCAAGGTCTCCGGCGCCAAACTCGAGTAAACCGCTTCCCCCGAGAACCCCACGATGAAAAAAAACACAGAACTGCGCTCCGACATCGCCTGGGCCACGCCTGAGGCCATAGGCGTGCACGGCTACGACCTTTGCCATGACCTGATGGGCGAGGTCAACTTCGGCGACATGGCTTTCCTGGAAGTGACGGGCCGCCTGCCCGACGCGAAAGAGTCGCGCATGTTCAACGCCATCCTGGTCACGCTGGTCGAGCACGGCATCGTGCCGTCCACGCTGGCCGCGCGCATGACCTATGCGGGCGCGCCCGAGGCCATGCAGGCGGCCGTCGCGGCCGGCTTGCTGGGCCTGGGCAGCGTGTTTGTCGGCTCCACCGAAGGCTCGGCGCGCATGCTGGCGGCGGCCTTGCCGGATGGCCGGGGCGGGCAGGGCGCGCCAGCCGACGCTTCGCTGGCGGGCCTTGCCGAAGAGATTGTGAAAAGCCACAGGGCGGAGAAAAAAATCATCCCCGGCCTGGGCCACCCCATCCACAAGCCGCTGGACCCGCGCACCTTGCGGCTGTTTGCGATCGCGCAACAGACCGGTTTCCACGGCCGCTACGTCGCGCTGATGCAGTGCGTGGCCGATGCGGCCGGCGCCGCCTACGGCAAGGCGCTGCCCGTCAATGCCACGGGCGCCATAGGCGCGCTGTGCTGCGAGATGGGGCTGTCCTGGAAGGTCTCGCACGGACTGGGCGTGATGGCCCGCGCCGTCGGCCTGGTCGGCCATGTGCTCGAAGAGGCGAAGCAGCCCATGGCGATGGAACTCTGGCACCGGGCCGAGGACGAGGCCACGGCGCATTCGCGCGGCAAGTTACGCGGCAAAGCCGGCGGCAAGGGTGTTTGAGCATGCTCACACCGCTTGAAGTCCTGAAGCTCTACCCGCCGCACGGCGGCACCCTGGCGTCCATGCTGCGCAGCCGCGCGGCCGTGGCCGGCGGGCGTGAGTTCGTCGTTTACCAGGGGCGCTCGTATACCTATGCGCAGGTGCTCGAAGAGGTGCGGCGTGCCGCTGCCGTTCTCGTCGCCAAGGGCGTGAAAGAGGGCGACCGTGTCGGCGTGATGTCGCTGAACCACCCGTCCAGCGTGTTTGCGTTTTTTGCTTTGGCCGGGCTTGGCGCCATCATGGTGCCGGTGAATCCTGACTATGGCGTGGAAGAGGCGCGTTATGTGCTGAACCATGCGGAGGTCTGCGGCATCATCTGTTCCGAAGCCGCCTTGCCGACCGTGCAGGCTGCCTGTACAGGACTTGCGGGCACGCCCTGGCTGATGCTGAACGAAACCGGCTTTGCCGACGCACCGGCGTCCACTGCGCCTGAGCCGCTGGACAACCCGGACGCCACCTGCGTGTTCATCTACACCTCGGGCACCACGGGCTTTCCCAAAGGCGTGATGCACAGCCAGCGCAGCCTGCTGACGGCCGGCGAGGGTTTTGTCGCGCGCATGCACTTGCAACCCGACGACAGGCTGCTCTGCGTGCTGCCGCTGTTCCACATCAATGCGATCTTTTATTCGCTGGCCGGTTCGCTGGCGGCGGGCGCGACGCTGATCCTGGAGCCGAAATTTTCGGCGTCGAAGTTCTGGCGGACGGTCAAGGAAACCGGCGCGACCGAGGTCAACACCATCGCGGCGGCCAGCAGCATTTTGATGCGGCGCCCGCGCAGCGAATACGTGCCGGGGCATCGACTGCAAAAAATCTACGGTGCGCCGTTTGACGAGGAAACCTTCCGCGTCTTCCAGGACGAGTTCCATGTGGCCACGCTGATCGAGGGCTACGGCATGTCGGAAATTCCGGGCGCGCTGAACAACCCCTTTCCCGGGCCGCACAAGGTGCGCAGCATGGGCCAGCCCAGCCGGCACCCGGACCCGGCCGTGTCGCTGGCCGAACTGCGCATCGCCGGCGACGACGGGCAGTTCCTGCCGCCGGGGCAGGTGGGCGAGCTGGTGGTGCGCACGCCCATCGTCATGCAGGGCTACTTCCGCGACGAAGCGCAGACGCGCGCGGCCTTTCGCGACGGCTGGTTCCTCACGGGCGACCTGGCTTATGTCGATGAGGACAATTTTTTCTGGTTCGTCGCGCGCAAGAAAGACATCATCCGCAAGCGCGGTGAAAACATTTCAGGCGCGGAGCTGGACCGCGTGATCGGCAACCACCCGAGCGTGCTGGAAGCGGCCGCCATCCCGGTACCGTCGGAGCTCGGCGAAGACGAGATCCTGGTGGCCGTGGTGCTGCGCCCCGGCATGGCGCTGGCGCATGAAGAGATCGCCCAGTGGTGCCGTGAAAGGCTGGCGGCGATCAAGGTGCCGCGTTATGTGGCGCTGGTCGATGCGCTGCCGCACACGCCGACGCACCGCGTGGCCAAGTTCAAACTGCGGGAAGATGCCTCGCTCAGGGCGAAGGCCGTGGACCTGCAGGCCGCGGCCTCGTGATGCGCTGAAAAGGCTTTAGCGCTTTTTCGTCTTCACGACGGTCTTGGCCGTGCTGCGCTTGACCGCCTTGACGTTGGCCTTGCCGCGCGCATGGCCGGCTGATGAGGCCGCATGGCTTTTGACTGGCAGGAACACCACCACCTGGTGGCCCACCTTGAATGGGCTGGAGGCGCTGACGTTGTTCCATTCGGCCACGCTGGCGGCGCTCAGGCCGTAGCGCTTGGCGATGGTGGCCACCGACTCGCCCTTGCGGGCCTTGACGGTGGTGCGCCGCGTCACGATTTCAGGCGCGAAAGACACCTGGGCGTTGTCGGCCACATGGCTGGTCACGTCGGTTTCGACCTTGGCCGAGCGCGGCACCAGCAGGGTGGAGCCGGCCTTGATCAGCATGCGCGGCGGGATGTTGTTGATGCCGCGCAGGTCGGCCTCGTTCATGCCGGTGCGGCGCGCCGCTTCGGCCGGGTTCATGGTGGCGGGGGCGGTCCAGGCCGTCCAGCTCGCGTACTGGCCCTGGCTGTAGGCCTCGAAGTTGCGCTGGAACACCGTGGCGTTGTCCCAGGGCAGCAGGATCTGCGGCGTGCCGGCCGCGATGATGACGGGGCGGTGCGCCGAGGGGTTCAGCGCCTTGAAGTCCTCGATCTTGACGTCGGCCAGGCGCGCGGCCAGGGCCACGTCGATGTCGCGCGTGATCTGCACCTGCTGGAAGTAGGGATGGTTTTCGATCAGCGGCAGCTCGGTGCGGAAGGCCTGCGGGTTGGCGACGATGTTTTTGACGGCCTGCAGCTTGGGCACGTAGAGCCGGGTTTCGGCCGGCATGTTCAGGTCCAGGTAGCTGGTGCCCAGGCCGGCTTTCTGGTTTTTGGCGATGGCGCGGCCCACGCTGCCTTCGCCCCAGTTGTAGGCGGCCAGCGCCAGGTGCCAGTCGCCGAACATGCCGTAGAGTTTTTGCAGGTAGTCCAGCGCGGCGCGCGTGGAAGCCAGCACGTCGCGGCGGTCGTCGCGGAAGGCGTTTTGCTTCAGGTCGAAATACTTGCCGGTGGCCGGCATGAACTGCCACATGCCGGCGGCCTTGGCGCTGGAGACGGCCTGCGGGTTGAAGGCGCTTTCGATGAAGGGCAGCAGGGCCAGCTCGGTGGGCATCTGGCGGCGTTCGAGCTCTTCAACGATGTGGAACAGGTATTTGCTGGAGCGCTCGGTCATGCGCTGGATGTAGTCGGGCCGGCTGGCGTACCACTGCTCGCGGTCGGTGACCAGCTCGTTTTGCAGGTCGGGCATCGCAAAGCCGCGGCGTATGCGGTCCCAGAGCTCCTTGGGCGGCTCGGTGGAAGCGATCTGGTGCGAGCCGGCCTGGCCCGGCGTGATGGCTTGCAGCGGCCCGTTGGGCAGCAGCGGCCTGGTGGCGGGGCCGCCGGTGGTCAGCACCGGGTCGCTGGGCAGGCCGGGGGCCTGCGTGGCGCAACCCGCCAGCAATGCCGTCACGAGGACGAAAACCAGCGAAGCAATGCGGAAAAAAGTGGAAGTGGAAGGGCTCGACAGGCTCGAAACTGCGGCGGTGCGGGAGTGTGGCGTCATTTGAATTGGTTTTTCCACTGCCGGATGGCGGCAAATACGGTGGTGTCGTCACGGGCCGACGCATCAAAGTGCCGGGCAGCCGCCATGATAGTGGCTTGCCGGGTCCGCAAGAAGGGATTAATCCGCAATTCCTGCGCTATCGAACTCGGCAGGGTCGGCACTCCCTGCTCGCGCAGGCTTATGCACCGGGCCTGGTAGGCCGCCAGGTCGGCGTTGCCGGGCTCCACGGCCATGGCAAAGCGCAGGTTGCTGAGCGTGTATTCATGGGTGCAGCAGACCACGGTGTTGCCGGGCAGGGCGGCCAGCTTGTCGAGCGAAGCCAGCATTTGCGCGGGTGTGCCCTCAAACAAACGCCCGCAGCCGCCCGAGAACAGCGTGTCGCCGCAGAACAGCAGGGGCTTGCCGTTCACATTCGGCGTGTAATAAGCGATGTGGCCGGCCGTGTGGCCCGGCACGGCTATCACCTGGAAATCCAGGCCGAGGGCGTGCGCCGTGTCGCCTCCGTTAAGGTGCGTATAAGGTTGCGGAATGCGTTCGGTGGCCGGGCCCCAGACCTGGGCGCCCGTCGCTTCGCGCAGGGCATCTACGCCGCCCGTGTGGTCCGCATGGTGGTGCGTGACTAGAATCGACTCCAGTTGCAATGCGTGCTCGTCCAAAGCGCGCAGCACAGGCCCGGCATCTCCCGGGTCCACGACCAGGGCGCGCTTGCCGTCATGCAACAGCCAGAGGTAGTTGTCTTCGAAGGCGGGAATGGGGATCAAATACATGCGGTGGCTGGAACTTTGATGAGCTCTGAAATTATAGGTTTGACCGACTGGCTGAAGACGCCGCCGGGCGCTTATCTTCTGGACTGGGAGCGCGCGCATTTCGACGAGGCCGTCAGCGACGTCTTCGGCTACCACGCGCTGCAACTGGGCCTGCCCGAGATCGATGCCCTGCAGGCCAACCGCATGCCGCACAAATGGCTGGCCCTTGAATCAGCGCCTTCATCGCCCGCACCCGGTGAGGGTGCGACTGCCGCCCCCGCCACAAGTTCCCGGCGTGCGGCGCTGCTGACCGATTCAGGCGCCTTGCCGTTTCCGGAAAGCAGCCTCGACCTGGTGGTGCTGCCGCACACGCTGGAGCTGAGCCGCGACCCGCACGCCACCTTGCGTGAAGTCAGCCGCGTGCTGGTGCCCGAGGGCCGCGTGGTCATCAGCGGGCTGAACCCCACCAGCCTCTGGGGCCTGCGCCAGCGGCGCGCCCACCTGTACCGGCGCCTGGGTTACGACAATCTGTACCTGCCCAAAACGGGCGAGTTCATCGGCTACTGGCGACTGCGCGACTGGCTGCGGCTGCTGGACTTTGAGGTAGAGTCGGGGCGCTTCGGCTGCTACCGCCCGGCGCTGACGAGCCAGGCATGGCTGGAGCGCTTTGAGTGGATGGACGCGGCGGGCGCGCGCTGGTGGCCGATCTTCGGCGCTGTGTACTTTCTCGCGGCGGTCAAGCGTGTGCGGGGCGTGCGGCTGCTGGAGCCGGCCTGGAAAACGCGCAAAGCCCCGGCCGCGGCGCCGGCCGTAGTGGCCAACAAGGAGCCGGCCACCCGGTCGCGGCCTCCGGCCTGAGCAGTTTTTTTCTTTTCCTTTTTCTTTTTCCACCGCCGGGTGTTGCCATCGACTCCGGCGTTTTCACAAGCAACACAACGCATGACCGATTTGTCCACCAGCCCAGCCGCCACACCACAGCCTGTCGTGATCTACACCGACGGCGCATGTAAGGGTAATCCCGGCCCCGGCGGCTGGGGCGCGCTGCTGTCCCAGGGCGGCACCGAAAAAGAGCTCTTCGGCGGCGAGCTGGGCACCACCAACAACCGCATGGAAATGATGGCCGTCATCGAGGCGCTGACCGCCCTCAAGCGGCCCTGCAGCGTGACGCTGTACCTCGACAGCGAATACGTGCGCAAAGGCATCACCGAGTGGATCCACGGCTGGAAGGCCAGGGGCTGGCGCACGGCGGCCAAGGCGCCGGTCAAGAACGTGGACCTGTGGCAGCGCCTGGACGCACTGGTGAGCTCCAGCGGCCACAAGATCGACTGGCGCTGGGTCAAGGGCCATGCCGGCGACCCGGGCAATGAACGCGCCGATGCGCTGGCCAACAAGGGCGTGGAACGCGCGCTGGGCAGGTTGTAACAAGCCGCCATGGCCGGCGCCGCGGCGCCACCGAAAAAGCGCATAAGCACATGCGCAAAAATCCGCACCATAAGCGTACATAGCGTTTGCACCAATACGGCCGCGCGTATTGCGCAAAACGTTGTAAAGCCACTGCGCTTACCCCTTGGACCAGCACTGAAAAGGGCGCTTGCGCCATGGTGTCCTGCTACATTGGAAGTTTGTATCTTTGTATAACAAGTTTTCCTCCCCATGGCATCAAAAGTAATCTATATGGCTGTCGCCGTAGCGGGCATTGCGGTCGCATCGGGCGCCGCCTGGTGGCTGCAGAAACCCAAGGCGCCGGGCAACGCGGCGGAGGCTTCGTCGCCGGCCGCTGGCAATGGCGCGGGCGCGGGAAAACCGATAGCGGTTGAAGCCGCGAAAGTGGAAATCGTCAAATTGACGGACGACACCCAGGCCGTGGGCAGCCTGCGTTCACGCCGCGGCGTGGTCTTGCGGCCCGAGGTCAGCGGGCGCATCACCCAGCTCAATTTCACCGACGGCCAGCGTGTGCGCAAAGGCCAGGTGCTGGTGCAGTTCGATGACCAGTTGCCGCGCGCCCAGGTGCAGCAAAGCCAGGCGGAGTTGTCGATTGCCCTGGCCAACCAGAAGCGAAACCAGGAGCTGGTGGCGCAGAACTTCATCAGCCAGCGCTCGCTCGACGAAAGCGCCGCCAACCTGCAGGTGGCCGAAGCCAAGCTGTCGCTGGCCAAAGCCACGGCGGCCCGCCTCAAAATCATCGCGCCCTTTGACGGCATGGTCGGCATACGGCAAGTCAACGTCGGCGACTACCTCAAGGACGGCGCGGACATCGTCAACGTCGAGGACATCGAAGCCATTTTTGTCGACTTCCGCCTGCCGGAACGTTTTCAGAACAAGATCAGGCGCGGCCAGACGGCCATGCTCGACATCGATGCCTTGCCCGGGCGCAAATACACCGCGCAAATCCAGGCCATAGACCCACTGATCGATGCCAACGGCCGCTCCATCGGTATACGCGGCTGCATCGACAATCGCCAGCTGCACCTGCGCCCCGGCATGTTCGCCCGCGTCAACGCCGTGTTCGGGGTGCGCGAGAACGCACGCGTGGTGCCCGAGGAGGCGATTGTTCCGCAGGGCGCACGGCAGTTCGTCATCAAGCTGCTGGAAGGCCCCAACGAGCAGACACGCACAACCAAACGCGTGGAAGTCAAAGTCGGCCTGCGCAGTCCCGGCAAGGTCGAGATCCTCGAAGGCCTGGAGGCCGGCGACGTGGTGGTCGCCACGGGCCAGCAACGCGTGCAGCGCGACGGCACGGTGGTCAGCGTGGTGGACCTGTCCGCGAATGCTTCGGCCCGCTCGGGGAATGGAACTGGCAAGGGCAAAGCCGCTGCCGCCGCAGTTCCACCGGCATCACAAGCTGCCTCGGCGGCCGCCGCACCGGCCGCGCCCGAGGCCGCCACTGCCCCGGTGAAAACCGCCGCGGCCCCCGCAGCCCAGCAGGCACCGCCGGCCGGTCCCAACCCCTGCGGCGTGGTGCTGTCGCAAGCCCCGGCCACCCTGGTGCCGGTGCGCAGTGTGGCGCCCGGCGAGCGCAGTCCGGCCGTCCCGCCGGCGCGAGACCCGGCCTGAGCGCCCGCGCCCCGGCTTTCACAGATTCTTATGCAACTCGCTGAAGTTTCCATACGCCGCCCGGTCTTCGCCACCGTGCTGTCGCTGCTCATCGTGCTGATAGGCGCGGTCAGTTTCAACCGCCTCACGGTGCGCGAATACCCCAAGATCGACGAGCCCGTCGTGACTGTCAGCGTGCGCTACGTGGGCGCCTCGGCCGAGGTGATCGAATCGCAGGTCACCAAGCCGCTCGAAGATTCCATCGCCGGCATCGACGGCGTCGACGTGATCACCTCCATCAGCCGCGCCGACCAGGCGCAGATCAGCGTGCGTTTCCGGCTCGAGAAAGACGCCGACTCCGCCGCTGCCGAGGTGCGCGACCGCACCTCGCGCGTGCGCAACCGCCTGCCGCAGGCGATTGAAGAGCCGGTGATCGCCAAGGTCGAGGCCGATGCCTTCCCGGTGATCCAGCTGGCGTTTTCCAGCGAGTCGATGACGCCGCTGCAGATCAACGACCTGGTCAACCGCATCGTCAAGCCGCGCCTGCAGACCGTGACCGGCGTGGCCGACGTGCGCATCTACGGCGAACGCAAGTACGCGATGCGCGTATGGCTGGACACCGACAAGCTGGCCTCCTACCGCCTGACCACGCAGGACGTGGAGGACGCGATACGCCGCAGCAACCTTGAGCTGCCGGCCGGCCGCATCGAGTCGCAGCAGCGCGAATTCAGCGTGACCTCGCAGACCGACCTGGTCAGGCCCAGCCAGTTCGGCGACATCATGGTCAAGAACGTCAACGGCTTTTCGGTCAAGATACGCGACGTCGCGCGGGTGCAGGAGGGCGCCGCCGACGAGCGCACCGCCGTGCGCCTGAACGGCCGTTCCGCGGTCGCGGTGGGCGTGATACGCCAGGCCACGGCAAACCCGCTGGACTTGTCCCGGGGCGTGCGCGAAGCCTTCCCCAAGCTGCAGGCCGACCTGCCGCCCGACATGCTGATCGACGTCGCCAACGACAACTCGGTGTTCATCGACCGTTCGGTGAAGAACGTCTACCGCACCATCGCCGAAGCCATCATCCTGGTGGCGCTGGTGATTTTTGTCTTTCTGCGCACCATGCGCGCCTCCATCATCCCCATCGTGACGATCCCGGTGAGCCTGATCGGCACCTTCGCCCTGATGGCGCTGGCGGGCTTCACCATCAACACGCTGACCTTGCTGGCGCTGGTGCTGGCCATCGGCCTGGTGGTGGACGACGCCATCGTGATGCTGGAGAACATCTTCCGCCACATCGAGGAGGGCATGGACCCGTTCTCGGCCGGCATCAAGGGCGCGCGCGAAATCGGCTTTGCCGTGATCACCATGACGGCCACGCTGGTGGCGGTGTACGCGCCGCTGGCCTTCACGCCGGGCCGCACCGGGCGCCTCTTTGTGGAGTTCGCGCTGGCGCTGGCCGGCGCGGTGGTGGTGTCGGGCTTTGTGGCGCTCACGCTCACGCCCATGCTGTGCACCCAGTTGCTCAAGCACAACCCCAAGCCCAACCGTTTCGACCGCACCATGGAAAAGGTGCTGACCGGCATCTCCGACCGCTACGGAAACCTGCTGCGCTGGATCGTCACCAAACGCTGGGAACCTTCGGGCGCAACGCCCGGCTGGGGCCAGAAGATCCGGGCCTTTGCCTTCCAGGCACGCTGGATGGTGCTGGGCGTCATGCTGGCCAGCGCGGTGGCCATCGCGCTGATTTTCCCGACCATGAAGCAGGAGCTCTCGCCGATTGAAGACCGCGGCGTGATCCTGGCCAACGTGACCGCGCCCGACGGCGCCACGCTGGACTACACCAACCGCTACGCCAAGGCGCTGGAGAAAATCGGCGAGCCTTTCCCCGAGTTCGACCGTATCTTCGCCAACATCGGCAACCCCACCGTGGCCCAGGCCAGCGTGGTGTACCGCACGGTGGACTGGGACGAACGCAAGCGCTCGACCATAGACATGGCGAAAGAGCTGCAGCCCAAGTTCAATGCGCTGCCCGGCGTCAACGTCTTCACCATCACGCCGCCTTCGCTGGGGCAGGGCTTTCGCGACCGGCCGCTGAACTTCGTGATCCAGACTTCCGACAGCTACCAGAACCTCAACGCCGTCACGCGCCAGATGCTGGACGAGATCGCCAAGAACCCCGGCATCGTCTCGACCGACGTGGACCTGCGCTTGAACAAGCCCGAGCTGCGCATCGAGGTCGAGCGCGACAAGGCGGCCGACCTGGGCGTGAGCGTCGAAGTCGTGGCCAAGGCGATTGAAACCCTGCTGGGCGGGCGCAACGTGACGCGCTACAAGCGCGACGGCGAGCAGTACGACGTCATCGTGCAGACGCAAGCCAGCGGCCGCACCACGCCCGACGACATCGACCGCATCTATGTGCGCGGGCGCAACGACGCCATGATCCCGCTGTCGGCGCTGGTGAAGGTGCGTGAAAGCGTCTCGCCGCGCGAACTCAACCACTTCGGCCAGCGTCGCTCGGTGTCCTTCACCGCGAGCCTGTCCAGCGACTACTCGCTGGGCCAGGCGCTGCGCTTCATGGACGAGACCTCCGCGAAGATCCTCAAGACAGGCTACAGCACCGACCTGAACGGTACTTCCCGCGAGTTCCGCAACTCGCAGGGCGCGCTGGCCATCGTCTTCGTGCTCGCGCTGCTGTTTATTTTCCTGGTGCTGGCGGCGCAGTTTGAAAGCTTTGTCGACCCGCTGGTGATCATGCTGTCGGTGCCGCTGTCCATGCTGGGGGCCTTGCTGGCGCTCAAGTGGACGGGCGGCTCGCTCAACGTCTATTCGCAGATCGGGCTGATCACGCTGGTCGGCCTGATCACCAAGCACGGCATTTTGATCGTCGAGTTCACCAACCAGCTGCGCGGCCAGGGCATGGAAATGATTGACGCGGTGGTCAAGGCCTCGTCGCAGCGCCTGCGCCCCATCATGATGACCACAGGCGCCATGGTGCTGGGCGCCTTGCCGCTGGCCCTGTCGCACGGGGCAGGCGCCGAAAGCCGCATGCAGATCGGCTGGGTCATCGTGGGCGGCATGTCGCTGGGCAGCGTGCTGGCGGTGTTTGTCGTGCCGACGATGTACACGCTGTTTGCGCGCAAGGCGATTCCGGGTGCGAACAAGGCGATTGCGAAGGAAGAGCCGGATGCGCATCATCTTGAGCATCCCGAGTACGTAGCTAAATAGCCCCCCACGCTTTTCACTTCGAGCCTGCGGCGCGCTGCCCCTTTCCTCACACCTGGGGCCGCTGCGCCTGCGGCCCGGCAAAGCCGGTTCCGCGGCCCCGGCTGGTGGGGTGTTCTATCACCCTGGGGAAACGCCCGCTCCGGAGGGCGTCTTGACGCGCTTTACGGCAGGCGTGATTCGAGCTGGTGCAGTTCGGCCAGGGTGTTGGCGTTGAAGAAGCCGTGCGCATCGTCGCCGGGCTTGTCGAAGGGCACGGTGACGGTTTTGTGCTGGGCCGTCCACGCGCTTATCTTGCGGCCGCCGCCGTGGGTGAAGCGCAGCAGGCTTTCGAGCATGTGGGTGCCCATCAGGCAAAACACCGGCTGCGGCCTGAGCTGGCCGTCTTCCTCAGGCGCGGCGGCCACGGCGAAGTCGGCGCCATCCCGTACAAAGGCTTCGGCCAGTCGCGCCACCAGGTCTTCGGGGAACAGCGGCGTGTCGCAGGGCACGGTAAGAAGGTAGGGCGTTTCGCAGCGCTCCAGGCTCGTGAGGAAGCCGGCCAGCGGCCCGGCGAATTCGCCCAGGCTGGTGCTGTCGGGCCAGACAGGCACACCGAAGGCCTCATAGGCGGCCAGGTTGCGGTTGGCGTTGATCATGACCTCGCCGACCTGCGGGGACAACCGCATCAGCGTGTGCAAGGCCAGCGGCACGCCGTTGAAGTTCTGCAGGCCCTTGTCGGCCCCGCCCATGCGTGAACCGCGCCCGCCGGCCAGGATCACGCCGGTAATGGCTTCGGCGTGGAGCGAAGCGTTGTTGTGGCTGTGGGCTGTCAAGTCAGCCTCCGATGTAGCTCATCTCGACGCGCTTGATGCCGCTGTCAGGAGCACTGGTGTCGGCCGGCAACGCGGCACGCAACTCCGAATAGCGGTCGTCGCGCCCCTGCCAGATATGAGCCACGGCCGCCGCGATCTGGTCGTCGGCATAGCCGCCGCGCAGCAGGGCGCGCAAATCCTGGCCCTGGCTGGCGAACAGGCATAAAAACAGCTTGCCCTCGGTGGACAGCCGCGCCCGGTTGCAGTCGCCGCAAAAAGCCTGGGTCACGCTGCTGATCACGCCGAGCTCGCCCGCGCCGTCGGCATAACGCCAGCGCTCGGCGGTTTCGCCCGTGTAGTTGGGGTCGATGGCGCTGAGGGGAAATTCGGCGTTCAGGCGCTCCAGCACCTGCGCCGAGGGCAGCACTTCGTCCATGCGCCAGCCGTTGGTGGCGCCCACGTCCATGTATTCGATAAAGCGCAGCACCGCGCCGGTGTGGCGGAAGTGCCGGGCCATGGGCAGGATTTCGGCGTCGTTGGTGCCGCGCTTGACCACCATGTTGACCTTGAGCGGCGAGAGGCCCACTTTTTGTGCGGCCTCTATGCCCTTGAGCACGTCGGACACCGGGAAATCGACGTCGTTCATGTGGCGGAAGGTGGCGTCGTCCAGCGCGTCCAGGCTCACGGTGACGCGCTGCAGGCCGGCGTCCTTGAGCGACTGGGCTTTTTTGGCCAGCAGCGAGGCGTTGGTGGTCAGCGTGATGTCCAGCGGCTTGCCCTGGGATGTCTGCAGTTTGGCCAGCATTTCGACCAGCACTTCCAGGTGCTTGCGCAGCAGCGGTTCACCGCCGGTCAGCCGGATTTTTTCCACCCCATGCGCCACGAAGACTTTGGCCAGGCGGGTGATTTCTTCAAAGCTCAAGAGCGAGGTTTGCGGCAGGAAGGCATAGTCCTTGTCGAACACCTCGCGCGGCATGCAGTAGCTGCAGCGGAAGTTGCAGCGGTCCGTCACGCTGATGCGCAAATCCCGCAGCGGCCGGCCGAGGGTGTCGCTCAAAAGACCGGTAGGCGCCGAGAGGCGGGCAGGGATGTGCGGTACGCGGCTTGCGTAGCGTATATCTGCCAGCGGAATTACCTTGTCTCTTGTCATGTGGGGCCCTGAGGGCGAATTTACTCCATTAGGCCGCCCGAAGCCCTAAAAAGCGGCTTTGTCCCCAGGGCTTGAGCGTTATTGGCCCCCGCCACCAGGGGACTCTCCTTCAAGCAGGGGCCGCGGAACCGGCTTTGCCGGGCCGCAGGCGCAGCGGCCCCCTCGGGGGGGCAGCGAACCACACGCAGTGGGGAGCGTGGGGGCTATACACACCGGGCGCCGTCGACCTCAATACACACACCGCTGATGAAATCCGCCTCGTCGCTGGCCAGGTAAAGCACCGCATTGGCCACGTCCAGCGCCGTCGAAAACCGCCCCAGCGGGATGCTGGCGCGAAAGCGCGCCTTGCGCTCCTCGTCCAGCGGGCCGCCGGCGAATTCGGCGGACAGGCCCGTGTCGGGGTTGAACACCGGGTTGATGCAGTTCACGCGGATGTTGTCGGGGCCCAGTTCGGCCGCCAGTGACTTGGAGGTGGTGATGACCGCCCCCTTGGAGCCGTTGTACCAGGTCAGGCCCGGGCGCGGGCGCACGCCGGCCGTGGAGGCGATGTTGATGAAGCTGCCGCCCCCCAGGCTGCGGAACACCGGCGTGGCGTGGATGGTGGCCAGGTAGATGCTTTTGACGTTGATGGCGTAGCACTTGTCGAAGTCGTCTTCGCTGACGTCCAGCGCGGGCTGGTTGCGGTGCGTCCAGCCGGCATTGCTGACCATCACGTCGAGCCGGCCGTAACGCTGCACGGCGGCGTCGACCAGGGCCTTGACCTCGGCGGATTTCGTCACGTCGGCCGCGAAGAACGAGGCCGTGCCGCCGGCCTTGACGATGGCGGCCACGACTTTTTCGCCGAGCGCGACATTGATGTCGTTGACGATGACCTTGGCGCCTTCGGCCGCGAGCCGCCGGGCGATGCCTTCACCGATGCCGCCTCCGGAGCCGGTCACGATGATGGATTTGTCTTTGACCCGCATGGGTTTGTCTCCAGGTTTATGCGTTTTTTGAATTGATACGTGAGCTTATTACATCCCGGCGCCTTGAGCCTGTGGAGCCGTTGACGCCGTTGAAACCCGATGGGGGTGCTCAGCCGTGGCGGACCGCCACCGTCTTGAGGGTCGTGAAGCCGTACAGCGCCTCAAAGCCTTTTTCTCGCCCGTAGCCCGATGACTTCACGCCGCCGAAGGGCAGTTCCACGCCGCCGCCGGCGCCGTAGTTGTTGATGAAGACCTGGCCGCTTTTGACACGTTTGGCCATGCGAAACTGGCGCGCGCCGTCGCGCGTCCAGATGCCGGCGACCAGCCCGAACTGCGTGGCGTTGGCGAGTTCCACGGCGTGGTTCTCGTCCTTGAAGCTCATGGCGCACAGCACGGGGCCGAAGACCTCTTCCTGCGCGAGCCGGTGCGTCACCGGCACGTCGCGCAACAGCGTGGGGGCCTGGTAAAAGCCGGTGTCGGGCGCTTCGTCGACGATCTGGCCCTGGGCCACCATGCTGATGTTGGCAACCTGCGCGTCGCTCAAAAAATCCCACACGCGCTGCTGCTGGCTTTGCCGGATCAGCGGTCCCACGTCCAGGTCCATCGCCGCGGGGCCTACGCGCAGGTTTTCAAAGGCCTGGCCCAGGCGCTGCAGCAGCGGTTCGTAAATCGACTGCTCCACCAGCAGGCGCGAACCTGCAGAGCAGGTCTGGCCGGCGTTTTGCACGATGGCGTTGATGATGGCGGGAATCGCGGCGTCGAGGTCGGCGTCGGCAAACACGATCTGCGGGCTTTTGCCGCCCAATTCCAGCGTGACGGGGCAGTGGCGCTCGGCCGCCACCTGCTGGATCAGCGTGCCCACACTGGGGCTGCCGGTGAAGCTGATGTGGTCTATGCCCTTGTGGCGCGCCAGCGCGTCGCCCACCTCATGGCCGTAGCCGGTCACGATGTTGATGGCTCCGGCCGGGAAACCGACCTCGGCGGCCAGTTGCGCCACGCGGATCAATGACAGGCAGGCGTCCTCGGCCGGCTTCACCACGCAGACGTTGCCCGCGGCCAGCGCGCCGCCCACGCTGCGGCCGAAGATCTGCATCGGGTAGTTCCAGGGGATCACATGGCCGGTGACGCCGTGCGGCTCGCGCCAGGTCATCACGCTGTAGCCGTCGAGGTAGGGAATGGTGTCGCCGTGCAGCTTGTCGCAGGCGCCGGCATAGAACTCGAAGTAGCGCGCCAGGGCCGCCGCGTCGGCGCGCGCCTGTTTGGTGGGCTTGCCGCAGTCGCGCTGCTCCAGCAGGGCCAACTCTTCCGCATGCTCGGCCACCTTGGCCGACAGGCGCATCAGCAGGCGCCCGCGCTCGGCGGCGCTGAAGCGGCTCCACACCAGCTCCAGGCATTCGCGCGCGCTGCGCACGGCGGTGTCGATGTCATGCGCGTTGCTGCGCTGGATCTCGTCGAAGACCTGGCCGTCGGACGGGTCGATGACGGGAATGGTTTTTCCTGAGACGGAGGGGAGGGAGGCGTTGGCGATGAAATTGAGTTGCATGCGTATGATTTTGCGCGAAAGTGAAGAACGGCGCCTTGGCAAAGACCCGTGAAAAAGCCCGCCGGAGCGGGCTGTTGTTTTGAAGGGCGCGGGCTTCTTTATTTGGAAGCCGCCGGCGCCGGGGTTGCCGCCGTATCGGGCGCCTGTGTGGACGCCGGGGCCATCATGGTGGGCGCGGCAGGCGTTGCGGCCGGTGCGCTGATGGCCGCCGGTGCCGCCATGGGCGCGGCCGGGGCCGCCGCGGCGTCCCCGCTGTGGAATTTCATCACCAGCGGCACGATCAGCAGCGCCACGATGTTGATGATCTTGATCAGCGGGTTCACGGCCGGGCCGGCGGTGTCCTTGTAGGGGTCGCCCACGGTGTCGCCGGTCACGGCGGCCTTGTGCGCCTCCGAGCCCTTGCCGCCGTGGTTGCCGTCTTCAATGTATTTCTTGGCGTTGTCCCAGGCGCCGCCGCCGGTGCACATCGAGATGGCCACAAAGAGGCCGGTCACGATGGTGCCCATCAGCAGTCCGCCCAATGCCTGGGGCCCAAGCGCCAGGCCGACCACGATGGGCACGACCACGGGCAGCAGCGAGGGGATCATCATTTCCTTGATGGCGGCCGTGGTCAGCATGTCCACTGCGGTGTCGTACTCGGGCTTGCCCGTGCCGTCCATGATGCCCTTGATGTCTCGGAACTGGCGGCGCACTTCGACCACCACGGCGCCGGCGGCGCGGCCCACGGCCTCCATGGCCATGGCGCCGAACAGGTAGGGAATCAGGCCGCCTATGAAGAGGCCGACGATGACCTTGGGATTGCTCAGGTCGAAGCTGATCACGCCGCCATAGGCTTCGAGCTTGTGCGTGTAATCGGCAAACAGCACCAGCGCGGCCAGGCCGGCGGAGCCGATGGCATAACCCTTGGTCACGGCCTTGGTGGTGTTGCCCACGGCGTCCAGCGGGTCGGTGATGTCGCGCACGCTGCTGGGCAGTTCGGCCATTTCCGCGATGCCGCCGGCGTTGTCGGTGATGGGGCCGTAGGCGTCCAGCGCGACCACGATGCCGGCCATGCTGAGCATGGAAGTCGCCGCAATCGCGATGCCGTACAGGCCCGCGAGCCCGTAGGAGGTCAGAATGGCGATACAGACAAAAATCACGGGCCAGGCGGTGGAGCGCATGGACACGCCCAGGCCGGCAATGATGTTGGTGCCGTGGCCGGTGGTCGATGCCTGCGCGATGTGCTGCACGGGCTTGTATTGCGTGCCGGTGTAGTACTCGGTCACCCAGCACAGCGCGCCGGTCAGGATCAGGCCGACGGCGCAGGCGCCGAACAGGCGCATCTGCGTGCCGGAGGCCATCACCGCGTCGTCAGGCATCAGCGCCTTGGTCACGAAATAAAACGCGACGAGCGACAGCACGCCGGCGATGGCCAGGCCTTTGTACAGCGCCGGCATCACGTTCGTCATGCCGGGCGAGGCCTTGACGAAGAAGCAGCCGATGATGGACGCGATGATGGAGACACCGCCCAGCGCCAGCGGATAGGCCACGGCCGTGGTGCCGGCATTGGCCAGCAACAGGGCGCCCAGCACCATGGTGGCGATCAGCGTGACCGCATAGGTTTCGAACAGGTCGGCCGCCATGCCGGCGCAGTCGCCGACGTTGTCGCCCACGTTGTCGGCGATCACCGCCGGGTTGCGCGGGTCGTCTTCAGGGATGCCGGCTTCCACCTTGCCCACCAGGTCGGCACCCACGTCGGCGCCTTTGGTGAAGATGCCGCCGCCCAGCCGGGCAAAGATCGAGATCAGTGATGAACCGAAGGCAAAGCCGATCAGCGGGTTCAGCACCGCGGGCAGTTTGGCGTCCGCGGGCGCCGCACCGGCGAGGAACCAGTAAAAACCGGTCACGCCCAGCAGGCCCAGGCCCACGACCAGCATGCCGGTGATGGCGCCGCCGCGGAAGGCGACGTCCAGCGCGGGGCCAATGCCCTTGGTGGCGGCCTGTGCGGTGCGCACGTTGGCGCGCACCGAGACGTTCATGCCGATAAAGCCGCAGGCGCCCGAGAGCACCGCGCCGACCACAAAGCCGGCGGCGGTCTTGCCGTCAAGAAAGAGGCCTATGAGCACCGCGAGGACGACACCGACGATGGCGATGGTTTTGTATTGCCGCGCGAGGTAAGCGGCGGCGCCGGTCTGGATGGCGGCTGCAATCTCCTGCATGCGCGCGTTGCCTGCGTCCTGGGAAAGAATCCAGCTGCGTGCCCAGAAGCCGTACCCGACGGCGATCAGTCCGCAGACCAGCGCGAGAATGAGCGCCGAGTTGCCTGTCATAGCTGACATGTGAAATCTCCTACGTTGTTTTTCGCTTGGAGGGGGTGCCACGCTAGCGGTGCCCCCGCTGCGTTGCTTCCTCGTTGCCTGTGTCACGTATGGAGACAAGGTCGATTGGCCAACTCGGGAAATTTAACGCGAAAACGTGACAAGTTCGCGATGCGTCAGCCCTGAATCAGTAAAATGAGGGTAAATACCGAGCTGACGGTAGCCATTGCTTATTACTTCAAGCGCTTGTCCATACGGCCTGAAGTCTTCATTCATTTCCTTTCCTTTCATTTCTTTCCCTTCAACACAAACCTCAAGCGACCATGTCCCTCGATAAAGTTTCTCCCGGTAAAAACGTTCCCGAATCCTTCAACGTGATCATCGAAATCCCGATGAACGCCGACCCGGTGAAGTACGAGGTGGACAAGGAATCCGGCGCGATCTTCGTGGACCGCTTCATGAGCACGTCCATGCACTACCCGACCAACTACGGCTATGTGCCCAAGACCATCAGCGGCGACGGCGACCCGGTCGACGTGCTGGTGATCACGCCCGTGCCGCTGATCCCCGGCGTGGTCGTGACCTGCCGCGCCATCGGCATCCTGAAGATGGAAGACGAAGCCGGCGAAGACGGCAAGGTGCTGGCCGTGCCCATCGACAAGAAATGCTCGCTCTACACCCAGTGGCAAAAGCCCGAAGACATGAATCCGCTGCGCCTGAAGACCATCTCCCATTTCTTTGAACACTACAAGGACCTGGAAGAAGGCAAGTGGGTCAAGGTGCTGGGCTGGGAAGGCCCGGACGCCGCCAAGAAGGAAATCACCGACGGCATCGCCAACTACGCCAAGCTCTGAGAACCTTGGGTTCGAAAAAAAGCGCCTGCAGGTTTTCCTGCAGGCGCTTTTTTTTGATCGGACCGGAAAGGGCCTTACGCCGCTGGCGCCGGAGCCGGGTAGACCAGGCCGTGCAACCGTCCCTTGTCTTCGCGCGGGAAGGGCTTCCAGCCGCCTTCGGGTTGCGCCAGCCGGTCGGCCACCGCCCACCAGGCGCTGGGATTCACGCCCATGCCGATGTGGCTGGCCAGCACTTCGATGTTTTCGGTGTAGGGGTTGGCGGCGCTGGGCGCCTGGATGCTGGCCTGCCAGGCCACCACGCCGTCGCTGCGCGAATAGATGCTGGTGGTCGGCACGGGCGGCGCGGCGGGCAGGTCGTAGTTTTCCGATTCGCGCTCCACGCTCTGGCCGCTGGTGAGTTCATAAATGCGCCAGGCATTGGTGGCCTTGTGCGAGCCCGCGAAGGGCGTCCCCAGCGTGATCACGCAGCGCACTTTGTCGGGCATTTCCTTGGCCAGTTCGCGCGCATAGACGCCGCCCAGGCTCCAGCCGATCAGGCTGACCTTGCGGCCCGTGGCTTCAAAGGTGCGGCTGAGGCTGTCGCGGGCCTCTTCCAGAACGCCGGCGCGCGGGCCGAAGTTGAAACCCTGTTCCCAGCCCCAGGGTTTGTAATTGAGCGACTGCAGGTACTGGCGCAGCGGCACGGTGGTGGCGTCGTTGGCCGAGAGGCCCGGGAACACCATCACGGCATGGCCGTCGCCGCGCGGCGCGCGGGCCAGCAAAGGCCAGGCGGGCAGCAGGGCGCCGAATTCCCAGAATGCGCGCAACTCAAGCGCCAGCAGCCAGGCGCTGGGCGGAACGTTGTGGGGGGACGGCTTTGAGGGGTCTTGGGAAGGGGTGGGCGGATTGCGCTTGGATGACGGGCTTGCCATGGCGTGGGGCATTGGTTGTTTTTGGAGTTTTGACTCAAACAGTATGGAGCCGCTTGCGCTTGTTGACAGAGGGAGGCGTCTCTAACTTTGCGCGCTTCGCGGTGGATTTCGTCACGTTCGGGACAGCGGCCTTGCGGGTTTTTACCGGGACGGCCTTCGCGGCTGTTTTTGCGGCGGGCTTTTTGGCGACTTTCTTGACCGTCTTTTCGGCTGCGGCGGCAGGCGCCGCGCCGGCCATCAGCGTCTGTGCCTGCTTGAAGGCATCCTCGATCGCCCTGGCCAGGTCTTTGGCGTGCGGCAGCGCCTTCTTGTCGGCAATGATGCCGAAGTCGACGTGGTCGGCGTAGGTCTGGATGGTGATGTTGAGCGCCAGGCCGTGCAGGATGATGGACAGCGGGTGGAAGGTCAAAAACTTCGCGCCGGCCAGGTAGAGCGGCACCGGCGGGCCCGGCACGTTGGAAATGGCGAGGTTGGCCACCATGGGCAGGCGGCTGGCCATGCCGCTTTTGCCGTAGGCATTGAGCGCCATCTTGGCGGCGCCGCCCACCAGCCAGGGCGCCAGCAGCGAGGGGTAGTCGGTCGGCAACAGGCCCTTCAGGCTCTGCATGGAGGTTTTTACCTTGGCGGTAGAGGCCATGATGGCGTTCATGCGCTTGAGCGGGTGCGCCAGGTGCGTGCCCAGCTCGACCAGGCTCATGCTGACCTGGTTGCCCAGGTTGCTGGCATCAGTGGCGCCGGCTTCGCGCAGCGACACCGGCATGGCGGCCACCAGCGATTTTTTCGGCAGGCTGTGGTGCTGCGTGAGGTAGCTGCGCAGCGCGGTCGAGCAGATCCACAGCACCATGTCGTTGAACGAACCGCCCACCGCCTTGCCCATGGCCTTGGTCTCGCCCAGCGGGATGGTGGCGGTGACGAAGACGCGGCCCGAGCCTATGCCCGCGTTGAAGGGCGTGGGCGGCGCCAGCTTCATCGGCATCTTGGCCTTGACGCCTGTGGCCGAACTGCCGATGGACTGTTTGGCCAGCGTGCTGCCGAAGGTGCTGGCGACGGCGGGCAGAGATTTGGCGACTTTGGCCAGTTGCCCCAGCGAACTGGAGAACACCGAGCCGATCATCTTGCCCAGCTTGAGGTCGGACTCCAGCTTGCGGCGCCGGTCCGGGTCGGGAGGCGCCACTTCGCGCGGCTCGGGGCTCAGGTCCAGCATGGCATTGGCCAGCATCACGCCGCCCTTGCCGTCCAGCGCGGCATGGTGAATCTTGGAGAAAAATCCCGCCACGATGCCGCCGCCCTGGGATTCGGGCCGCTTGATGCGGTCGAAGATGTAGAACTCCCAGAGTGGGAAGTTGCGGTCTATGAGCTCGCCATGCAGCTGCGCGCAGAGCTTGTGGACTTCGGCCAGCGTCATCGGCGCCGCGCCTTTCCTGGTGGAATCGGCGCGGCGGATATGAAAGTCGATGTCCACCGAATCGGCCTCTACCCACAGCGGGTGGCCCAAATCGAGCGGCATGAAGACCAGCTTGCGGCTGAACACCGGCGCCAGGTGCATGCGTTTGGCGATGTGGTTTTTCACCGCCTTGTGAAAGCTGCCCTTGAAGCCTGCGGGCAGTTCACACAGGTTGAGCGAGCCCACGTGCATGGGCATCTCGGGGGTTTCCAGGTAGAGAAAGGTCGCGTCCAGGCCGGTCAGGGATTTCATGGTTGTTGTCTCCGTGGGAAGACCTTAACCGAGCGGGCGGGGCTGTGGCACTAGGGTTTGCCGTAGCCATGCCTGTCACGCCGGGCTCAGCGCGAGGGCCGGATCGCGTTCAGGCTTCGCAGTCGCCCAGCATGCCCTGCTCATCGTCGGTGAGTCCGGCGACAGGCGTTGCCTTGGCCAGCGCCATCCACACGCCCAGCGGCAAGGACTGCCGCGAACGGCGCGGTGCCGCGCGGGCAACGGCGAGGCGTTGGCCTTCCATCACCATCACGCCGCATTCCAGCGGAACCTCATCGGCCGCGCCTATGGGCCGGCCCTTGGCATCGCAGCCCAGCACATACCAGCATTCGCCGCCCAGGTCGAGGTAGGCGGCGCGCTTTTCGGGGCGGCGCAGGTCGCCCAGCAGGTCGGAGCGGTGCACCTTGATCTCGTGGACGATGGGGTCCACGTATTCCTGCACCGTGGTGTTGCGGATGGAAAACACGTCGGGCCGCACCACGCACCAGCGCGCCTTGCCGCCTTCGGCTTCCGGCGGCAACTGGGCGCGCAGGCCCAGGCCGCGCCAGGCGATGCGGCCGGCGCGCACCATCTCGCAGGCGACCTGTTCGACCAGCGTTTCGTGTTTGGACAAGGCGGAGCGGTTGCGCAGCAGCGTGGCCGCGAGGTAGGCGATCCCCGCGTCGGTGACGCGCAGGGTTTCATGGCCCGTCGGGCCGGCCACGCGCTGCAGCATGCCGGTGGCGAGCAGCTCGATCTCCAGCAGGTCCTGGCAGGGCCAACCGGCCGAGCGGTAGATTTCGCGCAGGCGGCGGGCGTGGGGGCGGCCCAGCGGCGAGGGGGTTCCAAGGGCGCTGTCGTTGGCGGCAGGCGCGTCGGTTGCCGAAGGGCCCGAAAGCGGGAGGGCGGCGTTGCTCATGGTGTCGATTATTGGCCCGCCCGGCGATTCAGAGAGGAAGAATTTCGAAGCGGGCGTTGTCCAGGTTGTCGCCCAGCGGGCGCATCGCCGCGAGGATTGCGTCGGTCTCGGCGTTTTGCCACAGCGCAATGACCTGCCCCACGGCTTCGGAGGCCTCTTCGAGCGGCAGGCCTTCGGTCAGGGTTTGCGCCAGCATATAGGCCTGCAGCGATGGCAGCACGTATTCCGGACCGCCCACGGCGAATTCCAGCGCCATGCGAAAGCGCAGTTCGGCGGCGACACGGTCGTCCGCGCTCAGGCTGTTGGCGTCAACCATCTTGACGATGTAGGTGGGGGCGGCGGCCATTTGCATTCCTTTCGGCGGGTAAGAGATGGAATAGAAGAGGCAAACAAAATTGCGAGGATGAAAAAAGCCGGGACTGGCCCGGCTTTTTCAGGATACGCAGCTTATCAGAATGCGTATTTCAAGCTGAGAGAGTACGCGTCTGTGCGAATTGAACCACCGAAACCCTGGTCTGTTTTACCAAAGTTCTCGTATTCCAGACGCACGGCGAGTGCCGGCGTGATGTTGTATGCGACACCAACGCCAGCCATGAGCGAGGTTTTGTTGCCGGAATTGGACTGGCCGAGAATGTTGATTTTTTCCCGGTTGTTGGAAACACCGACCTTGCCGAAGAGAGAAAAATCCCCACCCAGCGGAAGGGTGCCCGTGCCGGCAATGCTGTATTGCGACAGCTTGAGGGAGCCGGTCACAATCGGAGCGCCCGCAGCGGTGCGTGCGACTACGTCCCGGTTGCCCAGGTCCGAGTATTGGACCTCAACACCCCAGTTAGGGGTAATTTGGTAGCCGCCGTACAGCTTGTACATGCCCTTGGTGGAGTCTCCGCCCGTCAAGCGGGTGCCGGCTGGGACACCGGTACCGGTGATGGGGCCGTCTATACCCGTGGCTTTTGAAGAGCCGACGCCGACACCTGCATACCACTGGGCCGAAGCCGGCATTGCCACGAACGCTGCGGCAATTGCGCCGGCCAGGAAAACTTTTTTCATCGAGACTCTTTCAGAAAAGTGAAACATAAAGAAACCGCGGTCGAGAATACATGGGTATGTGATGCTTGGCACGTTGATTTCGCAGGAATTGATTCAGCGTGGTTATGCTGCAACTCATCTATTTGGAGGGGGCGCCTTGAACGGGTTGCGCCGCTCCAGCTCTTCCATATAACTTTCAATGCCGGCGCCTTCGCGTTCGAGGAAGCGCTCGACAGCATCGGCGAACGAGGGATGGGCCAGCCAGTGGGCGCTGGTGGTCTTGACGGGCAGCAGGGCGCGCGCCATTTTGTGCTCGCCCTGCGCGCCGCCTTCAAAGCGCTGGTAGCCGTGTTCAATGCACCACTGCAGCGGCTGGTAGTAACACGCCTCAAAGTGCAGGCAGTCGACGCGCGCGAGAGCGCCCCAGTAGCGGCCATAGGCAACCAGCGAAGGCATGGCCGCGCCTGCCGGGTCTTCCGCCGGCGTAGCGCTGACCGCGACCAGGCTGGCCGCGATGGGCTGGCGCTTTCCGCCGGCGTCGCCCTCGGCGATAAACAGCAGCCAGTTCTCCGGCATGGTGTCCTGCATGCGCTGGAAGAAGTCGCGGCTGAGGTAGGGTGCGTTGCCGTGTTCGTAGTAGGTGCGCTCGTAGCAGCGGTAGAAAAAATCCCAGTCGGCCTGGCTGATGTCCTTGCCCAGCGACCAGCGGAAGGTGATGCCGGCATCGTGTACCTTGCGGCGTTCCTGGCGGATTTTTTTGCGCTTTTCCTGGTTGAGTGAGGCGAGGAAATCGTCGAAGTCGCGGTAGTGATTGTTTTTCCAGTGGAACTGGACCGTGTGGCGCAGCATGAGGCCGGCTTCTTCGCAGGCTGCCACGTCTTCATCGGCGGTAAACAGGAGATGAAGGGACGACAGGTTTTCGTCCCTGCACCAGGCCATCAACGCCTGCACCAGCAACACCCGCTCAGCGGCGCTGCGCGCCAGCAGCCGGGCACCGGGTACCGGCGTGAAGGGCACGGCCGCCACCGCCTTGGGGTAGTAGTCCAGCCCGTGCTGCTGGTAGGCATTGGCCCAGGCCCAGTCGAATACATATTCCCCGTAGGAATGTGCCTTGAGGTAAAGCGGGCAGGCGCCGGCCAGCGCGTCGCCTCTCCAGAGCGTGACGAAGCACGGCGTCCAGCCGGTGTCGGGCATGGCGCTGCCGCTTTCGTGCAGCGCGGCCAGGTATTCATGGCGCATGAAGGGGTTGGCGGCCTCGCCGGGGTTTTGCGCCGCCAGCAGGGCGTTCCACTGCTCCGCATTGACCTTCAGCGGCGAATCCAGCACGCGGATGACATAATCGTTTGAGTCTTTTTTCACGTGTTTTTTCGGGTTTTACTTCTACATGCCACTCAAAATCTGCGTTGCCCAATTGAACTACTGCGTGGGCGACATGCCGGGCAATGCGCAAAAGATCATCGAGGCGGCCCGCACGGCCTACCAGGACGGCGTGCGGCTGGTGCTCACGCCCGAACTGGCGATTTGCGGCTATGCGGCCGAAGACCTGTTTCTGCGTCCCTCTTTCATCCAGGCCTGTGATGATGCCGTGAATCAGGTGGCCCGCGAGCTCGCCGGGTTAAAAGGCCTGACGGTGGTGGTGGGCACGCCCACCCACGGCGACAACGGCAAGGGCCTGCGCACCAAAAGCGTGGAGGTGCAGCAGCGGCACAACGCGGCCAGGGTGCTGCGCGAGGGACGTGTCATCGAGAGCTACGCCAAGCGCGAGCTGCCCAACTACCAGGTGTTCGACGAGCGCCGCTATTTCACGCCGGGGCAGGGAAGCTGCGTGTTCCAGGCCGGCGAGGGCGGCGATGCCGTCAGCATAGGCCTGCTGATCTGCGAAGACGCCTGGTTTGAGGAGCCCGCCCGCCTGGCCAAAGAGGCGGGCGCCGAGCTGCTGGTGGTCATCAATGCCTCGCCTTTCCATGTGGGCAAGGGCGGCGAGCGTGAGCAGATGATGCAAAACCGTTGCCTGGCCACCGGGCTGCCGCTGATTTACGCGCACCTGGTCGGCGGGCAGGACGAAATCGTGTTTGAAGGCCGCTCCTTTGCGCTACAGGCTGACGGCGCGCTGGCCGGGCGGGCCGAAAGCTTCAGGGAAAAGCTGTTTGCCATTGGTGCGGAGCGCGCGCAGGACACTGTCACCTTGACCGCGGAGACGGCGCCCGAGCGCAGCCACGAGGCCGATTTGTGGGACGCGCTGGTGCTGGGCGTGCGCGACTACCTCGGTAAAAACGGTTTTCCGGGCGCCATCCTGGGCCTGTCGGGCGGCATCGATTCGGCCTTGGTGCTGGCGATCGCGGTGGATGCGCTGGGCGCCGACAAGGTGCGCGCGGTGATGATGCCCTCGCCCTACACGGCCGATATCTCCTGGAAAGATGCGCGCGAGATGGCCGAACGTGTGAAGGTGCGTTACGACGAAATCTCCATCGTGCCCGAGTTCGAGGCTTTCAAGGCATCGCTGGCCGGCGAGTTCAAGGGCCTGAAGGAAGACACGACCGAAGAAAACATCCAGGCGCGCATACGCGGCGTGTTTTTGATGGCGTTGTCCAACAAGTTCGGCTCCATCGTGCTGACCACCGGCAACAAGAGTGAAATGGCCACCGGCTACTGCACGCTTTACGGCGACATGGCGGGCGGCTTCGCGGTGATCAAGGACGTGCTCAAGACCTCGGTGTTTCGCCTGGCGCGCTGGCGCAACGCCAACGACCCGTACGGCACCGGCAGCAACCCGATTCCGGAGCGCATCATCACGCGCCCGCCCAGCGCCGAGCTGCGGCCCGACCAGACCGACCAGGACAGCCTGCCGCCCTACGAGGTGCTGGATGCCATACTGTCGCGCTACATGGAAAACGACGAAAGCGCCGAAGGCATCATCGCCGCCGGCTTTGACCGCGCGGTGGTCGAGCGAGTGGCGCGCCTGATCCGCATCAACGAATACAAGCGGCGGCAGGCGCCGGTGGGCATCAGGGTCACCCACAGGAGCTTTGGCAAGGATTGGCGCTATCCTATTACCAGCAAATTCCGACAGTGATGGGCCCCCACGGTCGCTCGCTTCGCGTAGCTCCCTGCCCCCCGAGGGGGCCGCTGCGCCTGCTGCCCGGCAAAGCCGGTTCCGCGGCCAAGGCTGGTGAAGTCACTCGCGCGTCGTACGCCGCCAAATGCTTTTTTGACGATATTTAAAACGAATGGAGATATTCAGTGAAACAAATTACCGCCGTCCTCAAGCCTTTCAAACTCGAAGAAGTCCGCGAGGCCTTGGCCGAATGCGGTGTGACCGGCTTGACCGTCACTGAAGTCAAGGGTTTCGGCCGCCAGAAGGGCCACACGGAGCTGTATCGCGGCGCCGAGTATGTGGTCGACTTTCTGCCCAAGGTCAAGGTCGAAGTCGTGGTGAAAACCGAGGATGTGGATCGCTGTGTGGATGCCATCGTGCGCGCCGCGCGCACCGGCAAGATCGGCGACGGCAAGATTTTCATCACCAGCGTGGAGCGCGTGGTGCGTATCCGCACCGGGGAAGAGGACGAAGCGGCAGTCTGAGCGCCGCTAAACCGCTTAGATCTGGTCGAGGCGGGTGGCGGCGGGCGTCATGCCGGCCGCCTGCACCAGGGCTTCAAGCAGCGATTCCGCATCGGTGCCGGTGCGAATCAGGTCCATCAGCCAGTCGTTCATGAAGCCGGCCTTCACCGAGGCGTTGAGGAAGGCCAGCAGGCTGTCGTAATAGCCGCCCATGTTGAGCAGGCCAATGGGCTTGTCGTGGTAGCCGAGTTGGCGCCAGGTCCAGACTTCAAAAAATTCTTCCAGCGTGCCTATGCCGCCCGGCAGGGCCAGAAATGCATCTGCCTTCTCGGCCATGATGCGTTTGCGTTCGTGCATGTTCTCCACGATGTGCAGTTCGGTGCAGCCCGTGTGGGCCCATTCCTTTTCAACCAGCGCCTTGGGAATCACGCCCACAACCCGTGCCCCGGCTTCCAGCGCCGCGTCGGCCATGATGCCCATCAGGCCGTTGCGGCCGCCGCCGTAGACCAGTTGCCCGCCATGGGTGCCTATCCAGGTGCCGACGAGCGCGGCAATGGCGGCGAATTCAGGCTGGGTGCCGGTGCGCGAACCGCAATAAACACAAAGGGAGAAGGCGGGTTTGGAGGTGTCGGTCACTTCGGTACTGTCTTTGTTCATGCTGCGAATCGCTGAAAGAGCGCCATCGCCCAGGTGCCCGCGCACAGCAGCAGGCTGAGCAGGACGGCGGCGCTGCCCATGTCCTTGGCGCGTTTGGAAAGGTCGTGCCACTCGGGGCCTATGCGGTCTATGGCCGTTTCGATGCCGGTGTTGAGCAACTCGACGATCATGATGAGGATGACCGTGCCGGCCAGCAGCACGGTTTCCACCCAGTTGCGCCCCAGCCAGAAGGCGGCGGGCAGCAGCACGATGGAGGCGACGGCTTCCTGGCGAAACGCGGTCTCGTGCCAGCCGGCGCGCAGGCCGGCGATGGAGTAACCCGTGGCGTGCCAGACGCGGCTCAGGCCTTTGCGATTTTTTTGGGGGTTGACCGGCTCATCAGTGGGGGCTTGGGAGGCGGGAGCGGAAAGCGGAACTTGTTCGGGCATGGGGCGATTGTCGCGCAGCTTTATGGCATGTTGAAGTTAGGGCTGCCCGGTCGCGTCATCGACGGCTGCGGCCTTGGCCTTTTCTTTGCACCGGGGTTTTTCAGGCGCCACCCAGGTAATGAGCCGGGTGCCGGCCCAGGCGTCGTGCCAGAACTGCTTTTGGGGATGAAAGCGCGCGAGGATGGCCCAGATGGCGACCCATCCCAAGGTCAGCACGGCGCCTTCGCGGCCCGGCAACGCCATCAGCCAGCTGACGGCCAGCGGCGGCAGGAACCACAACCAGCTCAACACATAGCGCAGCAGGGCGCGTTTTTGGGTGATGGGGGCGCCGCGGACATCGACCACGCGGATGTTCCAGGTTTTCATGGCCAGTGTTTGCCCCTTGGCCCAGAACCAGACGAAGTAGATGCCGAAGATCACAAACACAAAGGCCTGCAGCGCGTGGCGGTTGTCCAGGGCATTGCGGGTCTGGCTCAGTGTGCTGAAGAGGTAGCCGGCCAGGAAAACCACGCCGAACATCAGCATGCCTTCATACATCCAGCAGGCCATGCGCCTGGGGATGGACGGTATTGAGGGGGTGTCGGTAGCTGTCAAAAAATGAGTCGCTTTTTATGCTCGCTGGCAGCAGGGCTGCGGCAGGAGCGGGCCAATAGAATCGGGCCGGCTTTCCCGCCGGCGGCGCGTCAACGCTGGGGCGTGGCGCCTGGACCGCCGGTGGCAGCACCACTGGCAGGCAGGGTGGCGGGCACGGCGGCTGGCGCCGGTTGTAAAACGCTGATTTTAGGCGCTGGTTTGCTGGCGGCTTTAGCCGGGTGCGGCGGAACCGCTGCCAGCTTCTGGGGCGCTACGGGCTTGACGGCGGTGGCCGCCCCGACGGGCTTGGGGCTGGCCTTGGCTGCCAGCTTCTGTTTTTCTTCGGGGCTGAGAGCCTGGTAGGTCTGCCATTTGGCCTTTTTCTCTTCAGGCGTCAACTGCTTGGAGAGTTCCTTGGTCCTGGCGAAGTTCAGCCGTGCCTGGGCACGCTGCTGGGGGCTCAGGGTGACCCATTCGTTCATGCGGCTGTGCAGATTGGCCTGCCCTTCGGGTGTGAGCGAGGGGTAATTCTTGGAGATTTCCAGCCACTTGCGTTTTTGCGGTTCGCTGATGGTGGTGTTCCAGCCCGAAGCCAGGGGCGCGAGCGCCTGTTGCTGCATCGGGGAGAGTTCAGCCCACAGTGGTTTGGATGCGGTGGTTTTTGCGGCTGCGGCAGATGGTTTGGAGGCCGTAGGAGCGCTGGCCGAGGCCGCAGGCTTGGCGGCCTGGGCAAAACTGAATGCCGGGAAAGCCAGCAAGGAGGCCATCAAAAGCCCGAATGACAGCCACTGCAGCTTCAACCGGGTTGAAGGCTCAAGAGGCGAAGGAAGGCGTCGGGCGTCTGCTTGGCGGGTCATTGGACCGTGGGGGCTTGGCGTGTCACTTTGAGGTACTGGACAAAGCCAGGGTCGGCGAAGGCTGCGGGCGGGAGTTCGTCAGTCAGCAATGCCACGTCGACTTCGGCCAGTTCCTGGGCGCGGTTGTCGTTCTGGATGGAATTGATGGCCAGCAGGCCCACCACCAGTGCCACCAGGGGTAGAACGGAGCCAATCCGGGACCACCAGCTCAGGCCGTCGTCGGAGCCCCAGGTGAGGGCGGCGCTGCTGCCGTTGCCCACAACGCTGGCGGCGGCCTGGGTTTTTGCCACTTTGCGGCTGGAGACGGCCTGGAAGCGCGCGGCGCGCAGGCGTTCGGAGATGTCATAGGGCAGGTCGGCCGCGCCTGCGGACAGGTAGGAGGCGGTTTTCAGGCCAAAGCGGTCCTGCAGGATATCGGCTCTTTTTTGTAGTGAATTAGTCATAGTTTTATACCTTTGGCACTCAGCGCTTTACTGAGGGCGTGAACTGCGCGTGAACAGTGGGTTTTGACACTACCCTCCGAGCAACCCATGGCGGCTGCTGTTTCAGCGACGTCCATTTCCTCCCAGTAACGCATCAGAAAGGCTTCCCGTTGACGGCCGGGCAATTCCTTTATCTGCAGTTCGATCTCATGCAATATCTGAGCCCGTTCCGTGGCATCCTGCGCGCTCTCCGTACCCTCTGAGTTGGTCAGGGTCTCTAAAGTTTCCAGAAGATCGAAATCCCCATCGTCCCCGGGCGATTCGAAGTCGCTCATGTTGGAGAAAAGCGCGTTGCGGGTCTTGCGGCGGCGAAACCAGTCCAGCGTGGTGTTGGCCAGAATGCGTTGAAACAGCATGGGCAACTCCGCGACGGGCTTGTCGCCGTAGTGCTGCGCCAGCTTCATCATGCTGTCCTGAACGATATCGAGGGCGGCTTCTTCGTCCCGCACGTGGTAAATGCTGCGCTTGAAAGCCCGTTTTTCAACGTTTTTCAGGAAATCCGAGAGTTCTTGTTCAGTTGCCAACGGTGTGGGGTCCGGTTCGTCCAGTGCTGTAGGGCGGCCCGCGGTCACCGCAGGGCTCATGCCGATCAGCATGTATCCCAAGGATACAGCTGGAAAATTATCGCATCACGGCGGCGTCGGCCAGCCCTTTTTCGGCGCCTGCGGCCACCGCGCAACGCGAAATGCCATAATATGCCCTGCAATTCAAAAGGCAAACGGGTCATGACTCGGCGGTTTATGTTTCCGCTTATGGTTCTGGCCTCAAGTCTCGACGCCGCTTCACAAGAGTGGGCGAAGAGGCACCCAAGGTATTTCGTTAGAGAAATTCACAAAGGTTCATCATGGAAATCTCCAAGGCGGAAATCGCTTCCGCGGCAGCAGCGTCTGCACACACCAATTCCCAGGAACTCCGCGGCGCGGAAATTCTCATCAAGGCGCTTCAGGCTGAAGGTGTCAAGCACGTCTGGGGCTATCCCGGCGGCGCGGTCCTTCACATCTATGACGCCTTCTACAAGCAGGATTCGATCCAGCACATCCTGGTGCGCCATGAGCAGGCGGCGGTGCACGCGGCGGACGGCTATGCCCGCGCCACCGGCGACGTGGGCGTGGCTCTGGTCACGTCCGGCCCGGGTGTCACCAACGCGGTGACCGGCATCGCGACCGCTTACATGGACAGCATCCCGATGGTGATCATCACGGGACAGGTCCCCACCCACGCCATCGGCCTGGATGCCTTCCAGGAATGCGACACGGTCGGCATCACCCGGCCCATCGTGAAGCACAACTTCCTGGTGAAGGACGCGCGGCACATGGCCGAGACGCTGAAAAAGGCCTTCCACATCGCCCGCAGCGGCAGGCCCGGCCCCGTGGTGGTCGACATCCCCAAGGACGTGTCTTTCAACAAGGTGCCCTATACCGGCTATCCGCAAACGGTTGAAATGCGCTCCTACAACCCGGTCCGCAAAGGCCACGGCGGGCAGATCCGCAAGGCCCTGCAATTGCTGCTGGCGGCCAAGCGGCCCTACATCTACACCGGCGGCGGCGTGCTGCTCAGCAATGCCTCGCAGGAGCTGCGCACGCTGGTCGACATGTTGGGCTACCCCTGCACCAACACGCTGATGGGCCTAGGCGCCTACCCGGCCAGCGACAAAAAATTCCTCGGCATGCTGGGCATGCACGGCACCATCGAAGCCAACAACGCGATGCAGAACTGCGACGTGCTGCTGGCCGTCGGCGCCCGGTTTGACGACCGCGTGATCGGCAACCCCAAGCATTTTGCGCAGAACGAACGCAAGATCATCCACATCGACATCGACCCTTCCAGCATCTCCAAGCGCGTGCGGGTCGACATTCCCATCGTGGGCGACGTGAAGGACGTGCTGACGGAACTGATCAGCATGATCAAGGAGTCGGGCCTCAAGCCCGACGCCAACGCACTGGGCGCATGGTGGGACACCATCGAAGGCTGGCGCAAGCGCGACTGCATGAAGTACAGCATGGGCAAGGGTGACGTCATCAAGCCCCAGCATGTGGTCGAAACGCTGTGGAAGCTGACCAAGGACGCCGACACTTACATCACGTCGGACGTTGGCCAGCACCAGATGTGGGCCGCGCAGTACTACAAGTTCGACGAGCCGCGCCGCTGGATCAATTCGGGCGGCCTGGGCACCATGGGCGTCGGCATTCCCTATGCCATGGGCATCAAGCTGGCCAAGCCCGAGTCGGAAGTCTTCTGCATCACGGGCGAAGGCTCGGTGCAGATGTGCATCCAGGAGCTCTCCACCTGCCTGCAATACAACACGCCGATCAAGATCGTGTCGCTGAACAACCGTTACCTCGGCATGGTGCGCCAGTGGCAGGAAGTCGAATATGCCGGCCGCTACAGCAGCAGCTACATGGACGCGCTGCCCAATTTCGTCAAGCTGGCAGAAGCCTACGGGCACGTCGGCATGCTGATTGAAAAGCCACAGGACGTGGAACCGGCGCTGCGCGAGGCGCGCAAACTCAAGGACCGCACGGTGTTCATGGACTTCCGCACGGACCCGACCGAAAACGTGTTCCCGATGGTGCAGGCCGGCAAGGGCATTACCGAAATGCTGCTGGGGTCGGAAGACCTCTGATCCCCGCGTCGCCACACACCCATTCATTCACCGTCACCTGACGAATCTATTGCCCGCCGAGCCTGCGCATTACCGTGCGCGGGGGAGGGCGGCGAAAAGAGGAATCTTCATATGAAACACATCATTGCAGTTTTGCTGGAAAACGAGCCGGGCGCTCTTTCCCGCGTGGTCGGCCTGTTTTCGGCGCGCGGCTACAACATCGAAAGCCTGACCGTTGCCCCCACCGAGGACCCAAGCCTGTCGCGCATGACGATACAGACCACCGGTTCCGACGACGTCATCGAGCAGATCACCAAGCACCTGAACCGCCTGATCGAAGTGGTCAAGGTGGTTGACCTGACCGAAGGCGCCTACACCGAGCGCGAGCTCATGATGGTCAAGGTGCGCGCGGTCGGCAAGGAGCGTGAAGAGATGAAGCGCATGGCTGATATATTCCGCGGGCGAATCATCGACGTGACCGAGAAAAGCTACACCATCGAGCTGACCGGCGACCAGTCCAAGAACGACGCTTTCCTGGAGGCGATTGACCGCAGCGCCATCCTGGAGACGGTGCGGACCGGCTCCAGCGGCATAGGCCGCGGCGAGCGTATCTTGCGGGTTTGATTTAAGTCTTCCGTGCGCGCGTTTCGACAGGCTCAACGCGAACGGATTTTCGAGTGGCGATATGCGGTTACCGTTCGCCCTGAGCCTGTCGAAGGGCATTTTCGCCAATACCTATTCCGGAGAGAAAAATGAAAGTTTTTTACGACAAAGATTGTGATTTGAGCCTGATCAAGGGCAAGACGGTTGCCATCATCGGCTACGGCAGCCAGGGCCATGCCCATGCACAAAACCTGAACGACAGCGGCGTCAAGGTAGTTGTCGGCCTGCGCAAGGGCGGCGCTTCCTGGCCCAAGGTCGAAAAGGCCGGCCTCAAGGTCGCTGAAGTCGCGGACGCGGTCAAGGCCGCCGACGTGGTCATGATTTTGCTGCCCGACGAGCAAATCGGCGCTGTCTACAAGAACGACGTGGCCCCCAACATCAAGCAGGGCGCTTCCCTGGTGTTCGCCCACGGCTTCAACGTGCACTACGGTGCCGTGATCCCGCGTGCCGATCTGGACGTCTGGATGGTCGCCCCCAAGGCCCCCGGCCACACGGTGCGCAACACCTACAGCCAGGGCGGCGGCGTGCCTCACCTGGTCGCCGTGCACCAGGACAAGTCCGGCAAGGCCCGCGACCTGGCCCTGAGCTATGCGATGGCCAATGGCGGCGGCAAAGCCGGCATTATTGAAACCAACTTCCGCGAAGAAACCGAAACCGACCTGTTCGGCGAGCAAGCCGTTCTGTGCGGTGGCACCGTCGAGCTGATCAAGGCCGGCTTCGAAACGCTGGTGGAAGCCGGTTACGCGCCTGAAATGGCCTATTTCGAATGCCTGCATGAGCTCAAGCTGATCGTCGACCTGATTTATGAAGGCGGCATCGCCAACATGAACTACTCGATCTCGAACAACGCCGAGTACGGCGAGTACGTGACCGGCCCGAACATCGTGACGTCGGCCACGAAGGACGCGATGCGCAAGTGCCTGAAAGACATCCAGACCGGTGAATACGCCAAAAGCTTCCTGCTGGAAAACCAGGCGGGCGCGCCAACCCTGCTGAGCCGCCGCCGTCTGAATTCCGAGCACCAGATCGAAATCGTCGGCGAAAAACTGCGGGCCATGATGCCCTGGATCGCGAAAAACAAGCTGGTCGACCAGACTCGCAACTGATTTCAGGGCCCGCTCAGGGCCTTGTCCTGCAAAAAGCCGCGCAAAGTTCCTGCGCGGCTTTTTTATTGATGGCGCCATGCTTAAAAGAGCGAAGGTAACGCAAAATTTATTGCGGCCTCGATCTTGGTATCCTTGGCGCCTGAGCCGGCAATTGCAAGCCCTTGGCGGGCATGCCCGGCTCCTCGATGGTGTCCTTGGATGCTATGAACTTAATTTAATAGCTGTGCGCGCACCAGTTGTGCTTCAGGAGTATTTTTATGCATGATGGCGAAGAGTCCACGGGCAACAACCCGCCGGTAGTGATGCGCAAGCGCCGTAAGGGCATCTACATACTGCCCAACCTGTTCACGCTGGCCGCCTTGTTTGGCGGCTTCTATGCCATCGTCATGGCCATGAACGGGCGATTCGACCAGGCGGCCATCGGCGTGTTCTGCGCCATGATTCTCGACAGCCTGGATGGCCGCGTCGCCCGCATGACCAATACACAAAGCGCGTTCGGCGAGCAGATGGATTCGCTGTCCGACATGGTGTCTTTCGGCGCTGCGCCGGCCCTGATTGCCTACGTCTGGGCGCTGACCAGCCTGGGACGCTGGGGCTGGATAGGCGCTTTTGTGTACTGCGCCTGCGCCGCGCTGCGCCTGGCCCGCTTCAACGTGAACACGGCGGTGGTCGACAAGCGCTTCTTCCAGGGCCTGCCGTCGCCGGCCGCAGCGGCATTGGTGGCGGGTTTTATCTGGCTGATGACCGACGCCGGCATCAGCGGAATGGAAGTTCGCTGGATCACCTTCGGCCTCACCCTGTACGCAGGCCTCACCATGGTCACCAATGTCCCGTTCTACAGCTTCAAGGACGTGCAGATGAAGCGCAGCGTGCCCTTCGCGGCCATCGTACTGATCGCGCTCGGGATTGCCGTCATCAACATCCATCCGCCGACCGTGATGTTCGGCCTGTTCGTGCTGTATGGCCTGTCAGGTTACGCCGTTTACGGCTGGCGCAAGGCCAAGGGCCAGCAGACCAGCGTGATCTCGACGTCCACCGACGAACCCGATGAACGCGGCCTTCACAAATAATTGTGGTACATTGACCTGATGAAACGAATTTCGCTAGCACTACTGCTATCTGCCAACGGGCGGAGACGGTAGCGCACGCGTACACCTGATTCAACGGCCCGTTTGCACCAGCAACGGGCCGTTTTTGTTTTTGGGTTGCTGGTTTTTTTGAAATCTTTGGGGTTGACCAAATGACCATGTTGAAAATACCTTCCAGCAAATACCAATCCTTCGCGCCGGTCCGGCTGGCCGACCGCACATGGCCCGACGCCGTGCTGACACACGCGCCCATCTGGTGCAGCGTGGACCTGAGGGACGGCAACCAGGCGCTGATCGAACCCATGGACATTCCCCGCAAGCTGAGGATGTTCCACACGCTGGTGAAGATCGGCTTCAAGGAAATTGAAGTGGGTTTTCCTTCGGCCTCCCAGGTCGAGTTCGACTTTCTCCGTCAGCTCATCGACGGCAACCTGATCCCCGACGACGTGACGATCCAGGTGCTGACCCAGGCGCGCGAACCGCTGATTCGCCGCACCTTCGAATCTCTCAAGGGCGCCCAAAAAGCCATCGTCCATCTCTACAACGCCACTGCTCCCGTCATGCGCCGCGTGGTGCTGGGCATGGATGAAGACGAAATCGTCAAGCTTGCGACCGACAATGCGCGCCTGTTCCAGCAACTGGCCGCCGGCCAGCCTGAAACGCAGTGGACCTTCCAGTACTCACCCGAGATGTGGTCGGGCACCGAACTGGCATTTTCCAAGCGTGTTGTCGATGCCGTGACCGAAGTGTGGCAGCCGACGCCCGAACGCAAATGCATCATCAACCTGCCGTCGACGGTAGAGCACTCCACGCCGAATATTTTTGCGGACATGATGGAGTGGATGCACCGCCATTTGGCCCGGCGCGACGCCATCGTGATTTCGGTTCATCCCCACAATGACCGCGGCACGGGCACCGCGGCCGGCGAACTGGCGTTGATGGCGGGCGCCGACCGGATTGAAGGTTGCCTCTTCGGCAACGGCGAGCGCACCGGCAACGTGGACCTGGTGAACATCGCGCTCAACCTCTATACGCAGGGCGTGTCGCCCGGGCTGGATTTCTCTGAAATCGATGAAATCCGCCGCACGGTGGAGCATTGCAACCAGCTGCCCGTGCATCCCCGCCATCCCTATGCGGGCGACCTCGTCTATACCTCGTTCTCGGGCTCGCACCAGGATGCCATCAAGAAGGCCTTTGCCGCGCGCAAAGAGGGCGACATTTGGGACATGCCCTATCTGCCGATAGATCCGAAAGACCTGGGCCGCAGCTACGAGGCCGTGATCCGCGTCAACAGCCAGTCGGGCAAGGGCGGCATCGCCTACCTGCTGGAGAACGAATTCGGGCTTGAACTCCCGCGTCGCCTGCAAATCGAGTTCAGCCAGGCAGTGCAGTCGGTGATGGACGCGACAGGAAAAGAACTGACCGGCAAGGACATCTTTGCGCTGTTTGAGAGGGAATACGGCGTGCAGACCATCGCAGCGCCGCAGCGGCTGGTCATCCAAGAGACCGGGAAAACCGGTGGCGAATCTTTCCATATCAAGGCTGAGGTTCAGCTTGGCGGCGACAGCCACGCCGTGGAAGGTACGGGCACCGGCCCCATCGACGCCTTTGTGGCGGGCCTGGCCGCCGCGACGGGCGACAATATTCGCGTGCTGGACTATCACGAGCATGCGATCGGCGCCGGGGCTGGCGCGCAGGCCGTGGCCTACCTGGAGCTGCGCATCAACGACCAGACGCTTTTCGGCGTCGGCATGGACGGCAACATCGTCTCGGCATCGCTCAAGGCCATTGTTTCGGGCCTGCAGCGCAGCAAGGCCGGCCAGCCCGCAGGCGTTGCTACCATTGGCCCTTGACAGGTTCAAGCCTCTTTAAAAAATACAGAGCGCCCCGCGCGCCAGGAGCCCCACATGACGGACAAACTCATTATTTTCGATACGACCTTGCGCGACGGCGAGCAATCGCCCGGCGCTTCCATGACCAAAGATGAGAAGCTGCGGATTGCCCGTCAGCTGGAGCGCCTGAAGGTCGACGTGATTGAGGCCGGGTTTGCCGCCAGTTCCAACGGTGATTTCGAATGTGTGAAAGCCATCGCGGAAGTCATCAAGGACTCCACCATCTGCTCGCTGGCGCGCGCCAATGACAGGGACATTTCCCGCGCCGCAGAGGCCTTGAAGCCTGCCGCCTCGGGGCGCTTGCACCTGTTCCTGGCGACCAGCGCCTTGCACATGGAAAAGAAGCTGCGCATGACGCCCGACCAGGTCTTCGAGCAGGCGAAGCTCTCGGTGCGTTTTGCCAAAAACCTGATGGACGACATCGAATTCAGTCCCGAAGACGGCTATCGTTCCGATCCCGATTTCCTGTGCCGCGTGCTCGAAGCCGTGATCAAGGAAGGCGCAACCACCATCAACGTGCCGGACACCGTGGGGTATGCCATTCCCGAGCTCTACGGGAACTTCATCAAAGACCTGCGCGAACGCATTCCCAACAGCGACAAAGCGGTCTGGTCGGTGCATTGCCACAACGACCTGGGGATGGCCGTGGCCAACTCGCTGGCCGGCGTGAAAATCGGCGGCGCGCGGCAGGTGGAATGCACCATCAACGGCCTGGGTGAGCGCGCCGGCAACTGCTCGCTCGAAGAGGTGGTGATGGCCGTCAAAACCCGCAAGGATTATTTCGGCCTTGAACTCGGCATAGACACGCAGCACATCCTGGCCGCCAGCCGCATGGTGAGCCAGACCACCGGCTTCGTGGTGCAGCCGAACAAGGCCGTAGTCGGCGCCAACGCGTTTGCCCATGCCTCAGGCATTCACCAGGACGGCGTGCTCAAGGCGCGTGACACCTACGAGATCATGCGCGCCGAAGACGTGGGCTGGAGCGCCAACAAGATCGTGCTGGGCAAGCTGAGCGGGCGCAACGCCTTCAAGCAGCGCCTGCTGGAACTGGGCGTTTCGATGGAAAGCGAGGCGGACATCAACAATGCGTTCGCCAAATTCAAGGAACTCGCGGACCGCAAGAGCGAGATCTTTGACGAAGACATCCTGGCGCTGGTCAGCGACGAGAGCGCGTCCCACACCACCGAGCAGTACGGTTTCGTGTCCCTGTCGCAGCACAGCGAGACCGGCGAGCGCCCCCAGGCCAGCGTCGTGTTCACGGTCGCCGGCAAGGAAGTCAAAGGCGAGTCGGACGGCAACGGCCCCGTGGACGCCTCCCTCAAAGCCATCGAGTCACACGTCAAAAGCGGTGCGGAGATGGTGCTGTACTCCGTGAACGCCATCAGCGGATCCACGGAAAGCCAGGGAGAAGTCACGGTGCGCCTGCAAAACAGCGGGCGCGTGGTCAATGGCGTGGGCGCGGACCCGGACATCGTGGTGGCGTCGGCCAAAGCTTATTTGAGTGCGCTGAACAAACTTCAAAGTAAAGCTGACCGGGTGGCTGCGCAGGGATAATGTAACAAGTCGGGAAATAAACTTCTTTATATTCAACGACTTAGCGTTGGGTCTGGGTGCAAATAGTCGTTTTGAGTGGTAAAACCGCCCCAAAGTGAGTGTGTTTTTAGGAAAGTCACGCAAGTTTTTGATATTGCGTGACTTTTTCTATTTGTATACACTCCAGCCATCCCATTCATTGCAATCCCACGCAGGCAAGACCACCATGTCTCATCAGATTTTCAATCGCGCATTAAAAATCGTTGGATTCGTGGCTCTGGCAGCCGCCTTTGCCGTACCCGCCGCGAACGCGGCGGCCGCCAAGAACACCATTGTCAAAAAGCAGCACGCGTCTTCTAAGGCGTCGGGTGCCAAAAAGGTTGTCGCAACGCGCAAGACCGTACGTTTTGTTGCAGGCACAAAGCAGCGCCGCGGCAGCATCATCCGGGCCTTCGTGCCTGCCAAACCTTCTTTCGGCCAGATCGCCGGCTTGCACAGCGCGCAGGATCCGCTGGAGCTCAAGTCCAGCGTGGCGCTGGTGATTGACCAGGATACGCGTGAAGTCCTGTTCAGCAAAAACGACCACGCGGTGCTGCCGATCGCATCCCTCACCAAGTTGATGACCGGCGTGATCATCAGCGGCGCCAAGCTGCCGATGGACGAGCAAATCACCGTGACGCAAGACGACGTGGACACCGAAAAGGGCAGCAGCTCGCGTCTCAAGGTCGGCACCACGCTGACCCGCGGCGAACTCCTGCACCTGGCCCTGATGTCCAGCGAGAACCGCGCGGCGCACGCCCTGGGCCGTACCTATCCGGGCGGGCTGGCCACCTTTGTGAGTCTGATGAATGCCAAGGCCAAGATGCTGGGCATGACGGACACAAGTTACGTGGAGCCTACCGGTCTTTCCAGCCGCAACCAGTCAAGCGCGCAGGACCTGGCGACGCTGGTCAACGCCGCCCATGGCGACCCCATGCTGCGTGAACTCTCTACGTCCACCGGTTACCAGGTGGCGGTCGGCAGCCGCACGCTGCAGTACAACAACACGAATCGCCTCGTGAAGAACCCGGAATGGGACATCGGCTTGCAAAAAACCGGCTACATCTCCGAAGCCGGCCAGTGCCTGGTCATGCAGACCAAAATCGCGGGTCGCAAGCTGATCATGGTGTTCCTGGATTCCGCTGGCAAGCTGAGCCGCCTCGGTGATGCCGAGCGCGTGCGCCGCTGGGTGGAAGCCAACCCGGTGAGCATCGAGCGCAAGGTCAACATCAGCGCTTCCGCCAAGCAGGTCAACGGCTGACCATTGCCCGCGCGGCGGTGCCGCCCCTGAAAAAGTGCCGCTTTTTTTACTTGGGCCTGTAGCCCAGCGCGGCTGAAATCTCATTGGCCGTTGCCTGCAACTTGGGCAGCCAATGCTCGTCAAGCCGGTCCGCCGGTGCAGAGATAGACAGGCCCGCTATCAGCTTGTTCTGGTCGTCATAGATACCGGCGGCCATGCAGCGTACCCCCAACTCCAGTTCTTCGTTGTCGCGTGCGATGCCGTATTGGCGCGCCTTGGACAGTTCGCGTTCCAGCACCGGCAACTGCGTGATGCTGTTGCGCGTCTGGCCCGAAAGCCCGGTGCGGGTTGCATAGGTGCGCAGGCGTTGCGGTTCGTCAAACGCCAGAAACAGCTTGCCCACCGACGTCAAATGCAGCGGCGCACGGCCGCCTATGGCGCGCACCACCTGCATGCCGGAGCGCTCGCTGTACGCACGCTCCACATAAACAATCTCGTCGCCCTGGCGCATGCTCAGGTTCACCGGCTGCTGGGTGATCTTGTGCAGTTCGCGCATGGGAATGAGCGCCGCATCGCGCACGTCCAGGCGCGCCTTGACGAGGTTGCCCAACTCCAGAAGGCGCATGCCCAGCCGATAGCTGCCGGCGGCGGGACGATCGACAAAGCGGCCGGTAGCAAGGTCGTTCAGGATGCGGTGCGCGGTTGAGGGATGCAGGCCCGACTTTTCACTGATCTCCTTGAGTGAGAGCGCTTCCTCGCGATTTGCCAGGATTTCCAGCAGCGTGAACATCCGCTCAATGACCTGAACGGTCGGTGTGGCGGGAAGGGCGGAGTCGGGCTTTTTCATGTGCAGGCTTTCTGCTGCAAATTTTACACTGTGAAATGCAAGTGCGCCTGATGCTGGCGCGGAACCTCGGGGCCTAAGCCTGGTCGGAGCTGTCGCTGGTGCCGCCCGCGGAGCCAGCCGAAGGCGCTGCGGAAAGCACCCAGCGGCCATCCACAAGCACTTCATTGGGCTTGAACCCTGCCTTGTAGTTCATCTTCGGGCTTTCAGCGATCCAGTACCCGAGGTAAACGTAAGGCAGATCAAGGCGCCGGGCCTGCTCGATTTGCCACAGCACGCTGTAGTTGCCGTAACTCGCGCGTGCGTCTGGTTCGTAAAAGGTATAGACCGCTGAAATGCCGTCCTCCAGCACATCCAGGATGGAGACCATCTTGAGCGCGCCGGGCTCGCCGTTGGGAAGGGTTTCGCGAAACTCCACCAAGCGCGAATTGACGCGGCTTTGCAGCAGGAATTGCGTGTATTGGTCGATGCTGTCGTGGTCCATGCCGCCGCCCGCGTGGCGGCCGTTCTGGTAGCGCAGGTAGAGCTGGTAGTGCTCGGGCAAGAAGCAGAGTTTGAGAATGCGGGCGTGCAGCGTCTGGTGCCGGCTCCATGCGCGGCGCTGGCTGCGGTCGGGGCTGAAGAGATTGACTGGCACCCGCAGCGGCACGCAGGCCTGGCAGCCATCGCAGTAGGGGCGGTAAGTGAACATGCCGCTGCGCCGGAAGCCGTTGGTCACCAGGTCCGAATACGCGTCGTTGTGAATCAGGTGGCTGGGCGTGGCGACCTGCGAGCGGGCCTGTTTGCCCGGCAGGTAGCTGCAGGGGTAGGGCGCCGTTGCATAAAACTGCAAGGTTTGCAGGGGCAGGTCTTTGAGGTGCGTCACGGTAGGTCTGGCATTCCCGTCGTTAGAAGCTGATTCCAGTATACGGGTTTGAACTGCCAGGAGGGTGCGGTTTTGTCCACGTTCCGGGCAAGGTGGGCGACAAATTCCGCCCGGCTGATCTCGCCCGCGCCCAGCGATGCCAGGTGCCGGGTATTTTGCTGGCAATCGATCACGTCAACCTCGTGGGCGCGGCAAAAAGCCACCAGGGCCGCCAGCGCGATCTTGGAGGCGTCGGTCTGGTGGGCGAACATCGACTCGCCAAACACCATGCGGCCCAGGTTGACGCAGTAGAGGCCTCCCACCAGTTCGCCGTTCACCCAGGTCTCGACGCTGTGGGCATGACCCTCTCTGTGGAGCTTGTCGTAAGCCTGCACCATGTCGGGAACAATCCAGGTGCCCGGCTGGCCGGCGCGCGGCTTGCTGGCACAGGCGTTGATGACGTGCTCGAAGGCGCTGTCAAAGCGGACTTCGCAGCCGGACTGCGCCTGGAAGTGGGTAAGGGTTTTACGCAGCGAGCGATGCAGTTTGAAATGTCGCGTTTGCAGGACCATGCGGGGATCGGGGCTCCACCACAGCGGTGGCTGGCCCAGGCTGAACCACGGGAAAATCCCGTGTGAATACGCCTCGATCAGCGTGGGCACATCCAGCGCCGCGCCGGCCGCCAAAAGCCCCGGTGCCGGGTCGTGGTGGCCCCAGGCATCTTCCAGCGGGGGGAAGTTTTCACCGGCGGCAAGCCAGGGGACGGGGTGCGGGAGTTTTGCCATGCTTAAAAGCGAATTGGCATGAAGCGATGAAGGCGGGCCGTGAATGGCATGCGCACATGGTAGCCGAGTGGATTCCGCCGGCGGACCACCGCGCCATGATGAGATTGGTCGCCATGTATTTTGCTATGAGTTTGAGAGCATCTTACGTCCATCAAGCAAGGGCTTGAAGCAAGCGGTCGTGGTATTTTGCCGCGTGGCCGGCGCTGCCTGCGCCGTTCGGTGGGAGGAAGTTATGCAAGGAAACAGCGCGGGCTTAAAAAGCGGAAAAATTGACGCTATAATCTAAGGCTGTATTCCTCAATAGCTCAGTTGGTAGAGCGCCGGACTGTTAATCCGTAGGTCCCTGGTTCGAGCCCAGGTTGAGGAGCCAAGAACAAAGCCGAACAGGCACCCCGAAAAGCCCGCTGTCCACCAGACCGCGGGCTTTTTCTTTGGGCGTGTTCCGCGATAATTGGCCGCGTATCTTCCGTCGTCATCATGTGCCGGCAGGCACACTCCCACTCCCGCCGCACCGCGATTCCCCAAGGAACCCATGGCTTCCACGCTTTCAGTTGCAGATCTCTGGTCGGACCTCGCGGCGGTTCGCGAACGTTCACCGTTGGTGCATTGCATCACCAACCTGGTGGTGATCAACTTCAACGCCAACGTGCTGCTGGCGGCGGGCGCTTCGCCCGTCATGGCGCATGCGCATGAAGAGGTGCGCGAGATGGCAGGCATCGCCCAGGCCCTGGTGCTGAACATCGGCACGCTGGATCCGTACTGGGTGGAAAGCATGAAGCTGGCTTTGGCGGCCGCCACGGCACGCGGGATTCCCAGCGTGCTCGACCCGGTGGGCGCCGGCGCGACGCCTTACCGCAATGCCGCATTGGCGAGTCTGCTTGCCGTTGCCAGCCCAACGGTGATTCGCGGCAACGGCTCGGAAATCATGAGCACGGCCGGCCTTGCCGTGAAAACGCGCGGTGTTGATAGCAGTGCAGCGGCCGGTGATGCATTGGACGCCGCCCGGGCGCTGGCCTCGCGCACCGAAGGCGTGGTCTGCGTGAGCGGCGAGACCGACCACATCCTGGACGCCGGACGCCGCTGGGCCCGGCTTTCCAATGGCCATCCCTGGATGACACGTATCACAGGCGTCGGCTGCTCGGCCACCGCGCTTGTGGGGGCGTTTTGCGCCGTGCAACCCGATGCCTGGCGCGCCACCACGGCGGCCATGGCTTTCCTGGGCGTGGCCGGTGAAGTGGCGGCGGAAAAAACGCTGGCGCGCAGCCTCGGCCTGGGCAGCATGGCGGTGCAACTGCTCGATGAGCTGCAGCTTCTGGATAAAGCCACGTTCACGGCCCGCCTGAAGCTGGAAGTGGCGAACGGATGAGGGGCGCAGGCGTGGCGCGGATGAATCCCGAGGTATTGCGGCTTTATCTGGTCACCGACCAGGCCTTGATGCGCGGCCGGCCGCTGGCCGATGTGGTCGCGGCGGCCGTGCAGGGCGGGGTGAGCTGCGTGCAGCTGCGCGAAAAGCAACTGGGCACGCGTGAATTCCTGGCCCAGGCGCTGATTTTGAAAGCGCTGCTGGCGCCCCAGGGCATACCGCTGGTCATCAACGACCGCATCGACATTGCGCTGGCCTGCGGCGCCGACGGCGTCCACCTGGGCCAGAACGACCTGCCGGCGGACGAGGCGCGCAAGCTGTTGCCGCCCGGGGTTTTTATCGGCTGGTCAGTGGAGTCCCTCGAAGACGTGCAGCAAAGCGCGGCGCTGCCGGTCGACTACCTCGGCGTGAGCCCGATTTTTTCGACGCCCACCAAAACCGACACCAAGGATCCCTGGGGCCTGGAAGGCCTGGCCGTGGTGCGGGCCGCCACGCCCTTGCCGCTGGTGGCGATTGGCGGCATTCATGCGAGCAATGCGCGCGCTGTGTTGCGCGCGGGTGCCGACGGACTGGCTGTGGTCAGCGCGCTGTGCGCGGCCGACGACCCGTGGGCCGCCGCAACCACCCTCAGAGCCTTGTGCGACCAGCAGAAGGCCGCGAAAAACGAATGACTGGATCCATGGCCGACAACAATTTTGACTACGAATACCCCCGCGTGTTGAGCATCGCAGGTTCCGACAGCGGCGGCGGGGCCGGCATCCAGGCCGACCTGAAAACCTTCGCCGCGCTGGGCTGTTACGGCATGACGGCTATCACCGCGCTGACGGCCCAGAACACGCGCGGGGTGCGCGCCATCCACGGCGTGCCGCCGCAGATGCTGAGCGACCAGATTGACGCCGTTATCGAAGACATAGGCGCGGACGCCGTCAAAATTGGCATGCTGCACGCACCCGACATCGTGCGGACGGTGGCCGAGGCGATTGACCGCCATGCGTTGCGCAACGTGGTGCTGGACCCGGTCATGGTGGCGACCAGCGGCGCGGTGCTGATCGACAACCCGGCGATCGCGGTGCTGGTGCGCGAGCTGTTTCCGCGCGCCATCGTGGTCACGCCCAACCTCGATGAAGCTTCGCTATTGGTGGGGCGGCCGCTGGCCAATGAGCAGGCCATGCAGGCCGCCGCGCAGGAGCTGCTTGCCAAAGGCGCGCGCACCGTGCTGCTCAAGGGCGGGCACCTGCCCGGCGACGTGGTGAGTGACCTGCTGGCGACGCAAAGCGGCGAGTTGCACTGGATGCGCGGGCCGCGAATTCCCAGCCCCAACACCCATGGCACCGGCTGCACGCTGTCGTCCGCGATCGCGGCGCATTTGGCGCTCGGCAAGCCCCTGCTGGAAGCCGTACAGCTGGCGCGCGACTATGTGCGCGCGGCACTGGAAGCCGGCGCGCGCGTGCGCACCGGCGCAGGCAGCGGGCCGCTGAACCACGGCCACGCGCCCATCGCGATGCGGCTCAAGCCGCTGCGGTAATACCGGTATGGCCGGCGCGGGTCAGGCGCGCCAAGGCAAAGGTCAAGACAAGCGTCGGCAATGCGGCGCCCCAGTCGGGCGCGAATTTCGCGCACAGGTGGTAGCAGGCAATGCCCATCAGCCAGATGGCGACGGCGCTGGCATTCACCTTGCGTTCGGCCACCAGTGAAGCGATGTGAGGCGTTCCGGCCAGCCGCGCCAGGATCACGCCGTACAAGGGCACGAACACCGAGCTGAGCATCAGCAGGAAGGGCTCCAGGCTGTGCATGGGCAGCACCAGCGCCAGCGCGATGCACAGCAGGGCCAGCCCCACGCCCCAGCGGCGTACGCTCCAGGCCGGCTTCAGGCTGTGGCCGGCCACCGAGCCTGAATACAGGTCGCCGTAGGCGTTGTCCACCTCATCGATCAAAATCAGCCCCAGCGCGATCAGCCCGCCTTGCGCCAACAGCAGCGCGGCAACCAGGTCGGTGCTGGGTGCGGTGATCGCCACCAGCACGCCCAGCGCATAACACCAGATGTTGGCCACCGCATAGCCCAGCCAGGTGCCGCGCAGAGCGCTGTTGCCGTCACGCCCGTGGCGCGCAAAATCCGCCACCAGCGGCAGCCAGGAGACCGGCATCGCGATCACCAGGTCCAGCGCTGACAGCGTGCTCATGCCGCCGTCGCCGGGCCGGTTCCACAGCGTGCCCAGGCCTTGTGCATTGGCCTTGGCCAGGAACTGCCAGCTCAGCCAGAGCAGCGAGGCGATGACCAGCGGCAGGCCGTAGCGGCCTATGAATTTGCGCACCAGCTTGACCATGGAGCCCGACAGCAGCGCCAGCAGCACTGCGCCCCACAGCAGCGTGGCCAGAACAGGCCACAGGGCGCCCGCGAAGCTGCCGGACTCGCGCGCGATGGCCATCGTCCCGTCGCGCATCACCACCAGCTCGAAGGTGGTCCAGCCAATCAGCTGCACGATGTTGAGCAGCACCGGCAGGCGCGCAAAGCTGCTGCCGTAGGTGGCATGCATCAGGCCGGCGCTGGAGAGCCCGCTGTCGCAGCCGATCTTGGCCGTCCAGGCCAGCAGGCCCGCGCCCAGGATGGAGCCGCAGACGATCACCGCCAGCGCCGTTCGCGTGCCCAGGGCCGGCACGAGGTAGGCGCCTATCTGCATCACCAGCAGGCCCACGCCCAGGCTGAGCCAGAGCGCGGCATGGTCGCTCCAGCCGAACAGGCGCTCGCCTGCGGGCAGTGGCGCGAGTGCGGTGTTGCCCGCGGCGGCAGAAGTGGAAGGGGTGGAAGAAGTGGTCATCAGCAGTTCCGGTCGTCGTCAATGCGAGGTCGGCCTGCCTGAAGCCCGCCGGAACAGCGGGCCTGTGGAACATGCTTCCCTGCGCGAGGATTACCTCAATCAGGTTCAAAGGGACTTTCTCAGCCGCCGCCGTCCGCGCTTGCGAACCACAGCAACACCCCCAGCGAAAGCACCCTTGCGGGCACTGCGCAAATTGTAGGCGGATTCATTCCGGGATTTTGCTGGGGCGGCCATGTATTCCACGGGCCGCGTGGACAATCGGGCTCATGAATTTTTGCCGACACACGCCATGGCCGCGGTGAAGCCCGTGCCCCCGGTGCCGGGCCGCTTTCGTCCGCGCCTGACCCTGCAGACCCTCACGCGCGGCGACGGCTTGCTGGGCATGAAACCCAGCGGGCCCTTCGGCCCGCGCGGCAACAGCGTCACGGTGGCGCGCGTGGACTGGACTTATTCCAGCGACGGCGGCCTCTACTGGGAAGCGCCGGCCCCCAAGACGGTGCTCAACAGCCGCGCCGCATTGACCCAGGCCGTGACGGACGCGCAGGGGAGGGACGTCCTCCTGCAGCGCGATCTGGTGGCCGAGGCCGAGGCGCTGGACAGTCTCTGGACCCTGGGCCTTTACCCGGTGCCGGCCGACACGCTCCAGTGGCGCAGCGACGAGGCTGCCACCGGCCACGAGCACCTGTGGTCGCTGCTGCAGGAAGATTTTTTCGGCGATTTCTGGGCCGACCAACTGCCCGCCCTGCAAGCCCAGGGCTGGGCCGTTGTCGTGCGGCCGGGCTTTGCGCATGAGAGCGTGCCGGTGGACGCCTGGCGCCTCATCGTCAGCCCGGACACCGGCGAGGTGCTGGGCAAGGAGGTGGCGGCGCCCCTGCGCGGCCGCGCGCGCGCCGTGGCAGCCCTGGGTCTGCCGGCACGTGAAGGCTCCTGGCTGCTGACTTTGGGCGTGGAGGTAGACGGCCAGATATTGGACCTGGCCCCCATGCTGGCCGATCTGTTGCGGCGCGACCCGCGCTGGCTCAATGCGCGCCAGGTCTTCGCGATGGACGACACCGCCGTGATCCTGCTGCGCGCGCCAGGCGGCAAGCGCATCGAGGCGCCGGCCGCCTTGCTCAAAGCGATTGTGGGCGCCATGCTCGATTTGCTGACCGATCCGCAGCGCGTGCAGGCTGAAGGTCCGCTACGGCTGTCGCCCTGGGACGCCTGGCGACTGGACGCACTGGACACCGGGGCAGGGCGCGCCGGCTTGCAAGGTGCCTGGCAGTGGCAGGGCGACGCCGGGCTGCGCACGCTGGCAACGCGGCTGCAACAGGCGGGCGCGCCGCAGCCGGTGCAGGCGCCCACGGGCTTGGGCGTGACCTTGCGGCCCTACCAGTTGGAGGGCCTGGCCTGGCTGCAATACCTGCGCGCGCAGCAGCTGGGCGGCATCCTGGCCGACGACATGGGCCTGGGCAAGACGGCGCAGGCCCTGGCGCACCTGCTGCTTGAAAAGCAGGCCGGCCGCATGACGCTGCCTTCGCTGGTGGTGGTGCCGACCTCGCTGGTCTTCAACTGGCAGGCCGAGGCCGCCCGCATGGCGCCCGGCCTGCGCTTGCTGGTCTTGCAGGGCACCGGCCGGGATGCGGCGTTTTCACGTATGGCCGACCACGACCTGGTGCTGACGACCTACCCGCTGCTGTGGCGCGACGTGGAGGTGCTGGAGCGCCAGCAGTTTCACTTGCTGATCCTCGATGAAGCGCAGTGGGTCAAGAACGCCGCGGGCCGTAGCGCGCGCGCCCTGCGCCGACTGCATGCGCGCCACCGTCTGTGCCTGACGGGCACGCCGCTGGAAAATCACCTGGGCGAACTCTGGGCGCAGTTTGATTTCCTGATGCCCGGCTTCCTGGGCGATGCGCGTGGCTTCGCGCGCCTGTGGCGCAAGCCGATAGAGACCAATGGCGAAACACTGCGCGCCCAGTTGCTGGCGCAGCGTGTGCGCCCTTTCATCCTGCGCCGGCGCAAGGAAGACGTCGCCGCCGAACTGCCGCCCCGCACGGAAGTCATCAAGCGCGTGCAGCTGCAGGGCCGGCAACGTGAGCTATATGAAAGCGTGCGGGTGGCAGCAGACATCCAGGTGCGCCGGTTGCTGGCACGCAACAGCTTTGCCGGCGGACAGATCACCATCCTGGATGCCTTGCTCAAGCTTCGCCAGGTCTGCTGCGACCCTTACCTGGTCAAAGGCGTGAAGCCGGTCAGAACCATGCCGCGCGCCAAACTCGAACTGCTGCGGGGCATGCTGCCCGAGCTGGTCGCCGAGGGCCGGCGCGTGCTGGTGTTTTCGCAGTTCACCGGCATGCTGTCGCTGATTGAGGCCGAGCTTGACGCGCTGCAGCTGCCCTGGCTTTCGCTGACGGGCGACACCTCGCCGCAAAAGCGCGGCGCGCTGGTGCGCAAATTCCAGTCTAAAACCGTGCCCATCCTGCTGGTCAGCCTGAAGGCCGGCGGCGTGGGCCTCAACCTCACCGCGGCCGACACCGTGATCCACGTCGATCCCTGGTGGAACCCGGCGGTCGAGGCCCAGGCCACGGCACGCGCGCACCGCCTCGGCCAGGACCAGCCGGTGTTTGTCTACAAACTGGTGGTGGAAGGCAGCATCGAGGAGCGCATGCTGGAGCTGCAGGCCCGCAAGGCGGCCCTGGCCGAGGGCGTGCTCGGAAGCGACGGCGAAGGGGCCGGCAAGTTCACGCCCGAGGACTTGCAGGCTTTGCTCGCGCCGCTGGATCCGGCTGGTGCTCCGCCGCCCGCCTGACGGCAAAAAGCCCGCGCAAGGGCGGGCTTTCGGGCGGGAGCATTAAATAAACCGGCTCAGTCGTCAAATACCGGCGATTCGACCCCGAGCACCTTGTGCAGCTTCGGGCTGGTCGTGGTGTATTGCAGATGGATTTTTTTGTCCGGGAAGATCAGCGGCGCCGCGCCAAAGGCCGCCAGCGCGCATTCGTGGAAGCCGCTCAGGATCAGCTTTTTCTTGCCGGGATAGGTGTTGATGTCGCCCACCGCGAAGATGCCCGGAACGTTGGTGGAAAACTTTTCGGTGTCCACCTTGAGTTGCTTGCGCTCGATGTCCAGGCCCCAGTTGGCGATGGGCCCGAGCTTGGGCGACAGGCCGAAAAACACCAGCAGCACGTCCAGCGGCACCACGCGCGTCACGCCGTCGGAGCCGGTGACCTTGGCGCCGGTCAGCCTGCCTTCTTTTTCTTCGTAACCGGTGACCTGGCCCACGATGAATTGCATCTCATAGGCGTCGCACAGTTCACGCATCTTGGCCACGCTGGCGGGCGCCGCCTGGAAGCCATCGCGGCGGTGGATCAGGATCACGCTCTCGGCCTTGTTCGGGCCTTCGGCGACAAAGTTCAGCGCCCAGTCAAGCGCCGAATCACCGCCGCCCACGATCACGAGGTTCTTGCCGGCAAAGTCGGCGGGGTTCTTCACGCGGTAAAACAGCTGGCTCTCGTCGAACTGGTCCAGGCCATCCACGCGCAGCAGCTTGGGCTGGAAGGCGCCCACGCCGGCCGCGATAAAAATCGTCTTGGCCAGAAAGCGCGTGCCCTTGGACGTTTCGACGAAGAAGCGGCCGTCCTGCTGTTTTTCGACCACACTGACTTCCTGGCCGAAATGAAAGGTCGCGCCGAAAGGCTCGATCTGCTTGAGCAGGTTGTCGGTCAGCTCCCTGCCGGTGCACACGGGCACGGCGGGAATGTCGTAAATCGGCTTGTCGGGGTAGAGCTCGATGCACTGGCCGCCGGGGTAGGCCAGCGAGTCAATCACGTGGGCCTTGATCTCCAGCAGGCCCAGCTCAAACACCTGGAACAGGCCCACGGGCCCCGCACCCACAATCACCGCATCGGTTTCGATGGGGCCGTCATGTTCGGCTGCGGTGTTGATCACTTCCTGGTTCAGTTGAAGTTCCATGGTTCCTGGCGCACTGTGTGATGTGTGGGGCGGCCCGGCAAGGGCCGGGTGCCGGCGGCCCTGGGCCGGAGGATAAGCCGGACGAGCCGGATTAACGGATCAGTTCGGACAGTTTGCCCGTCTTGTCTTTCCATTCCTCGGCGTCCGGCAGGGCGTCCTTGCGTTTGGTGATGCTTTTCCAGCCCGCGGCGCGGCTCAATTCGACATTGAGTTTGATGAAGGCGATCTGGTCGGCCGGCACGTCTTCCTCGGCGTAGATGGCGTTGACCGGGCACTCGGGGATGCAGACGGCGCAGTCTATGCATTCGTCCGGATCGATTACCAGCATGTTGGGGCCTTCGCGGAAGCAGTCCACCGGGCAGACGTCCACACAGTCGGTGTATTTGCAGCGGATGCACGATTCGGAGACGATGTGAGTCATGTTTTTGTAGGCTAATCGGTGGAAACCCTTGATTTTAAGAGGTTTCCGCCAACAGGGTTATGAAGAATGCGAAGCGCCGTGCGCCCCGCATGAAGGCCGGCTCAAATCACCAGCAAGGCACCCGAGGTCCGGTGCGAGGCGGTATCCACCAGCACCAGCGAGCCAAGGATGCGCGAACGCGCATACGGCAGGGTGGCCAGCGGCTCCTGCAGGCTCAGTTCGATGTGGCCTATGGCATTGGGCGGCAGCTCGCTGGCGTCTTCTTCGGCCAGGGTGTTCACGTCGAGCTTGTGCACGATGCGCTTGACCTTGGCCTTGACCCAGCGGTGGCCGTGCAGCGCCCAGTAGACGCGCCCGGCGACCAGCGGCTCGTCGTCCATCCAGGCCACCGTGGCCGAGATCTCGCGCGAGGGCTCGAAAGTGTCCACCGCCAGCAGCCAGTCGCCGCGCGACACGTCCACTTCCCGGTCCAGCACGATGCCCGCGCTGTGGCCGGCCAGGATGATCCTGGGCTGGCGCGTGTGGTCCAGCACCTGGGCCACCACCGCCGTCTTGCCGCCGGGGAGGATGGTGACGCTCTGGCCGGGTTGCACGCCGCCGGTGGCCACGCGGCCCCAGAAGACGCGGCGGCCCTGCGAGGTGTCGGATGAGGACGAGAATTTCTCGACCCACTGCACCGGAAACGAAAAGGCCTCGGTGCTTTCGGCGGCCGTGGCGGGCAGGTGCTCCAGCAGCTGCAGCAGCGACAGGCCTTCATAGCCGCACCAGCCCGGCTTGGCGTCGACCACGTTGTAGCCCTTGAGGGCCGACAGCGGCACGGTCGCTTTCACCGGGATGCGCGCGGCCTGGGCGAATGCGGTCAGCGCCGCGGCGATGTTGTTGAAGGCCTGCGTCGGGTCTTCCACCGCATCGAGCTTGTTCACCGCGAACACGATGGACGGCACGCGCAGCAGGTTGACCAGCAGCGAATGGCGGCGGGTTTGCGGCAGCAACTCAAGCGCGGGGTTTTTCCAGTCGAGCTTGGTGGCGTCCACCAGCACCACGGCGGCGTCGGCGCTGGAGGCGGCCGTCACCATGTTGCGGGTGTACTGCTCGTGGCCGGGCGCGTCGCCGATGATGAACTTGCGGCTTTCGGTGGCGAAATAGCGGTAGGCCACGTCGATGGTGATGCCCTGCTCGCGCTCGGCCGACAGGCCGTCGGTCAGCAGCGCCAGGTCGGTCTCACCGCCGCGCTGCACGCCGGCCAGGTGGTCCTGCAGCACCGCGCGGCTGTCTACCAGCAGGCGGCCGATCAGCGTGCTCTTGCCGTCGTCAACCGAGCCGCAGGTGATGAATTTCAGCGCGGATTTGATATCCGATTGCCCTGAGCCTGTCGAAGGGTCTGGCCGGGCTTCGACAAGCTCAGCCTGAACGGTGGTGTTATTGCTCATCAGAAATACCCGTCTTTCTTGCGCTTTTCCATCGAGGCATCGGACGTCTTGTCGTCCATGCGCGTGGCGCCGCGTTCGCTCACGTCGGCGGCCAGCGTTTCGATCACGATTTCGGCGGCCGTGGCGGCCGGGCTGTCCACCGGGCAGGTGCAGGTGATGTCGCCGACGGTGCGAAAACGCACGGTCTTTTCAACCACCTGTTCGCCGTCGCGCGCGGGTGTGAGTTCCGTCACCGGCACCAGCAGGCCTTTACGCTCGACCACCTTGCGCTGGTGCGCGTAGTAGAGCGAAGGCAACGCGATTTTTTCGCGCTCGATGTACTGCCACACGTCGAGTTCGGTCCAGTTGGAGATCGGGAACACGCGAAAGTGCTCGCCGGGCTGCAGCCGGGTATTGAACAGCGTCCAGAGTTCGGGACGCTGGTCCTTGGGTTGCCACTGGCCGAAGCTGTCGCGGTGCGAAAAAATGCGCTCCTTGGCGCGCGCTTTTTCCTCGTCGCGCCGCGCGCCGCCTATCAGCGCGTCAAAGCGGAACTCGTCGATGGCTTCTAGCAGGGTGACCGATTGGTGCACATTGCGCGACTCGCCGGGATGGGCCAGGCGCACGGTGCCGCGTTTCATCGAATCCTCGACGTTGCGCACGATCAGCTCGGCGCCCAGTTCCTTGGCGCGCAGGTCGCGGAAGTCGGTCACTTCGTGGAAGTTGTGGCCGGTGTCTATCATCAAGAGCGGGTAGGGGATGCGGCCCACGCCGAAGGCTTTCTCGGCGCACTTGAGCATCACCAGCGAATCCTTGCCGCCCGAAAACAGCAGGGCGGGGCGCTCGAAGGCGGCCGCCACCTCACGAAGAATGAAGATGGTTTCTTCTTCCAGCGCGTCGAGGTGGGAGTTGCTCAGTTTGGCGAGCAGTTCGGGTTCGGCGCGGGCGTTCATGCGGAGATTTCCTTGATGGGAATGATGCGGGCGTTCATGGGATTGGGGGAAGAGCCGTCAGTGCGCGAGGTGCAGGCCGCATTCGCGGTTGTCCTCGCCCTTGGTCGGGTCCACATAGTCGAAGTTGTTGGGCAGGCCGTTGATTTCACAGTACTGGTACAGGTCCTTGGACGACCAGTGCAGCAGCGGCGCGACCTTGATCAGGCCGTCGGGGTTCACACTGACCGGGTCCATCTGGGCGCGCACCGCGGTGTCGGTGGCGCGCAAGGCCGTGAACCACACCTGGGGCGCGGTTTCACGCAGGGCGCGGGAAAATGGCTCGAGTTTCACTTCTTCCGTGAAGGCCGCATGGCGTGGATCGTCCAGCGCCGGGGTCGGGCCTTCCACGGCCTCGCGATGCGCGCGGGAGCGGCGCGGCAGGTAAATATGCAGGTCCAGCTTGAGCAGCCTGGTCACTTCATCGGCGAAGCGGTAGGTGGCCTCGGTGTTGTAGCCGTTATCCATCCAGACCACGGGAACGCGGGGATTGGCGCGCGTCACCATGTGCAGTATCACCGCCTCGAAGGGGCGGAAGTTGGTGGTGACGATGGCGGGCCGGCCCAGTCCCACGGCCCAGCCCACCAGGCCCTGCGCGTTGTGGCCGAGTTCCGCGTTGATCTTTGCAAGGTCGAGGCTCATGGTGTTCAGGCGGCAGCCGCTTCCTTGAAGTGGGGTTGCACATCGACCGCATCGCCCTGGTATTTGCCGACGCCGTAACCGGGGTAGGACGCCAGCACACGCTCGGCGACGGCCATGTCCTGGTCGGCGCGCAGCACCGCGGTGTCAAAGCCGCTGCGCTCCATTTGCGCGAGCTGGTCCACCAGCACGTCGCCGGTGGCGCGGATCTCACCCTTGAACTCGCGGCGGCGGCGCAGCAGGAAAGCCTGGCTGAAGGCGCGGCCGTCGGTGAATTTCGGGAAGTGCAGGTCGATGCGCTTGACCCCGTCCAACGCGGCCTCGAAGGGATCGGCATCGTTTGCCAGGACCAGGATGCCGGGTTCTTCGGCGCCGCTTTGTTCGCTGAAAGGCAGTAATTTCATCGTGATTCCTTTCCGTGCTCAGTGCGCGACGGTGTTGGGGGCAAAGCGCGCGGCCTTGGCGGCGGCCTTGTAGGGCTCGATGCCGATGCGGCGGAAGGTAGCGATGAAGGTTTCGCCGTCCTCGCGCAGCTGGCGGTAGGTGTCGAGCAGCGCTTCAATGACTTCGGGCACTTCGGCGCCCGTGAACGAGGGGCCCACGACCTTGCCGGGCACCGGGGTGCCGCTCAGCGTGGAGCCGTCGGAGCCGCCCAGCGAGACCTGGTACCACTCCAGGCCGTCCTTGTCGACGCCCAGGATGCCGATGTGGCCGCTGTGGTGATGGCCGCAGGAGTTGATGCAGCCGCTGATGTGCAGGTCGATCTCGCCCAGGTCGTGCAGCTCGTCCATGTCCTGGTAGCGCTCGGTGATGGCTTCGGCGATGGGGATGGAGCGCGCATTGGCCAGCGAGCAGAAATCGCCGCCGGGGCAGGCGATCATGTCGGTCAGCAGGTGGATGTTGGGCTTGGCGAAGCCGGCCTTGCGGGCGGCGCGCCAGAGCTCGGGCAATTCGTCGCAGCGCACCCAGGGCAGCAGCAGGTTCTGGTCGTGCGTGACGCGCAACTCGCCGGCGCTGAACTGGTCGGCCAGGTCGGCGGCGATGTCGAGCTGGTCGGCCGTCGCGTCGCCGGGGGCCTGGCCCAGGCGCTTGAAGGACAGGGTCACGGCGCGCAGGTCGGGGTTCTGGTGCGGCGCCACGTTGCGCTGCAGCCAGCGGCCGAATTCCACGTCGTCCTCGGCGGCGGCGCGCAGGATGTTGGCGATCTTGGCGTCGGCGCTCTTGCGGTCGCAGTTGAGCGTGGGCGGAACGAAAGAGGCCGTCACGCGGTCAAGCTCTTCCTGCGTGATGGTGTGCGGCCCGCCGTCGTGCTCGACGATCTGCTTGTACTCGGCTTCGACGTCGTCGATGTAGCGCTGGCCTTCGGCCTTCACCAGGATCTTGATGCGGGCCTTGTAGATGTTGTCGCGGCGGCCGTAGCGGTTGTACACGCGCACCACGGCTTCCAGGAAATTCATGATCTGGTGCCAGGGCAGAAACTCGCGTATCACCGTGCCGATGACGGGCGTGCGGCCCATGCCGCCGCCCACCAGCACCTTGAAGCCCAGCTCGCCTTCGGCATTGCGGATCAGGTGCAGGCCCACGTCGTGCCAGGCCGTGGCGGCGCGGTCTTCACGGGCGCCGCTGATGGCGATCTTGAACTTGCGCGGCAGGAAAGAGAACTCCGGGTGCAGCGTGCTCCACTGGCGCAGGATTTCGCCGAAGGGCCGCGGGTCGGCGATCTCGTCGACGGCAATGCCGGCGCGCTCGTCGCTGGTGATGTTGCGGATGACGTTGCCGCTGGTCTGGATGCCGTGCATGTTGACGCTGGCCAGCAGGTCCATCACGTCGGCCGATTTGTCCAGCGGGATCCAGTTGTACTGCACGTTTTGGCGCGTCGTGAAGTGGGCATAACCGGTGGTCAGCTTGGAGCTGACCGACAGGCCGTTTTTAAGGGTGACGGGGCCCAGCTTGTCCTGTTTGGCCTGGGCTTCGTGGAACAGCGCGGCATTGGGCTGGTCGTATTCGCGGGCGATTTTGGCCAGCACGCGCATCTGCGCGGTCGACAGCTCGCCATACGGCACGGCCACGCGCAGCATGGGCGCGTAGCGCTGCACATACCAGCCGTTTTGCAGGCGCAGCGGGCGGAACTCGTCTTCCGGCAGCTTGCCGGCCTGCCAGCGGCCCAGCTGGTCGCGGTATTGGTTGGCGCGGGCCTGGACGAACTCGCGGTCAAATTCTGTGTATTGGTACATGGCTGTCGGGATTCAAACGTGGGATTTTTTTATAAAGGAGGCGGTACGAGGCAGGTTCAGATCGAAATCAGCTTCACGCCGGCATAAGCCAGCAGCACAGAGAGCAACGAGCGGATCACGCGGTCCGGCGTCTTGTGCACCAGGTGCGAGCCCAGCCAGATGCCGGGCAGGGAGCCGGCCAGCAGCTTGATCAGCAAAGGCCAGTCTACCGAACCGATGGCGGCATGGCCCAGGCCCGCCACCAAAGTCAGCGGCACGGCATGGGCAATATCGGCCGCCACAATGCGCGGCAGGGGCAGGGCGGGGTAAAGCAGCATCAGCACGATCACGCCGATGGCGCCCGCGCCGACGGAGGTCAGCGTGACCAGGGTGCCGATGACGGCGCCGAACAGCACCGGCAGCGCCCAGTGGCGCGCGCGCGTGGCCTGGGCGACGAGTTCGGGGGCAATGGTGGTGGGAACGGCTTTCCCGCGCAGGACTTTGTAGAAGGTGGCGCCGGCCGTCAGCAGCAGCGCCAGGCCCAGGGTGGTGGTCATGAGGCTCTGGGTGGCCGGGTTGGCCGGGCCCAGGCGCTGCAATATATAGAGAGTGGCCAACGACGCCGGGATGCTGCCGGCGGCGGTCTGGCCGACGATTTTCCAGTCCACCACGCGGGCGCGCGCCAGGCTCACGGTGCCACCCATCTTGGTGAAGGCGGCGAACAGCAGGTCCGTGCCAATGGCCAGGTGCGGCTTGACGCCGAAAAAGAAGATCAGCAGCGGCGTCATCAGCGAGCCGCCGCCCACCCCGGTCAGGCCGACCACCAGTCCCACGGCAAAGCCGGCAAATACGAAGGCAAATTCATGCATCCGGGAAAATGTAAGTGTGCCGCTTATAAAAACAAACTACACATTTGTTCTGCCGTTATGCGGATAAGCTTATTCGCAAGAATCCATGCGGGTTTTCTGCGACTTTGGTGGGCTGTCTGTTTAAGGGAAATGCCAAAGGCATGCACACCCTCTCCCGCCATTCACAATGCGCTGGTACAGTCCCTGCTTTTCCCGGCGGGCCGCCCTGCATGCGCCAGCTCGACGGATGCACCGCTTACTTTTGGAGAAAACCGTGAAATTTGCGAAATTTGCCCTGCTGGGCGGTTTGTGTCTGGCCTTCGCGACCACCCTGGCGCTGGCGCAGGGCGGCTCAAAAACACCGATCAAGATCGGCGAGATCAACAGCTATTCGACCATTCCGCAGTTCACCCTGCCTTACCGCCAGGGCTGGCAACTGGCCGTGGAAGAGATCAACGTCGCCGGCGGCCTGCTGGGCCGCAAGGTCGAGGTGATTGCCCGCGACGACGCCGGCAAGCCCGAAGAAGCCCTGCGCCACGCGATTGAGCTGACCTCCAAGGAAAAGGTCGACGTGCTGGCCGGCGGCTTCCTGTCCAACGTCGGGCTGGCGCTGGCTGACCACGCCCAGAAGAACAAAAAGGTGTTTATCGCCAGCGAGCCGCTGACCGACGCGCTGATCTGGGACAAGGGTAACCGCTACACCTTCCGCCTGCGTCCCGGCACCTATATGCAGGCCGCCATGCTGGTCGAGGAGGCCGCGAAGCTGCCGGCCAAGCGCTGGGCCGTGATCGCACCCAATTACGAATACGGCACCAGCGCCGTCGCGGCCTTCAAGGAGCTGCTCAAGGCCAAGCGCCCCGACGTGGAGTTCGTCGGCGAACAATGGCCCGCGCTCGGCAAGCTTGAGGCCGGCACCACGCTGCAAGCCATCATGCAAACCAAACCCGACGCGATCTTCAACGTGACCTTCGGCGCCGACCTGGCCAAACTGGTGCGCGAAGGCAACCAGCGCGGCATCTTCCCGCGCACGCCGGTGGTGTCGCTGCTGTCGGGCGAGCCCGAATACCTGGACGTGCTGAAAGACGAAACGCCCAAGGGCTGGATCGTGACTGGCTATCCCTGGGACCAGATCGATTCGCGCGAGCACGCCAGCTTCGCCGCCAACTACTACCGCCGTTTCAGCGAATACCCCAAGGTCGGATCGGTGGTGGGTTACGCCACCATGCAGGCGATTTTTGCGGCCATCAAGAAGGCCAACTCCACCGACAGCGAAAAGCTGGTCCTTGCGTTGCGCGGCCTGAAGTTCTCCACACCCTTCGGCCCGGCCGAATTCCGCGCCATCGACCACCAGTCAACGATGGGCGCCTACGTGGGCAAGCTGGACCTGCGCGGCAACAAGGGCACCATGGTGCAGTGGCGCTATGCCGACGGCAAGGCTTATTTGCCCTCCGACGCCTATGTCAAGGCCCGCCGCCCGGCCGAGGCCATGAAGTGACCTTTTGACAACGCGCGCGCCAATTTCATGGGGATCATGAAAAGAGGCGTGCCGAATCCCCGCATAATCGGGCGCAAATGACGAATACGGGTGGCGAGGCGGTCAAGCGGATCTTTGTAAAAGTGTTTGGGTTTGACGACGTCGAGCGTCACGCCCTGAACACGGTGTTTCGGCTGTCCGAAACGCGGCCAACGGCCTATGCGCCGTGGACGGCCGCGGCACCCGACGAGGCCGATATGGCGCTGATCGACGGCGACAGCTGGGAGGCCACGCTGGAGCTGGCCAATCCCGCCCACGACGACCTCAAACTCATCTGGATAGGCGACAACGCGCCGGCCCGGGCCCGCCTGGTGTTCAAGCGCCCGCTGCAGTGGGCGGCCGTGATCGAAGGCATGGACGAACTGCTCGCGGCCGAACTCCCGCAGGCCGTGCCGCCCAAGGCGCCCGACACGGACCTCGACCTGGACCTGCTGTCCGAATCGACGGCGCTGCTGGACCTGGACCTCGACTTTGATTCCGCAGCCGACACCGCGCCCGCGCCCCTGGAAGATCCCGCGCCGGAGCCTGAACAGGCCCAGGTCCTGGTGGTGGACGCCGACCGCGACGCACGGCTCTATCTGCGCGCCCGGCTGGCCATGGCCGGCCTGCTGCTGGTCGACGAGGCCGCGACCGGCGCCGAAGCGCTCAGGCTGATAGACACCCGCCTCTACAAGCTCGTCGTGCTGGACATGGACCTGCCCGACGTCGAGCACTGGGAGATGGTCAAAAAGGTGGGGGCTTCGCGCCCGGCCATTGAGTTCCTGATCCTGACCGGCAGCCGGCTGTCGCAGGCCGACGTGGTGCGCGGCTGGTTTGCCGGCGCGCGCGGCAGCCTGCGCAAACCCCTGCACCCCGGAAAGCTCAAACGCCTGCTGCGCAGCACGCGCTGAGTTTCAGTGCACGTCCTGCGGCGCCAGCGCATCGGCCAGGCGCTGCTCCAGCGGCAAGGGCTCCGCATGCAGCCTGGCGGCCAGCAACTCCCCGCACAAGGCGGCAAACGTCAGGCCACGAGAACCCATTCCAGCGCAGATCCACAAACCCGGCGCCAGCGGCCCCAGCGCGGGCAACCGGCTGGGCGTGGCGCAGCGGACGCCCGCCCAACTCTGGACCTGCCCGCTCTTGAACTTCGCGGCCAGCGCGTGCGCCGTTTGCGGCAACAGGGTTTGCAGGCGGCTGAAGTTGTGCTGGTCGTCTTCGGGCCGCGTTGCGGCACGTGGGTTGTCGCGTTCAAAGCTCGAACCCATGATCCAGGCCAGGCTGCCGGCCTCGCCAGGCAGGGGCACGGCGGGCGCCAGGCTGCCGTGGCCGTTGACGGGGAAGACGGGCAGGGCGGCGGCCGTGCCGGGCTCGTGCCGGCCCCAGCTGACCTGGCCGCGTATGGCTTGCAGCGCGAGTTCGCCGGCGGACTCATCCGCGGCGGCGGCCAGCGCCCGGCTGCCGTAGCCCGCTGCGAGCACGACCAGCCCGGCGCGGGCCAGTTCCTGGCCCTGGGCATCAAAGACCTGCCATTCGCTGGAAGTACGGCTCAGGCGGCACACCGCCGCATTGCCGCGCCATTGCACGCCCGGCGTGGCCAGCCACGCTTCGACGAGGCCGGCGGGGCGGACCCATCCCGCCTGCGTGTGCCACAGCGCAGTTGCATCCGGCGGCAGGCCGCACAGCGCGAGCCGCGCGGCATCGGCCGGGCTTGACCAGTCATCCGCGGCACCGGCCCAGTCCGCCTGCCAGGCCTCGGGCCGTTTGCGCGGGTGCTCCACCCCATGCTCCAGCACGCCGGTGCGGCCCCAGTCGCTGGCGCGCAGCAGCGCATCGGCTTGCTGCAGTGTGGCGCGAATGCCGTGGCGCGACAGGCGCGAGAGCGGGTTGTCGTCGGGTGAGACATGCGGCGCCAGCAACCCGCCGGGCAAGCCCGACGCGCCGGCGGCGGGCGCATTCGCCGCATCGAGCACGGTCACCTGCCAGCCACGCCGCGCCAGGCTGGCCGCCACGGCCGCGCCGGCCAGGCCCGCGCCTATCACCACGCAGGTCGACGGCGCGCGCCGTTGTGGCGAGGGCTGCGCTTTTTTGGGCTCCCAGGCCGGGTTGTACTCGCCCTGCAGGTTGTCGCGCTTGGGCGGAATGCCCGGCACCTTCTTCACCACAAAGCCGCACTCCGCCAGCGCATCGCGCACGCTGCGCGCAATCGTCCAGGTGGCGATGCGCGTGCCGCGCCGGCAGCAGCGCGCCACCGCCTTGAAGGTGTGCAGGTCCCAGATGTCGGGGTTGCGCTGCGGGCTGAAGCCGTCCAGGTAGACAGAGTTCGCTTCAAACAATTGCTCGCGCAGCACCGCCTTGGTGTCGCCTATGCACAGCGTCAGCAAAACCCGGCCGCCCTCAAACACCAGGCGGTGAAAGCCCGGCAGCAAGCCCCACAGCTGGGCGTGGAGTTGTTCGGCGAAAGGAATCAGCTCGGGGTGGGTACGCGCGCTGCGCAGCACGTCGGCGGCGCCGGCCGGGAAGGCTTCGGTCGAGACGAAATGCAGACCCTGGGGGCGATTCGGGTCGGCTTTCCAGGCGGCCCAGGTGACCAGGAAATTCAGGCCCAGACCGAAGCCGGTTTCCAGCACCGTCCATTGCGGCTGGCCGGCCCAGGCTTCGGGCAGGCCGCAGCCTTTGAGGAAAACTTCGCGGGCCTGGTCCAGCCCGCCCAGTTCACTGCGGTAGCGGTCGCCGAAGCGCGGGCTGAAGGGGCTGCCGCCGGCCGTGCCGTCGTCCAGCCACTCGATCACTTCAGCCATGGAAGACCAGCGCAAGTTTCATATTAGTGACAGGCGTGTGGGCCCCGACTTCAGGCCAGCCGGGGCCGCGGAACCGGCTTTGCCGGGCCGCAGGCGCAGCGGCCCCCTCGGGGGGCAGCGCAGTACGCGAAGCGACAAGCGTGGGGGCCTTATTGGGTGGGGGGTACGTAGCCTTGAACAGCATCGGCGCCGTCGCCAAACCGCCCATCGCTTCGCTCGTGCGGCAGACCTCGGCTTTGCCGAGGCCTGAATGCTTTTGGCGAAAGCATTTTTTTAATTTGGCAGCGCATGGCTTCGCTCATGCGCTGGGAGGTACGTAACCTTGGACGGCGTCTGCGCCGTCCCCAAAAAAATGCTTTTCCATCTGGCGCGCCAGGTACTGGCGGGCGCGGGCGTCGGCCAGGTTCAGGCGGTTTTCATTGACCAGCATGGTCTGCTGCTTCATCCATTCGGCCCAGGCTTCCTTGCTGACTTCTTCCCAAAGGCGTTTGCCGAGGGGACCGGGGTAGGGCGGAAAGTCCAGGCCTTCGGCTTCTTTACCGAGCTTGATGCATTTGACGAGGCGTGCCATGGCGGGGTTCTTTCGTGTATCGGGGGGATCTGAGAGGGGGGGCTAAGGATGTTTACAGAATAAAGAACTGAGTTTTTATTCGTTCCAGTTTTCTAGGGCTGCTTCCAGAATCCATTTTGTTCGCATTTACACGCATTTTTCTGGAAAAGAGGAGCAACCATGACTTCACGCCGCAACTTTATCAATGTTTCCACCCGTACGGCCGCAGCAGTCGGTTTGGGTTTGACGCTGGCAGGGTCACTGCTGACGGCCCAGGCCCAGCCGGCCCCCGTGACGCTGCTCAATGTGTCCTACGACCCGACCCGCGAGCTCTACGTCGAATACAACGCCGCCTTCAGCAAGTACTGGAAGGCCAAGACCGGCCAGGACGTGACCATCAAGCAGTCGCATGGCGGCTCGGGCAAGCAGGCGCGCTCCATCATTGACGGCCTGGATGCCGACGTCGCCACGCTGGCCCTGGCCGGCGACACCGACGCGCTGGTCAAAAACGGGGGCTGGCTCTCGCCCGACTGGCAAAAGAAACTGCCGCACAACGCCTCGCCTTACACCTCCACCATCGTGCTGGCCGTACGCCAGGGCAACCCCAAGGGCATCAAGGACTGGGACGACCTGGTCAAGCCCGGCATCAACGTGATCACCCCCAACCCCAAGACCTCGGGCGGCGCCCGCTGGAACTACCTGGCCGCCTGGGAATTCGCCAAACGCAAATACGGCAGCGATGCCAAGGCCAAGGAGTTTGTCGCCAAGCTCTACGGCAATGTCTCGGTGCTGGACACCGGCGCCCGCGGTTCCACCATCACCTTCGCCCAGCGCGCCCAGGGTGACGTGCTGATCGCATGGGAAAACGAGGCTTACCTGCTGGAAAAAGAATTCGGCGCCAAGTTCGACGTGGTCGCACCGTCGCTGAGCATCCTGGCCGAACCCGCCGTGGCCGTGGTCGACAAGAACGTGGACAAAAAGGGCACGCGCGCCGTCGCCGAGGAATACCTGAAGTACCTGTACTCCGAAGAAGGCCAGGACATCGCCGGCAAGAACTTCTACCGCCCGGCCGTCTCGCAAAAAGCGATTGCCAAGTACGCCAAGCAGTTTCCCAAGCTGAACCTGTTCACCATCGACCAGGCTTTCGGCGGCTGGACCAAGGCTGATAAAGAGCATTTCGCCGACGGCGGCTCCTTCGACCAGATCTATTCGAAGAAATAGGCTCCCCCCGAAGCGGCCTCGGCCGCCTCACCCCAGGGGGCGCCCGCTGCGGCCCGGCAAAGCCGGTTCCGCGCCGGCACTGAATTGAAAAACTGTCACACCGCGCTTGGTTGCCCAGGCACTTCAGGGAAAACTCCAAAAAATGTCCGCGCAACAATCCGTATTGCTGATTGCCGGCAGCCCGTCCGAGCAGTCCCGTTCGTCGGCGCTGCTCGATTCGGTCAGCCACCGGCTGGCCCTGAGGGGCGGCTTGGTGGTCGACCGGCTCAACATCCGCGAACTGCCGGCCCAGGCGCTGCTGCTGGCGGAGTGGGGCCACCCGGCCATCATCAAGGCCATCGAACAGATCGCGAAGGCGCGCGCCATTGTGGTGGCCACGCCGGTCTACAAGGCGGCCTACAGCGGCTTGCTCAAAGTGCTGCTCGACTTGCTGCCGCAAACCGCGCTGAAAGACAAAACCGTGCTGCCCCTGGCCACGGGCGGCAGCCCGCACCACATGCTGGCGCTGGACTACGCCTTGCGCCCGGTGCTGCAGGCGCTGGCGGCCCGGCATATCCTGCCCGGCGTTTACGCCACCGATTCACAGGTGCCGCAGTCGGCCGACAAGCGCTACGAGGTCGGCCCCGACATTTCCGTGCGCCTGGACGACGCAGTGCTGACCTTGCTGGCCGAAAGCTTTCGGCAGCCTGCCACGGCAGGCTTTGAGCCGGTGCATTTTTCCCGGGTGCGATGTAGCGTCTGACGCCGCACCGGGAGCCCACGGCTCCCGATTCCCATGACGCAGATTTTGAAACCGCCTCGCAGGCGGCCGGGGAGGCTTTGCCTTTGATCGGCCGCATCCGGAAAAGACAGCTACCGAAAAGGACATGAACATGACGATCACTTCCACCGGAACACCCGGTACCGCCGACAACGCCGAGCAACCCGTACGCAAGGCCCGCACCTGGATCGACTTCCTCCTGAGCCTGGCGCTGGTCGCCTTGCTCGCAGGCGTCATCACCTTGCTGACGCTGCCCGTGGCGCATGCGCAGGACAAAGTGGAACTGCGCATCGGCTACCAGAAAGCCGCCAGCCTGTTTGTGCTGCAAAAAGCCCAGGGCACGCTCGAAAAACGTTTGTTGCCGCTCAACGCCACCGTGAAGTGGGTGGAGTTTCCGGCCGGCCCGCAACTGCTCGAAGGCCTGAACCTCGGCTCCGTCGACGTGGGTTATGTCGGTGAAGCGCCACCGATTTTTGCCCAGGCCGCCGGCGCCAAGTTCGCCTACATCGGCTACGACCCGGCCGCACCTGAAGCCGAAGCCATCCTGGTCCCCAAGGATTCGCCCGTCAAATCCGTGGCCGAACTCAAGGGCAAAAAAGTCGCGCTCAACAAGGGCAGCAATGTGCACTACCTGCTGGTCAAGCTGCTCGAGAAAAACCAGCTCAAGCTCAGCGACATCCAGGTCGTCTACCTGGCCCCCGCCGATGCGCGCGCCGCCTTCGAAAGCAAAAACGTCGACGCCTGGGTGATCTGGGACCCCTTCACCGCCGCCGCTGAAAAAGCCATAGGCGCGCGCGTGCTGGCCGACGGCAAGGGCGTGGTCAACAACTACCAGTACTACCTGGCCGAGCGCGGCTTCGTCGCCAAAAATCCCAAGGTCATCCAGGCCCTGTTTGACGACTCGGTGGAACGCGGCGTCTGGCTCAAGGCCAACCTCAAAAAGGCCGCCGAGCTGATCGCCCCGCTGCAAAGCCTGCCGGTCGACGTGGTCGAACTGAGCCTCAAGCGCTATGAGTTCAACGTCAAACCCGTGCCTGCCAGCGTGATCGCCGACCAGCAAAAACTGGCCGACACCTTCTTCGAGCTCAAGCTGATCCCCAAGGCCATTGCCGTCAGCGACGCCGCCTACAAACCGGCGCCCTGAGCGCCAAGGCCAAGGACACACCATGAACACCCTCACACCTCTCCAGCTGCGCCGCCGCTTCCTGCAGATCGCCGCCACCACCGCCTCGCTGTGGGGCCTGGGCCTGCAAGGCGCAAAAGCCCAGTCTGCCGCCAAGGTGGACAAAGCCCCCGAGCAACTGCGCATCGGTTACCAGAAGTCCGCCGTCAACCTGGTCATCCTCAAGCAGAAAAGCGTGCTCGAAAAGCGCTTTCCTGCGACGAAGATCACCTGGGCCGAGTTCCCGGCCGGCCCGCAGTTGCTCGAAGCGCTGTCGGTCGGCAGCCTGGAGTTCGGACTGACCGGCGATTCGCCGCCCGTGTTCGCGCAGGCTGCCGGCAAGGACCTGCTCTACGTCGGCGTCGAGCCGCCCAAGCCCGACAGCTCGGCCATCCTGGTGCTGGGCGATTCGCCCATCCGCAACCTGGCCGGCCTCAAGGGCAAAAAAATCGCGCTGCAAAAAGGCTCCAGTGCCCATTACCTGCTGGTTCGCGCGGTCGACAAGGCCGGCCTCAAGTGGGACGACATCCAGCCTATCTACCTGGCGCCCGCCGATGCGCGCGCCGCCTTTGAGCGCAAGAGCGTGGACGCCTGGGCCATCTGGGACCCGTTTTACGCCGCGACCGAGCTCGCCATCAAGCCGCGCGTGCTGGCCACCGGCCGCGAACTGTCGAGCAACAACTCCTTCTACCTGGCGTCGCGCCCCTTTGTCACCCAGCATGCGCAAACGCTGGCGGTGCTGCTCGAAGAGTTGAGCCGCGCCGATGCGCTGGTGCAAAGCGACCGCAAGGAGGCCATCAAGCTGGTGTCCGAATTCAGCGGGCTGGATGCCGGCGTGGTGAGCCTCTTTATCCAGCGCCGGCCGGTGTCGCCGGTAGGCCCGCTCAATGCCGCGGCGATTGCCGACCAGCAGCGCGTGGCCGACGCCTTTTTGCGCCTGGGGCTGATCCCGCGCGCGGTCAAGGTGGCCGACATCGTCTGGAAACCTGAGATTCCCCCCCGAAGCGGCCTGGCGGCCGCCTCCCCCCAAGGGGGCGGCCACCAGCAGCCCGGCGAAGCCGGTTCTGCGGCGGCCACTGGTACGCGCCTCGCCAGCGCATCAAAAAGGAGTTCGTGATGCAGGTTTTCTGGTTCATCCCCACCCACGGCGACAGCCGCTACCTCGGCACCGGCGAAGGGGCGCGCGAGGTCAACCACGACTACCTCAAGCAGGTCGCCCAGGCGGCAGACACCCTGGGCTATGAAGGCGTGCTGATTCCCACCGGCCGCTCCTGCGAAGACCCGTGGGTGGTGGCCTCCAGCCTGCTGCCCGTCACCAAAAACCTCAAATTCCTGGTGGCCGTGCGCCCCGGCCTGCACCAGCCCAGCCTGGCCGCGCGCATGGCCGCCACCTTCGACCGGCTCTCGGGCGGGCGCCTGCTGATCAACCTCGTCACCGGCGGCGACCAGGCTGAACTCGAAGGCGACGGTGTTTACCTGGACCATGCCCAGCGCTATGAACAGTCGGCTGAATTCATCCGCATCTGGCGCGAGATTCTGGCGCGCAGCCACGCCGGCGAAAGTTTTGACTACCAGGGCGAACACCTGAGCGTGAAGGGCGCCAAGCTGCTTTACCCGCCGGTGCAAAAGCCGCATCCACCGGTGTATTTCGGCGGATCGTCGGCACCGGCGCATGAGCTGGCCGCCGAGCAGGTCGACACCTACCTGACCTGGGGCGAGCCGCCCGCCGAAGTCGCCAAAAAAGTGGCCGACGTGAAGGCGAGGGCGGCCAAACACGGCCGCACCGTCAAGTTCGGCATACGCCTGCACGTCATCGTGCGCGAGACCGACGACGAAGCCTGGCGCGCCGCCGAAAGCCTGATCAGCCGGCTGGACGACGACACCGTGGGCCGCGCGCAGGCAGCATTCTCTCGCATGGATTCGGAAGGCCAGCGCCGCATGGCCGCCTTGCACGCCGGCGGTGGCAAGCGCACGCGCGCGGAACTGGAAATCAGCCCCAACCTCTGGGCCGGCGTGGGCCTGGTGCGCGGCGGCGCGGGCACGGCCCTGGTGGGCGACCCGCAAACCGTGGCCGCGCGCATCGAGGAATACGCGGCCCTGGGCCTGGACACCTTTGTGCTGTCGGGCTATCCGCACCTCGAAGAGGCTTACCGCTTCGCCGAACTCGTGTTCCCGCTGCTGCCGCGCAAGCTGCGCCAAAAACTCTCCGGCCGGGTGCTCAACGGCCCCTTTGGTGAAGTCGTCGCCAACGACTACCTGCCGCGCGTGTCGCAAAGCTGAAACGGAGCCCTCCCATGACAGATTCCACGCAAGTCCGTGAACTCCAGGTGACCCCGGTGCCCGACACCGTGGATGCGCCGGGGCTGGGCTTTTTGCCGCTCGCCGCCGGTTTTTCGCTGCCACGCATCCAGTACGCCGCCATCCTGCGCGACATCGGCCAGCGCCTGCTGCCCTGGGTGGTGCCGGTGGGGTTGATCGCTTTGTGGCAGATCGCTTCCTCGCTGGGCTGGCTGTCGACACGCGTGCTGCCGGCGCCGTCCGAAGTCCTCAAGGCCGCGTGGACGCTGTCGGCCTCGGGCGAGTTGTGGACGCATGTCAAGGTCAGCGCGGGCAGGGCGCTCGCGGGCCTGGCCATAGGCGGCGGGCTGGGCCTGGCCTTCGGCCTGCTGACCGGCTCGGTCAAATTTTTTGAAACCCTGCTCGACTCCACCATCCAGATGGTGCGCAACATCCCGGCGCTGGCGCTGATCCCGTTGGTAATCTTGTGGTTCGGCATCGACGAGACCGCCAAACTGTTCCTGATCGCGGTGTCGGTGTTCTTTCCGATCTACATCAACACCTTCCACGGCATCCGCAACGTGGACCCGGGCCTCATCGAAATGGGCCGCACCTACGGCCTCACGCGCTGGCAGCTTTACCGCGAAGTCATCCTGCCGGGCGCGCTGTCATCCATCCTGGTGGGCCTGCGCTTTTCGCTGGGCCTGATGTGGGTGATTTTGATCGTGGCCGAAACCATCTCGGCCCAGGCCGGCATCGGCTACCTGACCATGAATGCCAGAGAGTTTTTGCAGACCGACGTCGTGCTGGTCGGCATCCTGCTCTATGCCTTGCTGGGCAAGCTGGCCGACGTGTTCGCGCGCGGGCTGGAGCGCTACTGGCTGCGCTGGCATCCCGGTTACCAGAGTGTTGCGGCCTGAACCGCCTGAGGAAACGCACCATGCTGCATCCCCAAACTTCTTTTGAATCTTCCCAGGCCTATCTCGCGGCGGAGTACGGGCGGACCATCGGGCCTGACCCCCTGCCGCCGCAAGCATCGTCTTTGCCGCAAGACCGCGGCGTGCGCCTTGAAATCCGCGGCCTGTCCAAACGCTACGGCAAGCGCCAGGTGCTGCAGCACACCGAACTCGTGATTGAACCCGGCGAGTTTGTCGCCATCGTGGGCCGCAGCGGTTGCGGCAAATCGACCCTGCTGCGCCTGGTGGCCGGGCTGGAAGCCGCCACGCAGGGCAGCATACGCCTGGACGGGCAGGACGTGACCGGCCTGCGCGAAGACACCCGCATCATGTTCCAGGATTCACGCCTCTTGCCCTGGCGCCGCGTGATCGACAATGTGGCGCTGGGTTTGCCTCGCAGCGCCCACGGCGCCGCAGCCAACGTGCTGGCCCAGGTCGGTCTGGCCGACCGCCAGCCCGACTGGCCGGCGCGCCTCTCGGGCGGGCAGCGCCAGCGCGTGTCGCTGGCCCGGGCCCTGGTGCACAACCCGCGCCTGCTGCTGCTCGACGAACCGCTGGGCGCGCTGGACGCTCTGACCCGTATCGAAATGCACCAGCTCATCGAAGGCCTGTGGCAGCGCAACGGTTTCACCGCCTTGCTGGTCACGCACGACGTGCAGGAGGCTGTGGCGCTGGCCGACCGCGTGATCCTGATCGAGGACGGCCGTATCGCGCTGGACGAGCGCGTGCGCATCAGCCGGCCGCGCGAGCGCAGCGACCCGCTGTTCGGCCAGATCGAAAAGAAGATCCTTGACCGCGTGCTGCAGCAGCCCGGCGAGGCGATTTCACCGAGCGAGCCGCTGTGGCCCAACACGCCTGTGCACGGCGTGCGCTGGGCGGTTTGAGCTTTTACCCTTTCACCGATTTTTCAACCAAGTTCCAGGAGAACCTTTATGTCCATCCAAGCCATCAACGTCCGCAACCAGTTCCGCGGCAAGGTCAAGGAAATCATCCGCGGCGACGTGGTGTCCGAAATCGACGTCGAAACGCCCTGGGGCATCGTGACCTCGGTCATCACCACGCGTTCGGTGGACCAGCTCGAACTGGTCGTCGGCAGCGAAGTGGTGGCGCTCGTCAAGTCGACAGAAGTTTCTATCGCGAAGCTTTAAAACCGGCCCTGCCCGCGGCGGCAAGGCTGCTGGTCAGGCCCCTGGCGCATAGCCCGGCTGGGGAGTGCCCGGGATCCGCACAGGGCTTTACAGACATCCGCTATCAAATAAGTAGCCCCAAATGCGGTGCCCATTGGGATACCACTGCTTCGGGCCGAAATGGATCGCCCTGGAAGCCCGTAAAAATCCGCAAGCCGGGTAAAGGGAAGGGCCCTGCGCTTCTTTTGCGGTAAAATAAGCCTCCAACCCACGGCGGACAAGCGTCACCAGCTATGGAAAATATAGCGTACAGGGCTGATCCAGGCTAGGCCCAAACGGGCATCCTGGCCGGTCATGGCGCTTGATTTTGGGGAAGGAAGCCCCAAATTCACTGCATGAACGCCACACATCCTCACCCCCACAAAACCGACCTCACGGTCACCCACGTGCTGGCCGAGTTGCTGGAGCGCCTGGAGCACAGCGCAGTGCCTGTAGGCGCTGAGCAATACCGCTCCGTCGTGCTGCACCTCGTCAACGAACTGGGCGACGTGGAACCGGGCACGGCGCTGGGCGCGCTGCTGGACACCCATCCGGCCGCCGCCGAACTCTATGAAAACGTGAACTACCAGTACGCGGGCCTGTGCCGGTCCGCACTGGACGCCTCGCTCGCCGCCGAGCAGCAGGCTAAACAGGCCATCGACAAGGCCATGAACCGTCAAAACCCCCAACCGAAGGAAGATCCATACCATGGCAAGAGCTGACGCCAAAACCGCCGTCCTCGCAGACGGCCTGCGCTACAAGTCCAAGGTCTCGGGCTCCCCGTTCGCCGCCACCACCTCGTTCGGTGCGGCCACCATGTCGTGCTTTATGTGCGGCAAGCACCGCGCCCGTTCCCTCATGGGCACGCGCAAGGTGCTGGGCAAGTCCCAGGCCGTGTGCTCGCCTTCCTGCAAGGCGCTCGACGAAGCCCTCGAGAACGCGGCCAACCAGGGCTGATCCGCACAGCCTGTTTCACTGTTCTTTGCCTTTGGCCCCGTGGCATCTTGATCACGCCACGGCCAAGGGCGCATACTGTGCCAACCCATCGTTGCACAGTTGAAGAAAGGTGATTCCATGGCCTCCCTGCCCACGCCGGACCCGGTACTTGAACCTGACGAGGCCATAGACCACATACGCGGCCGCGCGTCCGCCCCGGTCACGCTGGTCGAATACGGCGACTTCGAGTGCCCCTCCTGCTTTCAGGCCTACACGGCGCTGAAAGTGATGCTGCCGCACTTCGGTCAGCAACTGCGCTTTGTCTTCCGGCACTTCCCGCTGCGCGAAGTGCACCCGCATGCCGAACTCGCCGCCGAAGCGGCTGAGGCTGCAGGCGCCCAGGGCAAGTTCTGGCCCATGTACGACTTGCTGTTCACCCACCAGCAGCACCTCAAGGACAAAAACCTGCTGGAGTACGCCGCCCAGGTCGGCCTGGACATGGCGCGCTACCAGAACGAGATGAGCGACCACGTCTACCTGCAGCGCGTGCAGGAACACATGCAAAGCGGCCGCCACCTGGGCGTGCGCTCAACGCCGGCGTTTTACGTCAACGGCGTGTTCTGCGATGTGTCTTTCGGGCTTCAGCACCTGCATGAAGCCATCGACAAGGCTTTGGGGCAGTCCGGCCAGGCTTAACCGTCGACCGGTTGCAGCGGTGTCTTCAAGGTTTTCTGCAGGAAAGTCAGGTCCAGCCAGCGGCCGAACTTGAAGCCCGCCTGTTTGATCGTGCCGCAGTGCTCAAACCCCAGGCGCTTGTGCAGTTCGATGCTGGCCGTGTTGTCCAGGTCGATGGCGCCCACCACCGTGTGCATGCCGTGCTCTTCGGCCTTGGCAACGATGGCCTCCAGCAGCGTGCGTCCCAGGCCCCGGCCGCGACAGCTTTTCTCCACATAGACGGAATGCTCGACCGTGTACTTGTAGGCCGGAAATGCGCGAAACGTGCCGTAGCTTGCAAAACCCAGCAGCTTGCCCGCGTCGTCCTCCATCCCTATCACCGGAAAGCCATTGCTGCGCTTGGTCGCAAACCAGGCCACCATGCTTTCGGGCGTGCGCGGCTTGTAGTCGTAGAGCGCCGTTGAATTGACGATGGCCTCATTGAAGATGGCCAAAATCTGGCTTGCGTGGCGTTCTTCGGTGCAGAGCACGGGATGCATGGGAATTCTTTCGGGCAGCGGTGAAGGCTTGGAGCCGGATGAGGCCCAATGATAGGGTGCCCGGGATCATCGGACGTGGCAGCGCCCCAAGGGTTCCAAACCCTTGGGCGAATCGGGGCAGGGGCTTAGACGGCGGCCGAACCGGGCAGCGGCACCGCCTGTGCCGCATTCCGCGCGCGTATGCGCCGCACCTGCAACGCCGCACCGATGATGTAGAGCAGCAAGAGCACACCCGTGGCGGCCTTGAGTTCAGGCGCATCGGCATTGGGCAGCAGCGGCGCGCCCAGCGGCAGGCGCGTCGAGGTCTCGGTGATCGCCGGGATCATGTGGAACACCAGGGTGATCGAATAGCTCAGCGTCTCGACATAGGCCGAAGCGCGGCCCAGCACCTTGGTGTTGCCCGCGACCCAGGCAATGCCCAGCACCAGCAAGGTGATGATGCCCAGCGCATGCGGCTTGCCGAAGCCGCCGTGCTGGAAGATGCCGAAACCCGTGAGGCAGGTCAGCACCGTGGTCCAGATGTAGACCTTGCCCAGTGTGGACGCGGCAATGATTTCCTTGTCGCGAAAGAGGGCGATCAGGGCGGCCGCGACGGCCACCAGGCTGATGGCGGTGTGGATCACACCGAGGTAAGTCAAACCATAGATCATCGGAATCTCCTTGTGCCCTGCACGCCAGGGCCGTGGGGTTGAACAAGCCGGCGTGGGGATAAAGCAAACGCCATGCCGCGCCGATTGTGGGCCCCGCCGCCGCTTTTGCCTACGGTTTTGCCGCTGTGCCCCGCTACGGCCCGATAATCGGTAGCACACCGTGGCCGCAGGGCGCCGCGCATTCAGACCAAAGTACTCACCATGAAAAAAACATTCCAGCTCAAAGTCGAAGGCAAAAACCGCGAGCGCCTGCTCGAAGCCGCCAAGCACGACATCCGCAAATACCTCAAACGCGAACGCGCCAAGGCCCTGCCCAAGGAAGTGGATTTCTGGGACTTCGATTGCAAGTCGGGCTACAGCGAAGCCACGGCGGCCGTCGTCTCCGTGGCCGACCTGATCAAGTCCATCGACGAGATCGTGAAAGACGGCGGCGAGCAGTTTTATGTGGAGGTGCTGGCCAAGCCCGGGGTGAAGGTGGCGCGGGTGCGCAATGAGGGTGAGGATGATTTGACGGATGGGGAATAAGCGACGCCGTTTCAAGCAGCCGCCCGCCCAAAAAAGGGACCGCTTGGTGCATCCCCTTCTGTCTCACTTTATCTCCCGATACTGCCATCCACTATGAAAAAACTCCTTCTTGCGCTTTGCACCGTGTCTTTCCTGTTGCTGACGGGGTGCGCCGCAACCCGCCTGACCGATGAGGCCGAAAAACAGATCAAAACCATTGCGGTCATCTCCTTGGTGCCGGAGAAAGCAAATTATGAAAAGATTGGCCTGACCGTGTTCAACAACGAACGCGGCGAAATTGATATGGGCGACCAGATCAATTCGACCATCGAGTCCGTCGCGACCAAGCGGCTCGCGGTCGCTCGCCCCACCTGGAAGGTCGCCACGGTGTCCTATGACCGCGCCGCGCTGATCAAACGACTGAACGCCACGAACATGGTGATGGCGTACAACGAAGAGCGGATCGAAAAAGAACTGGCCGAGATCATTCGCGCCAATCGCCTGGATGCGGTGATTGTTGTCAGTGCCTATAAACCGGAAAACAGCCACGGTGATGGGGTGGGCGTTCTGCTGCGGACGCTGAATGTTTCGTCCATCCAGAATGCCTACGCCCACAGCAACCTAAGCCTCAAAATCATGGACCCCAAGGGGCAAATCATTGCCAGAAGTCCCGCCCAGTCCACGTCCAGGCGCATTGACCCGGCGGCCTATGGCATTGGCTACAGCTTGAGCGGCAACTTCAGCCCTGAATTGATTGCACGGCTGCGTGCCGACATCACGGAAAACCTTGCGCAGACGGTGAACCAGAAGCTTGAAGGGCTGGGGATGTAAACAGGCCTGGCTGCGTCGCTGCTGCTGCCTGGTTTCGCAAACATGCCGCTGAATGTCTGAGGAGAGAAAGCACCATTGATGGACAGAGACGTACAGGCCCTGCAAGGCCCTTACCCAGACACCCTCAAACAGGGCGACATCTTCTGGATTGAAGCCGACCCCTCACGCGGCGCCATCCCAGGCTCCCCGCATCCCCATGTCATCGTGCAGGACGACGTCTTCAACCGCTCCCGCATCAGCACCGTCATCGTCTGCGCGCTGACCTCCAAGCTGAACCGCGCGACGGAGCCGGGCAATGTCTTGCTGGAGCCCGGCGAGGGCAATCTGGAGAAACAGAGCGTGGTGGTCGTGTCGCAGGTGTCTTCGGTTTACAAGACGCGGTTGGGCGCGCGGATCGGATCTTGTCGGATGAACGGGTTCAGCAGATACTGGCCGGGATGCGGTTTCTGCAGGCGTCTTTTCTCAATCGATAGTTTCGACCCCGCAGGCCGCTTGGCCAACTCAAGTGGTGGCCAGACCGGCAATTCATCGCGGTTCAATACTTACGTTCTTGGGCGGAACAAAGGAACACTGGTAAATAGCGCCGGGCGGCTCGGTTAATTCCTCGCTTGTGACCTTGGCGCCATAGGTCACCGTCGTCACGATGACGCCAAGTTTCCCGGCGAGATTCACGTAGTAAGACTTTCCGGCAACCGCGGACAGAGTCGTACTCGCGTTGAGAATAAGGCCGTCCAGGCCAAGCGAAAACGCTCCGTTCCAGTCGGTCTTTACGGTGTAGTTGCCGGGCTTCAGTTTCAGCACTGTGTAGCTGTTCGTGGGCAGCTCACTGACGACCACGTCGTTGACTTTGACGTCGGGCTTTCTGAGATAAGGCGCCGTGTCCAGTCGATAGACGTAAACCGTCGCGACGTCATCGGAACGCGGTGCCGGCGTAAAGGATGGGCCTTTTTGGCCGGTGGCGCAGCCCTGCAAAAGCAGGAGTGCGCCCAGGGCCGGGAAGGCCACAAGCCGCCAGGCACTCGCCCAGCGCAGAAGGTTGTGGGATGCGGCGGGGAGGCGAGAGATGTTCATAGGGCTTGAACTATAGCTGGCGTTGGGAAGCAGGACGGCTACCCTGTCGGTTTGGCCGTTGCCGCATGAAGTCGAGAAATCCCCTCAGTTTGCGCAGCCCGTGCGTGCGGCTTGAGTTGACAGCCAAATCACCACCGGGGTATGGTCTGCCGACACCCTTCGACAGCCAGACCTGGAGTGAACGCAATGGCGAAAACGCCTGAGACGGCAAAGATCGCAAAGACCACCTTGCTCGCAGGCGGCAACCCGCAGATCGCAAAGGGTGAGGGCGACGCCTCCGTGCAGGCCTACATCGCGGCCATGCCGGGCTGGAAGTCCGAGGTTGGGCGCCGGCTTGATACGCTCATCGTGCGCACCGTTCCCGGCGTGCACAAAGCCGTCAAATGGAACTCGCCGTTCTACGGTATCGAGGGCCAGGGCTGGTTCCTGAGCTTCCATTGCTTCACGAACTACGTCAAAGTGGCTTTTTTTCGCGGCACGCCCTTGCGCCCTGCGCCACCCGTGGAGTCCAAAAGCCAGGACACGCGCTACATCCACATCCATGAGGGCGGGCCGCTCGACGAAGTACAACTCGCTGCGTGGGTGAAGCAGGCCAGTGAGTTACCCGGCGAAAAAATGTGAGGGTAAGCAGCCAGCGGCTACGCGGCGCGAGACAAGCACCATCAAGAAAGCGGCAACAAACATGACCAAGGCCCAAAAAGATTCCGCGGAAACCAGGAGCGAGGAGTCTCCCTCCAAACAGATAGACGCAAAGATCAAGGAACTGGGTGATTGGCGCGGCGAGACGCTGGCCCTGGTCCGGGCGTTGATCAAGCAGGCCGTCCCCGGCGTGGTCGAGGAATGGAAGTGGAGTGTGCCGGTGTGGTCACACGGCGGAATCATCTGCACCGGTGAGACCTACAAAAAAGCCGTGAAGCTGACCTTCGCCAAGGGCGCCTCGGTAGAGGATCCTTCAGGCCTTTTTAACGCGAGCCTCGAAGGCAATACTCGGCGCGCGATTGATATCCATGAGGGCGAAAAGATTGACGAGAAGGCCTTGAAGGCGCTGGTGCGTGCGGCTGCGGCGCTGAACAACAAGGCTCGTTAAGACTCGCATAAATCACGACAACTCTCCTTGCCGTTCGCCCTGAGCTTGTCGAAGGGGCTTCGACAGGCTCAGCCCGAACGGAGTGGTGTCTTGAGTTACGAAAATATCAATGGTCAGCTTTTTTCCACCGCCGCCCGCAACTTGTCCTTCTTGCTAGGCCGCTTCCCCTTGATCCCACCCGTCCCCGCAGGGTCCGCCGGGTTCACCACCGCCACTTCCACAGGCTCAAAGCCCGCGACTTGCTCACGCGCTACCGTGATGCCCAGCCGCTTTTCAATCAGCTTGAAATGCGCCTCGGTGGCAGCGCTCACAAAGCTCACAGCCACACCCGATTCCCCGGCGCGGCCGGTGCGGCCTATGCGGTGGGTGTAGTCGGTCACGGAGCGCGGCAGGTCGTAGTTGACGACGACCGGCAGTTGCGCGATGTCTATGCCGCGCGCGGCGACGTCGGTGGCGACCACGACCTGCACGGCCTTGATCTTGAAGTCCTGCAGCACCTGGGTGCGTTTGCCCTGGCTCAGTTCGCCGTGGAAGGGCTCGGCTTCGATATGGACTTTTCGCAGCTTGTCGGCCACGATTTCGGCCGCGTGTTTGGTGGCGACGAAGACCAGCACGCGTTCCCATTTTTCGGTTTGCACCAGGTGGCGTAGCAACTGGGTGCGGCGGGGTGCGTCGACTTCGATCGCGCGCTGGGTGATGTCGGGGATGGCTTGCTCTACCGGCGCGACTTCGACGCGCAGCGGATTGCGCAGCAGGCTTTCTGCCAGGGCTTCAATCGCGGGCGGGAATGTAGCTGAGAAGAACAGGGTCTGGCGCTTGGTTGGCAACAGGGCCAGGATGCGGTTCAGTTCTTCGCCAAAGCCCAGGTCCAGCAGGCGGTCGGCTTCGTCGAGCACCAGGGCGGCGGTGGTCGACAGGGTCAGGGCGTTGTGGTCTATCAAATCGAGCAGCCGCCCCGGTGTGGCGACCACGATGTCGGCGCCGCCGCGCAAATTCATCATTTGCGGGTTGATGGAGACGCCGCCGAACACAACGGCCACTTTCACGCGCTGCGGCAGGTATTTGGCAAAACTGACGATGGCCTCACCGACCTGCGCGGCCAGCTCGCGCGTGGGCACCAGGATGAGTGCGCGCACGGGCCGGTGGCCGGTGGGCGCGGCCGTGGTCGTCAGCTGCTGCAGCAGCGGCAGCGCAAACGCGGCCGTCTTGCCGGAACCTGTCTGGGCCGAAGCCACGAGGTCTCGGCCTTCGAGGATGACCGGAATGGCGGCCTGCTGGATGGGCGTGGGGGCGGTATAGCCTTTTTCGTCCAGGGCGCGCAACAGCACGGGCAGCAGCGCGGGCGAAAAGCCCAGTTGGGAAAATGGCATGGGTGGGTGTGGAGGAGGGTGGGGAGGGCGCGGTGTTGGCCGCGCGGGGCGGGCGTGCAAGGCCGCCGGAAGCCCCAAGTTTAAGCCCGCGCGCTTTCCGGGCGGGCCGGGGCCAGAAACAGCAGCGCGCAGGCCGAGGCGCCCAGCGCGCACAGCACACAAGCCAGCACCACCCAGCGAAAGGCGTATACCAGCACTTCAGGCGAAGCCGACTGCACAGTCCCGCGCAGCGCGGCGGCAAACACCACGCCCAGCAGGGCCACGGCCAGCAGGCCGGCGATGCGCGCGACGGCGTTGTTGATGCCTGAGGCGATGCCGGCGTGTGTCGCCGGCACGGCGTTCATCACGGTGGTGGTCAGCGGCGCAACGGCAATCGTCATGCCCAGGCCCAGCACCACCATGGCGGGGAAGAAGCCGGCCCAGTAAGGCCAGCCCACGCCGGGCAGGGCCAGCAGCGCAAAACCCGCGGCCGCCACGGCCGGCCCGGCCATCAGCATGCGGCGCGCGCCGAAACGTTCGGTCAGTTTGGCGGTGGCGGGTGACAGGAAACCCAGCAGCAGCGACAGCGGCAGCAAGCTGGCGCCCGCGGCGGTGGCGGAATACTTGAAGGCGCCTATCAGCACAAAGGGCAGGAAGAACAGCGCGCCGCTGAGCGCGAAGTAGAGCAGCAGCGTCAGCAAATTGGTGCCCACAAAATCCCGCGACTTGAACAGACCCAGCGGCATCATGGGCGCGCGTGTGCGGGCCTGCACGACCACAAAGGCGACCAGCAGCGCCGCGCCGAGTGCAATCGGGCCCAGCACGCCGGCGGCCTGCCAGCCGCGCTCGGGCGCCAAAGTCAGGCCGTAGGTCAGCGCGCCCAGGCCGCCGGCCACCAGCAGCACGCCGGGCCAGTCGAGCTGCTGGGGCGCGTCGGGGTCGCGGCTGTCGGGCACGGCATACAGCGCCAGCCACACGGTGGCCACCGCCATGGGCACGTTCAAAAAGAAAATCGCGCGCCACGACACGGCATCGACCAGCCAGCCGCCCAGCACCGGCCCGGCCGCGCCGGTGATCGCCGCCCATGCGGCCCAGGTGCCTATGGCCTTGCCGCGCGCCTCGCCCTCGAACACATTGCCGATGATGGCCAGGCTGGCCGGCACCAGCAGCGCCGCGCCCACACCTTGCACGGCGCGCGCCGCGATCAGCGCCAGCGGCCCGGGCGCCAGGCCGCAGGCGACCGAGGCGGCGGTAAAGAGCGCGATGCCCATGATGAAGACCTTGCGGCGGCCAAAGCGGTCGCCCAGCGAGCCGCCCACCAGCACCAGCGAGCCCAGCAGGAGTAAATAGGCATTGATGACCCATTGCATCGCGGCCAGCCCGCCGGCCGAGTCGCCGGCCAGGTCGCGCTGGATGGCGGGCAGGGCGATGTTGACGACCGAGCCGTCGATAAAGGCCATGGACGAACCGAGCACCGTCGCGGCCAACGCCAGGCGCGGATGCGCGGTCGCACCCCAGGCACCGGTCTGGGCGCGGATGATGCCTTCGTCACAAGGGGCGTGCGGGTTGCCGGGCATGGGATTTCCTGCGGTGAGATTGGAGGGTGAATTTGACAAATTGTCTGGTAATGGATAATATTTCCAGATGACGACACGCCAGGCGCAGCCACCGCACAGACCCCCATCCTGCCAGTTTTTGATGTTCAAGGGCGAGCAACATGCCGGCTGACGCGCGCCTGCTGCTGCTGGCCAAACACGAGGTCGAGCAACTGCTGGTGCCGGGCGACGTGCTCGAAGCGGTGCGTGAGGCTTTTTTGCTGCACAGCGAGGGTGAAGGCCGGGTGTTTCCGGTGGTGCGCGAGGCGCTGCCCACCGGCGGCGTGTTTGGCATCAAGTCGGGCAGCATACCGGCGCAAGGCGTGCTGGGTTTCAAGGCCGCGGGCTTCTGGCCCGGCAACCGCCAGGCAGGCGGCGAACCGCACCAGGCCACGGTGATGCTGGTGGACCCGGCCACGGGCCGCCCGCTGTGCGTGATCGACGGCAACGCCATCACCACCCAGCGCACCGGCGCCGCCGGCGGCCTGGGCCTGCTGCAGCTGGCGCGGCCCGGCAGCACGCGGCTGTGCCTTTTCGGCGCGGGTGTGCAGGCGCAGGTGCAGCTGGAATTTGCGCTGCGGCTCATGCCTTCGCTGCGTGAAGTGCGCTACCTCACGGCCGACGGCAAACCGAATCCCGGTTTCGAAGCAAAGTTTGCCGGCCGCTGCAGCATCACCCACACGCTTGACGCCAACGCGGCCGTGGCCGACAGTGAAGTGGTGATTACCGCCACGCCGGGCAAAGGCCCCTTGTTTGACCTGCAGGCCGTGCAGCCCGGCACGCATTTGACCTGCGTGGGCGCCGACACCAAGGGCAAACGCGAGGTGCCAGACGGCCTGCTGGCGCGGGCCCGCCTGGTGGTGGACGACCTCACGCAGGCGCGGCAGATCGGCGAAACCCAGTGGGCGCCCGAGACACCCGCCACCGAACTTGGCGACCTGCTCACGGGCAAAGCCAGGTTCACACGCCAGCCTGCCGATATCACCGTTTTTGACATGACCGGCCTGGCGCTGCAGGACCTGACGGTGGCGCGCCTGCTGTACACGCGCGCCCCGGCCGCGGGCCTGGGGCAGAGCATCAACTGGCCCTGGTGATTGCGCTGAATAGATTTAAAAACATAGCCCGGAGATTTCCCTTTGACCGCCACGACCCCCTCCCACCCCCTGGCCGCGCTGGACACGCCCGCCGCCGTGATCGACCTGGCGCGCATGCAGCGCAACATCGCGCGCATGCAGCAGCGCATGAACACGCTGGGCGTGCGCTTCCGGCCGCACGTCAAGACCAGCAAATGCGCACCCGTGGCGCGCGCGCAGCTTGCAGCCGGCGCGCAGGGCATCACCGTCTCCACCCTCAAGGAAGCCGCGCAGTTTTACGCCGACGGTTTCAAAGACATCCTGTACGCGGTCGGCATGGTGCCGGCCAAGCTGCCGCTGGCGCTGGCGCTGCGGCGCCAGGGCTGTGACCTCAAAATCATCACCGACAGCGTGGCTTCGGCCGAGGCGATCGCCGCCTTCGGCCGCGAGCACGGCGAAAAGTTCGAGGTCTGGATTGAGATCGACAGCGACGGCCACCGCTCCGGCATCAAGCCCGGCGAGGCCGCCTTGCTGGACGTGGCGCGCGCGCTGCATGAAGGCGGCATGCTGCTGGGCGGCGTGATGACGCATGCCGGCTCCAGCTACGACCTCAACACGCCCGAGGCGCTGGCCGCCATGGCCGAGCAGGAGCGCGCCGCCTGCGTGCAGGCCGCCGAACGTGTGCGCGAAGCGGGCTTTCCCTGCGCGGTCGTCAGCGTGGGTTCCACGCCCACGGCGCTGTCGGCGGCGCAACTGGCCGGTGTGACGGAAGTGCGAGCCGGCGTGTATGTGTTCTTCGACCTGGTGATGCACAACATCGGCGTCTGCGCGACCGGGGACATCGCGCTCAGCGTGCTGACCACGGTGATAGGCCACCAGGTGGACAAAGGCTGGGCCATCGTCGACGCCGGCTGGATGGCCATGAGCCGCGACCGCGGCACGCAAAAGCAGGCGCACGACTTCGGCTACGGCCAGGTCTGCGACGCCGACGGCGTGTTGCTGCCGGGCTATGTGCTCAGCGGCGCCAACCAGGAGCACGGCATCCTCTCGCGTGAAGGTGCGCCGGACACGGACATCGCCACGCGTTTCCCGGTCGGCACGCAGCTGCGCATTTTGCCCAACCACGCCTGCGCCACCGGCGCGCAGCACCCTGAATACCATGCGCTCGCGGAAAGCGGCGCGGTCCATACCTGGCCTCGCTTCTACGGCTGGTGACTTTCGCGGGCTTGCTCAGCGGCACATGCTGTAGCCGCCGGTTTCCAGGTGAAAGTGGTCCTTGTGCACCGCGTTGTAGTCCGGGCCCAGCACACCCTTGAAGTATTTGCAGGCGCCGCTGTGGGCATCACGCAGCAGCAGTTCCCGGGGGGCAGGCGCCGTGGCGGCGTCTTCGTCAGGCCAGTCTTTCAGCACCGTGATGCGCTTTCCATCCGCCAGCGTGAAGGCCGAAATATCCAGCGCATTGGCCGTGGCGTGGCGGCTGCGCGCGCGGGCCGGCGCATTGGGCGGCGCGCCTTCACCGCGGTTCACGTTGCGGCAGGCATAGCTGCCCAGGTGGTCCATGCCGGCCACACGCTGGCCCATGTGCAGTTGCGCCGCGGGCTGCAGCGCATGCCTTTCCCACATGAAAAAACTCAGCGCCATCGGGCAACTGAGCGGCAGCGGCGCACCTATGCGGATGGCCGCCGTGCGCAGCCGCACCGCGTTCTGGAAGCCGCAGCCGTCGCCGGTGCTGCGGTCGGGCAGGGTGTCGTACTGCATACCCGTGGTGGCCAGCGCGGCCAGGCAGCGCGCCGGGTCGTTGCGTGCGCGCGAAAGTTTGTAGCGGGTCAGCAGGCCGGGCTGCGCCATCACGTCCAGCGGTGCCCAGGGGTTCAGCTGCGGGGGGACGTGGACCATGCCGCTGTAGACGCCCCAGGCCCCGGCGGCGATGGCGCTCCACACCAGCAGCGCCAGCCAGCGGCCCCAGCGCAGGGGCCTGGCAGGCGGTGTGTCCGTTGTGGGGAGGGGGTCCAGGGGCATGCCTGTTTATAGCCGAGGCGCCCCAAGCCGGGTTTGCCACGCGCAAAAGTTTGTAGCAAGCGTCATCTGGCTCGCCAAGCCGGCACCGAATCCGGCATCATGGAGGCATGGGCGTCACATTCCCTGATGCCCCCCACGCGCACCGGAGTTCCTGATGGCTGACGACCCAAACCCAACCCCCACGCCCCCGCTGGCGGAAAGCCGCCGGCACCAGATGTTCCCCGTGCTCAGCGCTGCGGAGATCGCGCGCATACACCGCTTCGGCACGGTGCTGCATTTCCGCAAAGGTGACAGGCTGTTCGCCGCCGGCGAGCCCGGCCCCGGCATGTTTGTGCTGCTCAAGGGTTCGGTCACCATCACCCAGCGTGACGGCCTGGGCCACGTGGTGCCTATCGTCACCCAGGGGCCGGGCCAGTTCCTGGCCGAGGTCGGCCAGCTCTCGGGCGCGCCCGCGCTGGTCGACGGCCATGCCGAGGACGACGTCGATGCCCTGCTGGTGCCGCCCGGCCAGTTGCGCGCGCTCATCATTGCCGAAGCCGACCTGGGCGAGCGGGTGGTGCGCGCGCTGATCCTGCGTCGCGTGGCGCTGATCGAGGCCGGCGCCAGCGGCCCGGTGCTGATTGGCCGGCCGCAGTCGGCCGCCGTGGTGCGGCTGCAAAGCTTTTTGAACCGCAACGGCGAGCCCAACCACGTGGTGGACATTGCGCAGGACGCCGATGCCGCCGCGCTGATGGAGCAATACGGCGCCGCCGCCGGCGACGTGCTGGCCGTCTGCCCTGATGGCTCGGTGCTGGTGAACCCTACGGAAAACCAGCTGGCGCGCTGCATGGGCATGGTCGACACGGCTGAACACCCCGAGCTGTTCGACGTGATTGTGGTCGGCGGCGGGCCCGCGGGCCTGGCGACCGCGGTGTACGCGGCCTCCGAAGGCCTGCAGGTGATGGTGCTGGACTGCCGGGCCTACGGCGGCCAGGCCGGCGCCAGCGCGCGCATTGAGAACTACCTGGGTTTCCCGACCGGCATCTCGGGCCAGGCCCTGGCCGGCCGCGCCTATGTGCAGGCGCAAAAATTCGGCGTCGAAATGCTGATCCCGGCGCAGGCCCAGTCGCTGGACTGCGCGGCCAAGGCCATCAAGGGCGAGCTGCATGTGACGCTGACCGACGGGCGCGTGCTGCGCGCCAAAACCGTGGTGGTGGCCAGCGGCGCGCGCTACCGCCGGCCCGAGGTACCGCGCCTGGCCGAGTTTGAAGGCCGCGGCGTCTGGTACTGGGCCTCGGCGCTGGAGGCCAAGATGTGCAGCCAGACCGAGGTGGTGCTGGTGGGCGGCGGCAATTCGGCCGGGCAGGCGGCGGTGTTTTTGTCGCAGCACGCGGCCAAGGTCAACATGCTGGTGCGCGGCCCCAGCCTGGCGGCCAGCATGTCGCGCTACCTGATAGACCGCATAGACGCCACGCCGAATATCGAGCTGCTGCCGCACACCGAGGTGGTGAAACTGCACGGCGACGGCAACACGGGCCTGAACGCCGTCACCTGGCGCAACCGCCAGCGCGGCACCGAGCACGACGCCGACGTGCGCAACGTTTTCCTCTTCGTGGGCGCCGACCCGGAAACCGGCTGGCTGGACAGCTGCGGCGTGGCGATTGATGCGCACGGCTTTGTGCGCACCGGCGAGAGCGTCACCTGCAAACATTCCGACTACAAACCCGCGCCGCTGGAAACCAACATCCCGGGCCTGTTCGCCATCGGCGACGTGCGCAGCGGCTCCGTCAAGCGCGTGGGCGGCGCGATAGGCGAGGGCGCCGCGGCCGTCGCGATGATCCACCAGCACCTGGCGGCGATGGAGCGCGCGGCCGTTACCACCTGAAAGGAATTCAACAAATGCGTATCAAACCCTGCAGCCACGTCCCCGCCGAGATCCATTCACCCAACGGCAAAGGCTGCGAAGAGTGCCTCAAGATGGGCGACACCTGGATGCATTTAAGGCTGTGCGTGCACTGCGGCCATATCGGCTGCTGCGACGATTCGAAGAACCAGCATGCCAGCAAACACCACGCGGCGACGGGGCACGCGGTAATCCAGTCCTTTGAACCCGGCGAAAGCTGGATGTGGTGCTACGACCACCAGCTGCAGGTGGGGTAGTCAAAAAGATGATGCTCGCACCACGGCCTTATCTTCAACAAGCCTCGATTCGTTCTGATGCGGAGATTGATCTGGACAGCTATCCGTACAGCATTCCGGCCGTGCGGGAAATCGGGGAGCTCAAGTTTCATCCCGATGTCACGTTCTTTGTCGGAGAGAACGGTGCAGGGAAGTCCACTGTTCTTGAAGGCATTGCGGTAGCGCTCGGTTATGCCCCCGAAGGCGGTACCCGAAATGTCCGGCTTTCAACCACCGATTCGGTATCGTCACTGCATGAGAATCTCCGTCTGGCGCACAGTTTTCGAAAGCCCAAGGACGGATATTTCCTTCGAGCTGAGAGCTTTTTTAATGTGGCGACTTATATGGACGAGGTGGGCTATCTCGACGGCTATGGCAACCGCTCCTTGCACGAACGTTCGCATGGGGAAGCATTCATGGCCTTGTTGACGCACAAGTTTCGCGGCAATGGGCTCTACCTGCTTGATGAGCCCGAGGCGGCGTTGTCGCCCAACCGCCAACTCGCGGCGCTCTCAGCCATACATCAGCTTGTTCAGGAGGAGTCGCAATTCATCATTGCAACCCATTCTCCTATCCTGTTGTCCTACCCGAACGCAAAGATACTGCTGTTTGATGGTTCGGGAATATCGGAAGTCCAGTATGAAGACACCGAACACTTTGCCGTCACGCGAGATTTTTTGAACAACTATCCGAGGCGGCTGGAGCAATTGCTTGCGGATGAAGAATGACTTGGCTTGAACTGCAAACCGTCATTCATCGTGGCTTGGTGTAGTCCATGGTGGCCACCATCACCGGGCTGGACTTCGGGCTGCGTTGCCAGTGCTCGTCAGCCGTTTTTTGAACCGCCTCCTTGTCGTAAGCGCCTTTTGAGAGATCGGCCCAGACATGCACATAGGCCCGGCACCAGGCATCCCTGGCCTCGTTGATGTTTTCCTCGGAGAGTTCGGGGTTCGGCTCCGGAGCGGGATGGGGATCTGGCGGCATAAAGACATCCTAGCGGGCAGGTGCCGCCGCGTCCATCCCGGAAATCGCCTCGGCGTGTCAGCCGGCATGCCGCCGGGCATCAAGGATTCTGGTAAACCTTGTCACTGTGCGGCGCCGCCGAGAACTCCGGCAACTGTTCGGCCCGCGCCGAAAACTCGCGCAAGGCCGGGTAGTCCGCCGCATTCACCACCTCGGGCAGCATGGCCTGCGTGAAGTGCCAGGCAATGCCGGCGGTCACGCCGTCTTGCCCCATGGTGTCGCTGCTCACGGCCAGCGGTTTGCGCTGCAACTCCGACTCGAGTTCGCCATAAGCCGCCAGCAACTGGCTGGTCACGCGCGACACCCAGGGCTGGTGCAGTTTTTCGGCGGGGCGCAGGTGGCGCTCGTAGACGATCTGCACGCTCTTTTCGCACGCAGCCAAGGCCAGGCCGATGACACGCAAGGCCTGCTGACGCTCGGCCAGGGTGGAAGGCATCAGGCTTCGGCCGGCCGGCGCCTGCGCCGCCAGCGCTTCGGCGTAGTCGATGATGAGCGTCGAATCCATCAATACCGTGCCGTCGTCGCAGACCAGCGAGGGCGCCTTGACCACCGGGTTGATGCTGCGGAATTTGTCAAAGGTGCTGAACACCGAGACCGACTGGTGTTCAAACTGCAGGCCCAGTAGCTGCAGGGAAATGGCTACGCGGCGGACGTAGGGCGAGTCGAGCATTCCGATGAGTTGCATTTGGGGTCCTTTTGAGGCTGCGCGCCTCGGGCGAGTGGGGTGTCATCGTATCAAGGGTTGGGGGGCCGGGTCTTGCGCCGGCTTGCGCGCCTCGCCCTCTGCATGGGCTTGCTGGCCGGGTCTCGCCCCGGCGGGCGACTTACTTTCTTTTGCTTCGCCAAAAGAACGTAAGCAAAGAAAAGGCGACCCTGGTTGCTGCGTCCCTTCGCTTCGCTACGGGCAACCTGCGGTGCTCGGTTCAGGCGGGGTCTCGCTA
>NZ_CALRNF020000025.1:0-94275 GCF_943369415.1 Polaromonas sp. YR568
AGGAACGCCATCCTCAACGCTGGTCTGCGCAACTGAGGAACTGGCACCTGGCAGACGCCGTGTATCTCAACCCGGAACGCGAACAAGTGGGAATGAAAAAACTCGCGGCATAAGTTCACGCGAGGCGACAACTACCTTGACACACGCCGTTCGCCAAAAGAAAAGTAAGCAAAAGAAAAGGCGACCCTGGTTGCTGCGTCCCTCCGCTTCGCTGCGGGCAACCTGCGGTGCTCGAGTCAAGCGGGGTCTGGCTAAACTCGCCTTCGGCTCAGACAACGCCAGCCCTGATCCGCTTGTCTCTGCGCTCCTCGGCGCATCCAAAAGGGGTGGGGAAGGAAGACCGAACAGCCAACAGCCGAAGACAAAACCCTGAATACCGAAAACCACAAGGACACGCCGTGGCGTGTCCTTGTTTGTATTTGGCTTCCTGGTATTTCTGTCTTCGTTTCCCGATCCCGCTCCCGATTTGCCCCTTGTGGATGCGCCGAGGAGCGGAGGTCCAGACGGATGAGGGCAAAAACTTGTTTGAGCGAAGCGAGTTGTTTTTGACCCCGGCTGGACCGAGCACCACAGGTTGCCCGCAGCGAAGCGGAGGGACGCAGCAACCAGGGTCGCCTTTTTTTGCTTACTTTTTTTGGCGAAGCAAAAAAAGTGAGTCGCATGCCGGGCGACCCCGGCCAGCAAGCCTATGCAAAAGGCAAGAGCGCGCAAGCCGGCGCAAGCCCCGGCTAACGCCCCTCCCCCGGCGGCTGACTGACGATAGACAGCAGAAAGTCGATATCGGCAGGCTTGACGACATGGTGGTCAAAACCCGCGCGCTGCGACTTCAGGCGGCTCTCCGCCTCGCCGTAGCCGGTCAGGGCGACCAGCACCGCGTTTTTGGATTCGGGGCGGCTGCGCAGCTGGCGAGCCACCTCGAAGCCGTCCATGCCCGGCAGGCCGATGTCGAGAACGACGACGTCGGGCACGAAGGCCTGCGCCAGCGCCAGGGCCGACGCGCCGTCGTGGGCGATGCTGACGACATAACCCTCCAGCTCCAGCAAGACCTTCAAGGTCTCCGCCGACGCGGCCAGGTCGTCCACCACCAGGATCCTGCGGGTGGCCGCCTGCGCGGGCCGGGCGGCCCTGGGCGCATCGGCGGCGGGAAGGGCCGCGCCCTGGGCGGGAAGGCTGGCCGGGAAATAGAGCTGGATGCGGCTTCCCTTGCCGCGCCCTTCGCTGTACGCCTCGACCTTGCCCTGGTGCAGTTCCACCAGGTGCTTGACCAGCGTGAGGCCTATGCCCAGGCCGCCCTGCGCGCGGTCCAGCGCCTGGTCGCCCTGCGCGAACAGGTCAAAAATGTGCGGCAGGAATTCGGCTTCTATGCCCTGCCCGCTGTCGGCCACGGCGATGCGCACGCCCTCGCCGTGCAGCGACGCGCTCAGCGTGATCTTTCCCTGCATGTCGGTGAACTTGGAGGCGTTGTTCAGCAGGTTGGAGAGCACCTGCGACAGGCGCACCAGGTCGCCCTGCAGGACGACCGCCTCGTCCGGGATGTCGACCGTCAACTGTTGCTGGCGCGCCTCCAGCAAGGGGCTGCTGGCCTCGACGGCGCGCTCGCACAGCGTGGAGAGCAGCAAGGGCGCCATGTGGACCATGACCTTGCCGCGCACGATGCGCGAGACGTCCAGCAGGTCGTCGACCATCCTGGACATGTGGTCCACCTGGCGGGCGATCACGTCGCGCGCCCACACCACCGTCGGGTCCGCCACCCTGGCGCCGTGGATGATGTGCACCGCGTTGCGGATGGGCGCCAGCGGGTTGCGCAGCTCGTGCGCCAGCATGGCGAGGAATTCGTTCTTGCGGCGGTCGGCCTCCTGCACCAGGCTGTAGAGCCTGGCGTTTTCCATGGCGATGGAGGCGCGCCCCACCACTTCGCTGACCAGCGCGGCATCGGCCTGCGCAAAGCCGCCGGCCTTGCCGAACAGGATGAGCGCGCCCAGCATCTGCTCGCCGGCGACCAGCGGGCAGACCGCCATCTCATCATGGTCGGCGGGCAGTTCGGGCCACGCCTGTTGCGCGGACGAAACCGCGGGCGCCGCGCACAGCTCGGCCGAAGGCAGGAACTCGATCTTGCGCGCGAGCATGGTGCCGCGCACCACCGCCGCCATGGCCGGGCTCAACTCGCGGTGGCATTCCAGCAATACCGGGCCCTGGGAGGGGTCGGCGCTGCCCGCGATCTTGAGGCAGCGGCAGTGCAGCTCGCCGTGGCCGTCCAGCAGCGCGACGGCCGCCATGGCGCCCAGGCCTGGCACGGCGATGTCCGCCAGCGCATGGGCGGTGGCATCGATGTTGAGCGACATGGACAGGCGCTGGCTGGCGTCCGACAGGTAGGCGGCGCGCCGCGTGGCGTCTTCGGCGGCCGTGCGCGCCGTCTCGGACCGCGCCAGCGCCTCGCGCTCGACGGCCTGCTGCTGCAGCTGCCGGTTCATGCGGTGCAGGTCGACGAAGACCTTGACCTTGGAGCGCAGCACGCCGGGCACGACGGGCGAGGAAATATAGTCCACCGCGCCCAGGGCATAGCCCTTGGCGGCCTGGTCCTCGTCGACATAGGCGGTGATGAAGACGATGGGCGTCTGCGCCGTCTTCTTGTATTGCCGGATCATGCCGGCGGTCTCCAGCCCGTCGATGTCGGGCATGTTGACGTCCAGCAGGATGACGGCGAACTCCATCTGCAGGATCAGGCGCAGGGCTTCGCGGCCCGAACGGGCGCTGACCAGGTTTTGCCCGAGCTCCTCCAGGATGCTGCTCATGACGACGTGCTTTTCGGGCAGGTCGTCGACGATCAGGATGTTGACCCGCTCCAGGCCTTGCATGTTTGCCGGCTCCTGCGGCATGAGAACGGCGCTCACCGCGGAAGCCAGGCGCGCAGCACGGCCAGCAGGTTTTCCGTGTTGACGGGCTTGGACAGGTAATCCCAGGCGCCGGCCTCTATGCATTTCTCGCGGTCGCCCTTCATGGCCTTGGCGGTGACGGCGATCATGGGCAGGCTCTTGCCGGCCGGCAGCTTGCGTATCTCCTGCATGGTGACCAGGCCGTCCATCACCGGCATCATGATGTCCATCAGCACCACGCTGAGCTGCGGGTCGGCGGCGACCTTGGCGATGGCGTCGTGGCCGTTGTCGGCCCAGACGATGTCCATGCCCTCCTCTTCCAGCACGGTGGCCAGGGCGAAGATGTTGCGCATGTCGTCGTCGACGATGAGCACCCTTTTGCCCGCGAGCGATTTGTTGGCGTCGTGCAGGTTCCTCAAGGTGGCGCGCTGGCGTTCCGTCATGCGGGCCTCGTTCAGGTGCAGCGCATGCATGGCCAGGTCCAGCACGCGGGGCATGGACCTGGCCTCGCGGAACTGGTAGCCGTCGCGCGACTGCCAGGCGGGCTGGTTCTGCGCGTCTATGGTCCCTTCGCGCCAGACCACCACCGGCAGCGGCCCGAGCGCCGGGCGCGCCGCCAGGGCGTCGCGCATGCGCTCGAAGCCTTCCGTCAGTGAGGGGTCGTCGGTGACGGCGCATTCAAAGCGGGCGAAGTCCCCGGGCTTGACGTCGGCCAGCGAGGCCACGGACAGGCACTGCACGTGGCTGTGCTGCAGCAGGCCGGCGACCTCGCCGCGCAAGGCCTCGTCCTTCAGGGCGACGAGCACGTGCCGCACCATGCGCGACACATAGCGGTGCAGCTTCTCCAGCATCCCGTCCAGCACTTCCTTGGACGGAATCGGTTTTTCGATGAAGGCCATGGCGCCCGAGCGGTAGGCGCGCTCCTTGGAGTCGTCGGTGGAGATGACGCAGACCGGGATGTGCCTGACGCTGGCGTCCTGCTTGATGCGATCCAACACGCGCCAGCCTTCCATGTCCGGCAGGTGCATGTCCAGCGTGATGGCCGAGGGCTTGAACTCGGCCGCGAGCGTGAGCGCGCGGGCGCCCAGCGAGGTCACCAGGCCCTTGAAGCCCTTGGCGCGGGCGGCGTCGAGCAGGAAGCTGGCAAAGGCCAGGTCGTTCTCCACGATCAGCAGCACGAAGTCGCCGGGCTGTATGGTGTGCCTGTCGTCGCCGGTTTCATCGACGGGCGAATGGGCGTCCAGGGGCGAAGCGGAATCGTCAAAGGCGGTTTCCGGCTTCTCAAAGCCCAGCCGGCTGACGGGCGCGCCCGGCTCGATGCGCTCCGCGGCGCTGCCGCCGGGCTTGCGCGCGCCGCGCTGCGAGGAGTAGGTCAGCGGCAGGTAGAGCACAAAGCTGCTGCCCTCGCCCGGCGCGCTGGACAGGCGGATCTCGCCGCCCAGCAGGCGCGAGAGTTCGCGGCTGATGGCCAGGCCCAGGCCGGTGCCGCCGTATTTGCGGGAGGTGGAGCCGTCGGCCTGCTGGAAGGCTTCAAAGATGATCTGCTGCTTGTCGCTGGAAATGCCGATGCCGGTGTCGGTGACGGAAAACGCCAGTACCTGCTGGGCGCGGTTGAGTTCCTCGTTGTCCGGGCTCCAGCCGGTGAAGACCTCCTCGATGGCCAGCGCCACGTGGCCCTGGTGCGTGAACTTGAAGGCGTTGGACAGCAGGTTCTTGAGGATCTGCTGCAGGCGCTTGACGTCGGTCACCATGGACACCGGCAGCTGCAGCCCGGTGCTGATCAGGAAGTCCACGTTCTTGGCCTCGGCCACGTGGCGGAAGGTGCGCTCCACATACAGCTGCAGGTCGGACAGGCGCAGCTCGTTGACGTCCACCACCACCGTGCCGGACTCGATCTTGGACAGGTCCAGGATGTCGTTGATCAGCATCAACAGGTCGTTGCCCGACGAGTGGATGGTCTTGGAAAATTCCACCTGCTTGCTGGTCAGGTTGCCTTCGGAGTTCTTGCACAGCTGGTCGGACAGGATCAGGAGGCTGTTGAGCGGCGTGCGCAGCTCGTGCGACATATTGGCCAGGAACTCCGACTTGTACTTGGAGGTCAGCGACAGCTGCTTGGCTTTTTCTTCCAGCGCCTGGCGGGCCTGCTCGACCTCCTGGTTCTTGCGTTCCACCTCGTCGTTCTGCTGGACCAGCAGGTGGGCTTTTTCCTGCAGTTCCTCATTGGTCTGCTGCAGTTCTTCCTGCCGGCTCTGCAGCTCCTGCGCCAGGGACTGCGACTGCGTCAACAGGTCTTCGGTGCGCATATTGGCTTCGATCGTGTTGATCACGATGCCGATACTTTCCGTCAGCTGGTCCAGGAAGGCCTGGTGCGTCGGGTTGAAGCGTTCGACCGAGGCGAGCTCGACCACGCCCCGGACCTGGCCTTCAAAAATGATGGGCAGCACCAGGATGTCCATGGGCGCGACTTCGGTGAGGCCCGATGAAATCTTCAGGCCCTGCGGCAGCGAGGACGTCAGCAGGATCTTCTGCTTGTCGAAAGCGCACTGGCCTATCAGGCCCTGGCCCAGGTCGATTTCCTTGCCGTAGGCGCCCTGCCCTTCGGAGGCATAACTGGCCATGAGGCGCAGGCGCGGCCTTTCCTGGGTGTAGCTGAGCACATAGAACTCGGCCTGCTGGGCACCCACCACCGGGGCCAGTTCCGAGAGGATCAGGTGGCCCACGGCCACCAGGTCTTTCTGGCCCTGCAGCATGCGGCTGAACTTGGCCAGGTTGGTCTTGAGCCAGTCCTGCTCGGTGTTGACCTGGGTCGTGTCCTTGAGGTTGCGGATCATTTCATTGATCGTGTCTTTCAGCGCGGCCACCTCGCCCAGCGCTTCCACCGTGATGGAGCGCGTCAAGTCGCCCTGCGTCACGGCCGTCGCCACCTCGGCGATGGCGCGCACCTGGGTCGTCAAATTGGCGGCCAGCTGGTTGACGTTTTCGGTCAGGCCCTTCCAGGTGCCGGCTGCGCCCGGCACCTTGGCCTGGCCGCCCAGCTTGCCTTCCACCCCCACTTCACGCGCCACCGAGGTCACCTGGTCGGCGAAGGTGGCCAGCGTGTCGGTCATGCCGTTGATGGTGTCGGCCAGCGCGGCGATCTCGCCCTTGGCTTCCACGGTCAGTTTGCGCTCCAGGTCGCCGTTGGCCACGGCCGTTACCACGCGCGCAATGCCGCGCACCTGGCTGGTCAAATTGCCGGCCATGAAGTTCACGTTGTCGGTCAAGTCCTTCCAGGTGCCGGCCACGCCCTGCACGTCGGCCTGGCCGCCCAGCTTGCCTTCGGTGCCCACTTCGCGCGCCACCCGCGTCACTTCAGACGCGAACGATCGCAGCTGGTCCACCATGGTGTTGATGGTGGCCTTGAGTTCCAGGATCTCGCCCTTCACGTCCACCGTGATCTTCTTGGAGAGGTCGCCTGCCGCCACGGCCTTGGTCACGTCGGCGATGTTTCGCACCTGGGACGTCAAATTGCCGGCCATGAAGTTCACGTTGTCGGTCAAATCTTTCCACGTGCCGGCCACGCCCTGCACGTCGGCCTGGCCGCCCAGCTTGCCTTCGGTGCCCACTTCGCGGGCCACACGCGTCACTTCCGACGCAAAGGATCGCAGCTGGTCCACCATGGTGTTGATGGTGTTCTTGAGTTCCAGGATTTCGCCCTTCACGTCCACCGTGATCTTCTTGGAGAGGTCACCGGCCGCCACTGCCGTCGTCACCTCGGCAATATTGCGCACCTGTGCCGTCAGGTTGGAACCCATGGAGTTGACCGAGTCGGTCAAGTCCTTCCAGGTCCCTGCCACGCCCTGCACGTCGGCCTGGCCGCCCAGCTTTCCTTCGGTACCCACTTCGCGCGCCACACGCGTCACTTCAGAGGCAAAGGACCGCAGCTGGTCCACCATGGTGTTGATGGTGTTCTTGAGTTCCAGGATTTCGCCCTTCACGTCCACCGTGATCTTTTTGGACAGGTCACCGGCCGCCACGGCCGTCGTCACCTCGGCGATGTTGCGCACCTGCGCCGTCAGGTTGGAGCCCATGGAGTTGACCGAGTCGGTCAAGTCCTTCCAGGTGCCGGCCACGCCCTGCACGTCGGCCTGGCCGCCCAGCTTGCCTTCGGTGCCCACCTCGCGCGCCACGCGCGTCACTTCAGAGGCAAACGATCGCAGCTGGTCCACCATGGTGTTGATGGTGGCCTTGAGTTCCAGGATTTCGCCTTTCACGTCCACCGTGATCTTCTTGGACAAGTCGCCGGCCGCCACGGCCTTGGTCACCTCGGCGATGTTGCGCACCTGGCCGGTCAAATTGGAGCCCATGGAGTTGACCGAGTCGGTCAAGTCCTTCCAGGTGCCGGCCACGCCTTGCACGTCGGCCTGGCCGCCCAGCTTGCCTTCGGTGCCCACTTCGCGCGCCACCCGCGTCACTTCAGAGGCGAAGGAGGAAAGCTGGTCCACCATGGTGTTGATGGTGTTCTTGAGTTCGAGAATCTCGCCCTTCACGTCCACCGTGATTTTCTTGGAGAGGTCACCGGCGGCCACGGCCGTCGTCACCTCGGCGATGTTGCGCACCTGGCCGGTCAGGTTGGAGCCCATGGAGTTGACCGAGTCGGTCAAGTCCTTCCAGGTGCCGGCCACGCCCTGCACGTCGGCCTGGCCGCCCAGCTTGCCCTCGGTGCCCACCTCTCGCGCCACCCGCGTGACTTCAGACGCGAACGAGGAAAGCTGGTCCACCATGGTGTTGATGGTGTTCTTGAGTTCCAGGATTTCGCCCTTCACGTCCACCGTGATCTTCTTGGAGAGGTCGCCCGCCGCGACGGCCTTGGTCACGTCGGCGATGTTGCGCACCTGGGACGTCAAATTACCGGCCATGAAGTTCACGTTGTCGGTCAAGTCCTTCCACGTGCCGGCCACGCCCTGCACGTCGGCCTGGCCGCCCAGCTTTCCTTCGGTACCCACTTCGCGCGCCACGCGCGTCACTTCAGAGGCAAAGGATCGCAACTGGTCCACCATGGTGTTGATGGTGTTTTTCAGTTCCAGGATTTCGCCCTTGACGTCCACCGTGATCTTTTTGGACAGGTCACCGGCCGCCACGGCCGTCGTCACCTCGGCAATGTTTCGCACCTGCGCCGTGAGGTTGGAGCCCATGGAGTTGACCGAATCCGTCAAGTCCTTCCAGGTGCCGGCCACGCCCTGCACGTCGGCCTGGCCGCCCAGCTTGCCTTCGGTGCCCACTTCGCGCGCCACACGCGTCACCTCGGCCGAGAAGGTGCCCAGCTGCTCCACCATCTTGTTGATGATCATGGCCGTGCGCAGGAACTCGCCCTCAAGCGCCTTGCCTTCTGCCTCCAGCGCCATGCTCTTGGACAAATCGCCCTGGGCCACGGCGCCGATCACGCGCGCCACCTCGCTGGTCGGATGCACCAGGTCGGCGATCAGCGAGTTGATGCACTCGGCGGAGTCGCGCCAGAAACCGCTGGCGTCGGGCACAAAGGCGCGCTCCTTGAGCCGGCCTTCCTTCCCGACCACGCGGCTCAGGCGTTCGAGTTCGCGGGCCATGCGGACGTTTTCGGAAACCACGTCGTTGAACGCATCGGCAACCTTGCCGGGCACGCCGGTCCAGTCCTGGGGCAGGGACGCGCGCACGTCGCCTTTTTTGAGGTCGGTCAATGCGGTCAGCACCACTTTGGTATGTTCGGCCGCCGCATCGGCTTCATCGAGTACTGTATTGATGGCAACGGCGTTTTCGAGCCAGAAGCCCGACAGCTTTTCTTCCGGCAGGCGCCGGCCGGCGCGGGCTGAGCCGCGGGACTTCGACGCCAGTCCCTTGCAGCGGTTGCTGGTCGCCGCCGTCATGGCCGAGAGCTGGTTGAATTCGGCGGCAATCTTTCCATAGACGCCTTCCCACTCCGTGGGCAATGTCACCCCGGGCTCACCCCGCCTGAGCGCACTCAAGGATTTGAGAATCGACTTCAGTTCGGTGTCGCGCTCCACCACCGACAGTTTGGCTAATGCCTCCATGTCATGCATCCTGTATTGAAGGTAACTTTTTGTAGAAACGGGTGCCGAGATTACTCGCGAACATTCCGGATGACAACCAATTCACCTACTATTTCCCCAATGAAAATGCCAATGTGCGGCGCGCCCGTCACAGCCGGCAAACTGTAGGTATCGGCTTACAAGAATCGCCTTGCAAAAGCGGTATATTTTTAAGTTACGCCTTGAAAATATCGCAGCAAATATGTGTGCTGGACAAGGCCCTGGTCCTGCAGCCGGCCTGCAGTTTTCATGAAATCTTTCAGCGACAACAGCACCACCATGAGCATTCAATCCAGCAACCCCGCGGAACAGGCAACAGGACTGCAAAGGTGCGAAGCGGAAGCGGCGCACTACGCGCTGCTGCGGCGCCTGGCCCCGGTGATACGCCACAACATGGCGGGGACACTGCAGCCGATTGCCATGGTGGCCGCGATGCTGGAGCGGCGACTGCAAAAAACGGACGCCGACCCGGAAGTGCTGCTGAAAAACGCGCGCGACATCGTGGCGCTGTCCAAAGAGGCCGCCGCTTCCTGTGTCGACCTGCTGGGCTGGCTCGCGCCCAAGGAGAACCGTCCGATCAAGGCCGATGCGGGCATAGCGGAGTGCCTGGGCATGGTGGTGACGCAGCTCTCGTTCAGGGGTTTTTCCGTGACCGACAACACCGGCCACACCGATGCGCAAGTGCCGCAATCGGCGCTGCGCAATGTGCTGACCGCCGCGCTGATCGTGCTGACCGACGAGGCGGCCGTGCCCGGCACCGTGTTGCTGGAGTCCGAATTCGCGCAAGGCGTGCTGTCGCTCCATCTGGAGCTGAAGGCACCCGACGCTCCCGCATCCGCGCGGGCACCCGAAAAACAGGCTTACCGACCGCTGGAGTGGCGCGACCTGCAAGCCCTGGCCGTGCAGGAATCCGCGCGCCTGGCGCGCTCGGGCACCCGGTTGACCCTGCAATTTGAAGCCTCCGCCGGCGCGGATTCACACACGCTCGCGGAGACGGCGCAAGCCTGAACCGGCGCGCTCTTTCAACTGCCCGCTTTGCGCTTCACGCTTGCGGCGATCACATGTAGGACGAGGGAGCATATGCGTCAAAGGCTTCATGGGCGCTGGCACACTGGGGCAATGAGCTCTTTCCCACGTTTCCAACGCCTTGTTTTGATTTGCGGGCTGGCCGTTTGCGCCGCCCCCTTGCCTGCCAGCGCGCAAACACAGCCGACCCCTTCTGCCAGCGCCGAATCCGGAGCGCCGGCCCTGCTGGGAAAACACGCGGCGCTGGCCGGCCAGCTTGCGCAAAATGTTTACCGCAGGCCGCTGTTCCTGGAGTCCACCGACGGCGCCAACGCGGTGACCGGCAGTGCCTACGCCGTGCTGAATTCGCCGTTCGCCACCGTCAGCGAGGCCTTCAAAAGCCCCAACCGCTGGTGCGAGATGCTGATCCTGCACCTCAACACCAAGTACTGCCGCGCAAGCACGAACGAGAGCCCGAGCACGCTGAACATGAACATCGGAAAGAAAACCGAACAGGAACTGGCGGATGCTTTTGCGCTGCAGTTCAAGTACCAGCTGGCGGCGAACTCACCCGATTACCTGGCCGCGAACCTGAGGTCGGACAAGGGCCCGCTGGGCACCAAGGATTACCGTATCGAGCTGCAGGCGGTGCCGCTTCCAGGCGGCAAGACGTTTATGCACCTGCGCTATTCCTACGGGTACGGCGTCGCCAGCCGCCTGGCCATGCAAGGCTACCTGGCCACGGCCGGCAGCGGCAAGGTCGGCTTCACGCGGGTGCAGAGCGGCGCCACGGCCGGCTATGTGGACGGCATGCGCGGCACGGTGGAGCGCAACACCATGCGTTACTACCTGGCCATAGAGGCCTACCTGGCATCACTGGACAAGCCGCCGGCGCAGCAACTGGAGGCGCGCCTGCAGCACTGGTTCGACGCGACCGAGCAGTACGCCCGCCAGCTGCATGAAGTGGATAAGGAAAGCTACCTGACCATGAAGCGTGCCGAATACCAGCGGCAGCAGGGATCCTGAACCGCAGCTTTAGAAATCCGAGGTTCTTGCCGCCCTGGTCAGCACAGCCTGGGGCGGCACATTGGTGGCCGGTTCGCGAATTGGCAGCGTGGGTTCGGGGGGCGGCGGATCAGTGACCTCGGGCGGCGTGCCCGGGCCGGGCGGAACAATCAGCGGTGGCACCTCGTTGGGAATATAGGTGCCGGGTGCGCCTGGACTCGGCTGGGGAACGGGGACATGAAGTTGCATGGATAAGTCCTTGAATACAGGCGGCTCAACGATCAAGGCGCTGGGCCTGCTTCGATCGCAACCACGACGGACGCACGGCCGGCATGCGGCCGCGCAGCTGTGAACGAAGCACGATGGCAGCCAGGGCGCCCGCCGCAGCGGCCAGCAAGGCTGATTGGCATGGCCGGGCCGCGACATGTGACTGGATGGCTTTGGCCAGGGAAAACGGCCGGCGCATCGCAAGCTCCGCTTCGCGGGCTGACATAGGCGGCAAAGTGTCCGCGAAAGGATCAACCTGCCCCTCGGCAAGCACGGCTTCTTCCGCAGTCTGGAACACATCATCCGTCAGCCGCCGGGGCGCGAGATTGACGGGCGGCAGTTCGGTGGCGGCCGGCGTTGCGGGTGAGAGCGTTGGCATGTTCATGGCGTGAGTTCTCCGGTTGTGGCTTCAGGCAGGCTGGCGCATGGAATCGTCATTGGCCGCCGTATCGACCGCCTTTTCGAGCTTGCGGCTCTGGGTGACGCAGTAGGCCAGCAGGCAGTCGATTTCGGTGGATTTGTCAAAGACGGCATCCACACCGAGTTCGGCGCAGCGCGTTCGCATTTCATTTGTGGCGTAGTTGCTGAACACCACGATTTTCTGGCGCGGCTTGCGCTGCCGGCAGGCCTGCAGCACACCCAGGCCGCTGCCTTTTTTGAGAAACAGGTCCACGATGGCCAGGTCCCACTGGGCCGGGTGGTGCGTCAGCCATTCGGCGCTCTCCGCCTCGGTTTCGGCGCTGCCGACAGCCTCCACGGGCGCCAGTTCTTCCAGGGTGCTGATCAGGTTGTCGCGGATGGTCAGGTTGTCTTCCACGACGTAAGTTCGCATTTTTGTCATCGGGAGATACCAATCCGCATTGCAAGCGTGTGAGGTGGGTAGGGGTTGCCGTTCGTCATGCCTCCAATTTAGTCCAGGCGTGCTTGCTCCGGTGCCGGAGGGACCAGCAAGCCCTTGTAGGAGAAGGCCAGCCTGCGGCGCCATTTTGTTACCGCGCTAAACACCGCAACACACCGGTCCATCCGCAGCGGTTCATCGCGGGTCATCAGCACTGGGCGCCGCGGTAAGCGGTGTCTTACGCGAAGAGGAGAAAGGCCTTACGCGGGCCGCAGGCCTAGGGCTACCACTTGCGCGGCGGGCGGACCTTATCGTCTGTTCACCCTTTTGACGATCACCGATCAATTCACCCAACCACAGGACCACGGGGAACACCATGAAGCTGATGGCCGCACTTTTGACCAGCATGGCTGCGGGGCTGCTGACCGCCTGGCGCGTCAACGCAAGCCCGCGGGATCTCGATCTCCTGCATGTGTTCCTGACCGTGCTCGTCTGCGCGGCGGGGCTGTTCCTGGTGTCCATGGCACTGCCGGACCCGATCGCCGTCATGCTGCAGGAATTCATGGCCTGGTGCCTGGCCGGCACGGTCGCCGCGCTGGGCCTGCTGGCTTCCGTCAAGGTGCTGGAAGGCCTGCTCGACAACTGAATCGCCACCCGGCGCCGCCGCGCGTCCTGAGGTTTCACCGCTTACGTTCCGTCTCCGCTTGCAGACCCAGGCCTCAAGCGGAGCCCTTTTTCTACACAAGGATTTTTCATGCCGCTCTCCAAGCGCACCACGGCCAGCCCCAACCGAAGCACGGACGGAGCCAAAGACAAGAAGACGCAGCTGGAGGCCTTTACCGCGGGCGCAGCCCCGGTGCTGACGACGAACCAGGGACTGCAAATCCCGGACAACCACAACTCGCTGAAGGCCGGCGTGCGCGGCCCGACCTTGCTGGAGGATTTCATCCTCCGCGAAAAGATCACCCACTTCGACCACGAACGCATTCCCGAGCGCGCGGTGCACGCGCGGGGCGCGGGCGCGCACGGTTATTTCAAGCCCTACAAGTCCATGGTGCAGTACACCAGCGCCGGCTTTTTGCAGGACCCGGATGTGGAAACGCCGGTCTTTGTGCGCTTTTCCACCGTGGCCGGCTCGCGCGGCTCGGCCGACACGGTGCGCGACGTGCGCGGCTTCGCCGTGAAGTTCTACACCGCCGAAGGCAACTACGACCTGGTGGGCAACAACATCCCCGTGTTCTTCATCCAGGACGCCATCAAGTTCCCGGACCTGATCCACGCGGTCAAGCCCGAACCCCATAACGAAATGCCGCAGGCGGCCAGCGCCCACGACACCTTCTGGGACTTCGCCTCGCTGATGCCCGAGTCCACCCATATGCTGATGTGGGCCATGTCGGACCGCGCCGTGCCGCGCAGCTATCGCATGATGGAAGGATTCGGCGTCCACGCCTTTCGCTTCATCAATGCGCGCGGCGAATCCTTTTTTGTGAAGTTCCACTGGAAGCCCAAGCTGGGCGTGCACGGCCTGGCCTGGGACGAGGCGCAGAAGATCGCCGGCAAGGATGCCGACTTCCACAGGCGCGACCTGTGGGAAGCGATTGAAAGCGGCAACTTCCCGGAATGGGAGCTCGGTGTGCAGATCGTCGACGAGGGCAAGGAAGGCGAGCTGGGCTTTGACATCCTGGACCCGACCAAGCTGATCCCGGAAGAGCAGGTGCCGGTGCAGATCATCGGCAAGATGGTGCTCAACCGCAACCCGGACAACTTCTTCGCCGAGACCGAGCAGGTGGCCTTCCACCCCGGGCACCTGGTGCCGGGCATCGATTTTTCCAACGACCCGCTGCTGCAGGGGCGGCTGTTCTCGTACACCGACACGCAGCTGTCGCGCCTGGGCGGCGCCAACTTCCACGAGATCCCGATCAACCGGGCCGTCTGCCCCATGCACAACTTCCAGCGCGACGGCATGCACCGCCAGACCATCCCCAAGGGCCGCGTCGCCTACGAACCGAACACGCTGGGCAACGGCACCGAGTTCAGGGTGGACGGCGGCGCGCAGGGCTTCCAGTCCTATCCGGAGCAACTGGAGCCGCCGAAAATCCGCCGGCGCAGCCCTTCTTTCGACGACCACTTTTCCCAGGCCGCGCTGTTCTGGAACAGCCAGAGCGTGCCGGAAAAAGACCACATCGTGGCGGCCTTCCGCTTTGAGCTGTCCAAAGTTGATGTGCCGGAAATCCGCCAGCGCATGGTGGACAACCTGGCCCACGTGGACCTGAAACTGGCCGCGCGCGTGGCCGCGCCGCTGGGCATCAAGCCGCCGGATCCCAAGGCCGCGGCCGGCCGGCTGGGTTTTCGCGATTACCGCATCACCAGCAAGGTGGAGGAAGACCCGGCCCTGCGCATGGTGGGCCGCCCCGGCGGCAGCGCCAGGACGCGCAAGGTGGCCATCCTGGTGGCCGACGGCGTGGAAGCCGCCGCGCTCAAGCGCCTGCAGCAGGACCTGACGGACGCAGGCGCACAGTGCAAGCTGGTCGCGCCGCACCTCGGCACGGTGAGCACCTCATCGGGCCGGCAGCTGGCGGTGGACCACACCTTCACCAACGCGCCCTCGGTGATGTTCGACGCGGTGCTGATTCCCGGCGGCAGCGAGAGCGTTGCCACCCTGGGCAGCATGGGCGAGGCGGTCCACTTTGTGCTGGAAGCCTACAAGCATTGCAAGACCATTTGCGCGGTGAACGACGGTGCGCAGTTGCTGAGCACCCTGGGTTTCAGCCTGGGCAAAGACCTGGAACAGGTCGGCGTGCCGACGCCGGGCGTGCTGATTGCCGATGCGCGCAAGGTGACGGACGGGCAGGTGTCGCAGGACTTCCTCGCGGCCATCGCCCTGCACCGCCACTGGGACCGGCTCAACGTCGACGCCATTCCGGCGTAAGACCCGTCAAGCGCCTCTTACGGGCGCAGCGTGAGCTGGTGCGCGAAGGCCGGCGGGTTCATCTGCAAGGGCCGGTATTGCACGGCCGCCCAGCTGTCCCGCATGTCGCGGTAGCGGCCTGAAAACACCAGGCCGCTTTGCCCTGTCTGGTAGATAAAGCGGGAGTTTTCCGGATCGGCCATGTCGTACACCGCGCGCAATGACGCGGCCTGCCGGTTGGCGAAGGGCGTGGCGTCGCCGGTCGCCCAGTACTGGCCCACGTTGATGGTGAAGGTATCGCCGCCCGTGGGCACACGCACGTCGAACCACGGCGCCAGCCAGGACACGTTGCCGAAAGGCTTGTGCGCCGACAGCGCCACGTGCGCCCTGCCCCAGGCCCAGCCGCCCACGTCGGCGCCGTAGTCGGCCTGCAGGCGGTCCAGCGCGCGGACCAGCGCCGCGGCGGATTGCGCTTCGCAGCCGGCCGCGCCGCACCAGTTGGCATCCTGGCGCTCCAGCACGTCTTCCAGCGTGCCCCTGAAATGGCGCTTGCCGTAAAGCGGCCTGAACACCGCCTCGCCGAGCTTGCCGCCCACGATGCCGCGCGTGAGTTCGTCCGCCCAGGCGGCGAACACCAGCGGCGCGGCCTGCTCGGCGCGCATGCTGCCGTCAAACCCGGCCATGGTTTTGCGCACTGCCTCGGCCAGCGGATGGTTCACCGGCTGCGCCAGCGTTTTCTGCAGGAAAGGCAGCAGCTTCACGGTGGCGGGCGACATCTGGTCGGCCTGGATTTTTTGCATGGAGGCCGCGTCGTGTTTGGGCGTGGCGGCCAGCAGTTGCTCGATGCGCTCGTAGCGGTAAGGCACGGTCCAGTCCTGGCCCATGAAGAAAGGGTAAGCGGGCGGCGTGATGCGCTGGTTGGCGGTGGACCACCAGCCCTTGGCCTCGATGGCGGCACGGCCGGCTTCCGGAGTTTGCGCGTAAGGCAGCCAGCCGTCCCAGTCGTAGCGATCTTCCCATCCCGGCGAGGGCGCGATGCCGCGGATGTCGTTGCCGGGCTTGCGCAGCGGCACCTTGCCGACGGCCTTGAAAGCCACACCGCCGTCCACGTCGGCCGTGACGACGTTTTGCATGGGCGAGTGGTAGGCGGCAAAGGCGGCGACCATTTCATCGGCAGACTGGGCCCGGTTGGCGCGCAGCCCGGCCAGCACGGTCTGGTTGTCGGCGTCCAGCGCGCTCCAGCGCAGCGCGATCACGTATTTGCGGGTGTCGATCAGTTCGCCGTGGGATTTCTGGGCGTCGCTGAGCACGGGGCCGTGGCGGCTTTCGCGCACGTCCAGCAGAAAATCCGGCTGGCCCTTGACCCGGATGATTTCCAGGCGGTTGGCGAAGTCGGCCCAGGCCTCGGCCTTGGAAGTATCGGTGGACGGCACCCGGTACTGCCGCGGGTTGGCCGGGTTGATCTGCTCCAGGTACAGGTCCTGCACGTCGGGGGCGGTGTTGGTGAATCCCCAGGCCGCCTTCGCGGTGCGGCCCATGACCACAAACGGCAGGCCGGGCAAGGTCGCACCTATGACGTCGAGCCCGGCTGCGCTGCCGGCAGCGGGGGCCTGCAGGCGCGCGAAGTACCAGATGGCCGGCGCCGACAGCCCAAGGTGCGGGTCGTTGGCCAGCAAGGGCTTGCCGCTGGCGCTGTGCGCGCCCGCGACCACCCAGTTGTTGGAGCCCTTGCCGTCGACCTGGCCGAGCGACGCGGCCCAGTCGTTGATGCCTTCGGCCATGGCGAGGGCCGTGGAGGCGGCGGGCCTGCCGGAGACTTTTTGCGGGGCGCCGGGAAGGTCAGCGCGGTACACGCCGAGCCCGGCATAGAGCTTCGCGAAATCGACGCTTGACGCCGGCTGCTCGCCGGGATACGGCGGAAACAACTGCCAGAGCTCGCCGGTCTTGAGCACCCGCGCGGCGGACAGGCGTGCGAACTCCGTGCCCCAGTTGCCGCCCAGGTCCAGCGCCATCATCAGCGACCATGCCAGGCTGTCGACGGGCGACCAAGCGACACCCGAGGCGCCGCCGGGCCTGGCGCCCACGATATGGAACTCGGGCTGCAGCGCCTGCGGCGAGCCGGCGTAAAAAGCGCTGATGCCCTCGCTGTAGGCCTGCATGGCGTCGCGCCCCTCGGCGGGCAGGGTTAGCCATTGGCGTTCCGCGGCGCGCACCACGCCCAGGGTGCGCAGCAGCTTGTCGGTCTCCAGCGTGGCGGGGCCGAACACTTCGGAGAGTTCGCCGTGCATGACGCGCCGGTTGAATTCGAGCTGCCAGCCGCGCTCCTGCGCATGGACATAGCCGAGGGCGAACCAGGCGTCGCGCGGCGACTGGGCCTTGATGTGGGTGACGTCGGCGGGGTCGCGCGCCACGGTCACGGGGCCCAGCAGGCCCGCAGCCCGCAGTTCACCGTCCAGCGCCGGGCTGGCGCGGTAGATATAGACGCCCCCCGCCGCCGCGGCGATCAGCAGCAACACGGCAAAGCCAAGCAAAACCCGTTTGAACCAGATCAAGATCACGCTCCCAATAGGTGGCCGGACAGATCAACGGCGGAGGGCGAATTACGAGGCGGGCCGCCTGAAATCCTGAAGCAGGAAGGATGGCCGCAGCTTACTTTTTCTGCAAGTGCATTTTGCCGTCGGCAAATTTAAAACTGACGGTGGGCACCGTGAAATCCTCAAAGGGCGCGCCCAGCGCGATTTCGCCTTCGAGCAGCAGCACGCATTCCTGGCGGCGCAGCGCCACCACGGCCGCGCTGTCGGAAAAACGCACCCAGGTGCCATAGCTGCTGACGTCTTCGAGGAAGAACTTGCCGGCCCGCCATTCAATCCTGGCATGCCGGCGCGAAACCCGCGGGTCCTGCACGACAAAATGCGCGTCCTGGTCGCGGCCCAGGAAGATGGGCAATTCGGTCGAGGCGAAGGCAGTGCTGATGTCCAGCCAGCACAGCTCTATCAATGCCAGGGCGGCGGCGGGCTGCGCCGCCGGCGGCGTCAGGGTGGCGGGCACCGTGAAAGACTCCGACATGACTTCGGCTTGCCACTCGATGCGGTGCACCAGGCAGGATTCAACGCGGCCGCGGATTTCGAGCGCGCCCAGGCTCCGCGAGCGCACCAGCGTGTCGGGAGGGAGATGCTGGATCACGGTGTCGGTCGCCAGGATCTGGTCCGGGCCGGACAGGTCGCTCAGGCGCGAGGCCAGGTTGACGGCATCGCCGAAACAGTCGCCGTCCTGCTCGACGATTTCGCCGCGCGCCACGCCCATTTGCAGGCGCATCTTGAGTTGGTCGGGCCAGTTGCGGATGCGGTCGCGGTGAACCCGCTGCAACTCGGTCACGGCATCGACGGCGTCGGCATTGTCGGGAAAAACGACGAGCACGCCGTCGCCAAGGTATTTGATGACGTGGCCCCGGTAGGCCTGGCAGACCTTGCCTATCCACTGGGTCAGGCGCGTGATGGCTTGTGTCGCCTTGGCATTGCCCAGCGATTCAAAAACCCCGGTGCTTCCTGTGAGATCGGCAAAAACGACGGTAACTTCTGCCATAGGGTCGGTGTAACTGCTTGTAGTTCTTGGCGCCATTAAAACATAAGTAGCACACTGCCATATGACACATTCAAGAGGGGCCGACGACGCCTCCTGTCATTCTCCGTCGTGGTGCATTCGCGCAAACTCCGCTCAGGCGCTGGGCTTGAGCTGCATCGCCTTGAACTCCAGGAATTCCTCAAACCCGTAGACGCCGTTTTCCCGGCCGTTGCCCGACTGTTTGTAACCGCCGAACGGCGCCTGGCCGTTGAACGGCCCGCCGTTGATGTCCACCTGGCCGGTGCGCAGGCGGCGCGCGATTTTCATGGCGCGCTCGTCGCTGCCGCCCCACACGGCGCCGCCCAGGCCGTAAATGGTGCTGTTGGCGATCGCCACCGCGTCGTCCTCGTCCTTGTAGGGGATGACCACCAGCACCGGGCCGAAGATTTCCTCCTGGGCCAGGGTGTCCGTCGGCTTGATGCCGAGGATGGTGGGCTGGACAAAATAGCCTTTGGTGATGGCGGGCGCTTCGGCGCCGCCGGCGATCACATCGGCACCCTCTTCGATGCCGGTGCGGATAAAGCCCAGCACGCGGTCGCGCTGCGCGGCGCTGACCAGGGGGCCGAGCTTGCTGCCCTCTTCCAGGCTGGGGCCGACGCTGAATTTGGCGATGGCAGCCTGGGCCAGCGCCTTGACCTCGTCATAACGCCCGGCCGGCACCAGCAGGCGGGTGTGGGCCGAGCAGGTCTGGCCGCTGTTGAGCATGCAGGCCGACACGGTGCCCTTGACGGCCGCTTCGAAGTTGGCGTCGTCGAGCACCACGCTGGCCGATTTGCCGCCCAGCTCCAGCGCCACGCGCTTGACGGACTGGCTGGCCAGTTCGCCCACGCGCTTGCCCGCGCGGGTGGAGCCGGTGAAGCTCACCATGTCCACCTCGGGGTGCGTGGCGAGGACCTCGCCCACCACCGGGCCCATGCCGTTGACCAGGTTGAACACGCCGGGCGGCAGGCCCGCCTCGTGGATGATTTCGGCCAGGATCATGGCGTTGACCGGCGCGATTTCGCTGGGCTTGAGCACCACGGTGCAGCCGGCGACCATGGCCGGCGCGATCTTCAGCGTGATCTGGCTCAGCGGGAAATTCCAGGGCGTGATGCAGCCCACCACGCCGACGGCCTCGCGCACCACCAGGGAGTTGCCGACTTTTTTCTCCCACTCGAACTGGCGCGCCACCTTGGCGAAGTTGCCCCAGTGCCATGCCGGGCCGCCGACCTGGACGATGCGCGCCATCTTCAGCGGCATGCCCACTTCGCGGGCAATCGCAAGGGCGAGTTCCTCGGTACGTGCCTTGACGCCGGCGGCCACCTTGTCGAGGTAGGCGGCGCGCGTCTCGACCGGCAGCGCCGACCAGCCCTCAAAGGCCGCGCGTGCCGCCAGCACGGCGGCTTCGGCCTCTGCCGCGGTGCCGGAGGGCACCGTGGCCATCAACGCTTCGGTGCTGGAGTCATGGACCGGCAGGGTTTCGGCGGACTGGGCCTTGACCCATTGGCCGTTGATGTAGTGCGCGGGGTAAACAGTCATTGCGTTCATGGATGTGCTCGTGTCGGTATGGAGAAGGCCCGAGGAAGTCCCGAAGAGGGCCTGAAATGAGGTAAATAATGCCGAAAAAACCAGGAGATGACTTTCGACTCACAGGCAAAATCCCCCTGTAGGCCTAAAGATTTAAACACTGTTCAATACCAGAATCGACTTGACATCTGGTTACTAACTCCTTGATTCATTTGTTGTTTTGCGTTAACCATTTCACACAAAACACCTTGCAAATGATTAGATGTCGTCTTAATCTAACAGAAGACGACGTTTCATGGGAACGCAGACAAATACCCCCCGATGCCCCGGTAGAAAGTTGTGAAACACATGCGCTGGTTAAAACCAAATCTGAAAAGCAGCTTCATGGCGCTGCTGGGCTCCGGCGAGGTTACGCCTTCCATATTGGAAGACCGCACCGAGGACATCCGCCAGTTCATCCTGGACGAGCTCGGCGACTTCGGCGAGAAACACTATCCCAAGATTACGCGCCGCGTGCGCTACGCCCAGGACGTACAAGGCCTGTGGTACACCCGCGGCGACGTGATGGCGGTGCTGGCGGCCATGCACGGTGAGACCATCGCCCGTGAGAAGGTCAGCCGTATCAGCGACAAGTTCAAGGGTATGCTGCCGCGCGGCTTGAGTTCCCGGTCCAGCCCGCTCACGACTTGAGTTTTTTCTTCGTTCTTTTTCAGTCTCCAGAGTTTTTTCCGAGAGTTTTTCAGAGAGTTCTTCAGTTTCTTCCTGGCCTCCAAGGCAACTTTTTAAACCAGCTTCTAGCTGGTTTATTTTTGTCCGCTCGCAGCCGCTGCCGGTCCGGCTCAGTGGTGGTGATGCTGGTGGTGCAGGTGGCCCCAGAGCACAAAGGCATCGCGGCCCTCCACCGCGAGGGTGGTTTTCAGGCCCACCGGCAGCATCACCTTGGTCGGCACATGGCCGAAAGGCAATCCCGTCAGCACGCGCGCCTTGACCTTGCCTTGCAGCCAGGCAACCACCGACGCCAGCTTGAAGCCCTTGTCATGCGGCACCAGGGAATAGTTGGTGAACTGCCCGAAGATGATGGCTTTCTGCTGCGCCAGCACGCCGGCGTACAGCAGCTGCGTGAGCATGCGTTCCACGCGGTAAGGATGCTCGGCGACGTCCTCGATGAACAAAATCCCGCCCTTGACGGCCGGCAAGTAGGGCGTGCCGGCCAGCGAAGACAGCATGGCCAGGTTCCCGCCCCAGAGCACCGCATCCTTGATCATGAAATCGGCTGACGGCTTGGCGTCCGCGGCGGGTTTGGGCAGTTGCCAGCCCGTGCCTTCGCCCTGCCCCGTGATGAGGTCGTCAAAACAGGCTTCGGTGATGTCATCCGGCGCCTTGGCGCCGAAATCTTCGCCGAGTGCCGGGCCGGCCCAGGTCACGGCGCCGGTCTTGGCCATCACCGCCATCTGGAAGGCCGTGAAATCGCTCAGGCCGACAAAACGGGTGCCGCCCGCGATGGCTTTGGCGACCGCCTTGTACTGGATGCCCGGCAGGATGCGCGACAGGCCATAGCCGCCGCGCGAAATGAGGGCCACGTCGGCGCCGCTGGCGGCCGCACGGTGGATGGCGGACAGCCGGGTGTCGTCGTCGCCGGCAAAACGCTGGTGGCGCGCGAGCGCGTCGGCGTCGACTTCGACCTCATGGCCCAGGGCGGTGAGGCGCTGCACGCCGCGCTTGAAAGCGGCTTTGTCGCGCACGGCGCTGGAGGGGGAGTAGATGTAGATATGTTTTTTCACGGCTGCAAGTATCCCACTGCCGCAGCCCCTGCCCCGCCGGTCTGGCTGCAGGTATAAACGGGCCACCATGTTGCTGTATGTGCTGGACCTCCTGGGCGTTGCCGTTTTTGCCGTGAGCGGCGCGCTGGCGGCCGGGCGCCTGCAGCTGGACCTGCTGGGCGTGCTGGTGCTGGCGGCGTTGACCGCCATAGGCGGCGGCACGCTGCGCGACCTGTTGATGAACCGCCACCCGGTGTTCTGGATGGCCAGGCCGGCCTACCTGCTGGTAATAGTCGCGGCGGCGCTGGGCACGGTACTGTATGTGCAGGTGCTGCCGATCCCGTCGCAGGCGCTGCTGGTGGCCGATGCGCTCGGGCTGGCGCTGTTTGCGCTGTCGGGCGCACAACTGGCCGAAGGCGCGCGGCTGTCGCCCCTCATCGTGGTGGTGATGGGCACCATGACCGGCGTGGCGGGCGGCCTGATGCGCGACGTCTGCAGCAACCAGGTGCCGCTGTTGCTGCGCCAGGACATCTACGCCAGCGCCGCGATCGCCGGGATCGCTCTTTATCTCGCCTTGAAGGCGCTGGGGCTCAGGCCCTCATGGGCCTTTGGGATCGGCCTGGCGGCTGTGGTGGTGCTGCGAATCAGCGCCATCTTTATGGGCTGGCATTTGCCGGTGTTCAAACTGCCGGGCTGAAGAAGCGCGCAGCCTGCCGCGCAACCGGCTCGCCGTGTTCCTGCACAAAATGCCCGGCCTGTTCGAGCACCACGGGCTCACCGCAGCCACGAATCAGCGCCCGCAGTTTGTGCATCACGGGTGGGCCCAGCACCGGGTCCTGCGCGCCGACCACCATTAGGGTGCGGCCTGTCCAGTCGTTTTGCCAGAAGTTGCGTGCCTCGCGGGACACCGCTGCGCCGTCGGCATCAGGCGCATCGGGCACCATGGGCGGGAAGGCGCGTAAGGCAGCGCGGTGGCCCTTGTCCGGAAACGGCGCGTTGTAGGCCGCGCATTCGGCGGCGCTCATCTGCGGGTTGCCGCGCGCGAACAGCCGGGCGACATCGAACTCGGGGTTTTTCGCGCACATCTCGCGCCAGGCCAGAAAGCCGGCAGGCAGCGGTGCGTCGCCCGTGCCCAGCGTGGTGTTCATGACCAGCAGGCCCCGGTAGCGCTGGGGAGCCGCCATGGGCAGCGTCAGGCCGAGCAGGCCGCCCCAATCCTGTACGACGAGCACGACGTTTTGCAGGTTCAGGCGCTCCACGAACTCGAGCAGGATCTGCCGGTGCACGCTGAAACTGTGAAAGCCGTCCTTCTTGGGCTTGTCGCTTTTGCCAAAGCCAATCAGGTCGGGGGCGACCACACGGTGCCCGGCTTCCAGCAGCACCGGAATCATTTTGCGGTAGAGGTAGCTCCAGGCCGGGTTGCCGTGCAGGCACAGGTAAGTGAGGCCGCCCCTGCCGCCTTCCCCTTCATCCAGGTAATGCAAGCGCAGCCCGCCCAGCGCCGGCAGGTCGCTGACATAGCGGGGCTGCCACGGATAGCCCGGGACATCCTCGAAAGCCGCGTCGGGCGTGCGCAGCGCGTCGTCGCGCAACGGGTGCGCCAGCCGCGACTCTTCGCGCTTGTCGGCCCGGCGCCGGCGAAAGAAGGACTGCAGCAGTTCGCCGCACTCCCCTGCCAATACGCCGCCCTGCAAGGCGGTCTGGTGGTTCAGGCGGGATTCGCCGAACAGGTTGAGGACCGAGCCGGCCGCGCCTGTCTTGGGGTCGGCCGCGCCGAACACCACGCGCTTGAGACGGGCATGCAACATGGCGCCGCTGCACATGGCGCAGGGCTCCAGCGTGACGAAGAGCTCGCAATCGTCGAGCCGGTAGTTGCCCAGTGCCTGCGCGGCGGCGCGCAGGGCGACGATTTCTGCGTGGGCCGTCGGGTCATGGCCGTCCACCGGTGCATTGCGGCCGGTGGCGATGACTTCGCCGCGCCGCACCACCACCGCGCCCACGGGCACTTCACCCGCGGCGTCGGCTTGGCGCGCCTCGGCCAGGGCCTGCCGCATGAAAATCTCGTCGCTCATGGCAATGGCAGCGGCTCCGCCGGCCTTATTTCTCTTCCGGCATGGGGCGGGCCTGCTGCAGGGCACCCTCCACGGCCTGCTTGACCTGCTGCTGGGCCTGCTGGCTTTGCACCTGCGGCGGCGCATCGGCGGAGACGGCGGGCATGCCGGGAGCCGACGGAACGGCTATCTGGGTGCCCACTTGCTTTTTGACCAGCAGGCCGACGATGGCCAGCACGACCAGCAAGCCCACGAGGCTGAAAATACCGCGCATATCAAGTCTCCGTTGGGGTGTTGTCTTCGGCCATGCCCAGGCGGGCCATCCAGGCCGCCAGGGCGCGTTCGTCATCATTGCCGGCGGCGTACATGGCTTTCATGGCGGCATGCGACTCGCGCCTGTGCTGGTTGATTTTGATCTTGCACTGCAGCTCGGTCACCTGCAGCTCAAAGCCCACGATGCCGGCCATCATCTTGTGGCCGAATTCCTCGCCCAGGTCGCGCCACTGCTGGGCATACGGCGGCTCGTGGTCGCCTATGAGTTTTTTGAGCAGGGCGTCCTTGGCCGCCGGGTCTTCGATCAGCGTGGCCTGCACGGTGCAGTGCACGGCCACGTAATTCCAGGTCGGCACCCGCGCCAGGTCGGGGTAGACCTTGGGCGACAGGTAGGCATGGGGACCGAGGAAGGTCACCACCGCCTGAGGCCTTGCCTGCAAATAGCGCCAGTGCGGGTTGGGCTTGGCCACATGGCCCAACAGCACCAGTTGCTCGCCGTGCTCTTCCAGATGCAGCGGCAAATGGGTCACATAGGGCAGGCCCGCGTCGTCCACGCTGATCAGGCTGGCGAAGGGGTGTTCGTTGATCAGGGCCGCGGCCTGGGCGCGGTCGCCTTTGAATTGGGGCGGTAGGTACATGGGCTGAAGCATAGGCGAAAACGGCGGCTTGATTCGCCCGAAATTTCCCGGGCTCCGCCACGGAGACCGGAGGCTCAGCGCTGCAGCGGCCAGCGGGCCAGAGGAACGTGCAGCGTCTGGCCGATGAGGCTGTGCACGAGGACAAACTCGCCGGCCGTCCAGGTGATGGGATCCACCGCCTGTTCAGCCACCGCGCGGTCGTCGTAGAGCAAGGTGACGTGCGGCGTATAGGCCGGTTTCGCCCAGCGCCCCAGCCCTGCCTTGGTCAACTCCACCCCCAAGGCCCGCTGGAACACCATCAGTTCAGTGAGGCCGGCATCACCGCGCAACACAAACGGCCGGTTGCGCGGGGAGCTGGAAAAACTCGCGGCCCGGTCAAAGGTGACGGAAAACGGTGCCGCCCTGACCGCCGCGGCGGCCTGGCTCGCCATGGCTATGACGCCCTGGGGCAGGCCCGCATAGTCACCCAGGTGGTGCAGCGTGATGTGAAAGCGCTCGGTTTTCAGCGGCGTGCCGTGCAGGCCGTGCTCCGCGCGCAGTTGCCGGGCACACTGCGAAATGCGCTCCGCAGCGTCCACGTCGGGAAAGAGCGCAAAAAACAGCCTGTCCGTCGGTGCCGGCGCGTCGTCAAAACCGGGTAAGGAGGATTGGCCGGGCATGGCTCAGGCCCTCACTCCCACTCAATCGTGGCCGGCGGCTTGCTGCTGACGTCGTAGGTGACGCGGTTGATGCCGCGCACTTCATTGATGATGCGGCCAGAGACCTTTTTGAGCAGCGCGTAAGGCAGCTCGGCCCAGTCGGCCGTCATGAAGTCACTGGTCTGCACGGCGCGCAAGGCGACCACATAGTCGTAGGTGCGGCCGTCGCCCATCACGCCCACGCTTTTGACCGGCAAGAACACGGTGAAAGCCTGGCTGGTCAGGTCGTACCAGGACTTGCCGGTGGCCGCGTCCTTGAAGTTGCGCAGTTCCTCGATGAAGATCGCGTCGGCGCGGCGCAGCAGGTCGGCGTATTCCTTTTTGACTTCGCCGAGGATGCGCACGCCCAAGCCCGGGCCGGGAAAAGGATGGCGGTAGACCATGTCGTGCGGCAAGCCCAGCGCGACGCCGAGTTCGCGGACTTCGTCCTTGAACAACTCGCGCAGCGGCTCCAGCAGCTTCAGGCCCAGCTGCTCGGGCAGGCCGCCCACGTTGTGGTGGCTCTTGATGGTGACGGCTTTTTTGCTCTTGGCGCCGCCGGATTCGATGACGTCGGGGTAGATCGTGCCCTGGGCCAGCCATTTGGCACCCTTGTGGCCGCCGTCGCCGGCCTTGAGGCGTGCAGCCTCGGCCTTGAACACCTCGACGAACTCGCGGCCGATGATCTTGCGCTTGGCTTCAGGCTCGTTCACGCCGGCCAGATGGCCGAGGAACTGGTCGCTCGCGTCGACGCGAACCACCTTGGCGTGAAGCTTGCCGACAAACATGTCCATCACCATGTCGCCTTCATTCAGGCGCAGCAGGCCGTGGTCGACAAAAACGCAGGTGAGCTGCTCGCCGATGGCGCGGTGGATCAGGGCCGCGGCGACGGAAGAGTCAACACCGCCCGACAGGCCGAGGATGACTTCCTCGTCGCCGACCTGCTGGCGGATTTTTTCGACGGCTTCGCTGATGTAGTCGCCCATGACCCAGTCCTGGCGCGTGCCGCAGATGTCCAGCACAAAGCGCTTGAGGATGGCGTTGCCCTGCTTGGTGTGCGTGACTTCGGGGTGGAACTGCACCGCGTAGAAGCGGCGGTCTTCGTCGGCCATGCCGGCGATGGGGCAGGAATCGGTGGACGCCATGAGCTTGAAGCCCGGCGGCATTTCGGTGACCTTGTCGCCGTGGCTCATCCAGACGTCGAGCATGCCCTGGCCCTCGGGCGTGGTGTAGTCGGCGATGTCCTTGAGCAGCGCCGTGTGGCCGCGGGCGCGCACGTCGGCCGAGCCGAATTCGCGCTTGTGCCCGCCCTCGACCTTGCCGCCCAGCTGGTGCGCCATGGCCTGCATGCCGTAGCAGATGCCCAGCACCGGCAGGCCCAGCTCGAAGACGGCTTGCGGCGCCTTGTCGGTGGTTTCTTCGTAAATGCTGGCATGGCTGCCCGAGAGGATCACGCCCTTGAGCGTGCCGTCCCTGGCGTAGTCGCGAATCCATTCGTCGCTGACGTCGCAGGGGTGGACTTCGCAGAACACGTGGGCGTCACGCACGCGGCGCGCGATCAGCTGGGTGACTTGGGAACCGAAATCAAGAATGAGGATTTTCTGGTGCTGCATGAGGGTGTTACTCCAAGGCAAAAAAAGAAAAAGGCGTCTGGTTCATCAGACGCCTCAGGCCGCTGTGGGGCTCAATCAGCCCGGTAGTTCGGCGCTTCCTTGGTGATCTGCACGTCGTGGACATGGCTCTCGCGTATGCCGGCGGAGGTGATCTCCACGAATTCGGCCTTGTCGCGCATGTCTTCAATCGTGGGGCAACCGCAGTAGCCCATGCTGGCCCGCAGGCCGCCGGCCATCTGGAACACGATGGCGACCATGGAGCCCTTGTAAGGCACCCGGCCTTCGATGCCTTCGGGCACCAGCTTGTCGGCGTTCGGGTTGCCGGTGCTGGATTCCTGGAAGTAGCGGTCGGCGCTGCCCTGTTGCATGGCGCCTATGCTGCCCATGCCGCGATAGCTCTTGTAGCTGCGGCCCTGGAACAGGATGACCTCGCCCGGGGCTTCCTCGGTTCCGGCGAACATGCCGCCCATCATCACGGTGTTGGCGCCGGCCGCGATGGCCTTGGCGATGTCGCCGCTGTAGCGGATGCCGCCGTCGCCGATCAGCGGGACGCCGGTGCCGCGCAGCGCGGTGGCGACGTTGTCGATGGCCATGATCTGCGGCACGCCGACGCCGGCGACGATGCGGGTGGTGCAAATGCTGCCGGGGCCTATGCCGACCTTGACGCCGTCGGCGCCGGCTTCCACCAGCGCCAGCGCCGCGGCGCCGGTGGCGATATTGCCGCCTATGACGTCGACCTGCGGATAGTTCTGCTTGACCCAGCGCACCCGGTCCAGCACGCCCTTGCTGTGGCCGTGGGCGGTGTCCACGACGATGGCGTCGACGCCGGCCTTGACCAGGGCTTCGACGCGCTCTTCGGTGCCCTCACCCACCCCGACGGCGGCGCCCACGCGCAGCTGGCCGCGCGAGTCGCGCGCGGCGTTCGGGAAGGTGGTCTGCTTGGTGATGTCCTTGACGGTGATCAGGCCCTTGAGCTCGAAGTCGTCGTTGACCAGCAGCACGCGCTCCAGGCGGTGTTTGTTCAGCAGCGCCTTGGCGTCCGCCAGCGAAGCGGTTTCGGAGATGGTGATCAGGCGCTCGCGCGGCGTCATGATGGTGCTGACCGGCACGTCCATGCGCGATTCGAAGCGCATGTCGCGCCCGGTCACGATGCCGACGACCCTGCCGCCGTCGATCACCGGGAAGCCGGAGATGCCGAGCTGCTCGCTCAGGGCCATGACCTGGCGCACGGTGTGGGTGGGGGTGATCACGACCGGGTCGCGAAGCACGCCGCTTTCGTAGCGCTTGACCTTGGCGACTTCAGCGGCCTGCTGCTGGGGCGTGAGGTTCTTGTGGACGATGCCTATGCCGCCCTCCTGCGCGATGGCGATGGCCAGCCGGGCTTCGGTGACAGTATCCATGGCGGCCGACACGAGCGGCAGGTTCAGGCGGATGTTTCGGGAGAACTGGGTGGAAAGAGAGGTGTCCTTGGGCAGGACCTGGGAGAACGCTGGCACCAACAATACGTCGTCGAAGGTGAGCGCTTTGCCGAGTAGGCGCATAGGGATGGCTCCAAAAACACGATTGTACCCTTGTCCCAAAGACCCGTCGGTACTAACCCCTAGCCTCCCCGGCGCCCGTTCAGCCACTGTGGCGCCCGGGTTGTAAAAAGGCAGCTTTGCCTCCTCTTTGCGCCCCCTTTGCGTCCGAACAGGCAGAAAAGCGCATCCCACGGCGCTACACTGGTGAAATGGACCTCAAACTCGTTTCAAGAACCCTCATCCTGGCCGTCGCCGGCGGGTCATTTGCGCTCACGGCGTTTGCCCAGTGGCAATGGATCGACAAAGACGGCCGCAAGGTCTACAGCGACCGCTCGCCGCCGTCAGACGTACCGGAAAAAAACATCTTGAAGCAGCCGCGTGGCGCCAAGATGGCTGTGACACCCGTTCCCGATGGAGGTGACCAGGCAACGGCCCCTGCACCAGCGGCAAAGAATAACGCCAGCCTTCCCAAACTGTCCGGCAAGGATCCGCTGCTGGAAGCCAAGAAAAAACAGGCTGAAGACGAAGAAGCCGCCAAGAAAAAAGTGGAAGAAGAAAAAGTTGCCAAAGGCAAGGCCGACAACTGCGAACGGGCCCAAAAAGGCGCGGCATCCTTGCAATCGGGCCAGAGAATTTCGGTCACCAACGCCAAAGGCGAACGCGAATACATGGATGACAACGCCAGAGCCGCGGAAGTAAAACGCCTTCAAGCCATTGTCAATACCGACTGCAAGTAGCTCGCACACGCCGCCCATTTGCGGTGGATGCTTTCAGTAGCCGGCCTTCGCACCAGTCCGAATCCTGGCGAACAGCCCGGCCCGCTTGGCCCCCTGCCTGTTGAATCTCTCCCGGCGCGCCACCTTGGGGTCCACACGCAGGCCACGGTAGATTTCCACGCGGTCATGGTCCAGCAGAACATGCCCCGGCGCGGTCTTGCGGCCCCAGATGCCCAGCACGTGACGGCCGGTCCGCAGTTCCGGAAACTCCTCAAACAGCCCGCTGGCCGCCAGCGCCTGCGCCACTGTGGTCCCGGCGGCGAGTTCCAGCACCCATTCGCGCACCTGCCTGGGCGCGGGAGAATAAACCAGGAATATTTTGAGCGGCCTGGCGCCCTCAACCTTCGCCATAGACGTCCGAGGCCCTTTTGACAAAAGCATCGACCAGGCTGCCGGCGATCTTGTCGAACACGGGCCCGACCAGCGCCGCCAGTGCGGCATTGTCAAAATCGTAGCGCAGGCTGAACTCGACCTTGCAGGCTCGTTCGTTGCCCTTGCCCACGGGCGTGAAATCCCAGTGGCCATCGAGCTTTGAAAAAGGGCCGTCGACCAGCTTCAAACTGACCTTGCGGTCTTTTTCATGGGTGTTGCGCGTGGTGAAGCTTTGCGAGATGCCGGCAAGCGAAAGGCCGATCTTTGCCGTCATGCCGTGCGCGTCTTCCTCCAGCACGGAGGCCTGGTCGCACCAGGGCAAAAACTCGGGATAACGCGCGACGTCGATGACCAGGGCGAACATCTCGGCGGCGCTGTACCAGATTAAAACGGACTTGTGAACGGTTTTCATACAATCGAGGGCTGGGCGCAATTGTATTGGCACTGTACTTTCCGGTTTTCGCCCCTACCTTTTATCCATGGCCACCAAAGAAGCATCCTCCTCCAAAAAAACGGCCGCAACGCCTTCCGCCAACCTTTCCCCCAAGGCTGCGGCTGCCGCCGTGCGCATTGCCGACAACAAAAAAGCGCTTTTCAACTATCACATTGAGGAGCGCTTTGAAGCGGGCATGGTGCTGGAAGGCTGGGAAGTGAAGTCCCTGCGCGAGGGCAAGGTGCAGCTCACCGACGGCTACGTGGTGGTGCGCGGCGGCGAGCTGTTCATCATCGGCTGCCAGATCAACCCGCTGGGCACGGCCTCAACCCACGTGCGGCCGGACTCGGTGCGCACCAAAAAATTGCTGATGCACAAGGAAGAGATCCGCAGGCTGATCGGCAAGGTCGAGCAAAAAGGCTTCACCCTGGTGCCGCTGAACATGCACTGGAAGGCCGGCAAGGTGAAATGCGAGATCGGCCTGGCCAAGGGCAAGGGCGAACACGACAAGCGCGACACCATCAAGGACCGCGAAGGCAAGCGCGAGGTCGAGCGCGCCATGAAGTCCCGCAACCGCTGAGACCGGCTCTCGCCGCCGAGCGGCCCGCGCCGCTGAAAAAATATGTAACGCCATGGAATAAACCACCCGCCCCGGGTGTTTACTCCGGTGCAGGCAGCCTTTGCCTGAAACACAACCGGAGATTTCCATGAAATTGCTACCCATTGCCCTGTTGACCGCCAGCCTGCTCGGTATCTGCGCCTCCGCAAGCGCCCAAAGCCCGGCCAAAGCCGCCGACGGCGTGCTGGTCGGCCCCAACGGCATGACGCTGTACATCTTCGACAAGGACGCGGGCGACAAGTCGGTTTGCAACGGCGGCTGCGCCACCAACTGGCCCCCGCTGATGGCCACCGACGCCGACAAAGCCGCAGGCGACTACACCATCATCACCCGCGACGACGGCAAAAAGCAGTGGGCCCTGAAAGGCAAGCCGCTGTACTACTGGGCCAAGGACACCAAGCCCGGCGACAAGACCGGCGACAACGTGGGAACCGTCTGGCACGTCGTCAAGCCCTGACGGCGCCAAGTCTGCCGCCCGCGCCCCGCCCTGCTTCCCCTGCTTCGCCCAGGGCGGGCTCCGCTACGATGGCAGCAGGCTTTGCCTGACGCATGACCGAATTTCCGCTCACCGACCACATCCCCAGCCTGCGCCGCTATGCGCGCGCGCTGACGGGCGACGCCTGGACGGCGGACGACCTGGTGCAGGACACCCTGGAGCGCGCCTGCTCCAGGTGGCGCCTGTGGGTGGTGGGCAGCGACCTGCGCGCCTGGCTGTTCACGCTGATGCACAACGTCTTCGTCAACCAGGTTCGCCGCTCCATACGGCAGGCGGCGGCGGGCACCACGGTCAACGTCGACGACGTCGAGAACGAGCTGGCCGCGCCGGAGGCGGGCACGGCCCAGTCGCTGGACCTGCAGCGCTGCCTGCTGCGCCTGCCCGAAGACCAGCGGGCCGTGCTGTTGCTGGTCAGCCTGGAAGACCTGACGTATGAAGAGGTCGCAAAGATCACCGGCGTGCCGGTCGGGACGGTCATGTCCCGCCTGTCGCGCGCGCGCAGCCGCCTGCGCGAATTGATGGACGGCACGGCCACGGTGCCGGCCGCCGGCGCACCGGCACAGCTCAGGCGCCTGAAGTAAAGGCAGGACCTCCATGAAAAAGATCCACGACACACCACGCCCCGCACGCGGCGAGCCCCACGGCGAGCTTCTCCACGACAGGATCAACGCCCTCGTCGACGGCCGGTTGCCGCCTGGCCGCCAGGCTGAACTCGGGGCGCAGCTGGGCAACGATGCCGCAGCCCAGGACACCCTGCGGGCCTGGAAGGCCCAGCGCGAGGCCTTGCGCGCCCTGCACCGCCCCTTGCTGGAAGAAGCCATCCCCGACGCGCTACTGGCCGCCGCACGCCGTGGTGAGGCCGGCAGGCGGCAGGTCGGCCAATGGCAGCGCTGGGGTGGCATGGCGGCCGCCGTGATGCTCGCGTTTGGCGTGGGCTGGTTGTCGCACGGGCAACTCGGCAACGCGCCGGCATCACAGCAGCTTGCCGCAGCCCGTTCGGCGCAATCCTTTGTGCACCAGGCCTCGCTGGCGCATGCGGTGTTTTCACCCGAGGTGCGCCACCCCGTCGAAGTCACGGCCGCACAGCAGGATCACCTGGTGCAGTGGCTGTCCAAACGCGTGGGCCGGCCGCTCAAGGTACCGGTGCTGGCGGCCGAGGGCTATGAGCTGGTCGGCGGGCGGCTGCTGTCGGGCGACGGCGGCGCCCGCGCGCAGTTCATGTTCCAGAACCCGGCCGGCCTGCGGTTGACGCTGTACCTGGGCGCTATCGATGCAGCCTTGCCGGGCTCTACCGCCAAAGCAGCGTCCCAGGCCACGCAGGAGACCGCCTTCCGTTACAGCGGCGACGGCCCGGTGCCTTCGTTTTACTGGGTGGACCAGGGTTTCGGCTACGCGCTGAGCGGCGCCGTGTCGCGCGATGAATTGATGAAACTCGCGCAGCTGGTGTACCAGCAGCTTTAAGAACTCGCTATGACTTCAAATCGCGCAACGGATGCGTCTCAGGCGTCCAGGCGCTCGCGAAAAACGCGTCCGCCATCCCGGGTTTGACGTCTTCAATCCGTGCCGGGTTCCACTGCGGTTTGTAGTCCTTGTCGACGGCCAGCGCGCGTATGCCTTCGACGGTCTCGCCGGCCGCGCCTGGGCGCAGGTGAAAGCATTGGTAGACCATGTCGCGTTCCATGCGCAGGTCGTCGGCCAGGCTCATGCCTCGGGCGCGCCGGACCTGCTCCAGCGTGACGTGCAGCATCAGCGGTGAGCGTTTGCGCAAGGTGGCGGCGGTTTTGGCCGCCCACGGATCGCCCGAAGCTTCCAGCCCATCGACGATGTGTTTCACGCGCAGCAGCGAAAAATAGCCGTCGATCCGGCTGTCGGCCTTTGCCGGGCGGGTATGCCCCGCCGTCCACTTCGCCGCGATCCACGCCTCGGCCGCGGAGACCGAATCAAAGGCCTGGCTGCCCAGCGCCTCCCAGAGCCCAGGCAAGCGGGCCGCATCCACCTTGATATCGGCCAGCCCGTAGTCCAGGGCCTCCTCCGCACCAATCACGTCGCCCGTCAGCGCCAGGTATTCGCCGACGTGGCCCGGGCAACGGCCCAGGAAATAACCGCCGCCGACGTCGGGGAACAAACCGATATTGGTTTCCGGCATCGCCATCCTGGTGTGCTCGGTCACGATGCGCACCCTGGCGCCCTGGCTGATTCCCATGCCGCCGCCCATCACCACGCCGTCCATGAAAGCGATGTAGGGCTTGGGATAGGTGTGGATCAGGTGGTTGAGCGCGTATTCCTCGGTGAAGAAGTCTTCGAGCGAGCTATCACCGGCCATCACGGCCTGGTGGAAATAGCGAATGTCGCCGCCTGCGCAGAAACCGCCGAAGAGGCTCTCCGGCGTGCCGGGCTGGCCTTTCTTGTTGGTGCCGCGTATCGCCACGGCGTGGACCTCAGGGTCGTCACGCAAGGCCAGCAAGGCCGCGGACAGGTCCCGGATCATGGGCAGCGACAGCGCATTGAGCGCCTTGGGGCGGTTCAGGGTGATGAAGCCCGCGTTGCCGCGCCGCTCGACCACGACTTCGTTTCTGGTTTCGGTAGTCATATTGCTCATGCGCGTTGTCTCCATCCAATCAGTTCATTGACCACCAGCGCGCCAATCACCAGCGCACCGCCGGTCAGCACGCTCGCGCCGGGTGCCTCGCCCGCGCCGACCCAGGCCAGCAAGATCCCGAAAATCACCTCCAGCAGCGCCAGCAGCGCGACTTCCGGCGCCTTGAGCACGCCGGCGCACATCACCGACAGCACGCAGGGAATCGCCAGTTGCACCAGGCCCAGCAAGGCCAGCAGGCCGACGTCGTGCGCCGTGGCGGAAAACGGCAGCGACAGCGGCAAGGTTGCGAGCGTCGAAATCACCGCGCCCAGCAGCACCGCGGGCACCAGGTCGATGTTTTTGCCGTGGGCGCGGCTGTGCTGCACCACCGTCCAGTTGCTGGCGCTGGCGATCGGCACCATCAGGGCCACCAGGGTTCCGCCTATGTGGCTGGAAAGGTCCATCTGCCCGCCGTACATCCAGGCAATGCCGGCTCCCGCCATGGCAATGGCCAACCAGGTTCGCGCGGGGATTTTGTGGCCGATAAAGACACGGGCCAGCAAAGCCGTAATGAAAGGGCTGACCGCCATGGTCACCAGCACATTGGCCACCGTGGTCAGCGTGAGCGCGACCATAAAGGCCGTGAACATCACGGCCCAGCAGATGCCCGACAGCCAGAACGCGGCCCCGCCGTTGCGTATCTTGGTGAACACCGCCCTGCCCTGGAAAAACGGCAGGATGACCAGCAGCGACACCACCGTGAAAAAGCTGCGCCAGAAGGTGACCTCAAAGCTGCGCGCCGACTCCAGGTGGCGGGTCACGACACCGGCAATCGACCACATCATGGTCACCAGGATCATCAGGAAGACGGCGCGGGAATGCGTGAGTTTCATGGGTGGGCAATCAATCAGGCTGGCATGCGAATATAAAAAAGGCCGCTGGAGCTTGCACACACAGCGGCCTTGTTACCTGGCGCTTCCTCTCCCGTCACCAGCAGGGGCCGCGGACCCGGCTTTGCCGGGCCGCAGGCGCAGCGTCCCCCTCGGGGGTCAGCGCATTACACGGAGCCGAAGGCGAAGTGAAAAGCGTGGGGGCTTACCTTCCAGCGCGCTTGCGGTCGCTTTCTTTCAGGTGGCGCTTGCGCAGGCGGATGGACTTGGGCGTGATTTCGACCAGTTCGTCGTCCTCGATGAATTCCACGCCGTATTCCAGCGTGCATTCAATCGGCGGCGTGATCTTGATCGCGTCTTCCTTGCCGCTGACGCGGAAGTTGGTCAACTGCTTGGTGCGCGTGGCGTTGACCACCAGGTCGTTGTCGCGGCTGTGGATGCCGACGATCATGCCTTCATACACCGGGTCGTTGGCGCGCACGAACATGCGGCCGCGGTCGTCCAGCTTGCCTAGGGCGTAGGTGAAGATTTCACCGTCGTCCATGGAAATCAGCACGCCGTTCTTGCGGCCGCCGATGTCGCCCTTGTGCGGCTCGTAGCCGTCAAAGATGTTGGAAATCAGGCCCGAACCGCGCGTCAGATTCAGGAATTCATTGGTAAAGCCGATCAGACCGCGCGCAGGGATGCGGTACTCAAGGCGCACACGGCCGCGGCCGTCCGGCTCCATGTTCACGAGTTCACCCTTGCGCTCGCCCAGTGCCTGCATCACGCCGCCCTGGTGCTGGTCTTCGATGTCGGCGGTGACCAGCTCGATAGGCTCGTGGCGCACGCCGTCGACGTCCTTGAACACCACGCGCGGCTTGGACACGGCCAGTTCATAGCCTTCACGGCGCATGTTTTCCAGCAGGATGGTCAGGTGCAGTTCGCCGCGGCCCATGACTTCAAAAATGCCTTCTTCGTCGGTTTCCTTGACGCGCAAAGCCACGTTGTGCTGCAGCTCTTTTTGCAGGCGGTCCCAGATCTGGCGGCTGGTGACGAACTTGCCTTCGCGGCCGGCCAGCGGGCTGGTGTTGACGCAGAAATTCATGGTCAGCGTCGGCTCGTCGACCTTGAGCATGGGCAGCGGCGCGGGGTTGGCCGGGTCGGTGATGGTCACGCCGATGCCGATGTCGGTCAGGCCGTTGATCAGCACGATCTCGCCGGGACCGGCTTCGGTGGCTTGCACGCGCTCCAGGCCCTGGAAGGTCAGCACCTGGTTGATACGGCCCTTGACGGCCTTGCCGTCCGGGCCTTCCATCACCACGACGTCCATCATGGGCTTGATGGTGCCCTGGCTGATACGGCCCACGCCGATGCGGCCCACGAAGGTGGAGAAGTCGAGTGCGGAAATCTGCAGTTGCAGCGGTGCTGCAGGGTCACCATTCTGGGACGGGACGTGCTTGAGGATGGTGTTGAACAGGGCCGACATGTCGGGACCCCACTGTTCGTTGGGCGGGCCTTCTTCGAGCGAAGACCAGCCGTTGATGCCGGAGGCGTAGACCACCGGGAAGTCGAGTTGCTCGTCGGTCGCGCCCAGCTTGTCGAACAGGTCGAAAGCGGCGTTGACGACCTTGTCGGGGTTGGCGCCCGGCTTGTCGACCTTGTTGACCACCACGATGGGCTTGAGGCCCAGGGCCAGCGCCTTCTTGGTCACAAAACGCGTCTGGGGCATGGGGCCTTCCTGCGCGTCGATCAGCAGCACCACGCCGTCGACCATGGACAGCGCGCGCTCCACTTCACCGCCGAAGTCGGCGTGGCCCGGGGTGTCGACGATGTTGATGTGCGTGCCTTCCCAGGTCACGGCACAGTTCTTGGCCAGGATGGTGATGCCACGTTCTTTTTCGATGGCGTTGTTGTCCATCACGGTATCGACCACTTTTTCGTGCTCGGCGAAGGTGCCGGACTGGCGCAGCAGCTGGTCGACCATGGTGGTTTTGCCATGGTCAACGTGGGCGATGATGGCGATATTGCGGATCTGTTTGTGGCTCATGGTTGGCTTTCTGGGAACTTTAAAACGTCAAAACTGGCAAAAAAACTGTCAAAACTGTTAATGGTGAACAAGGGCCGCCGCACCCGTGGGCACGGCGTGGCCGGAACTCTGCGCGGCTGCCAGGATGTCCTGGATCTCGATCGGGCTCAGCAGGCGCTGCGGTATCAATTCGTCGGCCGTGATGTGGGCCGAGCCCAGGAAGGCCGGCGCATCGCCGCCCTGCCCTGCATTCGCCGCGGGGCCGTAAACCTGCACCAGCGGTGCATCGGCGCCCCACTGGCCGGGTTGGCCGCGGCGGCGCAGGCCGCTTAAAAACCGCCCTGCATTGTCGGCGTCCAATGTGACAGACGGGTACGCGGACACCAGCGTCTGGGGGGCCAGCAGGCAGGCCTCGCGCTCAGGCTCGGTCATGGCTTCCAGCGCCGGCAGGCTCACGCATTGCCGCGCCGTGAAGCCGCCGGTTTCGAGGCGCCTGAGCGAACCCAGGTGCGCGCCGCAGCCTATGGCCTCGCCGATGTCTTCGCCCAATGTGCGGATGTAGGTGCCCTTGCTGCAGCTCACGGTGATCTTGATGGCGGCCGGCGCGCGTTCGTCGCGGACCACGGCCATCTCGAGTTTGAAGATGGTGATGTGGCGGGCTTCGCGCTCCACTTCCTGGCCCTTGCGGGCGTATTCGTACAGCGCCTTGCCGTCTTTCTTGAGCGCGGAGTACATGGGCGGAACCTGCGCCAGCGGGCCGGTAAAACGCGCCGTCAGGTCCTGCAACAGGGCCGGCGTGATCTCAGGCACGGGCCGGGTTTCGATCACGTCGCCTTCGGCGTCCGCCGTGCTGGTCTTCTGGCCCAGCAACAGGACGGCTTCATAGGTCTTGTCGGCATCGAGCTGGATCTGGCTGAACTTGGTGGCGGCGCCGAAACACAGCGGCAGCACGCCGGTGGCCAGCGGATCCAGCGTGCCGGTGTGGCCGGCCTTGTCGGCGCGCAGCAGCCATTTGGCCTTCTGCAAGGCCTGGTTGCTCGACAGGCCCAGCGGCTTGTCGAGCAGCAACACGCCGTGCACGGGACGTCGCTGGATTTTCTGGCGATGAGAAGATGTTTGCGTCATAAATTCCGACAGGTTCGGCGCACGGGACAACCCGGGCGCTTCGTTGGCACCGTTGTCCCTGAACCTGTCATCAAGGGGAACGGCGCGAACTCAGTCGTCGTGCGCGCGGGAAGAGACCGCCTTGGCAATCAAGGCGTTCATGTCGGCCGCGCGTTCGGTCGTGCGGTCGAAATGGAAATGCAGGGTCGGCACCGTGTGCGTCATCAGCCGCTTGAACAGGCCGTTGCGCAGGAAACCGGCGGCCTGGTTGAGCGCTTCCTCGCACTCTTTCGGGTCGCCGATCAGCACGCTGAAAAACACCTTGGCGTGCGCGTAGTCGGCCGTCACCTCGACGGCCTGGATGGTCACCATCCCGACCCGCGGGTCTTTCAGCTCGCGCGCGATCAGCTCCGTCAGATCGCGCTGGATCTGGTCAGCAACGCGAAAACCGCGGTTGGGGGTGGTGGATTTTTTGCGCATGTCAAAAAGTGTTGAGGCCTTTGGCGTGAAGCCCGGCAGCCTGGGCTGCGGGCGGGCTCACGTTGTTCAGGCTTCCAGCGTTCTGGCCACTTCCCTGATTTCAAAGAACTCCAGGATGTCGCCAACCTGGATATCGTTGTAGTTCTTGATGTTCAAGCCGCACTCGAAGCCTTCCTTGACTTCCTTGGCGTCGTCCTTGAAACGCTTGAGCGAGTCGAGTTCACCCGTGAAGATGACCACGTTTTCGCGCAGCAAGCGCAGGCGCGCCGTGCGGCGAACCACACCGGCGGTGACCATACAGCCGGCGATCGAGCCGATCTTGCTGACCTTGAACACCTGGCGAATCTCGGCATTGCCGATGACTTCTTCCTTCTTGTCCGGCGTCAGCATGCCCGACATCGCGGCGCGCAGTTCGTCCACAGCGTCATAAATGATGTTGTAGTAACGAATGTCCACGCCGTTGTTCTCGGCCTGCTTGCGGGCCTGGGCGTCGGCGCGGGTGTTGAACCCGATCACCACGGCCTTGGAGGCGATGGCCAGGTTGACGTCCGACTCGGAAATACCGCCGACACCGGAGTACACCAGCTGGACCTTGACCTCGTCGGTCGAGAGCTTGAGCAGCGACTGGGACAGCGCTTCCTGGGAACCCTGCACGTCGGCCTTGATGATGATGGGCAGCATCTTGACTTCGCCGGCGCCTATGTCGGAGAACATGTTCTCCAGCTTGGCGGCCTGTTGCTTGGCCAGCTTGGTATTGCGGAACTTGCCGGCGCGGTAGGTGGAGATTTCACGGGCTCGGCGCTCATCGAGCATGACCATGAATTCATCGCCGGCCTGCGGCACTTCCGTCAGGCCCTGGATTTCCACCGGAATGGACGGACCCGCCGTTTTGATCGGCTTGCCGTTTTCGTCCAGCATGGCGCGCACGCGGCCGTAGGTCGAACCGGCCAGCACCACGTCGCCGGCCTTGAGCGTGCCGGCCTGGATCAGGACGGTCGCCACGGGGCCGCGGCCCTTGTCGAGGCGGGCTTCGATCACCAGGCCCTTGGCCAGCGCATCCACCGGTGCCTTGAGTTCAAGCACTTCGGCCTGCAGCAGCACCTGCTCGAGCAGGGCATCGACACCGGCGCCGGTATGGGCCGAAACGCCGACAAAGGGAACGTCGCCGCCGAACTCTTCGGGAATCACTTCTTCGGTGACCAGTTCGCCCTTGACCCGTTCCAGGTTGATGCCCGGTTTGTCGATCTTGTTGATGGCCACGACGATGGGAACGCCGGCTGCCTTGGCATGCTTGATGGCTTCCTTGGTCTGCGGCATGACGCCGTCGTCGGCCGCCACCACCAGGATGACGATGTCGGTCGCCTGGGCGCCGCGGGCACGCATGGCGGTGAACGCCTCGTGGCCCGGGGTATCCAGGAAGGACACCATGCCGCGCGGGGTTTCCACGTGGTAGGCGCCGATGTGCTGGGTAATGCCGCCGGCTTCACCGGAGGCCACCTTGGCGCGGCGGATGTAATCGAGCAGCGAGGTCTTGCCGTGGTCGACGTGGCCCATGACGGTCACGACAGGCGCGCGCGGCAGCAGTTCGGCCTGCTGGCCTTGCACATCTTCGTCGGCAAAGGCTTCCGGATCGTCCAGCGAAGCCGTCACCGCCTTGTGGCCCATTTCTTCCACCACGATCATGGCGGTGTCCTGGTCCAGCGGCTGGTTGATGGTGACCATCTGGCCGAGCTTCATCAGGTGCTTGATCACCTCGGAAGACTTGACGCTCATCTTGTGCGCCAGTTCCGCCACGGTGATGGTTTCGGGCACATGCACTTCAATGACCTTGAACTCGGTCGGCGCCACGAAGTTGGACTCCGGGCGTGCCTCGCGGTCGTTGCTGCGTCGGCCGCGCGGGCCGCTGCGGAAATTGCCGCGTCCGGGCACGACAGGCGCGCCACGGCTTGGAATGCCCTTTTTCTTGGCGGCGTCGTCCTTCCAGGTCGAAGACAGGTTCTCCGACTTGACTTCCTTCTTGCCGGCTGCGCCCGGTGCGCCCGCGACGGCGGGAGCGCCCGGCTTGGCGGCCGCGCCCGGCACGGCGGCCGGTTTGTGCAGCGTGCCCTTGATGGCGGCCTTGGGGTCGACATGCGGCACCAGCACGCGCTTGGGCGCGGACATCATGGCGCGAATGCCCGCGGCTTCGGCTTCGGCCTTGCGGCGGCGTTCCTGCAGTTCCTGCGCCTTGGCGGCGTCGGCCTGGAATTCAGCGGTGGCCTTGGCCTTGGCGGCGGCGGCTGCTGCTGCTGCGTCAGCCGCTTTGGTGACCTGCTCGGCGGCGGCGGTTTCGGCGGCCTTGGCGGCAGCGGCCGTAGGCGCGGCGGGTTCCTTGGCCTTGCCGGCGGCCGGCTTGGCCTTCTTCGCGGCATCGGCGGCGGCAGCTTCCGCCTGGGCGGTCTGCTCGGCGGCCAGGCGTTCCTGTTCGCGGGCGGCATCTTTCGCATCCTGCTCTTCGCGCAGGCGGCGTTTTTCGGCGAGTTCCTGCTCCTGGCGGCGCAGCAGCTCGGCGTGGCGGCTGGCTTCTTCCTCGCGGCGGATCAGCTCGGCGTCGTCGACGACGGGCGCCGGCGGCGGTGCGGCGACTTCAGGCTGCACTTCTTCGGCGGGCAGGTCCGAGCCGTCGTCGCGTTTGACGAAGGTGCGTTTTTTGCGGACTTCCACCTGGATGGTGCGTGCCTTGCCGGTGGCGTCGGCCTGCTTGATTTCACTGGTGGATTTCTTCACCAGCGTGATTTTCTTGCGCTCGGCCGTGACGGTGCCATGGCTGGCCTGCAAATAGCCCAGGAGCTTTTGCTTGTCCGCCTCGGACAGGGGGTCGCTGGCTTGCGCCTTGGCGACACCCGCGCTGGTCAATTGCTCGATCAGCGTGGCGGGGGATTTATTGAGTTCAGCTGCGAATTCAGCGACGGTAGTGGTACTGGACATATGTTGTTTTCCTGCTGGCCTCCATGATCATTGCTCTTGGGCCGCTGCGGGTGCAGGGGTGTCAGCGGCAGCGGGCTCATCGGTAAACCAATGCGCGCGAGCGGTCATGATCAGGGCTTTGGCTTCGTCCGCAGACTGGCCGGTGATATCGGTGAGTTCGTCCACAGCCAGGTCGGCCAGGTCGTCGCGGGTGGTAATGCCCGCTTCGGTCAGTTTGGCGATCAGCTCTGGCGTGAGGCCTTCGACGTCGCGCAGGTTCTGCGAAACGCCTTCGGCATTTTCTTCCTTGGCGATTTCCATCGTGAGGAGTGCGTCTTTGGCGCGGGTGCGCAGTTCGGTGACGGTGTCCTCGTCGAAGGACTCGATTTCGAGCATTTCCTGCAGCGGCACATAGGCCACCTCTTCCAGGCTGGTGAAGCCTTCGGAGATCAGGATGTCGGCGATTTCCTCGTCCACGTCGAGCTTTTCCATGAACAACTTGCGGCTGGTGTCGGTTTCGCTGGCCTGCTTCTGGGCGGACTCGTCGGCCGTCATGATATTGATCTTCCAGCCGGTCAGCTCGGCGGCAAGGCGCACGTTCTGGCCGCCGCGGCCGATCGAAATCGCCAGGTTTTCCTCATCGACGACGACGTCCATGGCGTGGCGCTCTTCATCAACCACGATGGAGGACACGTTGGCCGGGGCCAGCGCGCCGATGACGAACTGGGCCGGGTCTTCGCTCCAGAGCACGATGTCGACGCGTTCGCCGGCGAGCTCATTGGTCACGCCGTTGACGCGGGTACCGCGCACGCCGACGCAGGTGCCGATCGGGTCGACGCGCTTGTCGTGCGACAGCACGGCGATCTTGGCGCGCGAACCGGGGTCACGGGCGCAGGATTTGATCTCCAGCAGGCCCTGCTCGATTTCAGGCACTTCCTGGCGGAACAGCTCGATCATGTACTCGGGCGCGGTGCGCGAGAGGATGATGGGGGCGCCGCGCAGGGTCGTGTCCACTTCCATGATCATGGCGCGCACGCGGTCGCCGGAGCGCAGGTTTTCCTTGGGGATCATGTCGCTGCGGCGCAGGCGCCCTTCGACGCGGCCCGATTCGACGATGATGTCGCCCTTGTCCATGCGCTTGACGGTGCCGACAAAAATCTTGTCGCCGCGCGACATGAAGTCGTTGAGCAGCATTTCACGCTCGGCATCACGGATTTTCTGCAGGATGACCTGCTTGGCGGCTTGCGCGCCGATACGGCCGATAGGCAGGCTTTCAACCGGCTTTTCGATGTAGTCGCCTTCTTCGATGTCGGCGATTTCGTCGCGCGCATCGCTGACCAGTTCTTCGGCTTCAGGGTTTTGCAGGCCGGCTTCGTCGGGAACCACCAGCCAGCGGCGGAAGGTCTCGTAATTGCCGCTGTCACGGTCGACGGCCACGCGGATGTCCACTTCGCCTTCGTACACCTTTTTGGTGGCCGAGGCGAGCGCGAGCTCGACGGCGCCGAAAACGACGTCGCGTTCCACATTTTTTTCACGCGAGATGGCATCAACCAACATCAACAGTTCGCGATTCATTTCACAAGCCTGCCTTTCTTCATTTCTTGAAATTTAATTCTCTGTGGAGGGACCGGCACCGGGGGCTGCCTTGGGTTTACGCCCCTTGAAGTCCACCACGGGCGCCAGACGCGCCTGGTGAATCTCGTCGAGCGTGAAACCCAGCGCCTGCAGCGGTGCGGGTATCTTCTTCTTGCTGACCTTCTGGCCGGGTTTGACGGCGGGCTCGTCGCTCCAGACGATCTGCCAGCCGGCCTCGGCGCGCTCCAGCGTGCCGCGGAATTTCTTGCGGCTGGCCGCCACGGTGGAGCCGGCGCTGGCCGTCACGCCGATCGGCGCCTTCAGCGTGATGTCGACCAGTTCGCCGGCAAAACGCTCAAAATCCTTTTCATTGCGCAGGGGCCTGTCGATGCCGGGGGATGAGACCTCCAGCCGGGCGTACTCGGCGCCCTCGACTTCCAGCACGAACTGCAGCTGGCGGGTGACTTTTTCGCAGTCTTCGGCATTGATGAACTGCTCGGCGCCCTGGACATAAGGCATGTCGATCGTGACACGCAGCAAACCGCCGCCGGTCCGCTCGATCTCGACCAGCTCATAGCCCAGTCCCGTCACAGTTTGCTCAATCGTCTCTTGCAATGCCATTCAGTCTCTAAAACCCGCTTTAAAAATCGATATTCAAAAACAAACGCCCAAAAAAAATGGGCGGTGAAAACCCGCCCATTTGGTCGTGAAGCGCTTATTGTAACGCGCTGCGCCCCTCGATGCAAACAATTTCCGTGCCTGAAACGAGAGACGGTGTTGGAAACCCGCTGAGGGCCGCCGCTATAGCCCCATTCTCATCACGCCGCCGCAGCCTGGACAGCCAAGCCGCATATGGATTTACAGGTAGAGAACAAAGATGGGCGTGGCGTGCTGATTTTCAATATTCGAATCCAATTGGACGGAAAATTCCTTTAAATTCATAATCATTTTTACTGAATTTAAAGTAATTTCTTAAATCCCTCAAGCAGCCGTTACCAGGATTTTGGTGTACGGATGCCGCGGCGAATCGAGCACCTCGCTGAGCGATCCGGACTCCAGGACGTCGCCGTCCTTCATCACCATGACCTCATGGGCCATGGCGCGGATCACGTCCACGTCGTGCGTGATCAGCAGATAACTGAGGCCGCGCTCGCGCTGCAATCTTTGCAGCAGGCCCAGCACCTGCTTCTGGATGGTGACGTCCAGCGCGCTGGTCGGCTCGTCCAGCACCAGCAGGCTCGGGTTGACGATGAGCGCCCGGGCAATCGCCAGGCGCTGGCGCTGGCCGCCGGAAAACTCATGCGGGTAGCGCTGCAGCAGGCCCGGAAACTGGGCCTCGGTCATGCCAACGTCGGCCAGCGCCTGCAGGGCGCGCTCCCGCCGGCCGGCGGAAGCCAGGGTGGGCTCGTGCACGCGCAAGCCCTCCTCCACGATGGCTTCGACGGTCATGCGCGGCGACAGCGAGGAAAACGGGTCCTGGAACACCACCTGGACCGCGCGGCGAATCGCCTTGTTGCGCGCCGCTTCCCGGCCCCAGGCCTGGCCGGCGGCCTGCAGTTGCCCCGAAAAAGGCAGCAAGCCCAGGCTGGCCAGCGCCAGGGTGGACTTGCCCGAACCCGACTCACCAATCACGCCCAGCGTCCGGCCGGCGGGGATCTGGAAACCAGCGTTTTTCACCGCCACAAATTCAGCGTGCCGGAACCAGCCCCGGATACCGGGAATGGGCACCGGATAGGCCACGCGCAGCCCGTCCGCTTTCATCGTGACCGCCGCATCCGCCATGGCATCTGCCACCGCCAGCCCGTCGCGCTGCGGCTTGCTGTCGATCAGTTTGCGGGTGTAGGGGTGCTGGGGCCGGGCAAACACCTCCGCCACGCTGCCCTGCTCCACGATGCGGCCGTTTTCCATCACCGCCACCCGGTCGGCGAACTTGCGCACCAGGTTGAGGTCGTGGGTGATCAGCAGCACGGCCATGCCGTTGCGCCGTTGCAACTCGCCCAGCAAGTCCAGCATCTGGCCGCGCAGGGTGACGTCCAGTGCCGTGGTGGGCTCGTCGGCCAGCAGCAGCCGGGGCTGGCAGGCCAGCGCCATCGCGATCATGGCGCGCTGCCGCTGCCCGCCCGAAAGCTGGTGGGGGAAGGCCTTGGCGCGGCGTTCGGGTTCGGGGATGCCGGTGTCGGCCAGCAGCTGGATGGCGCCCTGCATGGCCTCCTCGCGGGTCTGTCCTTTGTGCAGTTCCAGCACCTCGGCGATCTGGTCGCCGACGCTGTAGAGCGGATTGAGCGCCGTCATGGGCTCCTGGAAGATCATGGCGATCTCTTCGCCGCGAATGCCACGCAGCTGCTGCTCAGTCAAAGCCAACAAATCAACAGTGCCCCGGCTTCCGGAAAAATCCGCCGCCCCGGCTACCCGCGCGTTCTGCGCCAGGCCCAGCAAACTCAGGGCGGTGACGGTCTTGCCCGAGCCGGACTCGCCGACCAGGGCGAGCTTTTCGCCGGGCGCAATGGAAAAATCGACACCGTGAACGACCGCCTTGCCGCCGAAGGAGACGCGCAGGCCTTTCACGTCCAGAAGGTTTTTCGTCATAGATCGGCCTTCCGCGGGTCCATCGCATCGCGCAGGGCGTCGCCCATGAAAGTCAGCAACAGCAAGGTCATCACCAGCACCGCAAAAGTCGACAGGGAAATCCACCAGGCATCGATGCTGTTCTTGCCTTGGGACAGCAGCTCTCCCAGCGAAGGCGTGCCGGGCGGCACGCCCAGGCCCAAAAAGTCGAGCGAGGTGAGCGCGAGAATGGCGCCGCTCATGCGGAAAGGCAAAAAGGTCACCACCGGGGTCAGGCTGTTGGGCAGGATGTGCCGCCACATGATCTGCAGATTGCTGACGCCCAGGGCCCTGGCCGCCCGCACGTAATCCATCTGCCGGTTTCGCAGGAATTCGGCCCGCACATAGTCCGACAGCCCCATCCAGCCGAACAGGCTCAGCAGGATCAGTAGCAAGGCTACGCTGGGCGCAAAGATGGCGCTGAAGATGATCAATAAATAGAGCTCGGGCATGGAGCCCCAGATTTCGATGAAGCGCTGGAACAGCAAATCGGTCTTGCCGCCGAAAAAGCCCTGGACGGCGCCCGTCAACATGCCCAGCAGGACGCCGGTCACCGTCAGCGCCAGCGCGAACAGCACGCTGACCCGGAATCCGTAAATCAGCTGGGCCAGCAGGTCGCGACCGCGGTCGTCGGTGCCCAGCAGGTTGTCGCGGGTCGGTTTTGAGGGATTGGGTTCCTTCGCAAAGTAATTGAGCGTATTGGGCCCATAAGGATTGAGCGTGTAGAACGCGAAATTGCCGCCGCGCGCCAGCCGCTCCCGGATGTAGGGGTCCAGGTAGTCGGTGGTCGTGTCGAAATCGCCACCAAAGGTTTTTTCGCTGTAGTCCTTGACCATGGGGAAGTAATAGCTGCCCTCATAGCGCACCAGTAGCGGCCTGTCGTTCGAGACCAGCTCGGCGCACAGGCTGAGCACCACCAGCGTGCAAAACAACACCAGGCTGTAGAAGCCGAGCTTGTTGCGCCGGAACCGCCTCCAGGCCCGGCGGCTTGGGCTGAGGCTGACAGCAACGGGCGGGTTTTCGCCAGTGCCGTCGCGGATCGGGCTTTGCCCGTCCGCAGGCGGCGCCCCCCTGGGGGGGAGGCGGCTGGAGGCCGCTTCGGGGGGGTTAGTCGAACTTGACACGCGGATCCACCCAGACATAAGACAAATCGGAAATCAGCTTGGTCACCAGGCCGATCAAGGTAAACAGGTACAAGGTGCCCAACACCACCGGGTAGTCGCGCCGGATGATGCTTTCGTAGCCGAGCAGGCCCAGGCCGTCGAGCGAAAACAGCGTTTCAATGAGCAACGAGCCGGTGAAAAACGCGCCGATAAAGGCCGCCGGAAAGCCGGTGATGATGGGAATCAGCGCATTGCGAAAAACATGCTTCCAGAGCACCTGGCGCTCGCCCAGGCCTTTGGCGCGTGCCGTCAGCACGTACTGCTTGCGGATTTCCTCCAGGAAGGCGTTTTTTGTGAGCATGGACGTCACGGCAAAACTGCCCAGCACCATGGCCGTGACCGGCAAGGTGATGTGCCAGAGATAGTCGGTGATACGGGCGCCCCAGCTCAGGGTCTCCCAGTTGGACGAGGTCAACCCGCGTAGCGGGAACCATTGCAGCTGGCCGCCGAAAATCACCAGCAGCGCAACGCCCAGCACAAAACCGGGAATCGCATAGCCGGCCAGCACCAGCAGCGTCGTGACGAAATCGAACCGAGAGCCGGCGCGCACCGCCTTGGCAACGCCCAGCGGCACGGCCACGCCGTAGCTGATGAAAAAAGTCCACAGCCCCAGGCTGATGGAGACAGGCAGCTTTTCCTTGATCAGTTGCCAGACGTCCTTGTTCTGGAAAAAGCTCTTGCCCAGGTCAAAGGTCAAAAACTGCTTGAGCATCAGGTAGAAGCGCTCGGGCGCCGGCTTGTCGAAACCGTAAAGCGCCTTGATCTGCTCGACGCGTTTCGGGTCCACGCCCTGCCCGCCCCGGTAGCTCAGGCCGCCGCCCTCCGCGCCGCGGCCGGCGCCGGCCTTGGCTTCGGCCAGGTACTGCTCGACCGGGCCGCCCGGCACGAACTGCGTCACCACAAAGGTGATCAGCAACACGCCGAGCAGGGTCGGGATCATCAAAAGGCAGCGTTTGAGGATGTAGGAAAACATAGTCAATTGGAGAAGCGTAAACCCAGCAGGCGCCGCGGAACTGGCTTTGCCAGGCCGCAGGCGCCGCCCCCTGCAAGGGGCTGAGGAACGCGGCTCCGAGCCTGCCAGTGCAGGCTTGGACGTTCCGAAGAGGAAGGCCTCTGGCCGCACCACGGAAGTCTTACGCGAAGCGAGCATCCGACGGGGGTGTTCATTGTTTCTTCCACCAGGTATTGATGATCCAGGTCTCGCCGGGCGCATAGGGCGGCATCTGGCCCGGCATGGCCAGCCGGCGCGCGTTGTAGACCACGCGGTGGGTGCCGGCCGTCCACTCCGGCAACAAATAATGGCTGTGCGCCACGATGCGCTCCAGCGCATGGCAGGCCGGCAGCAGTTCGGCCTTGGTTTTGGCGCTGGTCATCTTTGTGATCATGGCATCAATGGCGGGATTGGCGGCGCCGCTGAAATTGCCCGAGCTCTCCGTCTCCGCGGCCTTGCTGCCGAACAGGTCGGTGAACTCCTGGCCCGGGTTGTTGGTGCCGCCATAGGCGATGGAGACGATGTCGAACTCGAACTTGTCCAGGCGCTGCTGGTAGAGCGCGAAATCCACCTGGCGGAAATTGAGCTGGATGCCGAGCTTTTCGAGGGCGCGCATCCAGGGCGATATCGTGCGCACGCCGCCCTCGTTGCTGTCCAGGTATTCCAGCACCATGGCTTCGCCCTTGGCATTGCGCAGCTTGCCGTCACGGACCTCCCAGCCGGCTTCCTTGAGCAGGGCCTGGGCGCGCCGCAGGTTGGCGCGCAGCGAGGAATTGCCGTCGGTGCGCGCCGGCACGTACATCGGGCCGAAGGCCGCCGCGGGAATCTGCTTGCGCCACGGCTCCATCAGGGCCAGTTCCGCGGGCGCCGGCAGGCCGGTGGCCTGGCAATCGGTGTTGCCGAAAAGGCCGGTCACGCGCTGGTAGGCGTTGTAGAACAGCTGGCGGTTCATCCATTCATAGTCGATCGCCAGGCCCAGCGCCTCGCGCACGCGCGGGTCCTTGAGTTTTTCGCGCCGGGTATTGAGCACATAGCTCTGGAAACCCGTGGGCAGGCTGTGCTTGAACTCGCCCTTGACCAGTTCGCCGCTGTCAAAGCGCTTGCCGGTCAGGCGCCGGGCCCAGTCGCCGGCCGAGAAGAAACGCATGATGTCGAATTCGCCGGCCTTGAGCGCCTCCAGCCGGGCCGTGTTGTCCTTGTAGATCTTGACCGTGACGCTGTCGAAATTCTCGGTGCCGACCCGGACATTGAGCTTTTCGCCCCAATAAGCCTTGTCGCGCACATAGGTGATGTCCCGGCCGAAGATCACCGGGCCTATGCGGTAGGGCCCGCTGCCTATCGGTATGTCCGTCACGACCTCGTTGAAAGGCTTGGCCTTCCCGGCGGCGTCCATGCCCCACTTGCGGCTGAACACGGGCAGGCCGCCCACGGTCAGCGGCAGTTCGCGGTTGGGCTTCTTGAACCGAAAGCGCACCGTGCGCTCATCGAGAACCTCGCAGGCTGCGACGTCTTCGAGCAGGCTCTTGTAGGCCGGCGAGGTGTGCGGGCCCATCAGGATGTCGAAGCTGTGCTTGACGTCGGCCGCCAGCACCGGGTCGCCGTTGTGAAAACGCGCTTCCTTGCGCAGGCGGAAGGTGGCTGCCAGCCCGTCGGGGGTGACATCCACGTCCTCGGCCAGCAGGCCGTAGCCCGAAGCGGTTTCGTCCATGGCCCCCGCCAGCAGCGACTCGAACATGAACTCCGACAGGTAGGCCGGCGCCGAGCCCTTGATGGTGAAGGGGTTGTATTTGTCGAAAGTCGAATACCGCAGGTTGCTGACCAGGCGCAATTCCCCGCCCTTGGGCGCCGCCGCGTTGACGTAATCGAAATGGGCAAACCCCGCCGGGTATTTGAGGTCGCCCCACAGCGCGTAGCCGTGCGCGGCCCATGACGGCAATGAAACGCCCAGCAGGGCCCAGACCAGCAAACTTCGCATGCGACAATTCTGCACTACTTGAGTCGGCAAAATTTCCGGCGCGCAGATGCCGCGCCATTGCCGGCAACCCTCAGCACATTCACTGGAGCACCTGCATGGCGACACACACCGGATTCCTCACTGGCAAAAAACTGTTGATCACGGGCGTGCTGTCCAACCGCTCCATCGCTTACGGCATCGCCAAGGCCTGCCATGCGCAGGGCGCCGAGCTGGCCTTCGGCTACGTGGGCGAGCGCTTCAAGGAACGCATCACGGAATTCGCCGCCGACTTCGGCTCGACGCTGATTTTTGACTGCGACGTGGGCGATGACGCCCAGATCGAAAAAATGTTCACCGACCTTTCCAAGACCTGGCCGACCTTTGACGGCTTTGTGCACAGCATCGGCTACGCGCCGCGCGAGGCGATTGCCGGCGACTTCCTCGAAGGCCTGTCGCGCGAAGGCTTCAAGATCGCCCACGACATCAGCGCCTACAGCTTCCCGGCCATGGCCAAGGCCGCCCTGCCCTACCTGAACAAAAAATCCGCCCTGCTGACCCTGACCTACCTGGGCGCGGTGCGCACCGTGCCCAACTACAACACCATGGGCCTGGCCAAAGCCAGCCTGGAAGCCTCGGTGCGTTACCTGGCCGAGTCGCTGGGCCCCAAAGGCATGCGCGTCAACGGCATCAGCGCCGGCCCCATCAAGACCCTGGCCGCCAGCGGCATCAAGGGCTTCGGCAAGATCCTGAGCGTGGTGGCCGAGGCCTCGCCGATTCGCCGCAACGTGACGATTGAGGACGTCGGCAACGTCGCCGCCTTCCTGCTGAGCGACCTGGCCGGCGGCGTGAGCGCCGAGATCACCTATGTCGATGGCGGCTTCAGCCACGTCGTGGGCGGCATCGCCGAGCCGGCTGAAGCCGGCGCCGCAGCTTAAGCCTTGCGCCAGTAGTCGTAACTCCAGGCGGTCTCAAAACCGGCGCGGCGGTACAGCGCCAGCGCCGGGGCGTTGACGTCTTCGACCTGCAAAAATACCCGGTCGATGCCGCGCCGCAGCGCGACCTCAGCAATCCCCGCCAGCACACGCCCGGCCAGCCCCCTGCCCCGGAAGGCCTGGTCGGTGCGCATGCCGTGCACGCTGGCCCAGCCATGGCTGAAGGCGCCGGCGCCCGCCGCCACGGTCTTGCCGTTTTCGCGCACGCTGGCATAAACCGATCCCTGGGCGCGGCTCAGGGCCTTGACCCGGCTGGCGCCGTCCACGGGGTCGAAGCCTTCAGCCAGAAACAAGGCCGCCCACGCCGCATCGGGCGTATCAGCGGTTTGCGCGGGTGTCAGGGTTGAGGTTTCACGCATGGCCTTGGCAGTCGCCACCTGGACCAGCACCGGTTTGCCGGCCTGGTAACCGCGCCCCGCCAGTTCCTGGCGCAAGCCGTCAAAGCAGGCTTCGTTGGCCAGCCGGAACACCGCGCGCAGGCCGCGCCCCTGGTAGCGCGCCTCGATCCGGTCGACCATGACGGCGTCAAATGGCGCGTGGCGCAAGGGCACGGCACTGTGGGCGCGGCTGACGGTGCCGCCGTCAAAAGGTAAAAGCCAGCCCTGGAATTCTTCAACGGCTTCGGGAGACACTGCGGCCAGGGTGGAGCGCTCTATGGATTCGATATCGCTGGGGGTCATGAATGCATTCATCAGGATGGAGAAGCCATGGCGCACGGCTTGCATGTGGGGGTATAGGGTGTTGCAGATTATTCAATATTCTCCAGGGACGACTCGCCAACCCTTGCGCCACCCGACAGAGGACTTTAGACTGTACATTTATACAGTCAAAATCAGATCAAAAACAAACCATGACAAGCCGGCCCATCCACCGTACCAACCCTTCCAGGGTCTCAGCACCCGCCACATGCTTTCGCCTGAAGGCGCTTCATCTGCTGCTCGTCTTCGCCGGCCTCTTGACGCCCGCCCTGCCCGCGTCGGCCCTGGCGGTATCGGCCGCCCCGCAGGCGCCGCAATTGATGCTCGCCAAGGTCTATCACCCGGGCGTCGCCGTGCGCGACTACTGGGTCAGCGAAAAATACGACGGCGTACGCGGCTATTGGGACGGTGAAAAGCTGCTGACCCGCAACGGGGAACGCATCGCCGCGCCGGCCTGGTTCACGGCGGGCTGGCCCAAGGTGCCCATGGATGGCGAACTCTGGGCGGGCCACGGCCAGTTTGCGCGGGCAGTATCCACCGTGCGCCAGCAAAGCCCGGACGCGGCAGCCTGGCGGGCCATGCGTTTTATGGTGTTCGACCTGCCCGCCCAGGGCGGCATCTTCAGCGAACGGATTCCGGCGCTCAACGGGCTGGTCAGCCGCATCGACCAGCCCTGGGTGCAGGCGGTGGCGCAGTCCAAAGTGCCGAGCCATGGCGCCTTGCAGGCCTTGATGGCTGCCACCGTCAAACAGGGCGGCGAAGGCCTGATGCTGCACCGCGGGGCCTCCCTTTACAAAGGCCAGCGCAGCGACGACCTGCTCAAGGCCAAGCCGCATGAAGACAACGAAGCCCGCGTGGTGGCGCACATTCCCGGCCAGGGGAAATACGCGGGCATGGTGGGCGCGCTGCTGGTGGAAATTCCGGGCACGGCCGGCAAGGCCGGGCAGCGCTTCAAGCTGGGCAGCGGCCTCAGCGACGAACTGCGGCAAAACCCGCCGCCCGTGGGCAGCACCGTCACTTACCGCTTTCGCGGGCTGAACGACAGCGGCATTCCGCGCTTTGCCACCTTCATGCGGGTGCGGGACGACACGCTTTAACGCGTTTAACGCAGCTTGCCCGGCACGCCGGCCCGGGCGCCCGCGCTGCTGCGCCTAAGCGACCTGTTTCTTGACGCAGTCGGCGTAGTAGCGGGTTTTGCCCTTGGCATCGACTTCTTCCACCAGGCCGTGGATGTCGGTTTCAAAACCCGGGCACTGCGCGTTGAACTCGCGCGAGAATTTCAGGTAGTCCACGATGCGCTTGTTGAACACTTCGCCCGGGATCAGCAGCGGGATGCCCGGCGGGTATGGCGTGACCAGGCCCACGGTGATGCGGCCTTCCAGGTGGTCAATCTCGACCCGTTCCGTCGTGCGGTGGGCGATGTGGGCATAGGCGTCGCTGGGCTTCATGGCAGGCGCCAGGTCGCTCAGGTAGACCTCGGTCGTCAGCCGCGCGATGTCGTACTTGGCATACAGCGTGTGGATGTGCTGGCACAGGTCGGCCAGGCCCATGCGCTCGTACTTGGGGTACTTCTGGCAGAACTCGGGCAGGATGCGCCACATCGGCTGGTTCTTGTCGTAGTCGTCCTTGAACTGCTGCAGCGCCGTCAGCAGCGTGTTCCAGCGGCCCTTGGTGATGCCGATGGTGAACATGATGAAGAAGCTGTAGAGGCCGGTTTTCTCGACGATCACACCGTGCTCGGCCAAAAACTTGGTCACGATGCTGGCCGGGATGCCGGTCTTCGCGAACTTGCCGTTCAGGTCGAGGCCTGGGGTGACGATGGTGGACTTGATCGGGTCCAGCATGTTGAAGCCGGTGGCCATCTGGCCGAAGCCGTGCCAGTTGTTGGCGCCGTTTTTCGCCGTCTTGGCGCTGCGCGACTCGCCCTTGATGATCCAGTCCTGCGACTCGCCTATGCCCTCTTCGACCAGCTTGTCCGGCCCCCAGACCTTGAACCACCAGTCGGCGCCGTATTCCTGGTCGATTTTGCGCATGGCGCGGCGGAAATCCAGCGCTTCGGCGATGCTTTCCTCGACCAGCGCCGTGCCGCCGGGCGGCTCCATCATGGCGGCGGCCACGTCGCAGCTGGCGATGATGCTGTACTGCGGCGAGGTGGAGGTGTGCATCAGGTAGGCCTCGTTGAAGAGGTGCCTGTCGAGCTTGGTGTTCTGCGAGTCCTGCACCAGCACGTGGCTGGCCTGGCTGATGCCGGCCAGCAGCTTGTGGATGGACTGCGTGGCGTAGACCACGGCGTTTTTCGGCCTGATGCGGCTCTTGCCCATGGCGTGGTAGCTGCCGTAGAACGGGTGGAAGGCCGCGTGCGGCAGCCAGGCCTCGTCAAAGTGCAGGTTGTCGACGTAGCCGTCGAGCATGCCCTTGATGGTTTCGGTGTTGTAGAGCACGCCGTCGTAGGTCGACTGCGTGAGCGTCAGCACGCGCGGCTTGACGGTGTCCGCGTCGACGCCTTCGAGCAGCGGGTTGGCGCGTATCTTGGCCTTGATGGCCTCGGGCTCGAACTCGCTTTGCGGAATCGGGCCGATGATGCCGAAGTGGTTGCGTGTGGGCTTCAGGAACACCGGGATCGCCCCCGTCATGATGATGGCGTGCAGGATGGACTTGTGGCAGTTGCGGTCGACCACCACCACGTCGCCGGGCGCCACCGTGTGGTGCCACACGATTTTGTTGCTGGTGGAGGTGCCATTGGTCACGAAGAAGCAGTGGTCGGCATTGAAGATGCGCGCGGCGTTGCGCTCGCTGGCGCCGATCGCGCCATCGTGGTCCAGCAGCTGGCCAAGCTCTTCCACGGCGTTGCAGACGTCGGCGCGCAGCATGTTTTCGCCGAAAAATTGGTGGAACATCTGGCCGACCGGGCTTTTGAGGAAGGCGACGCCACCCGAATGGCCGGGGCAGTGCCAGGAATAGGAGCCGTCCTCGGCGTAGTCCAGCAGGGCCTTGAAGAACGGCGGCTGCACGCCTTCGAGGTAGCTCTTGGCCTCGCGAAGGATGTGGCGCGCCACGAACTCGGGCGTGTCCTCGAACATGTGGATGAAGCCGTGCAGTTCGCGCAGGATGTCGTTCGGGATGTGGCGCGAGGTTTTGGTCTCGCCGTAGACGTAGATCGGCACGTCCAGGTTCTTGCGGCGCACTTCTTCAATGAAGTTGCGCAGGTTCAGCACCGCCGGGTCCAGGTCCGGGCCCGGTGTGAACTCTTCGTCGTCGATCGACAGGATGAAGGCGCTGGCCCGGCTTTGCTGTTGGGCGAACTGCGAGAGGTCGCCGTAGCTGGTGACGCCCAATACCTCGAAGCCTTCGCTTTCGATGGCTTGCGCCAGCGCGCGTATGCCCAGCCCGGAGGTATTTTCGGAACGGAAGTCTTCGTCAATGATGACGATGGGAAAGCGGAATTTCATGGCGTGGGCAGCAGTTGGTGGGGGTGCCCTGAACCTGTCGGAGGGCATGGCAAACGCTCAAAGGGCATAGACAGGTTGAGCCCGAGCGGTGATAGGAAGCTTTTTCCAAGCAGCGAAGTGTAAGGACATATTGTTGCGCTACGCTTGTCCTGGGGTCTAATTGCCCCAAAATGTAGCGGATGACCGACAAAAGGAGGACGCATGAGTGAATCGACGATCTGGTGGCTGCTGGCCGGCGCGGCCGTCGCGGTGGAACTGGTAACCGGCACCTTTTACCTGCTGATGATTGCAGTGGGCCTGGCGGCCGCCGCAATTTCCGCCCATTTGGGCGCATCAACGGCCATGCAACTCGTTACGGCGGCCATCGTGGGTTCGGCTACCGTGGGCCTTACTCATCTCATCCGGGGCCGGCGGCCCGAAGCCCTGCCGGCGGGAACCAACCCGGACGTCAACATGGACGTCGGCGAAACGGTACAGGTCGACGACTGGCAGGCGGACGGCACGGCGCTTGTGCGCTACCGTGGCGCGCAATGGGCGGTTGTGCAGGCGGCCGGCGGAACGCCTTCCGCAGGCGCCCACCGGATCAGGGAAGTCATTGGCAGTAAATTGGTCGTGGAAAAAATCTGAGGGAAATCAGCATGTCGTCTTATGTAGCACTTATCGTTTTTATCGTCGCGATGATCTTCGTCATCCGCGCCATCAAGGTCGTACCCCAGCAGAACGCCTGGGTCAAGGAACGCCTGGGCAAATATGCGGGAACCCTGACGCCCGGCCTGAACTGGCTGATTCCTTTTGTGGACCGCGTCGCCTACAAACACAGCCTCAAGGAAATCCCGCTGGACGTGCCCAGCCAGGTTTGCATCACGCGCGACAACACCCAGTTGCAGGTGGACGGCATCCTGTATTTCCAGGTGACCGACCCGATGCGCGCCAGCTACGGCTCGTCCAACTACATCGTGGCCGTCACGCAGCTGGCCCAGACCTCGCTGCGCTCCGTCATCGGCAAACTGGAGCTCGACAAGACCTTTGAAGAGCGCGACATCATCAACGCACAGGTCGTCGCCGCCATCGACGAGGCGGCCCTGAACTGGGGCGTGAAGGTGTTGCGCTATGAAATCAAGGATTTGACGCCTCCCAAAGAAATCCTGCACGCCATGCAGTCGCAGATCACCGCCGAACGCGAAAAACGCGCACTGATCGCGGCCTCGGAAGGCCGCCGCCAGGAACAGATCAACATCGCCACCGGTGAGCGCGAGGCCTTCATCGCCCGCTCGGAAGGCGAAAAGCTGGCCGCCATCAACAACGCCCAGGGCGAAGCGGCCGCCATCATGGCCGTCGCCGACGCCAATGCCAAAGCCATCGAGCTGGTGGCCGCCGCCATCCGCCAGCCCGGCGGCGAGCAGGCCGTGCAGCTCAAGGTCGCCCAGCAAGCGGTGGACGCCTACTCCAAGGTGGCCAAGGACGCCAAGACCACCCTGATCGTGCCCAGCAACATGACGGAGGTCGGCTCCCTCATCAGCTCGGCCATGAAAATGGTGCAGGCCAACAAGGTGTAATGCGGAATGCGGATTTGCCGTCTGTATAGGCCCAAAATAAAGCCATGACTGCCAAGAACGTCCTGGGCACCGACCTGGTGCCCTGCTCCTATGACCCGCTCACCGGCTATTTCCGCGACGGCTGCTGCAACACCGATGCCTCGGACCTCGGCTCCCACCTGGTCTGCGTGCGGGTAACCGCGGAATTTCTGGCGTTTTCCGCCTTGCACGGCAATGACCTGAGCACACCCCGCCCCGCCCACCGCTTTGCGGGGCTCAAGCCGGGCAACCGCTGGTGCCTGTGCGCCAACCGCTGGCGGGAAGCGCTGGAAGCCGGCTTCGCGCCGCCCGTGATCCTGGAATCGACGCACAGCAAGGCTCTGGAATTCGTTACGCTGGCTCAACTGGAAAAGCACCGCTTCCTGGGCGCCCTGCATTAGCAGCGTATTTGCCACAAGCCCGGCCGCACAGGCCGAGGCACTGCTATAATCAAAGGCTTCGCGGAAGGGTGGATGAGCGGTTTAAGTCACACGCCTGGAAAGCGTGCGTAGGGTTAAACCTACCGCGGGTTCGAATCCCGCCTCTTCCGCCAAATAGTCAAGTTGCCGTGAGTTTCCACACGGTGGCAAAAACTCCTGAAAGCCCAGCCAGTCTGGGCTTTTTTGTGCCCGCTCCATTTTCCGGTTTGGACCTCGGTGCGTGCCGGGCAAAAAAAAAGCCACCTTGCGGTGGCTTTTTTGTTCGCGGTGAACGATCAGTTCAGGGCGGACTTCTTGCCGTCTTTGTAGACGTACAGGGTGATGGCGGGGTTCTTCAACTCGCCATTGGATTCAAAAGCGATCGTGGTGGTCACGCCCTTGAAGTTGGTTTCAGGCAGCTTGGCGGTGTAGACCTTTGGATCCCACGAACCGGCGCGCTTCATGGCGTCGACCAGAACGAAGGTAGCGTCATAGGTGTACGGGCTGTAAACCTGGAACTGGTTGGGGTACTTGGCGTCGTAACGCTTTTTCCAGGCTTCGCCGCCTGGCATTTTTGCCAGCGATGCACCGCCTTCAGCGCAAACCACGTTGCCGATGGTCTTGGCGCCTGCGGTCAGCTTGGCCAGCTCTGCGGTGCAGATGCCGTCGCCGCCGAAGTACTTGACGTTGCTCATGCCGAGCTGTTCCATCTGGCGCAGCATGGGGCCGCCTTGTGGGTCCATGCCGCCGAAGAAGATCGCGTCAGGCGCCTTGGCCTTGATGGCGGTCAGGATGGCCATGAAGTCGGTGGCTTTGTCGGTGGTGAATTGCTCGTCGACAACGGTCATGCCTTTTGCCAGGGCCGTTTTCTTGAACACTTCAGCGACGCCCTGGCCGTAAGCGGTACGGTCGTCAATGATGGCGACTTTCTTGAGCTTCAGCGTGTCGGCAGCATAGAAAGCCAGGCCGGCGCCAAGGGCGTTGTCGTTGGCGATGATGCGGTAGGTGGTCTTGTAGCCGGGCTTGGTCAGGTTGGGGTTGGTTGCAGCGCCCGTGACGTGGGGAATGCCGCAATCGTTGTAAACCTTGGAAGCAGGAATCGTCGTGCCGGAATTCAGGTGGCCGACCACGCCGGCGACTTTGGAGTCGCACAGTTTTTGTGCGGCCGCCGTGCCCTGTTTTGGATCAGCAGCGTCATCTTCAGCAACAATTTCAAACTTGACCTTCTTGCCGCCGATGACCACGTTTTGCGCGTTCAGGTCTTCGATGGCCATGCGCACGCCGTTTTCATTGTCTTTGCCGTAATGGGCTTGCGAGCCGGACAGCGGCGCCACGTGACCGATTTTGACGACTGCGTCTTGGGCAGAAGCAAAACCCGCCACCGCAGCGAGAGCAGCCACTACTGTCAGTTTTAATTTCATTTGCATAAAAACACTCCGATTAGGAAATTACCGTTAAAGGTTGAGAACGAATTTTTTTACTCAACGGGGCCGAACATAACGCAATTTCCGGGCCCGCACCATAGCAACGTCCCTAGGTTAAATTCCGATAAGGGGGTTTACCCGGGGAGCAGAACGGCTTATGTGAGTGGGTGTTTCAGCAGCAGCCGTGATGACACCGTGATCGCAAAACGCGAAAAAAAACCAGTCACCTGCGGGACCTAAGCGCCGGATGTGGGCGGCGTGTTTTTTTCATCGAAAGCCTGGCTGACGGACTGGCGCACGACGTCCTCGATTTCTTCGCGAAGGCGGGGCGCCAGGCTCTGCGTGTGCTCCAGAATGAGTTGGCCCACTACCTCGCGCAGACGCCGGTCCAGCACCAGGTCCACCCGTTGCAGTACGCGTTGCACCATCTGCTCCTGAAGGTCCGGGGAAGCCGCCAAAGCGGCCGGCGGAGGTACGGATGTCGCCTGGGGCGAAGCGGGCATGACGGGCCGGCCCGTGGCCGGCATGGGCGCGGCAATGGGCTTCACGACCTCCGTCAGTGTCGGCACGAAGCGCGGCGGCGCGGGCGGCGGGCGGCTCATGCCCCCTCCCCGGCCGTGGCCAGGTCATGCCGTTTCATCGCATAACCCCTGTCGGTGTAATGCTTCCAGCGCCCGCGCGCGGCCAGGCGGTCTTCATCGCCCTGGGCCACCACTTCGATAAAGCGTTCAAAGCGTTCGAACTCGGGCGGAATGCCCTGGCCCAGGTTGACCAGGACGCCGTAATGCGGGCAATCCTTGAGCGACTCGGCCAGCACCACCGGCGATGCCGCCAGGGTGCTCCCAGCCGCGCCGGCACGGCAGTGCGGCACAAACTCGGCGGGCGAGAAGCTCCACATCAATTGGTCGAGGTCCGCCAGCATCGCGGTCTCGCCCGTCACCACCACCCTGGCGCCGCTGAGGTAGGCCTTGCGCAGCAGCCGGCAGCTGTAGGCCAGCTTGTCGGGCACATTGAAGTGAAAGGCAATCTCGGTCATGCCCGTGTTTTGGCGGCGGCCCTGGTTTTTGCCGAAGCCTTGGGTTTGACAGGAGTCTTGGCGGTAGCCTTGGGCCTGGTGGACTCGACCTGGCCCAGCAGGTAGTCGAGCAGCAGGGGCACCGGGCGGCCGGTGGCGCCTTTGGCGGCCCCGCCCTTCCAGGCGGTGCCGGCGATGTCCAGGTGCGCCCAGGGGAAACTGGCCGCAAAGCGCTGCAGGAACTTGGCGGCGGTGATCGCGCCGCCTGCCCTTCCGGCCACGTTGGCGACGTCGGCGAAGTTGGTTTTCAGGCCCTCGGCGTAGTCGTCGTCCAGCGGCATCCTCCAGCACAGGTCCATGGACGATTCACCGGCCTGCGCCAGCGCTGCGGCCAGGGCATCGTCGCTGGAAAACAGCCCGCTGCGCACGCCGCCCAAGGCGATCACGCAGGCGCCGGTCAGCGTGGCGATGTCGACCACCGCTTTGGGCTTGAAGCGCTCGGCGTAGGTCAAGGCATCGCACAGCACCAGCCGGCCTTCAGCGTCGGTGTTCAGGATCTCGATGGTTTGCCCGCTCATGCTGGTGACCACGTCGCCCGGCTTGACGGCGCGACTGCCCGGCATGTTCTCGCAGGCCGGGATCAGGCCCACCACATTGAGCGCCGGCTGCAGCTCGGCCAGGGCCCGGAAGGTGCCCAGCACGCTCGCAGCGCCGCACATGTCGAACTTCATCTCGTCCATTTCGGCCGCAGGCTTGATGGAGATGCCGCCAGTGTCGAAAGTAATGCCCTTGCCCACAAGCACCACGGGCGCCACGGCCTTGGCGGCGCCGTCATAACGCAGCACGATGAAACGCAGGGGCTCGGCCGTACCCTGGGCGACGGCCATGAAGGAACCCATGCCCAGCCTGGCGACCTCTTTGGGACCCAGCACCTCGACCTTGATGTTGCGCAGCTTGCCCAGTTCCTTCGCAGCGCCGGCCAGCAGGGTAGGCGTGGCGTGGTTGGCGGGCCGGTTGGCCCATTCCTTGGCGAATTCCAGGCCCTTGACCAGGGCCATGCCTTTTTCCAGGCCGGCCTTGGCCGCCTTGGCGCCGGCGGCGTCGCCCACGGCGATCACCACGCGCTGCAGCTTTGAAGGGCTGGGCTTGGACTTGGTGGTGGTGTAAACGTAGGTCGCGTCGCTGCAGGCCGTCACGGCTGCGCGGACGGCTTCAGCCTGCAGAGCGCTCAGCATGTCCAGGCATAACAGCACGCGCTGCGTGTTGCCGTTCTTCACGGCGCCCAGGGCGGTGCCGACCGCCATGCGGACGTTTTTGGGGCTGGCGTCGCCCACCCCGGCCAGCACAATGCGGGTGGCGGCGATGCCGGGGGCGCGGTAGGCGGCCAGCAGCTTGCCCGGCTTGGCTTCGAAGTCGCCCGACTTGATGGCCAGGGCCGTGAGCGCCGACAGCGGGTCGCTGCCGGAAGCCGGGTCCTGGGGAACGAGCACGACCAGTGCGTCGGTTTTTTCGCTGCAAATGCGCGCGCGGGTCAGTGTTTTGAGTTCAAAGTCCATAATTCAGGGTGTGGTGGAATAAACCAAAGTAAACAAAAAAATAAAACAAAGCAAAGCAGATATCCAGTCAATGTTATTCCAATCTTCGATTCGCAAAGAGCTGGCGCGCAGTTTCGGGGCCACGCTGGTGGTGCTGGTCACCATCGTGATGACCATCGTCCTGATCCGGACGCTGGGCCAGGCCTCGCGCGGTTTCATCAATCCGCAGGACGTCATGCTCTTTATGGCCTACTCCGCGCTGGGCCGCCTTCCGACCATTCTTACCTTGTCGCTTTTCATCGCCATGGTCAGCACCCTGTCGCGCATGTACCGCGACAGCGAGATGGTGGTGTGGTTCACCAGCGGCCAGGGGCTGGCCGGTTTCCTGCGGCCGCTCTTTCGTTTTGCCTGGCCGGTGCTGTTGGTCATCACGCTGATGGCGTTGTTCGTCTGGCCCTGGACCAACCAGCAGACCAAGGACATGCAAAGCCGCTATGAACAGCGCGGCGACCTGGACCGTATCGCGCCCGGCCAGTTCCAGGAATCGTCCAGCGGCAACCGCGTGTTTTTCATCGACCGCGACCTGGCGGGCGAGCGGGCCAGCAACAACGTGTTCATCGCCGCCACGGAAAAGGGCAAAAGCTCCATCACCACCGCGCGCTCCGGACGCATCGACGTCCTGAACGATGCCCAGTTCCTGATGCTGGAAAACGGGCAGCGGCTTGAAAACGTGATCGGGCAGTCAGCCCTGAAAATCAGCGACTTCGCGGAGTACGGCACCAAGACCGGCGACGCCAACCCGCTCGCCGAAAACGCACCGGAATCCAAGCTGCTGTCCACCCGCGACCTGGTCAAGGCACCCACGCGCGGCAACCTCAGCGAACTGGCCTGGCGCCTGGGCCTGGCGCTGGCCGCCATCAATTTTGTCGTGCTGGCCGTGGCCCTGGCCAGCGTGAACCCGCGCGGCGGACGCAGCGGCAACATGATCTTCGTGCTGCTGACCTTCGTGGTCTACAACAACCTGGTCAACCTCGGGCAGAGCTGGATTTTTGTCGGCATCATCAGCTTCGGCAACTTCCTGCTGGCCCTGCACGGCGGCGTGCTGCTGCTGGGCCTGGCCTGGCTGTCCAAACGGCAATTCAACTGGGTGCTCAGGCCCGCCCGGCGCATCCAACGCCAGCCCGTGGCCGTGCGCAACTCCGAAAGCCCGCAGCCATGAAAACCATACGCCGCCTGATTTACGGGGAAGTGCTGGCCGCCATCGCCCTGGTGGCACTGGGCTTCCTGGCCCTGTTCTTCTTTTTCGATCTGGTCGACGAACTGCAATACCTCGGCAAAAGCAACGGCATCAATGCCGGCGACATCTACCAGATCCGGCACGCGCTTCTCTATGTGGGACTCTTGATCCCCAACCACCTGTACGAACTGCTGCCCATCTCGGTGCTGATCGGCACGATTTTTGTGATGGCTCGCCTGGCCCAAAGCTCGGAATACACCATTTTGCGAACCAGCGGCCTGGGCCCCTGGCGCGCGTTGAAGCTGCTGCTGGCGCTGGGCGCGCTGTTCGTGGTGTTCAGCTTCGTGGTCGGTGACTATGTGGCGCCGGCCAGCGAGCGGGCCGCGCAGCTGCTCAAGGCGCGCTACCAGAGCAAGATCACCATAGGCCAGACCGGCGCGTGGCTGAAAGAAAAACAGGCTTACAACACCTACGTCGTCAACGTGAAGGCGCTCACCCCCGACAACGAAATGCAGGGCGTGCAGGTCTTCGAGTTCAACAACAAGGGCCTGATCGTCTCGACCACCCAGGCGCCGCTGGCGACCTTTGCCGCCGGCGATGCCTGGCAGTTGCACCAGGCCACGCGCGCCGAGTTCGACGTCAGCGGCGCACCCACCGCCGCAAAACCCCAAGAGAGTGCCAGGGTCAACAGGGCGGTGCTGGAGACCTTCCGCTGGCCCACCGAGATCAGCGCTGAAATGGTGTCGGTAGCGCTGCTCAAGCCCGAACGCATGGGCACCATAGATCTCTTCAACTACGTGCGCCACCTGGACGCCAACGGCCAGACCGCCCAGCGTTATGAAATCGAATTCTGGAAAAAGGTGTTTTACCCGCTCAGCTGCCTGGTGATGGTGATCCTGGCCCTGCCCTTTGCTTACCTGCATTTCCGCTCGGGCGGCATCGCGGGTTATGTGTTTGCCGGGGTCATGATAGGCATCAGCTTCTTCCTGCTCAACAACGTCTTCGGCTACATCGGCAACCTGCGCAACTGGATGCCCTGGCTGGCGGCCGCCACGCCCGGCCTGCTTTACATGGCCATCTCGCTGGGCGCCTTCGGCTGGCTGGTGCTGCGGCGCTAGCGCATGCCCATGACCATGACAACTTCCGCACCGCCCACCCGCGCCATCATCGTGCTGGCCCACGGCTCACGCGACCCGCTATGGCGCGCGCCCATCGAGGCCGTGGCCGCGCAGATACGCGCCAGCGCGCCGGGCACGCCCGTTCGCTGCGCCTACCTTGAGCTGTGCACCCCAACGCTTCCTGAGGCTGCCGCGGAATTGATCTCCGCCGGCGCGCTTGCCATACGGGTGTTTCCGCTCTTCTTCGGCGTGGGCAAGCATGCCCGTGAGGATTTGCCGCTGCTGGTCGCACAGATCCAGGCCAGCCATCCGGGCATCGCCGTCGAACTGCTGCCCAGCGCCGGCGAGTACCCCGAACTGACAGCCTTGATGGCCGGCATCGCCCTGGCCTGAAGCCGGCCCGGGGCACGGGAAAAACGAAACCGATGGCCCGCCTCTTTAGCGCGAAACAGGCATAATGAAGCGAACAATTAGCCTGAATTCGATATGAACCTCCACCAATTCCGATTTGTCCAGGAGGCCATCCGGCGCAACCTGAACCTCACCGAAACCGCCAAGGCGCTGCACACCTCGCAGCCCGGCGTGTCCAAGGCCATCATCGAACTGGAGGAAGAACTCGGCGTGGAAATCTTCGCGCGGCACGGCAAGCGCCTCAAGCGCGTCACCGAACCCGGCGAGCACGTGCTCAAGAGCATTGAGCTCATCATGCGCGAGGTGGGCAACCTGCGCCGCATCGGCGAGCAGTTCTCGGCCCAGGACAGCGGCACGCTGTCCATCGCCACCACCCACACCCAGGCCCGCTACGTGCTGCCGCAGCCGGTCGCCAAACTGCGCGAGGCCTTTCCCAAAGTCAACGTCAGCCTGCACCAGGGCTCGCCCGACCAGGTGGCGCGCATGGTGCTCGACGAAGTCGCCGAAATCGGCATCGCCACCGAATCGCTGACGCAGTACGACGACCTCGTGACCCTGCCCTGCTACGAATGGCAACACATGCTGGTGATTCCCATAGACCATCCGCTGGCCAAAAAAGAAAACATCACGCTGGAAGACCTGGCCGAAGAGCCGCTGATCACCTACCACCCCTCCTTCACCGGCCGCACCAAGATCGACCTGGCCTTTGCCGCCAAGCGCCTGCAGCCGCGCATCGCGCTGGAAGCCATCGACTCCGACGTCATCAAGACCTATGTGCGCCTGGGCCTGGGCGTGGGCATCGTGGCCGAAATGGCCATCAAGGAAGACGGCACCAATAGCGACCTGATCGCCATACCGGCCGGCCCGCTGTTCGGCATCAACGTGGCCCGCGTGGCCTTCAAGCGCAGCGCCTACCTGCGCAACTTCGTATACAAGTTCGCCGAATTGCTCAGCGACAAGCTGGACCGCGCCCTGATCACAAAAGCGATGGCCGGCCGCGTCAACGACTACGAGATTTAGTTCCACTCCCCCCCGAAGCGGCCTGCGGCCGCCTCCCGGCCCGGCAAAGCCGGTTCCGCGGCGGCCACTTGAAAAAACCATTACTCTGCAATCATGACTACCACTCTAGAACGCACCCCCACGCTAAAAACCAAGCTCCCCGCCGTCGGCACCACGATTTTCACGGTAATGTCCACCCTGGCGGCCGAAAAAGGCGCCGTCAACCTGGGCCAGGGCTTTCCCGATTTTGAATGCGACCCGCAGCTGGTCAATGCCGTCACCGACGCGATGACCAAAGGCCTGAACCAGTACCCGCCCATGACGGGCGTGCCGGTGCTGCGCGAAGCGATCTCGGCCAAGGTGGCCACGCTCTACGGCCACCGCTACGACGCCAACAGCGAGATCACCATCACGGCGGGCGCGACGCAGGCCATCATCACCATCATCCTGGCCGTGGTCCACCCCGGCGACGAGGTCATCGTGCTGGAGCCCTGCTACGACAGCTATGTGCCCAACATCGAGCTGGCCGGCGGCAAGGTGGTTCGCGTGCCGCTGACACCCGGCACCTTCCGCCCCGACTTCGGCAAGATCGCCGCGGCCATCACGCCGCGCACACGCGCCATCATCGTCAACTCGCCGCACAACCCCAGTGCCACCGTGTGGACCGAGGCCGACATGCTGGCGCTGCAGGACCTGCTGGCGCCCACCGACGTGCTGCTGATCAGCGACGAGGTCTACGAACACATGGTGTTCGACGCGGCCAGGGGCCGCATCCACCAGAGCGCCGCGCGTTTCCCGGGCCTGGCGGCGCGTGCCTTCATCGTAAGCAGCTTCGGAAAAACTTACCACGTCACCGGCTGGAAGGTCGGCTATGTGGCCGCGCCCGCGGCCCTCACCACCGAGTTCCGCAAGGTGCACCAGTTCAACGTCTTTACCGTCAACACGCCGGTGCAATATGGTTTGGCGGCCTACATGGCAGACCCCAAACCCTACCTGGACCTGCCGGCTTTCTACCAGCGCAAGCGCGACCTGTTCCGCGAGGGCCTGGCCAAAACCCGCTTCAAGCTGCTGCCCAGCGAAGGCAGCTACTTCCAGTGCGTGGACATCTCCGAGGTCAGCGACCTGGACGAAGCCGAATTCTGCAAGTGGCTGACCACCGAGATCGGCGTCGCGGCTATTCCGCTGTCGGCCTTTTACGGCAACGGCTTCGACCAGCGTGTGGTGCGCTTTTGTTTCGCCAAAAAAGACGAGACCCTGAACACGGCCCTGCAGCGCCTGGCCAAGCTTTAGGCGCCTGGGCGGCAGAAGGTAGACGCGGACCTGTAGGCCAAAGCTGTCAGCGTTTGCCGACGGCTGGACACGCCCTCCTCCTGCTTGCTCTTGCCCGTTGCCGGGCAAGAATCGAGGCACATAACAAGGAGTGCTTCCAAATGTCCATTTCGCTTATCCTGCTGATCGTTCTTATTCTTATCCTGGTCGGCGCACTGCCCACCTGGGGTCATAGCCGCAGCTGGGGCTACGGTCCCAGCGGCGGTATCGGCCTCGTGGTGCTGATCCTGGTGATCCTGCTGCTGATGGGACGCATCTAGTCAGTCCGCAGTTTCGCTGGTGATCCACCAGAAAAAATGGCCTTGCAATGCAAGGCCATTTTTTTTGCGCGTTTGAAAAAGCGTGGCATCAACTATTGAGTTGAGCCCAGGCCTTTTAGTTTCGGCATAACAAGCCATCGGCAATTGTTAGCCTTCACTGAAAAGCGTGGCATCAACTATTCAGTTGCTGCCACGCTTTTTTGCTACGGCATAACAAGCCTTCGGCAGTTGTTAGCCTTCGCTGAAAGGCTGGGCTCAACTGTTCAGTTGAGCCCAGGCCTTTTCCAATCGTTTGATACTTACAGGCTGCGGCGTGCGCAGCTCCTGCGCAAAAAAGCTCACACGCAGCTCTTCCAGCAGCCAGCGAAATTCCTGCATGCGCGCATCGACCGCACCCTTGCGTTCGGCCACCAGGCGCCAGTAGCGCTGCTCCTGCGGCCGCAATTCAGCCAGGCGCGCGGTGTCGCGCGCCGGGTCGGTGCGCCATTTCTCCAGCCGCAGCGTGATGGCTTTGAGGTAGCGCGCGAAGTGCTGCAGTTGCGTGTAAGGCGTGGCCGTCAGAAAGCGCTTGGGCACCAGGCGCTGCAGTTGCTGGGCGGCATCGGTCGCGGCTTCGGCGGCGTTTTTGCTGTCCTTGATCTTGCGCTGGGCCACGGCGAATTCGGTGAGGATGCCGGCGGCCAGCCGGGCCACCTCGCTGGCGATCAAGGTCAGGCGGCCTCGCCCGTCGTCGATGCGCTTCTTGAACTCGCCCTCGTTGGTGGGCAGCGGATCCAGCAGGAAAGCGCGGTCCAGCGCGACCTCGATGATCTGCTCGCGCAGCTCTTCCAGCGTGCCGCCGCCTGAGTTGTCGGCGGCGCGCCCCACCAGCATGTAGGCGGTCGCCATCTTCTGCAGCTCGGGCAGGTTTTTCTCGAGGTACTTGAGCGCGTCCTTGATCTGCAGCGCAAACAGCCGGCGCAAACCGGCGCGGTGCTTGGCCGCGGCCGCATCGGGCTCATCGAACACCTCGATGGTCACCGCATCGCCCAGATCGATCAGCGCCGGGAACCCGATCAGCGTCTGGGAGCCCTTGCGGATTTCCATCAGTTCCGGCAGCTCGCCAAAACTCCAGCTTGTGTAACGTTCCGCGACCTTGACCGCAGTACTTTGGGGTGCGGCCTGTGCGCGCCCTGCCTGGGCCGCAGGCCGGTTCGTGTCGGGGCTGGCGGCCGGCTCGGGCGCCTTCGCCAGGTTTTTGAGCCCGGCCAGCGCCTGGAAAGCACCGCGCGCCTGCGAACCCAGTTCGCCCTTGAGCGCCCCCAGGTTGCGGCCGGCACCCAGCTGCCGGCCGTGCTCATCGACCACACGGAAGTTCATGAACAGGTGCGGCGGCAGCATGTCCAGCTTCATGTCGTTGCGTTTGATGTCCAGCGAGGTCGCGTCGCGCACCAGCTTGAGCACCGCGTCCGTCAGCGAACCGCTGCCGAACACCTCGGGCTGCAGCAGTTGCTCCGTCATGCGCGCCGCGGTCTCGGGCAGCGGCACCAGGCGCGAGCGCGGGCGCTGGTGCAGGGTCTTGATCAAGGCCTGTACCTTGTCCTTGAGCATGCCGGGCACCAGCCACTCGCAGCGCTCCTCATTGACCTGGTTGAGCGCAAACAGCGGCACGTCGACGGTGACACCGTCGCGCGCGTCGCCGGGCTCGTGCAGGTAAGTCACCGCGCAGTCCACGCCGCCCATGCGCAGGGTCTTGGGAAAGGCCTGCGTGGTGATGCCGGCCGCTTCGTGGCGCATCAGCTCTTCGCGGGTCAGCAGCAACAACTGCGGCTGCTTTTTCGATTCTTCCTTGTACCAGTGCTCGCAGCTCGCGCCACTGTGTACGTCGGCCGGCAGTTGCTGGTCGTAGAAAGCGTAAATCAGTTCTTCATCGACCAGCACGTCCTGGCGCCTGGCCTTGTGTTCGAGGTCCTGCACCTGCTGGATCAGCTTCTGGTTGGCGGCCAGGAAAGGCAGTTTGGTGTCCCAGTTGCCGGCGACCAGCGCCTCGCGGATGAAAATCTCGCGCGCGGTAACCGGGTCGACACGGCCGAAGTTGACGCGCCGGCCGTTGTAGACCACCAGGCCGTAGAGCGTGGCGCGCTCCAGCGCCGTGACCTGCGCGGCTTTTTTCTCCCAGTGCGGATCCAGCAGCTGTTTGCTGAGCAAATGGCCGGCCACCTGTTCCATCCAGGCCGGGTCGATGTTGGCGATGCCGCGGCCGAACAGGCGCGTGGTTTCCACCAGTTCGGCCACCACGATCCAGCGGCCCGGCTTCTTGCTCAGGCGCGCGCCGGGATGGCGGTAAAACTTGATGCCGCGCGCGCCCAGGTACCAGTCTTCCTCGTCGCTTTTGCAGCCTATATTGCCCAAGAGGCCGCAAAGCATGGACAGGTGCAACTGCTCATAACTGGCGGGTTTGTCGTTCAGGACCCATTTCTGCTCGCCGACGACCGTGTGCAACTGCGAATGGATGTCGCGCCACTCGCGCACGCGGCGGATGTTGACGTAGTTCTCGCGCAGCAGGTTTTCGTACTGGCGGTTGGACAGCTTGTGATCGGTACCGTGGCCGCCGCGCGCGTCGCCCAGCCATTTCCAGAGCTTGAGGTAGCCGCTGAATTCGCTTTTCTCGTCGTCGAACTTGGCGTGCTGCTGGTCGGCCTGGGCCTGCTTGTCCATGGGCCGGTCGCGCACGTCCTGCACGCTGAGCGCGCTGGCGATCACCAGCACCTCGTCGAGCGCGCCGCGGTCCTTGGCCTCCAGGATCATGCGGCCCACGCGCGGGTCCAGCGGCAGCTTGGCCAGCGTGCGGCCCACGGGCGTGAGCTCGTTGTCCTCGTCCACCGCGCCGAGTTCGGCCAGCAGCTGGTAGCCGTCGGCAATCGCGCGGCGCTGCGGCGGCTCGATAAAGGCGAACTCCTCGACGTTGCCGAGGTGCAGCGCCTTCATGCGCAGGATCACCGAGGCCAGCGAGCTGCGCAGGATTTCAGGGTCGGTGAAAGGCTGGCGGCCCTGGAAATCCTTCTCGTCATACAGGCGTATGCAGATACCGTCGGCCACCCGGCCGCAGCGGCCGGCGCGCTGGTTGGCCGCGGCCTGCGACACCGGCTCCACCATCAGCTGCTCGACCTTGTTGCGAAAGCTGTAGCGCTTGACGCGCGCGGTGCCGGCGTCGATCACATAACGGATGCCCGGCACGGTCAGCGAGGTTTCGGCCACGTTGGTGGCCAGCACGATGCGCCGGCCGCTGTGGCCGTCGAAGATGCGGTCCTGCTCGGCCTGGCTCAGGCGCGCGAACAGCGGCAGCACCTCGGCGTTGCGCGTCAGCGGCTGGTGCGCCAGGTGTTTGCGCAGGTGGTCGGCCGCCTCGCGGATTTCGCGCTCGCCGGGCAAGAAGACCAGGATGTCGCCCGCGCTGTGCGGGCTCAGCCAGAGCTCGTCGACCGCGTCGGCGATCGCGTCGTTCAGGTCGTGCTCGCGCGACTCTTCGAACGGCCGGTAGCGCTGCTCCACCGGAAACATGCGGCCCGACACCATGATGACCGGCGCAGGCCCTTTGGCCGAGGCGAAGTAGTCGGCAAAACGCTGTGCGTCGATCGTCGCCGAGGTGATGACAACCTTGAGGTCGGGCCTGCGCGGCAGCAGCTGGCGAAGGTAGCCCAGCAGGAAGTCGATGTTCAGGCTGCGCTCGTGGGCCTCATCGATGATGATGGTGTCGTAGGCCTTGAGCAGCGGATCCGTCTGCGTCTCGGCCAGCAGGATGCCGTCGGTCATGAGCTTGACGGAAGCGTCGCGCGAGAGCCGGTCCTGGAAGCGCACCTTGTAGCCCACCACGTCGCCCAGAGGGGTCTTCAGCTCCTCGGCGATGCGCTTGGCCACGCTGGAGGCAGCAATCCGCCGCGGCTGGGTGTGGCCTATGAGCCGGCCCTGCCCCGGCGGGTAATTGAGCTTGCCGCGCCCCATGGCCAGCGCGATCTTGGGCAGCTGGGTGGTCTTGCCCGAGCCGGTTTCGCCGCAGACGATGACGACCTGGTGGGCGGCCATCGCGGCGGTGATGTCCTCGCGCTTGCCGGAGACCGGCAGCGATTCGGGAAAAGTGATGGTAAGGGGGGACAAAGGTGCGGGCAAAAGGAAAAGCGGGAAGAGCGAGGCGGGAAGGCCGGCGCGGCAAAGCCGTCAATTATCGGCTGTTCCGGCAGGCCGCCGCGCCGGCGGGGTTACCCCTCAGGCCGCCATCACCGGCATGTCGACGATTTCCCCGCTGGTCTCGTCGTACCACGCGATGCGGCTGGGATAGCTGAGCGCCGCGCGCGACATGCCCCGCCCCAAGCCCACGGCCGAGGAAGCGCGCGCGTCGGTTTTCGACACCCGCAGCACGCCTATGCCGGCCTCGGCCGCCCAGCGCGTCTGCTGGCTGGCCGCGGCTGCTGTTTCCAGGCTGGTGTTGAGCACCACCGTGCGCGACAGCGTCGCCTGGATGCGGCGAGCCAGGTGGATCAGGTCGCCGCTGTGGTGGCAGGTGCGCATCAGCACCAGGAAGCCGTCCTCGCCCAGGCGCCCCATCTCCAGGTGGGCGGGCACGGTGCGCCGCAGCCGCCCGGCGCAGACGAACAGCGCGTGGTTGACGGCCGCCAGGCCGTAGAGTTTTTCCAGCACGTAAAGGTTGGCGATGGACACCACGATGACGCCCAGCGGCACCGGCTGGTCCCGGTAATCCTGGAAAGCCGCGTTCACCATGTTGCTGGTTTCGCTGTTGGAGCGCATGCGCGTCACCGGGTCGTAGCTGGGGCCGTGCGCCATCGCCCGGTTCAGCTCGATCAGGTAGGAGTAGCGTATCCAGAGCACCGACGCCATGGTGGCCAGATACGCCGTGCCGGCCAGCGCGGTGACGGCGTGCGCCTGCCACGGCACGTGGGCGCGGTCCAGCGCCATCCAGCTCAGGCCCAGGATGGCCACCAGCATGAAAAGCACGCCCGAGACCGCCACCCAGGCCAGGCGGTCCCCGCGCAGGGCGGTGCGCAGGCTCAGGGCCAGCGCCACGAATCCCAGGAAGGCGGCCGCGCCCAGGCTGAGCGCCAGGGACTGCTGCGGGCTCAGCGCCCAGCCCAGCGCGATGACCAGGGCGGCCATGACGCCCAGCAAGGCCACGGCGCGCTGCTGGGACGCCGGGCTGCGCAGGATGCCCAGGATGGAAAAAAGCAGGTAGGCCAGCAAGGCCGACACCAGGGCGGCCACGTGGGCCAGGAAGCGGTCCAGCGTGGCGGCATCGCTGATCGGCAGGCCGCCCAGGAAGGCCACCACGAAGAAGGTCGAAGCGACGGCCGAGGCGGCGGCGTTGACCGCAATGCGGCGCAGGGACCGGAAGTAGGCAAACACCGAGCCGGCCAGCATCAGGCCGGCTGCCCCGAAATAGCAGCCCCAGAACCCGATCGCGTATTTATCCATAACCCCAGACCATAACCTGCCCCGCCTTGTTTCGCTATCCCCAAAAATGAGTACACCGCCCGCCGCCGGCCGCCCGCCGCGGCACGCCCCTCGGTCCGGCCGCGTCTCCCTTACACTCACTGGACTTTTCCGTTTGCCGGGGAAAGCAGCGCCGGGAAGCCGTGCCGCGCCCTCCGACCGCCGCGTCCCCGGCAGCTACCGACCCGCCCCTTCCGACCCGAAAGCGCGCCCATGTCCGCCGTCTTCAATTTCACCTTTGTGCCCTGGTTCCGCTCGGTCGCGCCCTATATCCACACGCACCGCGGCAAAACCTTTGTGGTCGGTATCGCCGGAGAAGCCATCGCGGCCGGCAAGCTGCAGCACATCGCCCAGGACCTGGCGCTGATCCAGAGCATGGGCGTGAAGATCGTGCTGGTGCACGGCTTTCGCCCCCAGGTCAACGAGCAGCTCAAGGCCAAGGGCCATACCGCCAAATACTCGCACGGCATGCGCATCACCGACGAAGTCGCGCTCGACAGCGCCCAGGAAGCGGCCGGCCAGCTGCGCTATGAAATCGAGGCGGCCTTCAGCCAGGGCCTGCCCAACACGCCCATGGCCGGCTCCACGGTGCGGGTGATCTCGGGCAACTTCATCACCGCGCGCCCGGTCGGCATTCTCGACGGCGTGGACTTCAAGCATTCGGGCCTGGTGCGCAAGGTCGACACCGCCGCCATAGGCCGGGTGCTGGATTTCGGCGCCATGGTGCTGCTGTCGCCCTTCGGCTTCTCGCCCACCGGCGAAGCCTTCAACCTGACCATGGAAGAGGTCGCCACCTCGGTGGCCATCGCCATGCAGGCCGACAAGCTGATCTTCCTGAGCGAGATCCCGGGCATACGCATACACCACGACCAGCCCGAGAGCGAAGACAACCCCATTGATACCGAGCTGCCGCTGGCCGCCGCCGAAAAACTGCTGGCCACCCTGCCCAACGGCGAGCGCCCCACCGACACGGCGTTTTACCTGCAGCACTGCGTCAAGGCCTGCAAGGCCGGCGTGGAGCGCAGCCACATCCTGCCCTTCGCGGTGGACGGCGCCTTGCTGCTCGAAATCTACGTGCACGACGGCATAGGCACCATGGTGATCGATGAAAAGCTCGAGGAACTGCGCGAAGCCACCGAGGACGACGTGGGCGGCATCCTGCAGCTGATCGAGCCTTTTGAAAACGACGGCACGCTGGTCAAGCGCAGCCGCACCGAGATCGAGCGCGACGCCGCCAACTACAGCATCATCGAGCACGACGGCGTCATCTTTGCCTGCGCAGCGCTCTACCCCTACCCCGAGGCCAAAACGGCCGAAATGGCGGCGTTGACCGTCTCGCCGCAAAGCCAGGGCCAGGGCGACGGCGAGAAAATCTTGAAACGCATTGAGCAGCGCGCCCGCGCGGCCGGCCTGCAAAGCATCTTCGTGCTGACCACCCGCACCATGCACTGGTTCATCAAGCGCGGCTTCGTGCAGGTGGACCCGGACTGGCTGCCCGACGGCCGCAAGCGCAAATACAACTGGGACCGCAAGAGCCAGGTGCTGGTCAAGAAGCTGGGCTAAAGCGCCCAGCCGCCTTCGGACTTCACCATGCAGGAACTTGTTTTTTTCGGCAGCGTTGCCGCCCTCTACCTGATGCTGGCCGTCAGCCCGGGCCCCAATTTTCTGGTCATCACCCTGGCGGCCGTGAGCGAATCACGCCGCCACGCCCTGTGCGTGGGACTGGGCGTTTCCACCGCCAGCGTGCTGTGGGCAAGCCTGGCTGCCGTCGGGCTGGGAATACTCATTTCCCATTTCAACGGGCTGCAGCAAATACTGCAGGTCGCCGGCGGCATCTACCTGCTTTACATCGGCATCCGCCTGATCCGGCAAGCGCACTTACCGCTGCCCGAGAGCAGCCCGCAAGCCGGCCGCAGCGGCTGGCAAGCCTATCGCTATGGGCTGGCCACCAACCTCACCAACCCGAAGTCGCTGGTGTTTTTCAGCAGCGCCTTCGCCACGCTGTTTACGCCGGGTTTGCCGGTATGGATGCGGGTGGCGGCCGTGGGGGTGGTGGCGGTCATTTCCCTGACCTGGAACTTCCTGGTCGCCACCCTGTTTTGCAGAAGCAGCACCCGCCAGGGCTACCGCCGCGCCAAACGCTGGATAGACCGGCTCACGGGCGGCCTGCTCGCGCTGTTCGGCCTGCGCCTGATTTTCAGCCGCTAGGCGGTACAGCCGCCGGACCGGCCTTTCGCCATAATGGCTTTTCCTTTTTACCGGGATGACCACCATGCTTGAGCTCCGCCCCAACTGCGAATGCTGCAACCGCGACCTGCCGGCCGACTCGACCGATGCGCGCATCTGCACGTTTGAATGCACCTTCTGCGCCGACTGTGTCGCCACCAGACTCCAGGGCGTCTGCCCCAATTGCGGCGGTGAATTCACCGTCCGGCCACGCCGCCCGGCCGGCAAGCTGGCCAAGTACCCGCCCTCGACCGAGCGCGTCTACAAGCCCGAAGGCTGCGCGGCCGCCGCATGAACACCACCACCCTTCTGCTGTTTTCCGTGGTCGCGCTGGTGGCGATTGCCACGCCCGGCCCCACGGTGCTGCTGGCGCTGGCCAACGGTTCGCGCTACGGCGTGCGCCGCTCGGTGCCCGGCATGCTGGGCGCGGTGGTCTCTGATTTTGTGCTGGTGGGCGCGGTGGCCCTGGGCCTGGGCGCGCTGCTGGCGGCTTCCGAGTTCTGGTTTTCGGTGCTCAAGTGGGCCGGCGCTGCCTACCTGGCCTGGCTGGGCATACGCCTGCTGCGCTCGCGCGGCGGTTTTGAGATTCCCGCCGAAAGCGCCGGCGCCCAGCACGGCAGCCGCGCGATTTTCATGAAATCCTTCCTGGTCGCGGTGACCAACCCCAAGGGTTACCTCTTTTGCTCGGCCCTGCTGCCTCAGTTCATAGACCCGGCCGCCGCCCAGGCGCCGCAATACCTCGCCATTTCGCTGGTGTTCGCCGGTATCGATTTTTCCGTCATGTTCGGTTATGCCTTTGTCGGCGCGCGCGCCATCCGCCTGCTCAAGGCCTCGGCCACGCGCTGGATAGACCGCGCCTGCGGCGGCGCGCTGCTGGCGCTGGCCGGTTCCCTGGCCTTTTACCGGCGGGCGAACAGCTAGGCTTTACGGTGCCGGGGCACCCCGTATGTGCGCTGGCGAACAGACCGACAAAAACCCTCCCTGTCATACTCCCGGAGTCTTTCCCGAGACTTCACACCCTCCCCGGCCAGGATCCTGGACGCGCCGCCTCACGGCCGGCGCTTCGCGGCATCGTCGTTATTTCTGCAGAAACATGGCCCATGTCACCTATTTCCCGCCTGAGCGCTCTTGACGCGATTGCCAAAGCCGACGGCATAGAGTCCCTGCGCCAGGAAGCGCTGCTCAAGACAGGCGCGCTGCAAACCGCCATCCTGACGAGCGAAAATTTCTCCATCATCGCGACCGACGAAAAAGGCATCATCCAGCTCTTCAACGTCGGCGCCGAGCGCATGCTGGGCTATATGGCGGCCGAGGTCGTCAACAAGATCAACCCCAGCGACATCCACGACCCGCAGGAAGTGATGGCCCGGGCCCAGGCGCTGAGTGTGGAACTCGCCACCACCATCACGCCGGGCTTCGAGGCGCTGGCCTTCAAGGCCTCGCGCGGCATTGAAGACATCTACGAGCTGACCTATATCTGCAAGGACGGCAGCCGCTTTCCGGCCATCGTCTCCATCACCGCCTTGCGCGACGACTTCGGCACCATCATCGGCTACCTGCTGATAGGCACCGACAACTCGGTGCGCAAGCAGGTCGAGATCGCGCTGAACGAGGCGATGGCGGTGGCCGAGAAGGCCAACCTGGCCAAGTCGGATTTCCTCTCCAGCATGAGCCACGAGCTGCGCACGCCGCTCAGCGCCATCCTGGGTTTTGCACAGCTGATCGAGTCCGGTACGCCGGCTCCCTCGCCCTCGCAAAAGCGCAGCGTGGACCAGATCCTGCAGGCCGGCTGGTATTTGCTGGACCTGATCAACGAAATCCTGGACCTGGCGCTGATCGAGTCCGGCAAGCTGTCGCTCTCGCTGGAGCCGGTGTCGCTGGCCGAAGTCATGCGCGAATGCGAAACCATGATCGAATCGCAGGCCGAAAAACGCGGCATCAGCGTGAGCTTCCCGGAGTTCGGCTCGCCCCGCTTCGTCAGCGCGGACCGCACGCGCCTCAAGCAGGTGCTGATCAACCTGCTGTCCAACGCCATCAAATACAACACCGAACACGGCCGGGTGACGCTCGAGTGCGTCGACACGCCGGCCGGGCGCATCCGCATCTGCGTGGAAGACACCGGCAAAGGCCTGGCGCCGGAGAAAATAGACCAGCTCTTCCAGCCCTTTAATCGGCTCGGGCAGGAAGCCAACACCGAACAGGGCACCGGCATAGGCCTGGTGATGACCAAGCGGCTGGTCGAGTTGATGGGCGGCGTGATCGGCGTGGAAAGCGTGGTCGGCAAGGGCAGCATGTTCTGGATCGAAATGAACATCACCAGCGAGCAGAAAATCCCGGCGGACCTGCTGAACCTCGTGGTTGGCCCCGTTGCGCAAGGGCCCACGGACCCCCATACGCGCAGCCTGCTGTACGTCGAGGACAACCCCGCCAACCTGATGCTGGTGGAAGACCTGATCGCCAGGCGCCCGGACCTGCGGCTGCTGTCGGCGCGGGACGGCATCAGCGGCATCGCGATTGCCAAGGCGTCCCTGCCGGATTTCATCCTGATGGACATCAACCTTCCCGGCATCAGCGGCATCACGGCCATGAAGATCCTGTCGGAAGACCCCTTGACGAAACACATTCCGGTGGTGGCGCTCAGCGCCAACGCCATGCCCCGCGACATTGCAAAAGGCCTGGAGGCGGGCTTCTTCCGCTACCTCACCAAGCCCATCAAGATCAACGAGTTCATGGAGACCCTGGACCTGGTGCTCGAGGTCGCCAAAACCAGGGCCGATTCTGTTCTCGTGAAGGAAGCCCCATGATGAACGCCGAGTTCGACATCCTGAACGCGAGCATCCTGATCGTGGACGATCAGGCCGCCAACGTGCTGCTGCTGGAGCAACTGCTGGCAGGCACCGGCTATACCAAGGTCCGCTCGACCATGGATCCGCTGGAAGTGGTGGCGCTGCACGCACAGCACCGCTACGACCTGATCCTGCTGGACCTGAAAATGCCCGGCATGGACGGCTTCCAGGTGATGGAAGCGCTCAAGCAGAACCAGCTCGACCAGTACCTTTGCGTGATCGTCCTGACGGCCGAGCCCGGCCACAAGCTGCGCGCCCTGCAGGCCGGCGCCAAGGATTTCATCAGCAAGCCCTTCGACCTGGTCGAGGTCAAGACGCGCATCCACAACATCCTGGAAGTACGGCTGCTGTACAAAAAACTCGAGAACTACAGCAAGCTGCTGGAGCTCGCCATGCAGCAAAGCTCGGCGGAACCCGCTGAAGTGCCCATGCCGAAAGTCTCCCGAGCCTGAACCGCCGCGGCCTTCAGTGAAAATCGCGGCTTGAGGTGCCCAACCGCCCCAACAGCGGCGTGAGGTCTTCCAGCCGGTGCGCCACCAGGTTGCGCACCGCGCCGTAGCCCTTGGCGGTGCCGCTTTCCTCGCTGCGCTGCCACACCCCGTACACCGCCAGCAGGCGCGCATGCAGCACCTCGGCGCGCTGCGCCTCGCGCAGGGATTTCCACACGATGACGTTGACCGGGCCGGTTTCATCCTCCAGCGTGATGAAGATGGTGCCCTTGGCGGTTTGCGGCTGCTGGCGCACGGTGACGATGCCGCAGCCGGCCACTTCCTCGCCGTCTCCCAGGGCATTGAGCTCGCTGGCGCTCAGCAGACCCTTGCGCGCCAGCCGCTCCCTCAGCAGCGCGACCGGATGCCGCCGCAGCGTGAGGCCGGTGGCCTGGTAGTCGAACAGGATGTTTTCGCCTTCAGGCGTATCGGGCAGCGCCAGCGGCGTTTCATGCGTGGGCACGGACTTGAGCAGCCGCGGCGCAGGCTTGATGGCCGAGGCGTCCCACACCTGCTGGCGCCTGTGGCCCGACAGCGGCAGCAAGGCATCGGCGGCGGCCAGCGCGTTGACTTCCAGGGTGCCCAGCCCGGCGCGCGACACCAGGTCTTCTGTTGAGGTGAAAGGCGCTTGCGCCCGCGCCGCCACCAGGCGGGCCACGGCGTCTTCGCGCAGGCCGGACACCAGGCGCAGGCCCAGGCGGACGGCGGGCTGGTCTTTATGGATACCCGGGTACTGCGAAAGAGCCGTGCTTTCGGCGGGCTCGAGCGTGCAATCCCATCCGCTGTGCATCACATCCACCGCCCTCACCTCCACGCCGTGCTTGCGCGCGTCCTGCACCAGCTGTGAAGGCGCATAAAAACCCATGGGCTGTGAATTGACCAGCGCCGCCAGGAAACACGCCGGTTCGTGGCACTTGAGCCAGCAGCTCACGTAGACCAGCTTGGCGAAACTCGCGGCGTGGCTTTCAGGGAAGCCGTATTCACCAAAGCCGCGGATCTGGCTGAAGATGCGCTCGGAGAACTCGCGGTCATACCCCCTGTCGGCCATGGCATTGACCAGCCGGTCGTGAAAACGCTCCACGCCGCCTTTGCGCTTCCAGGCGGCCATGGAACGGCGCAGGTCGTCGGCTTCATCGGCTGAAAATTTCGCGGCAATCATGGCGATCTGCATGACCTGCTCCTGGAAGATGGGAACGCCGTGGGTCCGGCCCAGTGCTTCACGCAGTTCCTCGTACGGGAAGTCGATCTTTCCGCCGTTGCGCACGGTTTCGCGCGCCTTGAGGTACGGGTGCACCATGCCGCCCTGTATCGGCCCCGGCCGGACGATGGCGACCTCCACCACCAGGTCGTAATAGGTGCGCGGCTGCAGGCGCGGCAGCATGGACATCTGCGCGCGGCTCTCGATCTGGAACACGCCCACCGTGTCGGCCTCGCAGATCATGTCGTAGGTTTGCGGATCTCCCAGCGGAAGGCTGTGCATCTCATAGTCCTTTTGCCGGGTCTCATTGACCAGCTTCAGGCAGCGCTGTATCGCCGACAGCATGCCCAGCGCCAGCACATCGACCTTGAGCAGGCCCATGGCATCCAGGTCGTCCTTGTCCCACTGGATGATGCGGCGCTCCTCCATCGAAGCCGGCTGCACCGGCACCAGGCGCGTGAGCTTGCCCTGCGTCAGCACAAAGCCGCCCACGTGCTGACTCAGGTGGCGCGGAAAGCCGATCAGCTGCGCCGACAAATCCAGCCACTGCAGCACCGGCCCTTCCCGGCCCGCCAGGCCGGCCTGCCGGACTTTTTCCGCCAGCACCTCGCTGCCGTCAAACCAGAAATGCTCTTTGGCAAAGAGGTCTATCAGTTCGGGCTCCATGGCCAGCGCCTTGCCGACGTCGCGGATCGCGCTGCGCGGGCGGTAGCTGATAACGGTGGCGGCGATGGCGGCGCGGTCGTGGCCGTACTTGCCGTAGATGTACTGGATGACCTCTTCGCGCCGCTCGTGCTCGAAGTCCACGTCAATGTCGGGCGGCTCGCGGCGTTCGCGGCTGATGAAGCGCTCGAACAGCAGCGTGCTTTCCACCGGGTTGACGGCTGTCACGCCCAGGCAATAACACACCACCGAGTTGGCCGCCGAACCGCGCCCCTGGCACAGGATGCCCTTGCTGCGCGCGAACCGGACGATGTCCTGCACGGTGATGAAGAACATTTCGTACTGCAATTCTTCAATCAGCGCGAGTTCCCTGTCGATCTGGGCCTGGATGTCGGAGCCAATGCCGTCCGGGTAACGCGCGCTGGCGCCTTCGGCCGTCAGCCGCCGCAAGCACTGAGCGGGTGTTTCCACGCTGGGCACGATGTCTTCCACCGGGTAACGGTACAAGTCGCGGATTTCGGCCAGGTTGAAGCGGCAGCGCGCCGCCACCTCCAGCGTGGCGCGCAGCAGGCCGGCCGGGTAAATGCCGGCCAGCCGCATGCGTGGGCGCAGATGCGCCTCGGCATTGGCCTGCAGCGCAAAGCCGCATTCATGCACGGCTTTGCCCAGCTTGATGGCCGTCATCACGTCGTGCAGCGGCTTGCGCGAGCGCTTGTGCATCAGCACGTTGCCGGCCGCCACCAGGCGTATGCCGGTGTCCGCGGCCACCTCCTGCAACTGCTGCAGGCGCAGCGCATCGTCCAGGCCCTGCTGCAGCTCGACGGCCAGCCAGGCGCTGGCGCCGAACAGCTCCGCAGCCCAGGCGGCGTGCGCGCCCAAGGCCTGCACGTCAATCGCTTCGGGCAAAGGCGACAGCAGGATTTCGCAATCACCCAGGCGCGAGAAATCGGTCTCACCCCGCGCGACGCGGTAACTGCCTTTTTCCAGCACGTCGCCGGCGCGCCGCGCCTCGGTGATGAACTCGCACAGGTTGCCCCAACCGGCCGCGTTGTGGGGCAGCACCACCAGCCTGAACGCATGGGCGGCCCGCACCAGAAATTCCGCCCCCGGCAGCAGTTGCAGGCCGAGTGCCTTGGCAACTTCATGCGCCCTCACGACACCGGCGACCGAGCATTCGTCGGTGACGGCCAGCGCCTTGTAGCCCAGTTCGAAGGCCCGCTCGGCGAGTTCCTGCGCATGCGAGGCGCCGCGCTGGAAGCTGAAGTTGCTCAGCGCATGCAGCTCGGCGTAATCGGGCAGTGCGTAAATGGACGACATACGAACAGCCTCAGGCAAAAAAACCGTGCAGGTACCAGGCACGCTGCGGCGCGGATTCGGGCGTGGCGCCCAGGCGCTCGCTGTACACCCACAGCAGGCCGCCCTGCTGGCTGCGGTAGATGAAGTAGTCGCGCAGTGCCCACGGCTTTGCGCTGAGGCCGGCGCTGCGGTTGGCCTCGCCGCCCGCCAGCAGCCATTCGGCCGCCTCCAGGCGCTGCGGCCCGGCCAAACGCTGCAGCTTGCCCTGGTAGACGGGGTTGTTGCCGGCGGTGGCCAGCTTGAGCGGCTCAGGCAGCAGCCAGGCCGGATACAGAGCTTCGGTTCTGGTCTCCGGAGGCGGGCTTTTGGAGGCCGCCTTTGAGCGCTTGCGGCCGGCCCGGGCCGGATTGAGGTGCGCGGTGATCGATGCAATCACGCCCTTGGCCGGCACCCAGCGCTGCATCAACTCGGGCCGGTGGTCGGCGCAGGGCTGCCAGGCCTCTACCCGCGCATCGCCCAGGCGGGCGCTCAGGCGCTCGACCAGTTCCACCACGCCGTCGCCCTGCTGGCGCGCCTCCATCAGCAGGCTGCCGGTGGCGGCGGCCGAATCGGCCAGCAGTTCGGTGGTCAGCGACCGCAGGCTCAGGCTGTGCACTGGCGCCGGCAGTTTTTGCTGCGCCAGGTGCTCCGATATCAGGCGCGCCACGTGGCGCAGGTCTTGCGCGGGCTGCGCCGTCCGCACTTCGAGTTCGCCGGTGGGCGGCACGTCGCGGCGCTTGTCCAGGTGCCAGGTGATTTTGAGGGCGCACAGCCCGCTCTGGCGGCCCAGCAGCCAGGCGTGCAGGTGCACCAGCAGCCGCTCCACGCCGGCCATCAGCGCCGGGGCGTGGGTGACGAGCGCGTTGAGCTCGATCTTTTCCTCGAAGTGTTCGGGCAGCAACAGCCACCCGTAGTCGTCGGTTGCACTGCCGCGGGCGCGGTCCAGCGCCTCCAGCAATTCCGCGCCGAAGCGCCGGGCCACACCGTCGCGCGGCAGGCGCAGCAGGTCGTCCCAGGTGCGGCAGCCGATGCGCTCGAGCACGCCCAGGTGCGGGCGGGCGGCCGTCAGCGTGTGCATGGGCAAATCGGCCACGCGCTTTTTCGCGGCGGCCCCGCCCTCCTCCAGCAAGCGCAAGCGGCCCAGCGCGATCAGGGAGGTCGCGCCCTGCGCACGGTGAACCTCGGCCTGCAGCCCGTTCTCATCAAAGAAAACGTCCAGGCGCTGTGCCAGCAACTGCATCAGCCGCGCCAGCCCGCCGAAGAGGCGCAGGCTGCCCGTGACGTCCATCAGCACGGCTTCATCGAGCAGCGCCACGCGCGGCGTCAGGCCCAGCGCCAGGCTGGCCACCGCGCGGTGCAGCGCGGCGGCATCCAGCACCGGAGGGGCCGGCGGGCCCGCCTCAGTGGTGGTCGAGATGCGCAATGCGATCCAGCAGCGCATGGATGGGACTCTCGGGAGATGTAAGGGGAAGCGAGACCCGCGACGGCAGCAGCAGGGGCGCCAGCACACCGGCTTCTTCTCGCTGGCGCCGCGCCCTTTCGCGGCTGGCCGCCAGCAACGCGGCCAGGCGGGCCGGCCGGGTGTCGAGCAGCAGCGGCGCGGCCAGCGGCGGGCCGCGGCGCTTGAACACATCGACGCGCAGCAGGCCCGCCTCGCCGGCCACGCCCTCCACGCGCAAACGCAGCGGCGCGGGCGAAGATTCGTGCTGCGCCCGCAGCGGCCTGAAGACAAACAGCAGCTTGTGGTGCGCATGGGCCGCGATCTGCAGGCGGCGCACATGCGCGCTGCGCGCATCGGGCAGCCAGGCCAGCACGCTTTGCACGTCGGCGCATTGCAGGGCTTCACGCGTGGCCCACAGCAGCGAAGGTGCGTCGCCGGGCTTGCCCTGGATGCTGAGCAAGCGCCGCATGTCCAGCGCACGCGCGCCCAATGCAGGTCCGAAAGGCAGCCAGGGTGCGCCCACCAGCACGGTCAGCTCACCCAGCGCCCGGGCCTGCAAAGCCGCCAGCGCCGCAGCCACCAGACCCCACTCATGCACACCGGCCTGCGGCTGCAGCACCTCGATCAGCGCCCCCTGCGGCCAGCCGCCGCCCGGCAGCACGGCATCGAGCGCCCCATAGCCGGTGGCAATGGTTTGCACACTCGCGCTGCCGAGTTCGCCGGCGCGCCAGACATTGGCGTTGGCGAAGTCCGGCAAGGCGCGGGCTGCGGGGGATGACGAAAGCATGGCGAGGGTTCAAATCCGATAAATACTGTATTTAAATACAGTATATTGTCTTCCCCCTATGGATTCCATTTATTCAAAAAAACACATTGATGCTAAAATGCGATGATGCGAACCACACTTGATTTGCCTGATTCCTTGTTGCGAGAACTTAAAACCCGCGCAGCGCAGAACGGCCAAAGCCTGAAGTCCCTGTTGAACGAATTGATTCAGCGGGCGATGCGCATGCCCGCCACACCGGATCTTGCGCAACAAGCGACGCCCACCTTGCCGGTGTTGAAGCGGCTTCAGAACCCACAGGGCGAAGCTGCGAAGCCAACTCCAGCCCAAAGCAACGAGCAGCTTGAAGACCAGGCGCTGCAAGAAGACATGGAGAAACTGCGGCGCATCGGGTTTATCCGATGACAGCGCCCGACCTGCTGGACGTGAACGTCTGGCTGGCGCTGGCGCACCCCGGGCATACGCACCACGAAGCCGCCAAAAAGTACTGGGTCGAAGCCTCTTCACCTCTGGCGTTCTGCCGCTCGAGCATGCAGGGTTTTCTGCGCCTGGTGACACAACCTGCAGTGATGGGTGCAGCAGCCCATACGCCGGAAGAGGCATGGGCCATCTATGAGGCGCACCTAAGCGATGGCCGCGCTGTGTTGCTGCCTGAGCCCGCAACGGCCGAAGCGCAGATGCGCCGCTACACCACTCGCCCGGATTTTCGTACCCGAGACTGGACTGACGCATGGCTCGCCAGCTTTGCGGTAACCGCTGGTTGCCGCATGGTGTCGTTTGATGCGGGATTCACGCAATACGACTCCCTGGATTTTTTGCAGCTGAAAATCTGAACCACCCAGGAATCGCGTGAACGAAGCTGGACGGCGGCCTGCCATCGCCTGACCCGGCCAGCGCACGCCCAAAAAAACCGTAATGCCCTGTAATGGCTTGTGCATGACCGCGGCGGTAAATTTCCTCCTCCTTCGGGTGCGCAACTTGAGGGACTTTTTGACAACCCCTTGAAGGAGAACATATGGCCAACGTCACAGTGAACATAACGGGTGGATCGGACAAGGAAAACGTGACCGCCGCAACCTTGGGCAACCAGCGGTGGGGCGCCAATGGCTCGGCCCAATTCGGCCAGGCCCTGGCCGTGAACGGAGGCGGCGCAACCCTCACGATCTACAAGACCACGGCCCCGGCCCAGCTCACAAAGCCCGTTGAGGTGCCTGCCGGCGGCAGCCTCACCTTGAACGTGCTTGTGAACCAGAACGACATGACCGTCTCGCAGGTCGTGGCTTGAGCAGGCGCCCGGGGCCGGCGCAGTCATCTGTCATCCCCTGTAATGGCTTCTCGCTTGCCGCCGCGGTAAATTTTTGATCCCTCCGCGATCAACCACGGAAGGAAAAACCCAACTCACCTTGAAGGAAAAAACATGACCAACGTAACCGTGAATATCACCGCCGGAACAGACAAGGAAAACGTGACGGCGGCCACTCTGGGGGACAAGCGATGGGGCCTGAACGGCGGCGCGCAATTCGGCCAGCCCCTGGCGGTCGCCGCGGGTGACAAAACGATCACCATCTACAAGACGACGAACCCGACGTCCATCGCACAAGCCCGCAATGTGCCCGACCAGGCCAATGTCACTTTCAATGTGACCGTCAACCAGAACGCCATCGTCGTCGCCGTTGCTTGAATCTGAAAGGCGGTGTCCCGGATGCCAACGGACCCGGGGCACCGAACCCGACGCAGGAAAATCCCGTTCAGGGGACGAGGTTTACCGCCTGCGCGCCAGGCGGGCGATCAGCAGCAGCCCCACCAGTGCGATCACCACAAAGCAGACAAACGACCAGTTGGCAATCGAGCCGCCCAGAAAGGTCCAGTCGATCTTGGTGCAGTCGCCGCTGCCCTTGAAGATCATGGGGATCACCCGCTTCAAGGGGAAGGTCTCGATCATTCCGTAGAAGTCGCGGCCGCAGGAGGCGATCTCGGGCGGGTACCACTGCAGAAAACTCTGGCGCGCCGCCACGAAGGCGCCGAAGCCGGCCAGCAACACCATCACGCCGGAGCCGGCCAACAGGAAACCGCGGCTTTTGGCAATGGCGGTCACGCCCGCCACCACGGCCACCAGCACCAGCGCGTAACGCTGCACGATGCACATCGGGCAAGGCTCCAGGCCGACGACATGCTGCAGGTAAAGGCCGAAAGCCAGCATGGCCACGCAGGCCACGGAGACCAGCGCCAGCACGCGGCGCGGCATGGCGTCGAAATACGTCAAAAACATCAGGAGCCCTCTTTTTTCTGGATGGATTATGGATTGTCCAGGGGTTCGGGCGTTCGGGCCGGGATAAGTTCCCGCCGGCGATTCATTCAGGGCCAATCCTGGTCGACTCGGGCCGGCGTTTCACCACGTGTTGCCGGTATTTTTCCTACAGATGGCATTGCCGGGCAGGCGTAAATTTTCAGGACTACTTATTTTCAGGAGACCGACATGATTGTGCAAAACGCCCTCGCCAGCGTCGCCGTCCGCAACCTGGCCACCGCCCTGCCCTGGTATGAAAAACTGCTGGACGCCAAGGCCAGCCGCCCCATGCCTGAAGTCGGCGAATGGCAGTTCAGGCGTGGCGGCGGCCTGCAGATCTATGAACTGCCCGAGCGCGCCGGCGAAGGTTCGGTGACCCTGGCCGTCAACGACCTCGAACCGGAAATCGAGCACCTGCAAAAACTGGGCATAGACACCAGCCACAAAACCGCCACCGACATGGTCAGGACGGTGATGATCACCGACCCCGACGGCAACCATATCGCGATTGCCGAAGCCCTGATGCCCGGCGTGATCCGCTGAAAGCCGTCAAAAACCAGGAAGGATAAAACCATGGAATTCCACCGCGGCCGCCTCGTCGACCACATCCATCTGCGCGCCCACGACCTGGCGGCGAGCAAGCAGTTTTACCGCGCCGTCCTGCAATCATTGGGCAAGGCCGGCGCCATCCAGGAAGCCGACGGCCATTTCTCGGCCGACGAGTTGTGGATAGACCAGGCCGACGGCGCCACCTCGCACGTCCACCTGGCCTTCCAGGCCAAAGACCAGGCGGCCGTCAAAGCCTTTTACGAAGCCGCTTTGGCCGCCGGCGGCACCGACAACGGCGCGCCGGGCGAGCGAAAATACCACCCGGGCTACTATGCGGCTTTTGTGCTGGACCCGGACGGCAACAACATCGAGGCGGTCTACCATGGGCCCTTCGTCGCCTCGGCTGAGTCGGTGGTGCTCAAGCCTGCCGCTTAGGCAGAGGCCGGTACTTCAACGGAAAGTCTTTGCCTCAAGGAGCCGGCATGTGCCGCAACATCAAGACCTTGTTCAACTTCGAGCCGCCCGCCACCGAACTGGAAATCCGCGATGCCTCCCTGCAGTTCGTCAGGAAGCTCAGCGGCTTCAACGTGCCCTCCAAGGCCAACGAAGCCGCGTTTGACCGGGCGGTGGAAGAGGTGGCGGCGTCGGCACGGGTGCTGATCGGGACATTGGTAACTAACGCCGAACCGCGCAATCGGGAAGTGGAAGCCGAACGGGCGCGGGCCAGGTCGGCACTGAGGTTTGGCACGAGCCAGTAGCCGGGCCTCCCGCAAGTCGACCTCGCCTGACCGAAAGCGTTTGACGACATCACAAGGCTGAGCTTGGCTTGCATCAGCCACGACGCGCAACACCCTGGTTGAAATCCCCGCCATGCGCACCAAGGCAGCCCAGCCCTTGCAGTGTTTCCTCCACCGCAATGTCTAGCGGCGTGTGCGGCTCCGCACCGAGCACCCCCACCAGGGAGGCGTTGTCCATGCGTACCGGCGTGTTCCAGAGGTAGCGCATCCGGCGCAGCTCGCGCAGGGTCTCAACAAAGGGCGCTGCCAGCGTCACCGCCCACCAGGGAAAGGATCTTATGGACGGCTGAGGGCCACCGCGCCGTGCGACGACACGGCAGATAGCCTCAACCAGTTGGCGGCCGTCGGCGTCCCACTGGCCGTTCATATGGAATGTTGCGAATGCAGGCAGAACGTCACGCCGTGCCAGCAAGGCGACCATGGTACGCGCCACATCCGGCAAATAGGCCCATTGGTGGCCGACGCCGGGTTTGCCAGGGAGCTTCACACTGCGCACCGGAGCGCCCGGCCGCACCAGGCCTTGCGAGAACCAGCTGTTACCGGCCCTCGGCCCGAAAAAATCCCCCGCGCGCACGATGATCACCCGGCAGCCGCTCTGGCCACTGTCGCTGGTCGCGTCCTTGAGGCGCTGCTCAAGCTGCACACGAATCGCACCTTTGGCAGTTTGCGGGTGTTGTGGTGAATCCTCCCGGAGGTTGGGAAATGCGTCTGGCCCGTAGTTGTAGACCGTGCCGGGCAGCACGACGGTCGCGCCCTGCGCCCGGGCGGCCGCAATCGTGTTGTCCAGCATGGGCAGCACCAGCTCGCCCCAGCGACGATAGCCGGGCGGATTGACTGCGTGGACTATCACGCCGCAGCCTTGTGCCGCAGCCATGACATCACCGGGATTCATCGCATCGCCACGCAGCCAGGTGATGCCGCCGCGTTGCTCGCCCGGCCGCGGCTCGCCACGGTGAAGCGCGCGAACCTGCCAGCCCGCCGCCTCCAGTTGCCGCGCGACCTCACCGCCGATGCCACCGGTTGCGCCCAGCACCAGTGCTGTGCTTGATCTGTCTTGTTTTCTGCTCATGTCAATTCCCAAAAAAGTTGTCATGGGGAAATTCTGGGCCCCGGGGCATCAAAATGGAATTGACTAAAGCAGGGTATCAGCTATACATTTTTGTATGGAAGAAGACGCTGGCTGGGAGCTTTACCGTTCATTTTTAGGGGTGCTGCACGAGGGTTCGCTCTCAGGTGCCGCACGGTCTTTGGGGGTGGCACAGCCTACGGTCGGACGCCATGTCGCTTCACTCGAAAAGTCACTCGGCCTGGCGCTGTTCACACGCTCGCAAACCGGTTTTGCGCCTACCGAAGCCGCGCTGGGACTGCAGCCCTTCGCCGAAGAAATGGCCAGCGCCGCAGCCGCCCTGCGCCGCGCCGCCGAGAGCCAGGGTGACGGTGTGCGCGGCACGGTGCGGGTCACGGCAAGCGAAGTCATCGGTGTCGAAGTGCTGCCGCCCATCGTCACACAACTGCAGCGCACGCACCCGGGTCTGACCATCGAACTGGTGCTGACCAACCGCGTGCAGGACCTGCTGCAACGCGAAGCCGACATTGCCGTGCGAATGACACAGCCCAAGCAGGACCTGTTGATCGCCCGCCGCGTGGGCGAAGTGGAGCTGGGTCTCTACGCGCGCCGCGATTACCTGGACGCGCGCGGCACGCCGCAGTCGTCAACGGACCTGGCCCAGCATGCGCTGATTGGGTTTGACGAAGAGACACCCTTCCTGCGTTCGGCGCGCAAAGCCTTGCCAGCATGGAAACGGACGGCATTTGCCACGCGTACCGACAGCGACCTCGCGCAACTGGCACTGATACGTGCCGGCGCCGGCATTGGCGTGTGCCAGTCAGCGCTGGCGGCGCGTGACCCCGCCCTGGTGCGGGTTCTGCCCGGCGAGTTGTCCTTCAAGCTCGAAACCTGGCTGACCATGCACGAAGACCTGCGCCACAGCCCGCGTTGCCGTGTAACCTTCGACGCATTGGTCGAAGGTCTGCAGCAGCATATCGGTTGAAGTCGGGCAAGATTCGATCTGCATCACCGGTTGCCTGCACACGCCCGCAACTACCCCTCCACAAACACCCTGGCCTTGCGCGGCGTCACCACCAGCATGTCGCCTTCACGCAGGCCCATGTCCTTGAACTGCTGCGAGGGCATCTGGGCTTCGATGATGGCGTCGCCCGAGACATTGCCTTTTTGTTCATAGCCTTCGGCGGGAATCAGCTCGAGACGCGCGATGGGGCCGATGACGATGGCGCGCTCCAGGTGGGCGACGATGCCTTCGGCGCCCGGTGAATAGCGCTGCACGTCCAGGTCGTGCGGGCGCACATAGGCAAAGGCCTTGGCGTCCTGCGCGCCGGCATGTTCCGGCGAATTGAGGCGCAGGCCTTCGAGCTGCACTTCGCCTTCATGGGCGCGGCCGTGGAACAGGTTGACGTCGCCCAGGAAGCCGTAGACAAAAGGGCTGGCCGGGTGGTCCCAGACTTCCTGCGGCGAGCCGATCTGCTCGACCTTGCCGGCATTCATCAGCACCACGCGATCGGCGACTTCCAGCGCCTCTTCCTGGTCGTGCGTCACAAAAATGCTGGTGACGTGCAGGTCGTCGTGCAGGCGGCGCAGCCAGCGGCGCAATTCCTTGCGCACCTTGGCGTCCAGCGCGCCGAAGGGCTCGTCGAGCAGCAGCACCTTGGGCTCTACCGCCAGCGCGCGCGCCAGGGCGATGCGCTGGCGCTGCCCGCCCGACAGCTGCGAGGGAAAGCGGTCGGCCAGCCAGTCCAGCTGCACGAGGTTCAGCAGCGAATGCACTTTTTCCTTGATCTGCGCCTCGCTGGGCCTCACGCCGCGCGGCTTGACACGCAGGCCGAAGGCGACGTTCTCGAACACCGTCATGTGGCGGAACAGCGCGTAATGCTGGAACACAAAACCGACCTGGCGCTCGCGCACGTGCACGTCGGTGGTGTCTTCGCCGCTGAAGAGGATGCTGCCGCGGTCGGCGTTCTCCAGGCCGGCAATGATGCGCAGCAGCGTGGTCTTGCCGCAGCCCGAGGGGCCCAGCAAGGCGACCAGCTCGCCCGATTGAATGTCCAGGCTCACGTCGCCCAGGGCCTGGAAGTCGCCAAAATGTTTGCTGACGTTGCGGATTTCGATGCTCATGGTGTGTATTCCTTTAGCGGGCGGCGACGGCGCCTGCGATGGCTTGCGGGCGCTCAGGCGGCAAATCGGCCGCGGCTTTCATGTCGGCTTCGTGGCGCCATTCGGCCACCGACTTGATGACCAGCGTGACCAGCGCGAGGATGGCCAGCAGCGAGGCCACGGCAAACGCGGCCACCGACTGGTATTCGTTGTAGAGGATTTCGACGTGCAGCGGCAAGGTGTTGGTCTGCCCGCGGATGTGGCCGGAGACCACCGACACCGCGCCGAACTCGCCCATGGCCCGCGCATTGCACAAAATCACGCCGTAGATCAGGCCCCACTTGATGTTGGGCAGCGTGACGTGCCAGAAGGTCTGCCATCCGGTCGCGCCCAGCACGATGGCGGCCTGCTCTTCGTCGTTTCCCTGTGCCTGCATCAGCGGGATCAGCTCGCGCGCGATGAAAGGAAAGGTCACGAACACGGTGGCCAACACGATGCCGGGCACGGCGAAGATGATCTTGATGTCGTGCGCCATCAGCCAGGGCCCGAACCAGCCCTGCGCGCCGAAGATCAGCACATAAATCAATCCGGCCACCACGGGCGAGACCGAAAACGGCAAATCGACCAGCGTCGTCAACACCGACTTGCCACGGAACTCGTACTTGGCAATGGCCCAGGCGGCCGACACGCCGAACACCAGGTTCAGCGGCACGGCAATCGCCGCGGCGATCAAGGTGAGCTTGATGGCCGACCAGGCGTCGGGCTCGCGCAGCGCGGCGAGGTAGGCGCCAAAGCCTTTTCGCAAGGCCTCGGTGAACACGGCCGCCAGCGGCAGCACCAGGAACAGCACGACAAACAGCAGTGCCACCGTGATCAGCGTATAGCGCACCCACGGCGCTTCGGTGGTGCCGGCGCGCACGCGCCGGTTGATGGGGGAAGAAGCGGTGTTCATGCCGGGGCTCCCGCGTTGCGGCGCTGCCAGGCCTGCAGGCCGTTGATGACCAGCAGCAGCACAAAGGACACCAGCAGCATCACCACGGCCACGGCGGTGGCGCCGGCGTAGTCGTACTGCTCGAGCTTGCCGATGATGATGAGCGGTGTGATTTCAGAGATCATGGGCATGTTGCCGGCGATGAAGATGACCGAGCCGTATTCGCCGATGGCGCGCGCAAACGCCATGGCAAAACCGGTCAACAAGGCCGGCGTGATGTGCGGCAGGATGACCTTGGTGAAGATCTGCAGACGCGTGGCACCCAGCGAGGTCGCGGCTTCTTCAAGCTCTTTCTCGGCGTCTTCCAGCACCGGCTGCACCGTGCGCACCACGAACGGCAAGCCGATGAAGATCAGCGCGATCACCACGCCGGCCGGCGTGAAGGCCAGCTTGATGCCCATGGGTTCCAGGTACTGGCCTATCCAGCCGTTGCCGGCCAGCAAGGCCGTCAGCGAAATGCCGGCCACGGCCGTGGGCAGCGCAAAAGGCAGGTCCACCAGCGCGTCGACGATCTTTTTGCCCGGAAACTTGTAGCGCACCAGCACCCAGGCCAGCAGCAGACCGAAGACGAGGTTGACCAGCGCGGCGATCAGCGAAGCGCCGAAGGTAAGCCGGTAGGACGCCAGCACGCGCGGCGAGGTCACGGCGGTGATGAACTGTTCCCAGCTCAGCGTGAAAGTCTTGAAGAACAGCGCCGAGATCGGGATCAGCACAATCAGGCTCAGGTACAGCACCGTGTAGCCCAGCGTCAGCCGGAAGCCGGGCAGCACGCGTTTGGCGGCCCTTTTGCTACCCGCAGGCACACCCGGCGCCACCGCAGAAGGCGGCGCCACAGAAGACAAGGCAGTCATGGCGAAGTTTTATTTGACGGTGTACAGCTTGTCGAACTGCCCGCCGTCGTTGAAGTGCACTTTTTGCGCTTCACCGAGGCTGCCGAAGACTTCCTGCACCGTGAAGAGCTGCAGCGGCTTGAAGGTGCTGGCGTATTTCTTGAGCACGGCTTGCGAGCGCGGGCGCAGCGCGTGGCGCGCGGCGATTTCCTGGCCTTCTTCCGAATAGAGGTAATTGAGGTAGGCCTTGGCGAGGTCGGCCGTGCCCTTCTTGGCCACGGTGCGCTCGACCACCGCCACGGGGTTTTCCGCCACAACGCTGATGGACGGATAAATCGCATCCACCTTGCCTTCGCCGAATTCCTTGTTCACCGACAGCACCTCGGACTCGAAGGTGATCAGCACGTCGCCGATATTGCGCTGCAGGAACACGGTGGTCGCATCGCGCCCGCCCTTGCCCAGCACCGGCACGTTTTTATAAAGCTTGCCGACAAACTCGGCGGCCTGCGCGTCGGTGCCGCCCTTCTTCTTGGCATAACCCCAGGCGGCCAGGTAGGCGTAGCGGCCGTTGCCGCCGGTCTTGGGGTTCACCACGATGACCTGGATGCCTGGCTTGATCAGGTCGTCCCAGTCCTTGATGCCCTTGGGGTTGCCGTTGCGCACCAGGAACAGCATGGTCGAGGTGGTCGGCGAGGCGTTGTCGGGAAACTTCTTGTTCCAGTCCTTGGCGACCACGCCTGCCGTGGCCAGGAAGTCCACGTCGGTCGAGGTGTTCATGGTGACCACGTCGGCGTCCAGGCCGTCGGCCACCGAACGCGCCACGGCGCTGGAACCCGCATGCGACTGGTCGACCTTCACGTCCTTGCCGGTGGTCTTTTTGTAGTTGGCGATAAAGGCCGCGTTGTAGTCCTTGTAGAACTCGCGCGCGACGTCGTAGGAGCCGTTGAGCAGCGTTTGCGTTTGTGCCAGGGCGATACCGCTCGTTGCCAGGGCCAGGCTTGCAAGAGCGATTTTGAGTTTTGAGGAGGTCATGCCGTTTCCAGGGATCCGAAAGAAGAAGACGAAGAAATCTGCGGTGAAGAAAAATCAAGCTGCGGCGCCGAGAGCGATGCGTCGCCGGCCAGGGACTGCAGCAGGGCAATGCCCAGCGGCCAGTCGCCGTGGCCCGATTCGACGTTGATGTGCCCCGCATCCTGCAGGCGAACAAACTCGCTGCCCCAGGCGCGGGCATAAGCGCCGGCCAGGCGCACCGGACAGAAAGGGTCGTTGCTGCTGGCCACCAGCACGCTGCGGTAAGGCAGCTTCTGGTAAGGCACGGGGGCGAAGTCGCTCAGCACGGCGCGGCGTTCCGGGTCGGCCGGCGCCACCAGCAAAGCGCCCTGTATCCGTTCGGCCGCCTCGGGCGGCAGGTGCGTCGTCGCGATGCAGCCCAGGCTGTGCGCAACGATCACCACCGGCTCGTTCTGCAGCAGGATGGTGTTGGCAATCGACGCCACCCAGGCCTTGCGCGAAGGCGTGATCCAGTCGTCCTGCCGCACGCGCACCGCATTGCTCAGGCGCTCGGCCCACAGGCTTTGCCAGTGGCCGGGGCCGGAGTCGCGCCAGCCGGGGACGATGATGAAGCGCACGCTGCGTGAACCCGTCTGGTTACTTGTTCGGCTGAGGGGTAATCCGCAGGTAAGGCTTCACGGCCGTAAAACCCTTGGGGAAACGCTGGGCCAGTTCGGCCGGGTCCTGCAGGCTGGGCACGATGATCACGTCGTCGCCGTCCTTCCAGTTCACCGGCGTGGCCACCTTGTAGCCGTCGGTCAGCTGCAGCGAGTCGATCACGCGCAGGATTTCGTCGAAGTTGCGGCCCGTGCTGGCGGGATAGGTGAAGGTGGTGCGTATGGCCTTCTTCGGGTCGATGATGAACACGCTGCGCACAGTGGCCGTGGGGCCGGTGCTCAAGGCGTTCGGGTGGATCATGTCGTAGAGGCCGGCCACCTTGCGGTCCGCGTCGGCCAGGATGGGGAAGTTCACCGTGGTGTTCTGCGTCTCGTTGATGTCGTTGATCCACTTGCCGTGGGATTCCAGCGGATCCACGCTGACCGCGATGGGCTTGACGTTGCGCTTCGCGAACTCACCGCTCAGGGCTGCGGTCTTGCCGAGTTCGGTGGTGCAGACGGGGGTGAAATCCGCGGGATGCGAAAACAGCACAACCCAGGAATCGCCGGCCCATTCATGGAAGGAAATCTTGCCGGCGGTGGAGTCCTGGGTGAAGTCGGGGGCGGTGTCGCCGAGTCTGAGAGTGGCCATGGTTTGCTCCTTGGGTTGCTTGATCAAAGCATTGTGGGGAGCAAGCGTTAAAACTCAAAAGAATATATTGCTCTTAATTTATCTGGTTTTTTGCATAACGAGCTTTTGCTTGCTTAACTTCCTCCCGCAAAGCCATGAGATCGTTGAGGATTGCTTCGAGCTGCGCCTCGACCTGCGGAACGCCGGGGGTGAGTTCCTGCAAGGCGTCCATCACATCAGGCCAGTAAATTTTCTCGTGGCTGCCATGCATGGGGTCCCCTGCCAATTTCATGGCTTGAATCGTGGTGTGAACCACTGATAGTTTTCGCGGGAGTTGCGAGATGAGGCCGCGTACTTTTGCGGCGACCAGGTCGAAATTCGAGGATGCGTTCTGAGAGAGTTGAGCAGCCATATGGCCTTCCTGACGGTTTTGTTCAAATTTCACCTCCTGTTCAGAGAGGCGGCCGGGTACTTGAACACCGCCGTCAGACGGCCCGCAGCGTTCCCCCGAAAGGTGTTTTATTACTGCACGCTACCCGGCCTATACGGAGTACAGGCGCAAAAAAACCGCTGGCTGTCGGGCGCGGTTTGGGCCGCTGACGGAAGGTGTGTTCAGCACCGGCCCGAATGGTATGCCAAAACCGGGACCGGCGCAACGGCCCGGCCCCGTGTGTGCGGCCGTTTGGTATTCCTTCCCCACCCCTTGTGGATGCGCCGAGGAGCGCAGGGCCAGACGGATCAGGGCAAAAACTTGTTTGAGCCGCAGGCGAGTTGTTTTTGACCCCGGCTGGACCGAGCACCGCAGGTTGCCCGTAGCGAAGCGGAGGGACGCAGCAACCAGGGT
>NZ_CALRNF020000026.1:0-91480 GCF_943369415.1 Polaromonas sp. YR568
GCCCAGCGTCTGATGACATTCAATGTCGCCACGTCTATCACTCCTAATTTCCCCTGCTTTTAAAACAAGCAGGGTAGTGCCTACGTGGGTCAGATTTGGATGGAAATTACTGCGTTAAGTGGATCAGATTTCGACGGAATTCAACAGAAAAAACACCAAAGGCAACTTGCTTGACCCAGTTGGGCATTGGATATGGCTTTAAGCCTCCTGCGGGCTATTGAATAAGTTTTTTTCAACCAACTCAAACAAAGATAGATCATGGCGAACCAAACAGCATTCACTCAAATTACCCCCGCCCAGTGGAATTCATTAAGTACACAATTTAGAGAAGCCGCGGGTGCATTTGATCCAAGCATAGCGTCCCGCATCGATTTTTCGCTGGCAAAAGCGATGGACTCAAATGCCGCATTTAAGTCCTATCTCACTGCGCAAATGAACCTGAATGGCCCGGGCAGCTCAAGAAGTAACACTGACTCGATCAAACTCAACAGCGTCGCCACTCCAAACTCAACTTCCAATGCCACTTATGCATTGGGAAAAGTGGCATTTATTGGTGCGAGTGATTTTCAAACTTACGCGAATGCGCCCGCCTCCCTCGTGCTTCGTATCGTCCATGAGTTAGGCCATACCACTCGGGTGGGTGGGCAGGCATTTTTTAAGGATTCTGCCGGAAATGACTGGGCAAGCCCTGTTGCTTACCAGCAAGCACGCGCCATGGCGGAAGCGAATGCCCAGTTTGCGGAATGGCAAGTACAAAAAGGCTTCCAAACCAATCCGGTGTACTCAAATAATTTCTCCGGGACTTTGGGCAGCCCTGCTCTGTTTGCCCAGATGTCGGCGGCGGCATCTGATTCTCAAAGACTAAGCATTGCCGCGCAGGCCGCTACAGCGCCTCCTCCAAGCAACGAGCCCGGCATTACCTACGCCCAGCAAGACAGACGCGATTTTGTTCTCTACAAACTGGGTGTTACGGGCGACGCGGCAAAACTGATCGATGGGGCCGCGCTAACGGTGAGCATGCCCATTGCGAATGATCCGACGAAATGGACCGCGAGTTTTAAAACGCCCAGGTCTGCATCCGGGGACTACGCCGAAGTGACGGTGAATATCAACGGCACTCGCACCCTCCAGATAAGAGACGGTAACGGACAAGTCAAGGGGGCGGCGACTACTTTCAATGGCAATTTGCCCACCATCAGTTCCACCGTGAATGGCGTTACTACCACGCGACTGAATATTCCTGGGCTCCCGGCATCGATTGGGGAAATGACAGCCAATCTTGATGGCAGCACGACTTATGTGAGGCGTGACATTGCCGGCAATATTGCCTCCACCACAAGGGTTTCAGCGGAAGATTCAAGCGGTGTCGTCAGCGTTACCTCAAGTGACATCAGCGGAAATTTCACGAGTACCAAATTCAGCAATGAATATGGTTTTGTGGTTTACAAGGAGCAATACGATGCTTCCGCAAAAACACTCAGCGCGGAATACTATGACGACGGCGGCCAGGTCGTTCAACGGTCTACGACTACTACCGATTTTCACGGTTCTACGGAAACCGTCACTACAAACGGCGCCGGTCAGATCATCAGCCGCCAGACCAATGTCGACATGAATGGCGACGGCGAATTTGATCGCAGCGAATACCGCTTGAACGATGCCCAGGGTCACGAAGTGGGACACGTGCGGGAGTCCGAATCCGCAACGCCAGCAGCTCCGGCACCGACCAGCACATCCACCGACCTGCAAAGCCTGGTAGAGCGCCTGCACCAAAGCGCCGGTCGCGACGACCACTACGCCGTGGAAGTGGCCGCGCTGCGCAAGCTGGTGGGTGCGCAAGGTGTGGGCGAAGCATGGGCGGGGCAAAACCTGCTGCGCGCCACCGATGCGCCCGAGGAACTGATTCGGGGTGAAGAGACGGCGCATTCCGCCCTGCAAGGCTTTGCCGACGAAGTGTGGGCCGACGGGCTCAAGGCTTCGGAGTGGACTGCCGTGCGCGATAACAACCTGAACGCCCCCTTTTTTATCGCACCAGCCAGCTCTCTACCTGGCACTTACACATCGCCTGACCCGATCACGGCCGCCAACCTTGCCATGTTTGGAGACCAGCATTCGATGCAGCGATATGACCGGCTGACCGAGTTGTACCGTGCGATGGACAGTTTTTATGCATCACATCAGTCCACGGCTCCGGCGTTTGGTATCCATAACGACTAAGGCTACGGCGACTTCGGATCGTTCAATTCCGCGGGCCAGTACCTGCCGTATTACAACGACTACGACCCCGGCTTCGATTTCAATTCCGATTTCCCGACCATGGACTTCGGCTTTGACTATTCCTACTACGCCCCAGTCGCGCTTGACCTGGACGGGGACGGCATAGAGCTGGTGCGGCAGGAAGTGTCGAATGCCTACTTCGACGTCAAGGGCACGGGTTTTAGAAACCATGTGGGATGGGTGGGCGCCGACGACGGCTTTCTTGCCATCGACATCAATGCGGACGGCAAGATCGACCAGGCGAAGGAATTGTCATTCGCGCTGTGGACCGACGCACCCAATGATTCGGACATGGACGGCTTGCGGGCAGTGTTTGACACCAACCACGATGGGAAGATCAGCAGCGCGGACGAGCAGTTTTCGAAATTGCGCGTCTGGCAGGATAAAAACGGTGATGGCCTCACAGATGCGGGTGAACTCAAGACACTCGCGCAGGCCGGCATCGCGAATTTGAGCCTGACCGTTGCGGCCACCCAATGGAGCAGCGGCGGCAACAAGGTCGATGGCTTCAGTACCTATACGCGCACCGACGGCAGCGTGGGCATGAGCGCCGACGTGGAGCTGGGCTATACCGGCCCGGGCTGGCAGTCCTCGGTGGGCGGCAACCTGGTGCGCCTGACGCAAGGCGGCGGATTGAGCTTTGGCCTGGCGCAAGGCAGTGCCTTGAATATCGACGTCAATGCCAGCGGGCTCAGTGGCGCGGTCGGCGGTGCCGGCGCCGATAGCCTGAGCACCAGCGGCAACCAGGGTGTGATGCTGCAGGGCGATGCGGGCAACGACGTGTTGGCCGGGGGCGCGGGCGATGACTGGCTTTCGGGGGGTACAGGCTCTGACGCCTTGAATGGCGGCGCCGGCGACGACACCTTGTTGATCGACGCGGAGGACCTGCAGGCCAAACTCAACGGCGGCGCGGGTTTTGACATTGCCGTGGTCACGGGCGCCGTGGGTGTGACACTGGATCTCGGTCCCGCCAATCTGGAAGCGGCCATTGGCGGTACGGGCAACGATGTGCTGAGCAACTCGGGTTACGGGCGGGTCATTCTGGCCGGTGGCGCGGGCAATGACATCCTCAAGGGTGGGCGCGGCGATGACGTGCTGGAAGGCGGCACCGGGAACGACCAGCTGTCCGACCTGGCGGACGGCAGCGACACCTATCTTTTTTCGCGCGGGGACGGCCAGGACACGATTGAAGACAAAAGCTTTTCCGGTGCCGACAAGCTGGTTCTGCAAAACATCGCTTCCGGTGAATGCACGTTCTCACGCAAAGGCCCGGATTTGACGCTGGTGTTCGGTCAGGGTGACCAAGTCACGGTGCGCAACTACTACGATGCTTCGAACAGCTACCGGATCGAACGCGTGGAATTTTCAGATGGCGTGGTGTGGACTGCGAGAGAGCTGGCGATTGTGCTGGTGCAAGGCACCAGCGGCAATGACAGCCTGGGCAGCACCCAGTTGCAGGAGCGCGATATCTATGCCGGCGGAAAAGGCAATGACGCGTTCACCGACACCTTCGGCGGCAATGACACCTATATTTTTGCGCGAGGCGACGGCCAGGACACGATCATGGACGAGGGTATGGGCGCCAACGATGACCGGATTGTCCTGGACAATATTTCGTCCACGGAAGCGCTGCTGTCCCGCACAGGCCAGGACTTGATACTTGGCTTGGGCCCAAACGACCAGATCACGGTCAGGAACTACTTCTCGTCCTTCGGGTGGAACAAGGTTGAGCATGTCGAGTTCGCCGACGGTGTGGTGTGGGACGGCATCCAGATGAATGCCGCGGCGATACGCGGAACGGTGGGGGATGACAATCTGTCCGGGGGCAACTTCTCGGAAAGCAACCGCTACATTGGCGGCAAAGGTAATGACACCATCACTGATTCCCAAGGCGGCAGTGATACCTATATTTTTACGCGCGGCGACGGGCAGGACACGATCATCGACAGCGGCATGAGCAGCACCGATGACAGGGTATCCCTGACGGATATCAAGTCCACAGAAGTTACGTTGTCGCGCACGGGCCAGGACTTGTTGATTGCGATGGGTGCAATCGATCGCATCACTGTCAAGAACCACTTTGACCTCCTTGGTACGGGTAAGGTTGAGCATTTGCAGTTCGCTGACGGTGTTGAGTGGGGCAGCGCCAAACTGGATACCGCGGCGCCGGCCGCAGTCTCAAGTCCTGTGCTTGCTCCTGTGTTGATACCTGCGATACCTTGGATTTCCCTCACGCCTCTTAAACCGGTCACGTCCATCGCTCCCATCGCTCCCATCGTCCTGGCGCCGGTAGTGGTACCTCCCGTCATTCCTGTCATTTCGCTTACTTCTCCGCCCAGTCTCATTGGTGTTGGAAGCTCGGTGCAGTCCAGCATTGATTACGTCTTGGGCGCGGCCGAACAGAACCTGACCTTGACGGGTACGGCCGCCGTCAACGGCACAGGCAATGCCTTGGCCAACACGCTAAGCGGCAATGCCGGCAACAACACGCTAACAGGCGGCACCGGTAATGACTGTTACCTCGCATACCGCGGCATGGGGCAGGACCGCATCGTCGAGAACGACATCACAGTCGGCAACACCGACACGGTGTCTTTCGCCTCCGGCATCGCCAACAACCAGCTGTGGTTCAACCACACAGGCAACGATCTGCAAATCGGCATCGTCGGCACAGCGGACAAGATGACGGTGCAGAACTGGTACCTGGGCAGCCAGTACCACGTCGAGCAGGTCAAGACCGGCGACGGCAAGGTGTTGCTCGACACCCAGGTCGAAGCCCTGGTGCAGGCCATGGCCGGCTTTGTGCCTCCGGCGATGGGGCAGACGACGTTGACGGCCGCGCAACAGACCGCGCTGGCGTCTGTCATTGCCGCCAACTGGCACTAGGCCTTTTCGTGCCGGCAGGGTAAGCGTCTGTCCGGCCGATTGATGCGCGACGGCCGGTTCAGGCTTCGAACCCGCAAGCCAGCCTCGCCGCGGCGGTGTCCGGGCCGGCCAGCAGGGCGATGAGTTCACTCGCGGCCTGCGCGTGGTGCGAGGCGGTGCACACCGCGGCTGTGTAGACGGTCGCCAGCTCAAAGGCCTTGGGCAAGGTGGCCACCAGTTCCACCCCGGGTGTGAACAGGATTTCGGTCACCTGTGTGCAGCCGAGGAGGCCGGGTTCATCACATTCCGCCATGGCTTTCATGGCGGTCGCGCCGTTGGGGTGGGGCCGCAGCCGGGCGGCCAGTTCGGCCTCCAGTCCGAGTTCCCTCAGCACACGCATGAAATGGATGCCGGCCGTGGCTTTCACCGGGTCGGGGAAGTAGATGCCGCTGGCTGCTTGCAGCGCGGCCTTGAGCGCGGCGGGGCTGCCCACGTCCACGCGAGGCTCGCCGGTCTTCACGGCCACGCCGGTTTTGACGGCGCCCAGGGCGCGCGCGCTGGCGGCCTGCACATGGCCGCTTTCAGCCAGCTCTGTGATCAGCGCCTGGCTCAGGATGATCACGTCGCAGGGCTGGCCGGCCAGCAAGCCGTCCTTCATCAGGCCCACGGCGCCGAAGGTGCCGGCGATGCGGAAGTGGTGCTGCGCCAGGAAGCGGTCCTGCAGCTGCGTGACCAGCCCTTGCGCGGCACCGCCGCTGAGGAGGTGGAGTACGGGTGAAGAGGATTGCGGCATCAATACAGCCTCAATCCACCGTGATGTGCGCGGTCTTGATGACGCCGGCCCATTTGGCGATGTCCTCGCGGGTGTATTTGTCAAAGGCTTCCGGGCTCATCACCATGGGCGTGGCGCCCTGTTTGCCCCAGAGTTGTTTGATGTCCGGCTGGCCGACGATTTTCGACACCGCCTCGTTGAGTTTGTCGACGACGGCCTTGGGCGTGCCGCGCGGCGCCATCAGGCCCAGCCAGATGGTGGCCTCATAACCGGGCACGCCGGCTTCGTGCAGCGTCGGCACGTCGGGCAGCACCTCGGAGCGCTGCTTGCCGGTAGTGGCCAGCGCCTTGACCTTGCCGGCCTTGACCTGCTCGGCCATGGTGGTCACGGCGTCGAACATCACGTCGACCTGCCCGCCTATGACGTCGGTGCGCGCGCCGCTGCTGCCGCGGTAGGGGATGTGCACCAGGTAGACGCCAGCCATGCTTTTGAAGAGCTCGCCGGCCATGTGGTAGGGCGTGCCCGGGCCCGACGAGGCGTAGTTGAGCTTGCCCGGCCGCGCTTTCGCGTCGGCGATCAGCGCCTTGAGTGTGGAGTCCGGCAGCGCGGGCGTGGCCACCAGCACCAGGTCGGAATAATTGATGGGCGCCACCGCCACAAAGTCGCGCATCAGCTGGAAGGGCTTGTTGGCGATCAGCGATTCATTGACCGTGTGCGCATTCGACATCAGCAGCAGCGTGTAACCATCAGGCGCGGATTTCGCCGCCGCGTCGGTGCCGATCACGGAACCGGCACCGGGCCGGTTGTCGACCACAAACGTTTGTCCCAGTGAGTCCTGCAGGCGCTGCGCCATGAAGCGCGCATACACGTCGGCCGGGCCGCCGGCTGCGAAGGGCACGATGATGCGTACCGGTTTGCTGGGGTAGCTTTGCGCCAGGGCCGGTGTGAGCGCCGCCGTGGAGGCCATGCCGAGTGCGAGAAGCATGCATCGAATGAAACGGGTGGACATGACGGCCTCCAATGAGAAAGAAGTTATTCGACCTTGCCGATGCGCTTGACGACGTCCGCCATGCGCTTCGCATCAGCCTGCACATACTTTTCAAAGTCCGGGCTGTCCTGGTACAGCACCGGGCTGCCGGCGCCCAGGATCACTTCCTTGACCTTGGCGTCCTGCGCGGCCGCCTTTGCGGAGGCTCGCAGGCGCTGGGCGATGGGCTCCGGCGTTCCGGCGGGGATGAAGAGCCCCGACCACTGGGCGTATTCGGCATTGAAGCCGCTGCTCTTCAGGCTGGGCACGTCGGGCATGGACGGCAACACCTCGTTGCCCCAATGGCCCAGCACGCGCAGCTTGCCGGCCTTGACCTGTTGCAGCACGGTGGCCGGTCCTGAGGACACGGCGTCTATCTGCCCGCCCAGCAGCGCCACCACCGCCGGGCCGGCGCCGGTGAAGGGGATGTGCGTGAGCTTGATGCCGGCGTTCTGCGCCAGGATTTCCATGGGCACGTGCATGGTGCCGTAGTTGCCGGACGAGCCGTAGTTGATCGCGCCCGGGCGCTTTTTGGCGTCGTCGACAAACTGCTGCACCGTCTTCCAGGGCGCATCGGCGCGCACCGCCAGCACGGTCGGGTCGGCGGTGTAGCGCGCGATGGGGCGCAGGTCGGTGAGCGCGAACATCGCGGGCCGGCCCAGCAGGGTGTCGGCTTCGGGGATCACGGTCAGCGAGGAAAGCGCCATGACGACGGTGTAGCCGTCGGGTTTTGCCTTGGCGGTATAAGCCATGCCGATGCCGCCGCCGGCGCCGGCCTTGTTTTCGATCACCACAGGCTGGCCGAGGTCGCGCGACATGGCCTCGGCCACTGGCCGCGCCACCAGGTCGGCCAGGCCGCCGGGCGGGAAGGGCACGACCATGGTGATGGGTTTGGTGGGCCAGGCGGCCTGAGTGGATTGGGCGGCGCACCAGCCGTGGGATGCCAGCAGCAGGGCGGCCAGCAGAAGCGGGCGAAATGTCATTCATGTCTCCAGACGCCGCCGTCAAAGCGCGGGGCTGCTGGACATGCTAGCGATGAGTGGCGTTTCGCCTCTCATCGCAATCCCTATGTGTACGTAGTAACTACCCGGTTTACACGACCAGCGGCGTTTCCTGCATGGCCTCGGTCTGCTCTTCCAGCATGTCGATCTGGCCCTTCCAGTAGTCGCTGGAGCCGAACCACGGGAAGTTGATCGGGAAAATCGGGTCGTGCCAGCGCTGCGCCAGCCAGGCGCTGTAATGCACCAGGCGCAGGGTGCGCAGCGGCTCTATCAGCGCGAGCTCGCGCCGGTCGAATTCGCGGAACTCCTCATAGCCGTCGACCAGCGCGCCCAGCTGCCGCGTGCTCTGCGCCCGGTCGCCCGAGACCAGCATCCACAAGTCCTGCACGGCCGGGCCGCTGCGGGCGTCGTCGAGGTCGACAAAATGCGGCCCCGCCAGCGGCAGGCCTTCGGGCGTCCACAGGATGTTGCCGGGGTGGCAGTCGCCGTGCAGGCGCAGCGTGCGCACGTCGTCCACGCTTTCAAACACGGTCTGCGCCACCAGCATGGCTTCCTCAAAAGCCTTGCGCCAGCGCGACTCCATGTCCAGCGGGATGTAGCCATGGGCGTCCGCACCGCCCGCCAGCAGGACGTCGCGCGAGGCAAAACCAAAGGTCTGCAGGTTGAGGGCAGGGCGGTGTGTGAAGGGCCTGGCGCTGCCCACGGTGTGGATGCGCGCGAGGAAGCGGCCTATCCATTCCAGCACCTCCAGGTTGTCGAGTTCGGGCCGGCGCCCGCCGCGGCTGGGAGAGACGCTGAAGCTGAAGCCGCCGAAATGGTGCAGCGTGGCGCCGTCAAGTACCAGCGGGCCGACGACCGGGATCTCGGCGGCCATCAGCTCGGCCGCGAAAGCGTGTTCTTCGATGATTTGCGCGTCGCTCCAGCGGTCGGGCCGGTAGAACTTGGCGACCACCACGTCACCGGCCAGGTCGGCATCGCCGACGGGGCTTTCCAGGTGGACCTGGTAGACCCGGTTTTCATAGCTGGACAGCGCCATCAGGCGGCCGTCGCCCAGCAGGCCCACGCTGGCCAGCGCGTCCAGCACGCGGTCAGGGGTCAGCGTCTCGTACGCATGCAGCGTGGCGCTGGTGGGGGCTGGGCTTTTGTCGGTCATGCCCCGATTGTCGGGGCAGATGCCCATGGCCAGCCAGCCGGGGCTTGTAAACGGCTGTGTCGGCGCTTCAGGGCTGCAGGATATGGCCGGTGCGCGGATCGCCCTTGCCGGCCAGCACCTCGCGGTACACCGCTTCCAGCGGCGCCCGGCCCGCATGCCGCTCGGGTATGAGCCAGGGCGGCTCGGCGCCGGTCACCTTGCGGGTGAAGTTTTGCCAGGCCTGCGCCAGCTGCCGGCCGAAGGCTTCTGCACCCCAGTCGGCAACGCGTTTTTTGACCTGGGCCGGCGCGAAAAACAGCACCGGCCGGGGGCCCGGCAAATCCCGCGAACCTCCCTTGGCCGCGAGCTCATCGACATGGGTGCCGCCTATGGAGCAGTTGTAGCGGAGCTGGCCAAAACGGCCATGGATGCGCTGGCGCAGGGCGGCGCTTCCCGCGAAATCAACGTAAATGCAGGGCGTATCGGCGGCGATGCTGTCCAGCGCGTCATAGGCCAGCACGCGGCTGTAGCAGCCCAGGCCTTCACAAAACGCCGTATTGCCCGGCGAGGTGAGGCCGACGACCTCCAGGCCCTTGCGTCGTGCCAGCGGAAAGGCCGTGCCGTAGGCGGTTTTGCTGGAGGCGCTGGACAGCAGCAGGGTCGTGCCGCCGCCGAAAAAATCGTTATCGGCCAGGAAATCGTCAATCAGGAAGGAGGTGATGAACAGCGGCCGCAGCAGCGACTGGACGTCTTCGGTGGCGGCATCATAGAACGGGTCTGTGCTGCAGCGCATGTACTGGTTGTAGACCACCGGCAGTGCTTGCCGGTGCACGGCGCCGTCAAAGAAGCCGGCGGGCGTCACGCGCACCGGCTGCATCACCAGCTCGCTGCCCATGGGGTAGTAGCCGTAAAACTTTTCGCCCACGGCAAGGCCTTCGCACAGGGACTCCGTCACCACGGAAAAACCCCACACCGGGATGCAGCCCCATGCCTCGTCGCCGGTCGGGAAGAACTGCCAGTAGTGCATCGCATCACCGAAGGCCGCATAGGTGACGTTGTTGGCGGTGAAGGCAAAGGACTCGATGCCCAGCCGCACCTGGCCGGGCGCCAGCGGAACGGGAGCGCCGGTATGCCAGCGCGTCTGGGACAGGGCGGCCTTTCGGACCTGGAGGGTGGAGGTGGCGAGGGCTGCGTTCATATGCAACACCGTAAATGAAACGGCCCGCCGGTTCAACACCGGCGGGCCGCTTTGGTGACAGCTGAAATAAGTTCACCCCCGTCCAGGCTCACTGCGTGTAGCCTGTTCCCCCCTTCGAGGGGGCGGCGCCTGGGGCCGGCAAAGCCGGACCCTCGGCCCCCGCTGGTGAAATGCCCCGTCGGGGAGCGTGGGTGGCTTTACTTCAGCGTGATCACGACGTCGATGTTGCCGCGGGTTGCGTTGGAGTAAGGGCAAACCTGGTGCGCTGCGTCGATCAGTGCCTGTGCAGCGGCGCGGTCCATGCCGGGCAGGGTGACGTCCAGGCGCACGGCGATACCGTAGCCGTTGGGGATCTTGCCCAGGTCAACGCTGGAGTCGATGGCCACGTCGGCGGGCACGTCGATCTTCTTCATGCCGCCGACGGCCTTCATCGCGCCGATGAAGCAGGCTGCGTAGCCGGCCGCGAACAGCTGCTCGGGGTTGGTGCCGGTGCCGGCGGTGCCGGGCGAGCTCAGCGTGACGTCCAGGCGGCCGTCGTCGGTCTTGGACTTGCCGTCACGGCCGCCGGTGGTGTGGGCGTGGGCGGTGTAGAGGACTTTTTCGAGTGTGGTCATGGTGGCTTCCTTTGAAAAATACCCCAGTCGGGGCGGGTTAAAAATTCGGTGAATCAGTGAAAGAAATCAGGCGGTGAGCCGCTTGCGGAAAGACTGCACTTGCTGCGTCAGCGACACCAGCTCGGGGATGGAGCATTGCGTGGCGCTCAGGATGCAGCCCGGGATTTTGGCGGCCTTGGCTTTCAGCTTGCGGCCCGCGGCCGTCAGCGTGATGTGCACGCGGCGCTCATCCTGCACGGCGCGCAGGCGCGACACCAGGCCGGCCGTTTCCATGCGCTTGAGCAAAGGCGTCAGCGTGCCGGAATCCAAATACAGGCGTTCGCCGAGCTCGGACACCGTGAGGCCGTCCTGTTCCCACAGCACCAGCATCGCGAGGTATTGTGGGTAGGTCAGGCCCAGCTCTTCGAGCATGGGCTTGTAGAGCTTGGTCATGGCCAGCGAGGTGGAATACAGCGCAAAACACAGCTGGTTGTCCAGCTGCAGCATCGCGTCCACGGTGTCGGTTTTGTTGGGCATGGGATGAATTATAGCGAGCAATTGAATTGTGTGCAAGTTAATTTGCATCCGGATGTTTCAGGGCCGGTTTCCAGGCGCTGCGGCCCGCTGGTGTAGCCTGTCGCCCATGGATTCCCTGATCACCGCCTCCGCGCGCGCGCTGGCCGCCGGCGATGCGCTGGGCGCGCTCAAGCGGGTGGCCCTGCGCGACGACCCGCCGGCGCTGGCGCTGCGCGGCATCGCCATGGCCCAGCTCGGCGAGCACCCTCGCGCGCGTGAACTGCTGCGGCGCGCCGCGCGCGGTTTCGGCGCCCATGAAGAACTGGCGCGCGCCCGCTGTGTGGTGGCGGAGGCCGAGGTGGCCATGGCCATGCGCGACTTCGCCGGCTCGCCGCGCGCGCTGGCGGCGGCCTCGGTCACGTTGCAGGCGCATGCCGACACCGCCAATGCGCTGCAGGCCTGGCTGATCACGGCGCGCCGGCTGTTGCTGCTGGGCCGGCTGGAGGAGGCGTCGGCCGCGCTGGCGAAGCTGGACGCGCGCGGCCTGCCGCCCGCGCTGAGGGCGGTGGCCGAACTCACATCGGCCGAACTGGCCTTGCGCTCGCTGCGCGTCGGCGAGGCGCGCATGGCATTGGCGCGCGCGCACGCGGCGGCCGAACGCGCGCAGGTGCCCGCGCTCGTGGTCGAGGTCACTGAAGCGCGGGCCGTGCTCGACAAGCCCGCGGCGCGGCGCCTGACAGCGGGCGGCGAGCAGGCGCTGCGCCTGGACGAGGTGGCGGCGTTGCTGGCCTCCGACGCGCTGGTGGTCGACGCCTGCCGCCGCGGCCTGGGTGCCGGCGGCCAGTGGCGGCCGCTGGCGCGCCGGCCCGTGCTGTTCGCCCTGGCTCGCGCGCTTGCCGGGGCATGGCCCGGCGATGCCGACCGCGAGTCCCTGATCGCGTCCGTGTTTCGCACCAGGCATCCCGACGAAACACACCGGGCGCGCCTGAGGGTGGAGATAGGGCGGTTGCGCGCGCTGGTCAAAACCCTCGCCACCATCGCAGCGACCGAGCGCGGCTTCATCCTCAAGCCGCTCGGCGAACGCGACGTGGCCGTACTGGAGCCGCCCATCGCCGGCGACCAGGCCTCGTTGCTCGCGCTGCTCTCGGACGGCGCGGCCTGGTCCACCTCGGCGCTGGCGCTGGCTTTGGGCGCGAGCCAGCGCACCGTGCAGCGCGCGCTGGCCGAGCTGGAGGCCGACGGGCGCGTGCGCTCCCTGGGCCGGGCGCGGGCACAGCGCTGGCTGGCGCCGCCGCTAGCCGGATTCACGACGATCTTGTTACTCCCCGCCGCGCTGCCGATTGGATAGAGTTGTCTCCATGGCATCGATAGACGATGCAACACAAGGAGCAACGATGAGCAGCAAGACCCTCGGCAAAACACCCGAACCCAAGGCACGCCCCGCCGAGATCGTGCGCGAGTACGGCCCCTTTCCCGGCGCCGGTGATATTGCCGGCGTCACCCATGACGGCCAGCGTGTCTGGGCCGCCGCAGGTGCCCGTCTGATTGCCTTCGACCCGGCCAGCGGCGAGACCACACGCACGCTGGACTGCGCGGGCGATGCCGGCACCGCCTTTGACGGCAAACACCTGTACCAGATCGCCGAGGCGCGCATCGACAAGATAGACCCGGCCACCGGCAAGGTGGTGGCGTCCATCCCGGCGCCCGGCAGCGGCAGCGACTCGGGCCTGACCTGGGCCGAAGGCAGCCTGTGGGTGGGCCAGTACCGCGACCGCAGGATCCACCAGGTCGACCCGAAGACGGGCGCCATCCAGCGCACGATTGAGTCCAACCGCTTCGTCACCGGCGTGACCTGGGTGGACGGGCAGCTGTGGCACGGCACCTGGGAGGGCGATGACAGCGAGATCCGCCGCGTAGACCCGAAGAGCGGCGCCGTGCTGGAGCGGCTGGAGATGCCGCCCGGCACCGGCGTCAGCGGGCTCGAATCCGACGGCGCGGACCTCTTTTACGCGGGCGGCGGCAAGAGCGGCAAAGTCCGCGCCGTGCGGCGGCCCAAGGCGGCCTAGAGCCCGGCGCGCAAGGCATGAAGCCCTTGCGCTGATATTCCCCGGCCTCGCGGCCAAAACGAGCGCACCTGTTTCAGCACGGGCCGGGCAGCGCATTGACCCACGCAAACGAAGGAGAAGACCATGAGCATCGCTACCGCAGAAACAAACACCGCAAACCATCCCGTCGTGTCCAGGGACACCTGGCTGGCCGAACGCAAGACCCTGCTGGAGCAGGAAAAGGAACTGACACGCCTGCGCGACCAGATCGCCCGCGAGCGGCGCGCGCTCCCCTGGGTCCACGTCGAGAAACACTACGTCTTCGACACGCCCGAAGGCAAACGCTCGCTGGCCGACTTGTTCGAAGGGCGGCGCCAGCTGATGGTGCAGCACTTCATGTTCGGCCCGGGCTGGGAGCAGGGCTGCCCGAGCTGCTCCTACATGGCCGACCACACCGACGGCATGCAAATCCACCTGCAGCAACGCGACCTCAGCTTCGTGGCCGTCTCGCGCGCCACGCTGCCCGAGATAGAGCGCTTCCGCCGGCGCATGGGCTGGCAGTTCAGGTGGATGTCTTCGAACGGCAACGATTTCAACTACGACTTCCACGTGAGCTTCAAGCCCGAAGAGCGCGTCGACGGCCACGTTAACTACAACTATGGCCTGGTGGAATTCCCGGCCGAAGAAGCGCCCGGCATCAGCCTGTTCTACAAGGACGGCGACGGCCAGATCTTCCACACCTATTCGACCTACGGGCGCGGTGTGGAGGTGATGATGGGCACCTACAACATGCTGGACCTCACGCCCAAAGGCCGCGCTGAGCAGGACGGCTTCTACAAGATGGACTGGGTGCGCCACCACGACCGCTACGGCGCCGCGTCCGCCTTCACGCCCGCGCCGGTGGCGGCCGCCACGGAAACGGCAGGCCCTTCGTGCTGCGGCACGAAGGGCTGAAGGCGTGGCCGTGACGGCAAGCCTCTGGCCCTGGCTGGCGGTCGCGGGGCTGGGCGCCCTGCACGGGCTGAACCCCGCCACCGGCTGGCTGTGGGCCGCCGCCTGGGGCCTGCGTTCGGGCGGCGGCGCGCAGGCGCTGCGGGCCCTGGCGCCCATCGCGGCCGGGCACGCCGCATCGGTCGCGCTGGTGGCCGGCGCGGTGGTGTCTGGCCTCTCGATGGATCGCTTTGTGCTGCAGGTGCTGGCCGGCGGCCTGATGGCCGCCCTGGCTGTGCTTCACCTGTCGGGACGCGCGCCCAGGGCCATGCGTGCACCGGCAGGGCACGCCGGGCTGGCGCTCTGGTCCTTCATGGTGTCCGGCGCGCACGGCGCGGGCCTGATGCTGGTGCCGGCACTGGTTCCGCTGTGCGCGGGGGATGCATCGGCCCTGGAGATGACGGGATCAGGGCCGCTGGCACTGGCGCTCACGGCAGTGGGCGTTCACACGGCGGCGATGCTGGCCGTCACCGGCCTGGTCGCCATCGGGGTCTGCCGTGGTGTTGATACCGCTGCCCGCGTATGGCGCGGCCGCCGGGGCTTAACCCAGCAGGCGGAACAAGCCGTAGAGGGACAGCAGTGCGGTTAATACCAGGAAGCCGGTCTTGGCCGCGCGGGCGCCGACCAATGTTCCAATGACGCTGCACGCCAGGATGGCGCCGAAGATGTAGCTTGTTTTCATGCCGCAATGGTAACGGCCCAAAAGACCGTACCGCTGAAAACAAGCCAGCCGTCTATGCGCGCGAGAGCCGCCGCGCCGGCTGCGTCCCCGCACGCTGCAGGCTGGCGCTGACCAGCGCCGCGGCCAGCGTGACGAGCCACGAGTAATAGACCCACAGAAGGAAGGCCAGCAGCGGCGCGAAGGCGCCGTAAATCGTGCGGTAGGTGGGTACCTTGGCCAGGTAGATGGCGAAGCCCTGCTTGCCGAGTTCGAATGCGACACCGGCGAGCAGGCCGCCCGCAATCGCGTCGCGCCAGCGCACGGCGGTGTGCGGCACGAAGCGGTACAGGCACGCGAAGCCGGCGGTGCTCAGGATCATGGGCCCCAGGTTCAGGGCGTGGGGCAGCCAGGCGGGTCGCGTTATCGCCAGCCCGCTGGAAGCCGCCTGCAGATAGGACACGGCCCATAGGCTCGCGCCTATAAGCACCGGTCCGGTGAGCAGCATGGCCACGTAGAGAGCCAGCCGGCGCAGCAGCGGGCGCGGCTTCTTCACCTGCCATATCCGGTTCAGTGTGTTCTCGACATTCATCAGCAGTGCCAGGGCCGACAGCAGCAGCAGCCCAAAGCCCACCTGCGTGAGGCCGCCGGCATTGCCCGCGAACTGCGCCAGGTGCTTGAGCACCGTCCTGGCGATGCCGTCCGGCAGCAGGCCGCGCAGCAGGTGCTCGCGAATCGCATCGCCCGCCGCATGCAGCGCCGGGACACGCGCGAACAGCGCGAAGCTCACCGCCAGCAGCGGCACCATGGACATCACCATCGTGAACGTGAGTCCGCCCGCCGCCTGCGGCAGGCGTTCTTCGCGGCCGCGCCGCAGGAGGATGCTGATCAGGCCGCCCTGATTTCGGTTTGTCGTAGCCATGCAAGCAATATAGCCACGCTTGTACGGTTCAAAGTCAGGCGCCCATGAAAAAAGGCTTCAAAACCGAAGTCTTGAAGCCTTGTTTGCTGGCCTCAGCACAGGGCTGAGGCAGCGGGTTGGCAAGGGCATCGCTGCCCTTGACGGGGTTCGCAGGGCTTAGTAGCCGCCGCGGCCGCCGCCACCACCACCGCCGTAGCCGCCACCGCCGGAGCGATCGCCGCCACCACCGTAGCCGCCGCCACCGCCGCCGCCGAAGCCGCCGCTACGTGGAGGGCGAGCCTCCATCGGACGGGCTTCGTTCACGGTGATGCTGCGGCCGCCGAGCGACTGGCCGTTCATGCCGGCGATTGCGGCTTGAGCTTCAGCGTCATTGCCCATTTCGACGAAACCAAAGCCTTTGGAGCGGCCGGTGTCGCGTTCCATCATGACTTTGGCGCTGGTGATGGAGCCGAAGGCGCCAAAAGATTGTTGCAGGTCTTCGTCGCGGACCGTGTATGGCAGATTGCCGACGTAAAGTTTATTGCCCATGGGGACTCCTCAAAAAACACATAAAAACAAAAAGCGATGGGGTCCCGAAAGCACAACAAACCAAAAAGTACCGCCGTAGCGCGCGAAACTGACCGATCACTAACCTGTACGGGGTTTTTCAACCCGAACTGGTGGATTATGCGCCTAGAACCGCCGCCGTGCCTTTTTTTCGTCTTTCCGGGGTTTTTGGCCCCTCCCTTTGGGAGAGGGAGTCATGGCGGTAAAAGGGCTTTGCACCGCCTCGGGCAAAGTCCGCAACGCCCCCACTAAACTCGGGGCCATGCAAGCCCCCAGCACCGCGCGCGCCGTAAAACCGCCAAAAAGCCCCGGAAAACCCGCGCCCGCCGTGCAGGTGATTGAAGAATTGCGCCCCGGGCAGTCCATCGAGTTGCTCAAGGAACTGCACATCCTCACGCGCGAGGGCAAGCTCAACCAGGACACGCGGCGCAAGCTCAAGCAGGTTTACCACCTGTACCAGTTCATCGAGCCTTTGCTCAATGAGGTTGCGGCGCAAAAGGCCGGCTTCACGCTGGCCGACCACGGCGCCGGCAAGTCCTACCTGGGTTTTATCCTTTACGACCTGTTCTTCAACGTGGCCCACGCCGGCGAGCCCATGGCCGGCCATGTCTACGGCATAGAAACCCGCGCCGAGCTGGTCGACAAATCGCGCACGCTGGCCGCGCGCCTGGGTTTCACGCGCATGTCCTTCCTGAACCTGACGGTGCAGGAGGCCACGACGTCGGACGAACTGCCGCCCACCATCGACATCGTCACCGCGCTGCACGCCTGCGACACCGCCACCGACGACGCGATCGCCTTCGGCCTGGCCAAAGGCGCGCGCCACATGGTGCTGGTGCCCTGCTGCCAGGCCGAGGTGGCCGGCGTGCTGAAGAAAAGCCGCGCGCTGTCGCTGGCCAAAACCCCGCTGGCCGAACTGTGGCGCCATCCGCTGCACACGCGCGAGTTCGGCAGCCAGATCACCAACGTGCTGCGCTGCCTGCAGCTCGAAGCCAACGGCTACCAGGTCACCGTCACCGAACTGGTGGGCTGGGAGCATTCGATGAAAAACGAACTGATCCTGGCCAGCCGGCCCGTGCAGCCCCAGGCCGGCAAAACCCGCGCGGCGCAAGCGCGTTTGCGTGAAGTGCTCGACGAGCTGGGGCTGGGCGAGTTGACGGCGCGTTTCGCCGTCACGGCCGAAAGCGCCTAAGCCGGCACGGCCTGGCCGCGGCGCTCGGCGGCCAGCAGGCGAATGTTCGCAATCAGCGCCTGCTGCGCCGCAGTGGGTGCCATGTCGGCGCGCAAGCTCAGCCCTACCAACTCCTCCGTCCCGGCCATGCTCACGGGCAGCTGCAGCAGCGCGCCGCTGTCCAGGTCCGGCCGCACCGCGCCCAGCGGCGAGACCCACACCGCATCGCTTTGCAGCGCGTAGCCGCGCGCAATCGACACCGACAGCGTTTCAATCGTGCGCGCCGGCGGCGCCAGGCCGCGCGTCAGGAAAAAGCTGTCCGCAGTGTGGCGTATCGCCGTGCCCTGCGTGGGCAATATCACGGTGAAGGCCTGCAGCCCGGCCAGCAAGTCCGCTTTGAGGTCGTCCCGCGCCATCAGCGGATGGCCGGGCCGCACCGCCAGCACCAGCGGGTCGGCATACAGGTGCTCAAAACTCAGGCCCAGCATGTGGGCCGGCTCGGCAAAGCGGCCTATCACCAGGTCCAGTTCGCGCTGCCGCAGGCGCGCCAGCAGTTCGGGATTGGCGCCGGTGTGTATGCGCAGGCTGGTGTGCGCATCCTCCCCGGCTTCAGCATCCTGGCGCAGCAGCAGTAGCGGCATCAGCCAGGGCGCCACCGTGGGCAGCACGCCGATGGTGACCACGGCATTTCCCTGGCGCCGCGTCTGCGCCACGCTGGCCACGGCCTCGCGCAGCGCGCTCACGCTGGCGCCGGCATGGCGCAAAAAAGCCTCGCCCTCGCGCGTGGGCACCGCACCCCGGCGCCCGCGCTCAAACAGGCGCACGGCCAGCAAGCCTTCGAGCTCTTTCAACGTTTTGGAGACGGCCGGCTGCGTGATGGACAGCACGTCGGCCGCCTTTTGCAGGCTGCCGTGTTGCGCCACCGCCAGGAAGCACTGCAAATGCCGGTATTTGATGCGTTCATCGACCATTCGGCGATTTAACCATCGTCGGCTGGTTTGGTTATGGATATGGCGAAAAAATGTCAATATACATAACCATTCAGCGCGATTAAAGTCGTCCCAGCGCCAGAATCGCCTCAAAAAGCGCCCGGCGGCCCATAGACCCACGGAGACACCCCCATGAAACCCGACCTGAACAACAGCTTTCTCGCCCCGCGCGACTGGACCAGCCATTCGCCGCACATCTACCCCGGCTACAAATCCACGCTGCTGCGCGGCCCCAAGCAGCCGCTGGTTCCCATCAAACAGGCGCTCGCGCAGCTCAACGCGCCGGTCTACGGCATCGAGCAGTTCGGCCCGCTGGACAGCGACCTCACGAAAAACGCTGTCATGAACGGCGACCCCCTGGGCGAACGCATCATCGTCACCGGCCGCGTGATGGACGAAGACGGCCGGCCCGTGCGCAACACCCTGGTCGAGGTCTGGCAGGCCAATGCGGCAGGCCGCTATGTGCACAAGGTGGACCAGCACGACGCGCCGCTGGACCCCAACTTCCTGGGCGCCGGCCGCTGCATGACCGACAACGAAGGCCGCTACAGCTTCAAGACCATCAAGCCCGGCGCCTACCCCTGGGGCAACCACCCCAACGCCTGGCGGCCGCAGCACATCCACTTCTCGCTGTTCGGCGAATACTTCGCCAGCCGCCTGGTCACGCAGATGTATTTCCCCGGCGACCCGCTGCTCGGCTACGACCCCATGTACATGGGCGCGCCTGAAAGCGTGCGCGACCTGATGGTCTCCAAATTCAGCCTCGACGTGACCCAGCCCGACTACGCGCTCGGTTATGTCTTCGACATCGTGCTGCGCGGCCCCAAGGCCACGCGTTTTGAATAAGCGGCAGGAAGACACCATCATGAGCCAGCTCAAACAAACCCCTTCCCAGACCGTCGGCCCTTTCTTCGCCTACGGCCTCACGCCCACGCAATACGGCTACGACCTCAAAAGCCTGTTCACGCCCGTGCTGGCGCAGCCGAACGCGCAAGGCGAACACATACGCATCACCGGCCAGGTCTTTGACGGCGCCGGCAATACCGTGATGGACGCCATGGTCGAGATCGCCCAGTCCGACGGCAGCGGAAAGCCGATCACTTCGGTCGCCGACGCCGAAGCAAAAGGCTTCACCGGCTTCGGCCGCTGCGGCACCGGCACCCTGCCGCAAAGCCACTACGAATTTTTCACCGTCAAGCCCGGCGTCGAGGCGCCGGGCCAGGCGCCCTTTATCAACGTCTGCGTGACCATGCGCGGCCTGCTGGTGCATACCTTCACGCGCATCTACTTTGAGGATGAGGCGGAAGCGAACGGCAAGGATGCGGTGCTGGCAAGCGTGCCGGCGGCGCGGCGTGCCACCTTGGTGGCGAAGCGCGAAGTGACCGGGGCCGGGCCGCAGTACCGCTTTGACATCCACATGCAGGGTGACAAGGAGACGGTGTTTTTTGACCTGTGAGTGGGTGAGGGCTTGTTGCGCCCTCGTGTGACGGGCCAGGCGGGGACGGGCTATAAAAGGCATTCCCCCACGGAGGCCTGCATGACCATTGAACTCGACCATTCCATCGTTTCGGCCCGCAACAAGCTGGCCTCGGCCCGGCAACTGGCGGAGCTGCTGGGCGTGCCCTGGGCGCCTACCACCCTGGGGCCGTTCTCCGCCGTCTATGTCAATGAGGGCCTGACGCTGGACTTTATTGACACGGATGAAGACTTCCCCGTCCAGCATTTCTGCTTTCGTGTCAGCCCGCAGGAGTTCGACGCCATCCTGGGCCGCATCCAGGCGGCCGGTATTCCCTATCGCAGCACGGTGCGCGGGCCGGTGGACAGGCAGGTCGACACGCAGTTCGGCGGCAAAGGCATTTACTGGAACGAGCCCGAGGGGCACCAGTGGGAAATGCTGACGGTGAGCTACGCAAGACAATGAGTCCACCCCCGTCCAGGCTCACTGTGTGTAGCCTGTTCCTCCCTCAAGGGGGGGGCGCCTGGGGCCGGCAAAGCCGGACCCGCGGCCCCCACTGGTGAAGACCTTCATCACTAGTCGTAGCTTCAGAACTTTTCAAACCCAGCATGAGCCGCGGGACTGGCTTTGCCAGACCGCAGGCGGGCGGCCCCCTCGGGGGGGGCAGCGACCCACACGGAGTGGGGGAGCGTGGGGGCTCAGTCCTCGCCGTAGTCGTGGTCGGGATGGTTCACCGTGCCGAGCTTCCAGTAACCACGCCCCACGATGCGGCTGCGCTCCACACCCAGTTCTTCTATCAGCAGCCGGCGGATGCTGCGCATCGCCGCGGCTTCGCAAGCCAGGTAGATGCGGGCATCGGCAGCCGGCGCGCCGGCCTGGCGCAAGGCGGCTTCCAGCGCGGTGCCGGCCTGGGTGTTGTCGGCGCCGCGTGGCAACCAGCGTGTATCCACCTTGGCGGCGCTTTTCAAAGCGCGCTCTTCGGCGGCATCGACCACTTCAAGCAGCACCTGAACCTGCGCACTCGCGGGCAGGGCGGCCAGGATGGTTTCAAACGCGGGCAGGGCGCTGTCGTCGCCTATCAATACATGCAGCGGCGCGTCCAGCGCGAGCTTGTAGCCCGGGCCGGGCCCCATCAAATACAGCACCTGGCCCGCCTGCGCCTGCGCGGCCCAGGTGGACGCGGGGCCGTCGCCGTGCAGCACAAAATCCACGTCGACTTCATTCACGTCATTGCGCACAGCCAGCGGTGTGTAGGTGCGCATGGACTTGGGGCGCGGCGCGTCAGGCAGCGGGCGCTCGGGTTCGCTTTGCCCCGGCTCGGGAAAAATCAGCTTCATGTAGCTGGCCGGGTCGTTGACTTCAAAGCCTTCGAGCTCCGCGCCCTGCAGGGTGATGCGGCGCATCAGCGGGCTCAAGGTCTGCACGCGGGTGACCTGCACGCGGCGCGGCGGGCGGCGTTTGCGCGGGGCGGTGTCAGGGGTGGCGGCCGGGGAAGCGGGGGTGGTGGACATGCGGGCCTTTCAGAAGATGTTCCAATTGAGAATGATTGTCATCTGATTGCAATGACCGGTGCCGCGCAAGGGCAAAGTGAGCGGGCGTCCTACCTGGGGCCGCAGGGCTTGTGCAGTAAAGTAAGCGCTAGCGGCGCCCCGGGCGCCCGGCCTCGCGGCCTTCGTTTTCTCTTCTCTCACCTTTACCCTCAGCGCATATGACCACTTTCGGAACCCCTTTGTCCCCCCACGCCACCAAAGTCATGCTGCTCGGCTCCGGCGAGCTGGGCAAGGAAGTGCTGATCGCGCTGCAGCGCCTGGGCGTGGAGACGATTGCGACCGACCGCTACGAGAACGCGCCCGGCCAGCAGGTGGCCCACCACGCGCGCACCATCACCATGAGCGATCCGGCCCAGCTCAAGGCGCTGATTGAAAAAGAAAAGCCCGACCTGGTCGTGCCCGAGATCGAGGCGATTGCCACCGGCATGCTGGAAGAACTCGAAGCCGCCGGCACGGTGCGCGTGATCCCCACGGCCCGCGCCGCGCGCCTGACCATGGACCGCGAAGGCATACGCCGCCTGGCCGCCGAAACCCTGGGCCTGCCGACCAGCCCCTATGTGTTCTGCGATTCGCTGGAAGAGCTGCAGGCCGCGATTGATTCGACCACCGGCTACCCCTGCATCGTCAAACCCGTGATGAGCTCCTCGGGCAAGGGCCAGAGCAAGATCTCCGGGCCGGACGACGTGAAAAAAGCCTGGGACTACGCCATGGCCGGCGGCCGCGTGAGCCACGGCCGCGTGATCGTCGAGGGTTTTATCGACTTCGACTACGAAATCACCCAGCTCACCGTGCGCGCGGTGGGCGCCGACGGAAAAATTGAAACCCACTTCTGCGAACCCATAGGCCACGTGCAGGTCAGCGGCGACTATGTGGAAAGCTGGCAGCCGCACCCCATGCGCCCGGCCGCGCTGCAAAAATGCCGCGACATCTGCAAGGCCGTGACCGACAACCTGGGCGGCCAGGGCCTGTTCGGCGTCGAGTTGTTCGTCAAGGGCGACGATGTCTGGTTCAGCGAAGTCAGCCCGCGCCCGCACGACACCGGCATGGTGACCATGTGCACGCAGTGGCAGAACGAATTCGAGCTGCATGCGCGCGCCATCCTGGGCCTGCCGGTCAACACCGCGCTCAAGACTCCCGGCGCCAGCGCCGTGATTTACGGCGGCGTCGACGCGCTGGGCATCGTCTTCGAGGGCGTGGCCGAGGCGCTGCGCGTGCCGAACTCCGACATCCGCCTCTTCGGCAAGCCCGAGAGTTTCGTCAAGCGCCGCATGGGCGTGGCGCTGGCCTTCGATGCCGACGTGGAAACCGCGCGCATCAACGCCAAAACCGCGGCCGCGCTGGTGCGCCCGCGCAAGGCCGATTGAGAACCTGCCCACGATGAACCTCGGCGACCTTCAACTGCTGGAAGACTCCTCCTGGCGCGTGCTGCTCTCGGCCGTCGTGGCCGTGGTGCTGGCCCTGGTGGTGCACCGCGTCGGCGCCGTGGTGATCTGGCGCATCACGCGCGGCCTGCCGGTGGCCGGCATGGTCGCGCGCCGTTGCTGGCGGCCATCGCGCGTCGCGCTGCCGCTGATCGCCCTGCAGGCCGTCTGGCAAGCGGCGCCCGACACGCTGGCGCTGATCTCGCAGGTGCGCCACGGCAATGCCCTGCTGCTGCTGGCCACGCTCACCTGGCTGGCGCTGCGCGCCATCGACGGCGTCGCGCAAGGCATCATCAGCCAGCATTCGGTCGAGGTCGAAGACAACCTCAACGCGCGCCGCATCCACACCCAGACGCGGCTGCTCGCGCGCACGGCCGGCTTCATGGTGCTGGTCGCCGGCCTGTCGCTGATGCTGATGACTTTCCCCGGCGCGCGCCAGCTGGGCGCCAGCCTGCTGGCCTCGGCCGGCGTGATCGGCATCGTCGCCGGCATCGCGGCGCGCCCGGTGTTCAGCAACCTGATCGCGGGGCTGCAGATCGCGCTGGCCCAGCCGCTGCGCATCGACGACGTGCTCATCGTGCAGGGCGAGTGGGGCCGCGTCGAGGAAATCACCGGCACCTACGTGGTGCTGAAAATCTGGGACGAACGCCGCCTGGTCATCCCGCTGCAGTGGTTTATCGAAAACCCCTTCCAGAACTGGACGCGCAACAGCGCGCAGATCATCGGCACGGTGTTTGTGTGGGTGGACTACCGCATGCCGCTGGAGCCGCTGCGCCAGGCCGCGCGCCAGGCCTGCGAAGCCGCCGCCGAATGGGACAAACGCCTGTGCCTGCTGCAGGTGGTGGAAGCCGGCGAGCGCAGCATGCAGCTGCGCGTGCTGGTCACCTCGGGCAACTCCAGCCTCAACTGGGATTTGCGCTGCAAGGTGCGCGAGGCGCTGGTGGATTTCATGCAGCGCGAATACCCGCAGTTTTTGCCGCTGATGCGCGCCGAGGTCACCGGCGGCGTTGAACGCCCCCAGGGCGCCGGGCCGACCGGGCAATTGCCGCCGCACGCCTGAGCTTGCAAGCGGGGCTGTTTCAGGCCGCCGCGTCCAGGCAGCCCGCAAACACCGTGCTGCTGACCAGCTCGAATTCCTTCGCTTCCGGCAACTGGTAGTGCCACCACTCCATGGGGTGGTGCACAAAGCCGGCCTCCAGCATGATGGTCAGCAAATACATGCGGTTGACCTGCACCGCGGCCGGCAGGCCGGCGTAAAAGTGGTGCGAGGCCGGCGTCATGGTGTCGACCGGCGTGCCCATGTCCAGTTCCTTGCCCTCGGCGTCCAGCAGGGTCAAATCCACCGCCACGCCGCGCGTGTGGTTGGATCCCTTGGCCGGGTCGGCCACATAACCTGGCACCGGCAGCACCGCCCACAGCGCTTCCTGCGCCTCGTGCGGGCGGAAGGCGTCAAAAATTTTCAGCCTGAAACCAAAGCCGCGCGCCGCCGTCACCGCGCGGCGCAGGCAGGCTTCGGCCTCGGGGTGCAGAAAGCACAGTGTGTGGCCGTAGATCACCTGGCCGGTGAAGTTGTCGGGCCGCGCATACATCATGTCGATCACGACATCGTGCGTGGCTTCCCGGATCTGGACGAGGGGCGCTTGGCTCATGGGGTGCGGGCGGGTTTACTGGAAGGCCACTTCCGAAAAGCTGCGCAGCTTGCGGCTGTGCAGCTGCGTGATGCCTTCGGCGCGCAGCAGCTCGATGGCGCGTATGCCTATGCGCAGGTGCTGGTCGACGCGCTCGCGGTAGAAGTGGTTGGCCATGCCGGGCAGCTTGATCTCGCCGTGCAGCGGCTTGTCGCTCACGCACAGCAGGGTGCCGTAGGGCACGCGGAAGCGGAAACCGTTGGCGGCAATCGTCGCGCTTTCCATGTCCAGTGCCACCGCGCGGCTCTGGCTGAAGCGGCGCTGCGGCTGGTTGCCCGGCAGCAGCTCCCAGTTGCGGTTGTCGGTGGAGGCCACGGTGCCGGTGCGCATGATGCGCTTCAAGTCGGGGCCCACGGCGTGGGTCACGTCGGCCACGGCTTTTTCCAGCGCAACCTGGATCTCGGCCAGCGCCGGGATCGGCACCCACAGCGGCAGTTCTTCGTCCAGCACGTGGTCTTCGCGCACATAGCCGTGGGCCAGCACATAGTCGCCCAGCTGCTGGCTGTTGCGCAGGCCCGCGCAGTGGCCCAGCATGATCCAGGCATGCGGGCGCAGCACCGCGATGTGGTCGGTGATGTTCTTGGCATTGGCCGGGCCCACGCCGATGTTGACCATGGTGATGCCGCTGCGGTCGGCGCGCAGCAGGTGGTAGCCCGGCATCTGCGGCAGGCGCGGCGGCTGCACGCCCAGCTCGTCGCCGGCCGCGGCCGGCAGGCCGGTGCGCCGCGTCACCACGTTGCCGGGTTCGATGAAGGCGATGTATTCGCTGTCGGGGTCGGCCATGGCCTCGTGGCCCAGGCGCACGAACTCGTCGATGTAGAACTGGTAGTTGGTGAACAGCACGAAGTTCTGGAACCAGTGCGGCGAGGTGCCCGTGTAGTGGCGCAGGCGCTGCAGCGAATAGTCGACGCGCGCGGCCGTGAACAGCGACAGCGGCTGCGGCTCGCCGGGCAGCGCTTCGTAGGTGCCGTTGGCGATGCCGTCGTCCATGGCGGCCAGGTCGGGCAGGTCGAACACGTCGCGCATCAGCATGCGGCGTGCCGCCGTCATATTGCCTTCGATGTGGTCGTTCTCGGCGAACGAGAAGTGGATGGGGATCGGCTGCGTGCTGGTGCCGATTTCGAGCTCCACGTCGTGGTTCTGCATCAAGAGGCGGAACTGCTCAAGGTAGTAGTTGCCGTAGAGGTCGGGCCGCGTCAGCGTGGTCTCAAAGCGGCCGGGCCCGGCGACGAAGCCGAAGCTCAGCTGCGAGATGTCGGGCGTCTCCAGGATGGCGCGCGCCACCGTGTCGGTGTGGATGCGCACAAAGGGGTAGCAGGCGCGCACGTGGCCGGGCAGGGTTTCGCCGGCCACGTAACGCTGCATCGCGTCGCGCAGGTGGGCAATCTGCTGGTCGTAAATGGCGCGGACCTGGACCAGCGCGGCGGCGGGGTCGCTGTAGCGGGAGGGGGCAATAAAAGGGGGGAGATAAGGCATGGATCGATAACCTGTTTTTCTATTTCTGGATTACTTCTTGGTTTTTGTGGCGGCAACCGGCGCCAGGGTGATCTGGTCGGCCTCGGTCACCACGGCTTCGCGCTTCTTGCGGTCAAACAGGCACAGCACGCGGCCCGCCCGGTTCTTCATGTGCGGCTGCGGGTAGCGGCCGGCCACCAGCAGGGCCGTCATGCCCACGCCGTCGTCATAGGCCATGGGCTGGCCTGCCGGCCTTGCGTCCTTCAGGCCGCTGGCCTTGACGCAGGCGGCCGCCACTTCCTTGTCGTGCGCCGACCAGGCGGCGGGCGAAGAGGCCTGCGCCGCGCCGGCTGCGATAAAGGCCAGGGCCAACAGGCAGGCCTTGGGTGTCGAAAGCGGGAGGTTTGGCAGGCGGCGCATGGGATTCCTTCTCATGGACGAGGTAAAGCACGGGATATGCCACCATTGTGCGGCAAGTGCCATGGCCTTACTCACGCCCTAGAATGCATCGATGAACCATTCCAAGCCCTCCAGGCCACTGCGCGCGATGCTGGCCGCCATCCTGGGGGCGCTGTGCCTTCAGGCGGCGCACGCCCAGGCCCCCGCGCCGGCAGCCGCCGCCCCCGCCGCCGCGCCGGCCCAGATCTCGCGCGATGCCCAGCGCGCCTACGAGACCACACGCGACAAGCTGGTGCAGATACGCACCCTGCTGCGCAACTCCAACACCCAGGCCAGCGTGGGCTCGGGCTTTTTTGTCTCGGCCAACGGCCTCATCATCACCAACTTCCACGTGGCCAGCCAGCTCGCGCTGGAGCCCGAGCGCTACCGCGGCGTTTACGTGCCGGTGGACGGCAAGGAGGCCGAGGTCGAACTGCTGGCCTTCGACGTGCGCAACGACCTGGCCCTGCTGCGCGTGAAAACCCCCGCCGCGGGCGCGACGCCGCAGCTGGCCTTTCGCGGCGCCGACCGGCCTCTGGCGCGCGGCGAGCGCATCTACTCGCTGGGCAACCCGCTGGACATCGGCTTTGCCGTGACCGAAGGCACCTACAACGGCCTGGTGCAGCGCAGCTTTTACCCGCGCATCTTTTTCGGCGGCGCGCTCAACCCCGGCATGAGCGGCGGCCCGGCGCTCGACGACGCGGGCCAGGTGGTCGGCATCAACGTCTCCAAGCGGCTGGACGGCGACCTGCTGAGCTTTCTGATCCCCGCCGAATTCGCCCAGGCCCTGCTGGCGAAATCCGCCTCGGCCCAGCCCATCACCAAACCCGCGCATGCCGAAGTTGCGCGCCAGCTCGGCGAGCACCAGGCCCTGCTGACGCAGCGTTTCACCGCCCAGCCGCTGACCGCGCAAAAACACGGCGGCTACAGCGTGCCCGTGCCCGACGACGCGCTGGCCCGCTGCTGGGGCCGCGGGCGCGAGCCCGACTTCAAGGCCTTCGACCTCGAACGCACCGACTGCCAGATCGACAGCCACGTCTTCGCCGGCGACTTCAACACCGGCTACATACGCCTGCGCTACGAGGCCTACAACGCGCCCAAGCTGGGGCCCCTGCGCTTTTCCGCGATGTACTCGCAAAGCTTTGCCAATGAGGCCTTTTCCACACGCGGCTCGCGCAAGGCCACGCCCGTCGAATGCTCGGAACGCTTTATCGACACCGGCGGCATGCCCATGCGCGCCGTGGTCTGCATGAGCGCCTACCGCAAGCTGCCGGGCCTCTACGACGTGTCGGTGCTGACCATGTCGGTCAACCAGTCCACGCGCGGCGTGCAGGGCCGCATGGACGCGCAGGGCGTGAGTTTCGAGAACGGCCTCAAGCTGGTCGCGCACTACCTCGCCGGCTTCAAGTGGGAGGCCGCCAAATGAGCGCCACCCCCATCCTGGGCCTGCTGCAGGCCACCGACCGCAACGGCGCCGTGGTCGCCCGCCTCGACGTGCGCCACTGGCCCGTCACCGTGGGGCGCGCCCTCACGGCCGACCTGGTGCTGGACGACAGCCACGTGGCCGGCGAACACCTGCGCATCAGTCGTACGCCCGAGGGCGGCATCAAGGTTCAGGTGCTGGACAGCACCAACGGCGCGGCCCTGGGCCGTGCCCGCCACGGCCGCGATGCGCAATTCGACTGGCCCGCCGGCGAGCAACTGACCCTGGGGCGGCTCAAGCTGGGCCTGCGCCTGGCTGAGGAGCCCGTGGCGGCTGAAGAACCCCTGCCGCATTTCCCGTGGCGCACCACCGGCTGGACGCTGGTCGCGCTGGCCGGCATGCTGGCCCTGGTGCTGGGCCAGTCCTGGCTCACGCTGACCGAGCCCTCGCAACTGGCGCGGCAACTGCCCGGCGTGCTGGGCGCGGTCGCCCTGGGCATCGCCGTCTGGGGCGGGCTGTGGGCGCTGGCCACCAAGCTGTTCACCGGCCACCTGCAGTTCTGGCGCCATGTGCGCATCGCCTGCTTCAGCTCGCTTGCGGTGCAGGCGGTGTCCACGCTGGCCGGCCTGCTGGCCTTCATGTTCTCGCTGGAAAGCCTGGCGCGTTTTGAGGGGCTGCTGGTGCTGCTGGGCGGCGCGGCCGCCATCTATATGCACCTCACGGTCATCGTCCCGCAGCGCCGTCGGGGCCTGGCCGGCCTGGTGGCGGGCATCGCCGTGCTGGGCCTGGTCGCCATGCTGGGCACCAACTGGCTGCAGAACAAGCGCCTGTCGAACAAGCTCTATTTGTCCACCATCTACCCGCCTGCGCTGCGCATGGCGCCCGCGGTGCCGGTGCCGCAGTTTCTGGACGAGGCTGGCGCGATTCGCCAGCGGCTGGATGAGCGGCTCAAGGACAGGGAGCCGGATTCAGATACGCCGGAAGATCCGGACGCGGACTGATATTGTTTTCGTAACCCGGGTCTTCACACCGTTCGGGCTGACCCTTCGACAGGCTCAGGACAGGGTACGCCTGACGGCGTATCGAAGCCCTGCGCCACACCGGCCCTTCGATACCTCAGGGCGAACGGGGTTTAGTCTGGCCAGATCCAATCACCACACCGTTCGGGCTGAGCTTGTCGAAGCCTTTGCACCATTGGGGTAGAGGTTTTTGGACCCGTTTGGCTTGAGCCAGCCCTTCGACAAGCTCAGGGCGAACGGGGACTGAGTCCGCTCCAGATCAAGCTATCACACCGTTCAGGCTGACCCTTCGACAGGCTCAGGACAGGGTACGCCTGACGGCGTATCGAAGCCCTGCGCCACACCGGCCCTTCGATACCCTAGGGCGAACGGGTAGTTAAGTTGCCGCCGTTATTTGCTGACCGGCTCCCGCATCGTCACAAACTCTTCCGCCACGGTGGGGTGAATCCCGATCGTGCTGTCAAAGATGGCCTTGGTAGCGCCGGCCTTCATGGCCACGGCAAAGCCCTGCACGATTTCACCGGCGTCCGGGCCCACCATGTGCAGGCCCACCACGCGGTCGGTGGCGTCTTCGACCAGCAGCTTCATCAGCGTGCGTTCGGTGCTGCCGCTCAGCGTGTGCTTGAGGGCCTTGAAGTCGGCGCGGAACACCGTGACCTTGCCGAATTTGGCGCGCGCATCGGCTTCTGAATAACCGACCGTGCCGATGTTGGGGTGGGTGAAGACGGCGGTCGGCACAAATTCATAACTCATGTTGCGCGGCTTCTTGCCGGCGGCCGGGCCGAAGAGTTCGTCCACCACCACCATGGCCTCGCCCAGCGCCACGGGCGTGAGCTGCATGCGCGCCGTCACGTCGCCCAGTGCGTAGATGGAGGGCACCGAGGTCTGGTAGCGGTCGTTGACCTGGATGGCGCCGGCGGCGTTGACCGCCACGCCCACCGCTTCAAGCCCTATGCCGTTGGCATTGGGCACGCGGCCCGTCGCGTAGAGCACCGCGTCTACCTCAAAACCGGCGGCGCCGCGCTTGAGTTCGATCTGCAGGCCGGTGTCCGTCTTGGTGATGGAATCGACTTCGCTGCCCAGCTGCAGCTTCACCCCGGTCTTGCCCATCTCGGCGGCGACAAAACGGCGCACGTCGTCGTCAAAGCCGGTGAGCAGCATGTCGCGGCGGTGTACCTGCGTCACTTCCGAACCCAGGCCATTGAAGATGGACGCGAACTCGCAGGCGATGTAGCCGCCGCCCACCACCAGCAGGCGCTTGGGGAAGGGGTTGAGGTCGAACATGTGGTCGGAGGTCAGCACGTGCTCGCGGCCCGGCAGGGCGGGCACGGTGGCCGTACCGCCTGTGGACACCAGGATGTGTTTGGCGGTGAATTTCTGGTCGTCGACTTCGATGGTGTGTTCGTCGATCAGCCGGGCCCAGCCCTTGATGATCTTCACGCCCGCGCTTTCGAGCAGCTGCACGTAAATGCCGTTGAGCCGCGAAATCTCGCGCGCGCGATTGGCCTTCAGGATGTCCCAGTCGAAGACCGGCTTTTCGCCGACCCAGCCGAAGCCGTGCGATTCTTCAAAGCTGTCGCCGTAGTGGGCGGCGTAGCTGTAGAGTTTTTTCGGGATGCAGCCCACGTTCACGCAGGTGCCGCCCATGGCCGCGAACTCGGCCAGGCCCACGCGCGCGCCGCGCTGGGCCGACATGCGCGCGGCGCGCACGCCGCCGCTGCCGCCGCCGATCACAAAAAGGTCAAAGTCAAATGTCTGCATACGCTGTGTTCCCTCTTTCCTTGTCTGTATCTGGTGCCTGAATGCCGGCCCTCAAGCCTGGAACTCCTTGAGTTCCTGTTTCATCCACTCGATGAACACCCGCGTGCGCATGGGCAGCAGCCGGGCGTGCGGGTAAACAATGTTGATGGGCCGGCGCGGCGGCTCGAAATCCTCCAGCACGGTGCGCAGCTGTTGGGTCTTTAAAAAAGGCGCCACCTGGTAAGAGAAAAACGAGCCGAATCCCGCGCCCGCCGCGCAGGCCGCCACGGCCGGTGCGATCTGGTTGAACTCCAGATTACCACTGACCGCCAGGCGAAGCGGCTTGCCCTGGTCATTGAACGGGCCCCATGTGGGGGAATGGTCGGTGATGCGCACGCAGTTGGCCTTGAGCAGGTCTTTCGGGTGTTTCGGCACGCCATGTCGGCGCAGCCAGTCCGGGCTGGCCACCACCAGGCGGCGTATATAGCCCACCTTCTGCGCCACCAGGCTGGAGTCTTCGGGCTCGCCTATGCGTATGCCCACGTCGATGCCTTCTTCCAGCAGGTTGACCACGCGGTCCAGCAGCACCATGGAGCAGCGCATCTTCTCGTGCTGCTGCACAAAGCGCGTGACGGCCGGCGCCACGTGCATCTGGCCGAACAGCATGGGCGCGGTGATCGTCAGGTGGCCGGCGGGCTCGGCCGCGTCGGCCGAGAGCGCCGCCTCGGCATCGGCCAGCGCGGCCAGCAGCTGGCGGCAGCTCTCCAGGTGGCGCCGGCCTTCCTCGGTCAGCGAGATGCGGCGCGTCGTGCGGTTGAAGAGCCGCACGCCCAGCTGCGCTTCAAAGCTTGCCAGCGTGCGCACCATGGCCGGCAGCGACGACTCCATGACCTGGGCCGCGGCCGTGAGGCTGCCTTGTTCGGCGATGTGAATAAAGGCCTGCATGGCCCTGAGCTTGTCCATGGGCCACATGCTACGCCGCTTCCGGTGATTCATCCAGTTAATGGATTAGTCAAATAGCAACAAGGCCATTTATTCAGAATAACGGTTCAAACAGAATCCATCCCAGAGAAAGCATCTTCATCCTGCAACCAACCGAAAGCCCATCATGAGCACACCCGCCGCCAAAGCCCAGCCCGCACAGCCCATTCGCCTGTACCGCGTCGCCATCTCCGGCCATTCGCACCGGGTGGAACTGTTTCTGTCTCTCCTGGGCCTGCCTTTCGAACGCATCGAGATCGACCTGGCCACCAAGGGGCACAAGACGCCGGCCTTCCTGGCCATGAACGCCTTCGGCCAGGTGCCGGTGATCCAGGACGGCGAGGTCACGCTGGCCGACTCCAACGCCATCCTGGTCTACCTCAATGCGCGTTATGCCGCCGATGCAGACCAATGGATGCCGCGCGACCCCCTGGCCGCCGCGGCGGTGCAGCGCTGGTTCTCGGTGGCGGCCGGGCAGCTCGCCTACGGGCCGGCGGCGGCGCGGGTGATCCAGCTCTTCAAGCGTCCCGAAAGCGCGGAGGCCATTGAACGCGCCCACGCCCTGTTCTCGGTGATGGAGCAGCAGCTCGGTCAGTCGGCCTTCCTCGCGGGCAGCACGCCCACGCTGGCCGACATCGCCAACTACAGCTACTCGGCCCATGCGCCCGAAGGCAATGTCTCGCTGGAGGCCTACCCGCGCATACGCGCCTGGCTGGCACGCATCGAGGCCTTGCCGCGCTTTGTGCCCATGGTCAGGACACCGATAGGACTTGCAGCATGATTGCCGCGCCCACCTTCCATGTGGGCGAGCGCGCGGTGCAGGCACGTGTGAGCCCGGCCGTGCGCGCGCGCATGGAGGAAATCGGCCCGCGCGTGATCCGCGACTTCATGCCCGACCAGCACCGCGAGTTTTTTGAGCAACTGCCTTTTGTGGTCGCGGGCACGGTGGACGCTGGCGGCCAGCCCTGGGCCTCGATACTGGCCCAGCCGCCGGGCTTTATCCATTCGCCCGACGCGCGCCATTTGTTGCTGCGCGCGCAGCCGCTGGCCGGCGACCCTTTGCAGGGCACGTTGGTGGACGGCGCCGCGATAGGCCTCTTGGGCATAGAGCCGCACACGCGCCGGCGCAACCGCATGAACGGCATCGTCCGCGGCGTCAATGGTTCGGGCTTCGCGGTGGAACTGAGCCAGAGTTTCGGTAACTGCCCCAAGTACATCCAGGCGCGCGAACCTCTGTATGTGGACCGCCCCGCGCCGGCGGCCGGGCCCGTGGTGCATGAGTCGGCGCACCTGAGCGATGCGGCGCGCCGCATGATCGAGCAGGCCGACACCCTGTTCATCGCCACCGCCTATGCGGGCGACGGCGATGGCGAAGAGGCCGGCCGCGCCGGCGGCGTCGACGTCTCGCACCGCGGCGGCAAGCCCGGCTTTGTGCGGGTGGAGGCCGACGGCACGCTGACCGTGCCGGACTTTGTCGGCAACTACTTCTTCAACACCCTGGGAAACCTCGTGGTGAACCCGCGCGCCGGCCTGCTGTTTGTCGATTTCGACAACGGCGATCTGCTGTATGTGGCCGTCACGGCCGACATCATCTGGGACGGCCCCGAGGTGGATTCCTTCGCCGGCGCGCAGCGCTTGATGCGCTTCAAGGTGCAATCGATGCGGCTGGTGGAATCTTCCTTGCCGCTGCGCTGGGGCGATGCGGAACTGTCGCCCGTGCTGGACGCCACCGGCGCCTGGTCCTAGCCTTCAGCCTATCGCTTCCAGCGCCAGTTCACGCTCCAGCCAGGCGCGGAATTTCCGCACCGCCGGCCGCTCCGCGCTGTGGGCCGAACTCACGATGCGGTAAGCCAGGCCCGCCACCGTCTCGCCCGGCAAGACCACCGTGAGCTGGCCGCTGCGCAGCAGCGGCAGCACCAGCGGCGTGCGGCCTATCGCCAGGCCGGCGCCCTGCACGGCGGCGTTCAGCACATGCTCGTACTGCGAAAAATACAGGCAAGGCTGCTGCGCCGATTGCTTCAAGCCCAGGCGCTCATACCAGTCCGGCCACGACATCCAGGGGAAACGCGTGGCCGGGTCGTAGTACACCAGCAGCGGTGTGCTCAGGATGTCGGCCGCGGCATGGATGCGCGCCGCGACGGCCGGCGCTGCCACCAGCAGGGCCTGCTCCTGCAGCAGCGGCGGCGGGCCCTCGTCGCCCTGCTGCACCGGATACAGCCGCACGGCCAGGTCCATGCCTTCGCGTTCCAGGTTCACGCGGGTTTCCGAGGCGTCCACGCGCACGTCGATGGCCGGCTCCAGCCGCTGGAATTTCGCCAGCTTGGGCGCCAGCCACAGCGCGGCGAAAGAAGGCGTGGTGGTGACCGCCACCGACTGCCTGTCCACCGCCATCAGGCGGTCCACGGCCGAGGCCAGCTGCCCCAGCGCGGCGCGGGCCGCTTCATACAGCTCGCGGCCTTGCGGCGTCAGGCTCAAACCCTTGCCGCCGCGCAGGAACAGCGCCGCGCCCAGCGCGTCTTCCAGGCTTTTGATTTGTTTGCTGACGGCAGATTGCGTGATGCACAGCTCTTCGGCCGCGGCCGTAAAGCTCAGGTGCCGCGCCGCCGATTCAAAGCCGCGTATCGCGTCCAGCGACATGGCGCGCAGTACGTGGGAGGAGGAAGGGTTCAGCATGGCATCAGTTGCATGAGCGGTATGAGTAAGAGGAATACCCCGGATGACAAACCATCCGGCCGCCGGGGCCGGTTCCAAAGAAGAATCAAACCACACTTTCCAAGGAGTCCGCCATGCATGCCCGACAAAGCCCTCTACCCCCGTCAACTCCGAAATCCCCGCTCAAGCTCGGGTCTATCCCCCAACCCTTCCGCCTGCCGCGCGGCCAGGTCCTGGCCTGCACCAGCGGCTGCCTCTGGATCACCAGCGATGCGCTGGCCGGTCTGCGCGACAGCGACGTCGTGCTGGAGCGCGGCCAGTCTTTCGTCACGCCGCAAGCCGCGACTTATTTTGTCGGAGCGCCGCGCGGTTGTGGTGTCCTGGACTTCGCGACTGCGCCGCAATGCACGGAGACCACATGCTGATAGAAAGCCAACGCCACGGCCAGCATGTAGTGCTCACCCTGAACCGCCCCGAAAAACTCAATGCGCTCAGTTATGAGTTGATAGACGAATTGATGGACAGGCTCAATGCCCTGGAGCGCGACGACTGCGTGCGTTGCTTGATCCTCACCGGTCAGGGCAACAAGGCTTTCAGCGCGGGCGCCGATATTGCAGGCTTTGCGCCCGACATTGCCGCTTCACCCGAGGCGGCGTACCGAAACTTCGTGATGCGCGGCCAGGCCATGACGCGGCGCATCGAGAACTACCCCAAGCCCGTCATCGCGGCCGTCAACGGCATCGCCTTCGGCGGCGGCTGCGAAACCATGGAAGCCTGCAGCATCGCCATCGCGGCCGAACACGCGAGCTTTGCCAAACCCGAAATCCGCCTCGGCTTTCCGCCGCCCTTCGGCGGCACGCAGCGCCTGCCGCGCCACATAGGCCGCAAGCGCGCCAATGAAATGATCCTGACCGGCGACGCCATCAGCGCCGAGGAAGCCCTGCTGATAGGCCTGGTCAACCACGTAGTGCCGGCCCATGAGCTGCTGCCGGCCTGTTTGCGCATGGCCGACCGCGTCGCCGAAAACTCCGCCGTGGCGGTAGCGGCGTCGCTGCGCGCCGTGACACGCGGGCTCAATGTTTCCATCGACGAGGGCCTGGCGATTGAGGCCGCGCAGTTCATGATCGCCGCGGCCTCGCAGGACGCGAGAGAGGGAACGGCCGCTTTCGTCGAGAAGCGCAGACCTGTGTTTAACCACCGCTAAATGGATGTTTTAGGGCCAACACCGATAATGGGGGATGAGTTCCTCCCCCGCATCCCCTTCTTCGACGCCCAATACCGACTTCGCCAGCCTGCCGCTGACCCCCGCCACGCTGGCCAACCTGCAGCAGCTCGGCTACCTGAACATGACGCCCATCCAGGCTGCCAGCCTGCCGGTGGCCTTGCTGGGCAAGGACCTGATTGCCCAGGCCAAAACCGGCAGCGGCAAGACCGCCGCCTTTGCTATCCCGCTGCTGGCCAACCTCAATGCGCGGCGCTTCGCGGTGCAGGCTATGGTGCTGTGCCCCACGCGCGAGCTGGCCGACCAGGTCGCGACCGAGATCCGCCGCCTGGCGCGCGCCGAAGAAAACACCAAGGTCGTGGTGCTGTGCGGCGGCGTGCCGCTGCGCAACCAGACCGCCAGCCTGGAAAACGGCGCCCACATCGTGGTCGGCACGCCCGGCCGCATCATGGACCACCTGGCGCGCGGCAACCTCACGCTGGAAGCGCTCAACACCCTGGTGCTCGACGAAGCCGACCGCATGCTGGACATGGGCTTCTTCGAGGACATCGTCACCGTCGCCAAGCAGTGCCCCAAAGAGCGGCAGACCCTGCTGTTCTCGGCCACCTATCCCGAAGGCATCGCCAAGCTCAGCCAGCAGTTCATGAAGGCGCCGCAAACCATCACGGTGCAGGCGCAGCATGAAAAAACCAAGATACAGCAGCGCTGGTACCAGGTGCCCGACAGCGACCACGACGAAGCCCGCCTGGGCGCCGTCGCGCAGGTGCTGCGGCACTTCCGCCCGGCCAGCACGCTGGCCTTTTGCAACACCAAGTCGCAGTGCCGCGCCCTGGTGGCCTATCTGAAAGAGCAGGGCTTCAGCGCCCTGGCCCTGTTCGGTGAACTTGAGCAGCGCGAACGCGACCAGGTGCTGGTGCAGTTCTCCAACCGCAGCTGTTCGGTGCTGGTGGCCACCGATGTGGCCGCGCGCGGCCTGGACATCGCGCAGCTTGCGATGGTCATCAACGTCGACGTCACACCGGATGCCGAAGTGCACATCCACCGCATAGGCCGCACCGGCCGCGCCGACGAAGAAGGCTGGGCCATCAGCCTGGCCAGCATGGACGAGATGGGCCACGTCGGAAAAATCGAAGTGCTGCAGAAGGCCGAGTCCGAGTGGCACAAACTCACCGAGCTGACGCCCGCCAGCAATGAGCCGCTGTTGCCGCCCATGGTCACGCTGCAAATTGTCGGCGGCCGCAAGGAAAAAATCCGCGCCGGCGACGTGCTGGGCGCGCTGACCGGAGAGGCCGGCTTCACGCGCGAGCAGGTCGGCAAGATCAACGTCAATGAGTTCTCGACCTATGTGGCCGTGGACCGCCGCATCGCGAACGACGCGCTGAACAAGCTCTCCACGGGCAAAGTCAAAGGCAAGAGCGTCAAGGTGCGCTTGCTTGAGGATTAAAAATCTATCCGTAAATAGGTAAACTGTCGATCAAGCCGCATTGGGCGCGGCGCTGGATCAAGATCGTGGCGAAACGGGGCTGACCGTTCGCTGATCTCGCTTACCTCGATCGGGCTCTGCCGCCGCGACAGAATATTTTCGTTGCCGGCTTTTGGAAGTAATTCAAAGTGGACAGACTGGAAGCGATGGCGATGCTGGTGTCCTCCGTGGAGGAAGGAAGCCTGTCGGCCGCCGCCAGAAAATTGCGAATCCCCGTCGCCACGCTGACTCGCAATGTCAACGATCTCGAAGCGCTGGTGGGCACGAAGCTTCTCGTTCGGACGACACGCAAGCTCTTGCTGACGGAGGCAGGGACCGACTACGTCGTCGCTGCAAGGCGGATTCTCGAACAGGTCGATGAACAGGAACGTCGCGCTGCCGGTGAGTTCACGAACCCGCGTGGTGAGCTCGTCATCACGACGCCGGTGCAGGTCGCGCGCCTGCGGGTGCTTCCCGTCATCAATCAATTCCTCACGCTGTTTCCCGAGATCCGGATTCAACTCCTGCAGTCCGACCGCAACATCGACCTTGTCGATTCGCAGGCAGACATCGCGATCCGGATTGGCCGGCTAAAAGACAGCAGCCTCGTCGCCACGCGGGTCGGCATGTTGCGAGTCGTGGTGGTGGCGAGCCCGAATCTGCTGAAGCAGCACGGCGTGCCGCGCAGCCCTGAGGACCTTCACGACTACCCTCGCGTCGTGTTCGACAGCCCTTACCTGTCGCCGTGGCGCTTTCGCCATCCGGATGCCAACGAGACTTGCACGATCACGGAAACACCGCGATTGCTCGTCTCGTCTCCAGATGCGGCGACCGATGCCGCCATCGATGGCGTGGGCGCGACGCTGCTGCTCGAACACGACGTGGCGGAGTCGGTGGGCACCGGAAAACTTCAATTCATCCTGGAGGAGTTCGAGGTCGACCCCATACCGGTGCATCTCGTCTATCTGTCGCGGGACATGATGCCGATGAAGCTGCGCCGGTTCATCGACTTCGCCGTGCCGAAACTTCGCGAGGCGCTGGCGGACTTCGGACGCATCCCAGCGCTTTAAGACGCCCATTGGCCTTGCAAGTGTCCACGGCCGTTTGGGCAGCGCAGCTTTCAGGGTTCTTGTGAGGTCATCAGAATTGGGTCAGGCCACCGTCCACGACCAGTTCCGCGCCCGTCGTGTACGACGAGTCGTCACAGGCCAGGAACAGCGCAGTCTTCGCGAGTTCCGCCGCATTGCCGAAGCGCTTCAGGCCGACCTTCTGCGTGATGCTGGCGGCGATTTCCGACAGCACGTTGTCGGGCAGGCCGATCTTGCTGTAGAAGGGCGTCGCGATCGCGCCCGGGCTGACCGCGTTCACACGAATGCCTCGCGGCGCCAGTTCCGCGCCCAGGGTGCGGACAAGCGAGCGCGTCGCGGCCTTGGTTGCCGCGAGGATCGACAGGCCGGGGTAGCCGATCGTGTTCAGGAACGACGTCGTCACGATGATGCTGCCGCCTTGCGTCATGACAGGCGCTGCCTTCTGGATCGTGAAGAACGTGCCGGTGAAATTGAGCGCGAGGTTGTCGGCGACATACGCCTCCGTCACGGCCTCGAGCGGAGCGACCGTGGTGGCGCCGGCATTGGCGAACAGGACGTCGATGCGACCGAACCTGGCGCGTGTTTCTTCAACTGCACGCTCAATCTCGGCCACTTTGCGGACGTCGGCGCGGACCAGCAGAGCCTTGCCCTCAAGCTCCTTTCCGGCTGCGGCCAGACGCTCTTCGTTGGAGCCGACGAGCACCACTTGGGCGCCTTCAGCCTGGAACAGCTTTGCGGTTTCCAGGCCGATGCCCGATGTGCCGCCGGTGATGAATGCAACCTTGTTCTTGAGCTTCATTTTGGATATCTCACTTTGATTAAATTGAACGACGAAAAACGTCAAACGGGACATGCATCGCTCATCTTCCAGACCGGCGAATCAACTCCTGCACCAGGTTTCGGTTGATGGGCTTTGCATGGGACGAATCTTGCGTTTAATCAATCAAAGTTGGAATTCAGCAAACGCGATCAACATCTGCTCATAAATCGATGAGATAGCCTGCTTTGGGGAAGTGAAGCGCCACGCGACTCATCGAGTTGACTTGAATTGGAGTCGTCAATTGCCGTGCACGGCAACGACTACGCGGGCTCGCGCGCGGCATCGCCCGACGCCGACGACGACGCCACACGCGCCTACCGCAAAGCCTTTACCGCCAAACTGATAGAGACCGAACACTCGGTCGTGCAGGTCCACCCCGAAACCGGCGAGCGCGTGCTGCTGCTGGGCCACTTCGCCAAACGCCTGGTGGGGCAGTCATCGCATGATTCCGCGCACCTGCTGGGCCTGCTGCACAAACACATCACGCAATTGGAGAACACCGTGCGCTGGCGCTGGACCGAAGGCGACGTCGCCACCTGGGACAACCGCGCCACCCAGCACTACGCCATCAACGACTACGGCGACCAGCACCGCGTGGTGCGCCGCGTCACCGTGGCAGGCGATGTGCCGGTGGGGGCGGATGGACGCGCGAGCGTGGGGTTGACCGCGGGCGCTTGAGCGACCCGCTTCAGGCGCGGGGACGCCGGTTTGACAAGCAGCGCCATGGCGCTGCTTTTTTTTTCGCCTCTACCTCGCCTTCGCCAAGGGCGCTGAGAGCCCTCCACATTCAATCCATTTTTTCGCGTGCATGCGTGCATGCGTGCGTGATGCATTCACGCGCGCGTGTTTTGGGTCTGTGTCCATACCTGCGTTTGTGTCCATTCACACAGCGGTTTGTGTCAATTCGCTGTATGAGAGATGTGTATGCGCGGATGTTTAAACGCTATTGGCGTGTTTTCCTTCCTCTCTTTACAGTCCAGCGACTGATGCAAAGCAAAGGAAGAGGGCGTGGATTTTTTCGATCGAGCCGATGAGTATCCGGATCTGCGGGAAGGCCTGCATGAGGATGCGCACGCCGGTCAAACCACAGCCTCTACAAAATCATCGAACCCCACCGAGGCACCGGGCCAGCGTCTCCTCAAGTGGCTGACCTGGGGTGTGATCGCGGTCTTGCTGGTTTATGGACTTGTTCTGACGACCGTCCATTTGCTGGCGCGGGTTGTGGGTATACCCAGGGCGCAAATTGAGTTGGCGCAGCTGTACTCGGGCGAGTATTGGTGGCACCCGGCGGACAAGGCTTACGCAAAAGAACTTCTTCGCGAGGCTGTCAGTGCCGGTAACGCCAATGCCCAGTACCTCCTGGCGTACGAGTACGAAATGGAGAAGAACTATGCGCAAGCCTTCCCCTTGTACCAGGACCTGGCATCGAGAGGATTTATTGACGCCCAAAGACGGCTGGGCGTGTTGTATGTCGAGGGTTGGGGCGTCAGCCAGAGCACCGCTGAAGGCATCAAATGGCTGAAAACCGCGGCCGCACAAGGCGATCCCCTTTCTCACCTTGCCCTTGGCTTTATCTATCTGAGAGACAAGCCCAACCCGCCCCGCGACATTGCCCAGGCTGCGCAATGGATCCAGTCATCGGCCTACCTCGGCAATGCGCAAGCCCAGGACACCTTGGCGGGCTTGTATGCAACTGGGGAAGGGGTGCCCAAAAACCTCGACTTGGCGATGTATTGGGCGGACAAGAGCCGGGACGCCGGCCATGCGCCGGCGCAGGTCACGATCCAGTTCATTCAATCCCTCAAAGAGGGCAAGAAATGAATCCAGTACTCGGTCAAAAGGAATCTGACAAAGCCACCCACCCCGCCGTGGAGTCATTTCTTCTTGCCGGCCAAAGGCTTATCTGGTTGTTGAAGTGGTGCGTGATCGCACTTGTTCTGGTACTTGGATTCGCTTTGGCGGCAGTACACGTACTGGCCCGCACGACCTACATGCCCTCCGAGAAAGTTTTTGTGGCGCAGCTGTACACGGATGACATCTGGTGGCACCCGACGGATAAAGCTTACGCAAAAGTTCTTCTTCGCGAGGCCATGGCAGCCGGTGAGGTCAAGGCCCAGTACCGCCTGGCACGCGACTACGAAAAAGAGAAGAACTACACCGAAGCTTTTCCACTGCACCAAGACCTGGCTTTGAAGGGCTTTACGGCTTCCCAAACGCGGCTGGGCCTGATGTACATGGACGGTCGCGGTGTCAGTCAAAACACCGCTGTAGCCATCCGATGGCTGAAAAGTGCTGCAGCACAAGGAGATGCAACTGCGCATTACTTCATTGGATGGATATATCTAGGGGAACTACCCGACATGCCCCAGGACCTTGCTCAAGCGATGCAATGGTTTCAGTCATCGGCTTACTTGGGCGATGGACAAGCCCGAGACGTCATGGCTCGGTTTTATGCAACTGGAAAAGGGGTCCCCGAAGACCTGGACTTGGCGATGCGATGGGCGAAAAGCAGTCTGGACGCTGGCTATGGCGAGGCGACAAAAACCATTGAGTTAATTCAAACGATCAGAGCGGAAAAAGGACAGAAAAAATGAAATTAGAAAACGACAGGCGATTGCCAATCGTGCTTTCAGTCTCCTTGATTTGTCTTGGACTGTCTCAGTGGTTTGATCCCAGTGAATCCACGATGCGATGGAAGTGGCTGCAAGACGTGACGAGTCATCTTTTTGGGAAACACGGGCACGCAAAGTTTCTTATTGCTTCCGGCGCCATATGGCTGTTCCGGAATCTATTTTTCAGAATCTCCAAGCAACCAACAAGTAGGCCAATAGCGACTTGCCTTCTTAATCGCTGAGCATCAAAAGTGGTCTCACAGTGCTTTTATACAAATTGACTTATTTCACCCTCTCCGGAATTTTCCTTCTGGTTGTGAGCTTTCCGTTTCTCGAAGAAATGAGGAATGACGATTCTTTTTTTACGAATTTGAAAAAAATTCTAAAAAATAAAAGACCGGGCGCGCGCTTGCTCGCGTTGGCCTTTCTGAATATGTACGTTTCAGCGAGTCTATTTTTTTTCTTCTCAGATAAAAATTAATTGGAATACAAAATGGCATCAACCATCGACATCATCGCAATAGTCCCGACCGTTCTAGACAATGGAACGGCAATTTCAGATGCATTTTCTGGACAAACTTCTGGTAGTGTTGGAGGGGTAGGTATTGCAGGAGGAAACGTATTTGCCTCTTTCGCCGGACCATTTACGACGCTTGCTGTTAATGGACAAGTTCAAGCTGTACTTGGTGGCTTTACTCTTGTCAAGATTGCCGCTGAATTGAACCATGATGTCTCGCCAAGTGACATTAGCCTAGGTGACATTATTCAAGTTGTTGCGGGAGCCGCTACGGTCGTGGCTGCTGTCGTAGCAGTTACAACCGGTGCCACTATTGCTGCCCCGTTGATCGGAGTTTTAGGACTTACAGCTGCAGTTGCCCAATTGGTTGCCAATCAGAAGGGATACACGGTCGGGGACGTAGGTGCTGCTATTAAGAGCCTCATCAACTCCCTGAAAACTCAGTTCGGCACGGCCGAAATAACCCGGAGTCCTCTGATCCTCGACCTCGACGGCCTCAACGGCGCAGAGACTCTGGGGAAAACCGCTGGCATCCACTTCGACCACGACGGCAACAAGTTTGCCGAACAGTCCGGCTGGGTGGGCCGGAACGATGGCATGCTGGTCTGGGACCGGAACGGGAACGGCCAGATCGACAACGGCGCCGAACTGTTTGGCAACAACACGGTCCTGAAGAATGGCAGCAAGGCGGATAACGGCTTTACCGCGCTGGCCGACCTGGATTCCAACAAGGACGGCAAGGTCGATGCCAACGACGCCGCCGCCAGCCAGCTGCGTGTTTTCAAGGACGCCAACAGCAATGGTGTGGTGGATGCCGGTGAACTGCTGACCCTGGCTGAAGCCGGCGTCAAGAGCCTGAACACCGGCTACACCAACCAGACCGTCACAGACGCCAACGGCAACCAGCACCTGCAGGTCGGCAGCTTCACCACCACGGCCGGACAGAACCGCGCCATGGACGACGTCTGGTTTGCCGTGGACACCGCGCGCACTATCGATACCGACCTGATGGCGGTCAACGACACCATTGCCGCCTTGCCCGACATCGAGGGTTTCGGCAATGTGCACAGCCTGCACCAGGCCATGGCGCGCGACGCCAGCGGCAAGCTGCAGGCACTGGTGCAGCAATATGCCGGTGCCAGCGATGGGGGCGTGCGCGCAGGCCTCCTTAACGACATCATCTACCGCTGGGCCGGCGTGCAGGATATCGATCCGGCCAGCCGCGCCCAGACGCGGTACTACGGCAACGCCATCGGTGACGCGCGCAAGCTCGCCACGCTGGAGACCTTTCTGGGTGAAAGCTACCTTGGCACTTGGTGCTGGGGTGAGCGGGATCCCAACCCGCACGGTCAAGCTGCGCCCGTCCTGCTCAAGGCCTATGACCAACTGGTCCAATGGGTAGACGGCCAGTTAATGGCGCAAACCGTGTTCAGGCCACTCTATGAGAGCATAGGCCTGCGCTTTACCCTGGACAACCACAGCCTTGAATGGGACGTCAGTGCCTTGGTAGCGACGCTGAAAGCACAATACAACGCGAACCCGGCACAGGGTCAGGGCTTGATCGCCAGCTTCGCAAGGAGCCTTAACACCATGGACGAAGCCGGCGCACAAATATCCGTCAAGCTGCGGCAGCAAGGCAATATCCAAGGGCAGGGATTTGAACTTTATCTTGCCACCATGGGAGGCAACCCTCTTCTCGGCACGGCAGGCGCGGACTCCTTGAATGCCAAGGCAGGCCTTGACAATGTATTCAGCGCAGGCAAAGGCGCCGATGTCCTCAATGGCGGCAATGGTTCGGATACCTTCCTGTGGTCAAAGGGAGACGGCAACGACACCATCAACGAGATGGGCGGTGTGGGCTTCGTAGGGGACACCTTGCGGTTTCTGGACGTCAACGCTTCCGAAATGAGGCTCAGCCGCTGGGCGGACGACCTCTACATCACCATAGGCACTGAGCAGATCAAGGTCGTCAACCATTTCGGCAACACACCCGCGGCGCTGGAGCAGATTCAATTCAGCGACGGCAGCACCTGGCAGAAGTCCGTGCTGGACGCGGCGCCGTCCTTGTATTTGGGGACAAGCGGTAATGACATGTTGTGGGGAACATCCCTGGCCGACGCCATTGAAGGCGGCAAGGGGGCCGACACTTTATATGGCGGCTTTGGCGGGGACACCTACACCTGGCTGAAGGGAGACGGTAACGACACGATCAATGACCTGGGCGCCGCTACGGACATCGACACGCTGAAACTGGCGGACGTCAAAGCTGCCGACGTACAGCTCAGCCGCGATTCGCTCAATCTGTACGTGACCATAGGCGCCGAGAATATCACCATCAAGAATCATTTTTCGACATATGTCTATGATGCGGCGCCGATCGAGCAGATCCTGTTCGCCGATGGTAGCAAGTTGCAGAAGGCGGACCTCGATGCCGCCCTCTACTGCGGTGGTGATGGCGCCGATGTGATTTATGGCATGGCTTCCGCGGAGACGTTCCTGGGTGGCAAAGGTACTGATGCCCTGTACGGCGGCGCCGGCGGGGACACCTACATTTGGCAAAAGGGAGACGGCAACGACACGATCAATGACTTGGGTGCAATTGCGGACGTGGACACGCTGAAGCTGGTGGACGCCAAGGCGGCCGACGTGGTACTCAGCCGCGATTCGCTCAACCTGTACGTGACCATAGGCGCCGAGAAGATCACTATCAAAAATCATTTTTCGACGTACGTCTATGATGCGGCGCCGATCGAGCAGATCCTGTTCGCCGATGGCAGCAAGTTGCAGAAGGCGGACCTTGATGCCGTCCTCTACCGGGGTGGTGATGGCGCCGATGTGATTTATGGCACGGCTTCCGCGGAGACTTTCCTGGGTGGCAAAGGTGCTGATGTCTTGTATGGCGGCTTTGGCGGGGACACCTACACCTGGCTGAAGGGAGACGGCAACGACACGATCAATGACCTGGGTGCAATTGCGGACGTGGACACACTGAAGTTGCTGGACATCAAGGCTGCCGACGCCGTGCTCAGCCGCGATACGGCTAACCTGTATGTGACCATAGGCGCCGAGAAGATCACCATCAAAAATCATTTTGCGACGTACGTCTATGATGCGGCGCCGATCGAGCAGATCCTGTTTGCCGATGGCAGCAAGTTGCAGAAGGCGGACCTTGATGCCGCGCTCTACCGCGGTGGTGATGGCGCCGACGTGATTTATGGCGCAGCCTCAGCGGAGACCTTCCTGGGTGGTAAGGGCGCGGACACTTTGTACGGTGGCTTTGGCGGGGACACCTATACCTGGCAAAAGGGTGACGGCAACGACACGATCAATGACCTGGGCGCCGCTAAGGACATCGACACACTGAAGCTGCTGGACGTCAAGGCTGCCGACGCCGTGCTCAGCCGCGATTCGCTCAACCTGTACGTGACCATAGGCGCCGAGAAGATCACTATCAAAAATCATTTTTCGACGTACGTCTATGATGCGGCGCCGATCGAGCAGATCCTGTTTGCCGACGCCAGCAAGTGGCTGAAGGCCGATCTCGACGCCACGTCTTACCGGGGTGGCGACGGCGCCGACACGATTTACGGTACAGCCTCTGCGGAGACGTTTATCGGTGGCAAGGGCGCCGACACGCTTTTGGGAGGAACGGGCAGCGATTGCTATGTTTGGAGCAAAGGGGAAGGCAATGACACGATCAACGATGTCGGCCTGGCGGCGGATGTCGATACGCTGAAGCTGTTGGACGTCAAAATGACCGAAGCACAGTTGAGTCGCGACACGCTCAATCTGTACGTGACTGTCGGTGCCGAGAAAATCACCATCAAGAATCATTTTTCGACGTACGTCTATGATGCGGCGCCGATCGAGCAGATCCTGTTTGCTGACGCCAGCAAGTGGCTGAAGGCCGATCTCGATGCCGCGCCTTACCGGGGTGGCGACAGTGCCGACACAATTTACGGCGCGGCGTCGGCCGAGACTTTTATCGGTGGCAAGGGTGCCGACACGCTTTTGGGCGGAACGGGCAGCGATTGCTATGTTTGGAGCAAAGGCGAAGGCAATGACACGATCAACGATGTGGGTCTGGCCGCGGACGTGGACACTCTGAAGCTGTTGGACGCCAAGGCCACAGAAGTACAGCTCAGCCGTGACACGCTCAATCTGTACGTGACCATAGGCGCTGAGAAAATCACCATCAAGAATCATTTTTCGACGTACGTCTATGATGCGGCGCCGATCGAGCAGATCCTGTTTGCCGATGGCAGCAAGTTGCAGAAGGCGGACCTTGATGCCGCGTTCTATCGTGGCGGCGACGGTGGCGATGCGATTTATGGCACAGCCTCAGCGGAGACCTTCCTGGGTGGTAAGGGCGCGGACACTTTGTACGGTGGCTTTGGCGGCGACACGTACGGCTGGGCCAGAGGCGATGGCAACGACACGATCAATGACCTGGGCGCCGCTAAGGACATCGACACACTGAAGCTGCTGGACGTCAAGGCTGCCGACGTGGTACTCAGCCGTGACACGGCAAACCTGTATGTGACCATTGGGACGGAGAAAATCACCATCAAGGACCATTTCACGACGGGTTACGCGGCTGCGCCCATCGAACAAATCCTGTTTGCCGATGGCAGCAAGTTGCAGAAGGCGGACCTCGATGCCGTCCTCTACCGGGGTGGTGATGGCGCCGATGTGATCTACGGCACAGCCTCCGCAGAGACCTTCCTGGGCGGCAAAAGCGCCGACATCTTGTATGGCGGCTTTGGTGGGGACACCTATACCTGGCAAAAGGGTGACGGCAACGACACGATCAATGACCTGGGCGCCGCTACGGACATCGACACGCTGAAGCTGGTGGACGCCAAGGCGGCCGACGTGGTACTCAGCCGCGATACGGCAAACTTGTATGTGACCATTGGGACGGAGAAAATCACCATCAAGGACCATTTCACGACGGGTTATGCGGCCGCACCGATCGAACAAATCCTGTTTGCCGATGGCGCCAGGTGGCAAAAGGCCGACCTGGATGCGGCCCCGTACCGAGGCACTGCGGGCAAGGACACAATCTATGGCACGGCCCAAGCCGAAACCTTCATAGGCGGCGCGGAGGCCGACACTTTGGTGGGCGGCGCGGGCGGCGATGTCTACCAGCTGGCTCGCGGCGACGGCGCCGACACGATTCAGGAAAACGACACCACCGCAGGCAACACGGACGTACTGCAGTTCATGGCCGGCATCAGCACCAACCAGCTGTGGTTCCGCAAAACCAACAACGACCTGGAAGTGAGCATCATCGGCACGGCGGACAAGGCGACGGTGCAGAACTGGTACCTGGGCAACCAGTACCACGTTGAGCAGATCAAAAGCGGAGACGGCAAGCTGTTGCAGGATACGCAGGTCGACAAGCTGGTGCAGGCCATGGCAGCCTTCACGCCACCGGCCATGGGCCAGACTTCACTGACAGCCGCGCAGCAGACCGCGCTGACGCCCGTGCTGGCCGCCAACTGGCATTGAGTCGTGTGTAGCGGGGCGGCTGTCCCGCGCCCGCGTTAACGCCCGGCCAGCGCCGCGCGGTTGGACGCCAGGATGTTGCTTTTCTCCAGCCGGCCGCCGGCCTGGATGGCCGCAATCCAGGCGTCGGTCGAGCCGGCGGCGGCAAAGCGGGTGTGGAAGACGATGCTGAACACGCGGTGGATTTCCTCGGCGCTGGCGCTGCCGGCTTCATTGGCATAGGGCAGGGCGCCGGTGGCGTCCTGCAAAAATTCCACATGCAGGCCGCGGTGTGTGGCTTCAAAAATCGTGGAGGCATCGCAGTTGTGCGTCATGTAGCCGATCACGGTCAGGGTGTTGATGCCGTGCTGCTCCAGCCACGCGGCAAAGCCGGTGCCGGTGAAAACGCTGGGCCAGGCTTTTTCGATGTGGTGGTCGCGCGGGCGGCTGGCCACGGCCTCGTGCAATGCCCAGGAAGCCGAGCCTTTGGCGAACAGCGGCGCGGCGGGCGATTCGCTGTGCTGCACCACCACGACGGGGATGCCGGCCGCGCGGGCGGCGTCCATGGCGCGGGCGATGTTGGGCAGGCTTTGCGCCACGGGCGGGTGCTCGATCAGCAGGCCGCCGGTGAAGTATTCCATTTGCACGTCGATGACGACGAGGGCGCGGCGCGGGCTTGGTGGGGTCGTTGTGCTCTGGGTCATAAAACTTCCTGAAAGTTGAAGCGGGTTGGCGATGAGGGGATTGTTGAGCCCGGCAGGTTTTCGCGACAGTGGCCCGAATGCCAATAGTCGATAAAATCGGGCCATGTCACCGCGCACCCCGCTTTCAGCCCGCAAAGCCGCGCCATCGGCCAAATCCGCCGCACATGCGGGCAACACAGTGGCCGTGGTCGCATTCGACGGCATCAGCCCGTTTCATCTGTCGGTGCCCTGCATGGTGTTTGGCAACGACTTTTCAGTGAGCGACGGGCCGCGCTTCAAGCTGGTGGTGTGCGCCGAAAAGCCGGGCACCTTGAGCACGACTTCGGGCTTCGGCATCAGCGTGCAAAAAGGCCTGGGCGCGCTCGCGAAGGCGCAGACCATCGTGGTGCCGTCCTGGCGCGACCCTATGGAGCGCCCGCCCGAGGCCCTGCTCAAGGCCTTGCGGGCTGCGCACAAGCGCGGCGCGCGCATCGTGGGCCTGTGCCTGGGCGCGTTCGTGCTGGCCGAAGCCGGGCTGCTGGACGGGCGGCCGGCGACCACGCACTGGGCGCTGGCCGGTGAATTCGCCGCGCGCTACCCGCAGGTGCGGTTGCAGCCCGACGTGCTGTATGTGGACGACGGCGACGTGCTGACGTCCGCGGGCACGGCGGCCGGCATCGATTGCTGCCTGCATGTGCTGCGCCTGGACTACGGCGCCGAGGTGGCGAACCGCGTGGCGCGCCGCATGGTGGTGGCGCCGCAGCGCCAGGGCGGGCAGGCGCAGTATGTGGAGCAGCCCTTGCCGGCCACGGGCGCGGACCACCGGCTGTCGGCCATCCTGGCCTGGGTGCAGAAAAACCTGGGCCGGCCGCACACCCTGGATGCCCTGGCGGCGCGCGCGCTGATGAGCCGGCGCACATTCACGCGGCATTTCCGGCAGGTCACGGGCACCACCGTGGGGCAGTGGCTGACCAGCCAGCGGCTGGGGCTGGCCCAGCGCCAGCTGGAGGCTACGGACCGCTCGATGGAGCAGATCGCGCTCGATGCGGGATTCGGCTCGGCGGTGTCGCTGCGCCAGCATTTCGCGGCGACCTTGGGGACTTCCCCGTCGGCCTATCGGCGCGAGTTTCGCGCTGCCTAGGGCTTCTTGTAGGCGCGGGCGACGCCGGCCTGTCGGTTTTGAAGGGCAAGGCATCCCGGCAAATTTCGCCAACGCTGAATGCAGGTCTTTTTTGCGCGCCTAATGGGTGGCAATGGCGAACGATTCCGCTCGCCGCGGACACACCGGCTCCTTTGGAGCCAACCCCCAAGGCAAAGGCATAAGGCATCCCATGGTCAGGCTTGAATTTTCCACCGTGCTCGGCTATGAGGTCATGGCACCGGGTGCGGACTTTATCTTCAACATCCAGGCGGCGTACACACCGCGCCAGCTGGTGGTGCACGAGTCGCTGGGCTTGAGCCAGCCGGTGCTCACGAGCAGCTACACCGACCCGGCGACGCAAAGCCGGTTTCTGCGTGTGCACGCCGAACCGGGAAATTTCACGCTGAGCTATACGGCGGTGGTGGACCTGGTCCACTTCGAGGCGCAGCCGGGCTCGTTGCCTGAACTGAGCCCGCTGGCCTTGCCCGGTGAAGTGCTGCCTTATCTGTACCCCAGCCGCTATTGCCAGTCCGACCGTTTGCTGACACTGGCCAACAGCCAGTTCGGCCACCTGCCGCTGGGCTACGGCCGGGCGCGGGCGATCTGCGACTGGGTGCAGCAGCATGTGAGCTTCCAGGGCAACACCAGCAACAGCACGACCTCGGCGATCGACACGCTGATCGAACGGGTGGGCGTGTGCCGCGATTTTGCGCACCTGATGATCGCGCTGTGCCGCGCCGCCAATCTGCCGGCGCGCATGGCCAGCGGCATGGACTACGGCGCCGACCCGGTGCTGGGCCCGCCGGATTTCCATGCCTATGTGGAGGTCTACCTGGGCGACCGCTGGTATATGTTCGACCCTTCCGGCACGGCGATCCCCATGGGCTTTGTGCGCTTTGCCACGGGGAGGGATGCGGCCGACATTGCGTTTGCCACCATTTTTGGCGGCGTGCGCGCGGCGCAGCCGCAGATCCACATCGAGGCCGTGCCCAACGGCCAGGGGCAGCTGGTGCTGCCGCAGCATGTGAATTACGCGCTGTCGACGGACGGGCCTTGATCGCCTGAACCTGGGCTTGCCCAAAAAAAAGCGCGCAGGTCCTGCGCGCTTTTTTTGTGGGCGCTGCGGCCGCTCAGGCCCGCTGCGATGCCACCTTGGCGGCGTTCCGGCGGCGCTCCAGAAAGGCCTGCAGCTCGCCGATCACACCCTTGCGGAAGGCCAGCACGCACAGCACAAAGATGGCGCCGATGATGACGGTGACCCAGGAGCCGACCTTGTCGGCCAGCAGGTTCTGCAGCGCGATCACGATGCCCGAACCCATGACCGGGCCGAAGAAGGTGCCCACGCCGCCCAGCAGCGTCATCAGGATGACTTCGCCGGACATGGACCAGTGCACGTCGGACAGCGTGGCAAAACCCATGACCAGGGTCTTCATCGAACCGGCCAGCCCGGCCAGCGCGGCCGACAGCACAAAGGCCAGCAGCTTGTAGCGGTCCACGTTGTAGCCCAGCGAGATGGCGCGCGGCTCGTTCTCGCGGATCATCTTGAGCACCTGGCCGAAGGGCGAATGCACGATGCGCGAGATGAACAGGAAGCAGCCCACAAACACCGCCAGCACCACGTAATACAGCGAGATGTCGGACTCGAGCGGTAGCAGGCCGAAGAGCTTGCCGCGCGGCACGCCCTGCAGGCCGTCCTCGCCGCCGGTAAAGCTCGCCTGCAGGCAGACGAAATACACCATCTGCGCAATCGCCAGCGTGATCATGGCGAAATAAATGCCCTGGCGGCGTATCGCCACCAGGCCGACCAGCAGGCCTATCAGCCCGGCCGCCACCGCGCCGGCCAGCAGGCCCAGCTCGGGTGTCCAGCCCTGCGACTTGATGAACCAGCCGGTGACGTAAGCCGCCGAGCCGAAGAAGGCCGCATGGCCGAAAGACAGCAGGCCGGTAAAACCCAGCAGCAGGTTGAAGGCGCAGGCGAAAAGGGCGAAGCACAGCAGCTTCATCACAAACACCGGGTAGAGGCCGAGCAGCGGGGCGGCCAGTGCCAGGGCCAGCAGCGCGACGTAGGTGATGCGGGTCAATTTTTTTGCGTTGTTCATTCAGATATCCATCGAGCCAAGCGGCGGGCACGGGCTTGCAGTACCAGCAGGGGCCGCGGAACCGGCTTTGCCGGGCCGCAGGCGCAGCACCCCCTCGGGGGGCAGCGCATTACACGAAGTGAAAAGCGTGGGGGCCGGCATCTTTAGACCTCTTTTCCGAAGAGGCCGGCGGGCCGGAACATGAGAACAATCACCATGATGACGAACACCACGATGTTGGAGGCTTCAGGGTAGAACACGCGGGTCAGGCCTTCGACGATGCCCAGGCCCAGGCCGGTGATGACCGAGCCGAGGATGGAACCCATGCCACCGATGACCACGACGGCGAAGACCACGATGATCAGGTTGGAACCCATGAGCGGGTTGACCTGGATGATGGGCGCGGCCAGCACGCCGGCGAGCGCCGCCAGTGCGGCGCCGGCGCCGTAGGTCAGCATGACCATCATGGGCACGTTGACGCCGAAGGCCTGCACCAGCGGCGCGTTTTCGGTGCCGGCGCGCAGGTAGGCGCCCAGCCGCGTGCGCTCGATCAGGAACCAGGTGCCCAGGCAGACCACCAGCGACACCACGACCACCCAGGCGCGGTAAATCGGCAGGCGCATGAAGCCGAGGTCCATGGAGCCGGCCAGCAGGTCGGGAACGTTGTAGTTCTGGCCCGAGACGCCGTAGATTTCACGGAACACGCCTTCGAGCACCAGCGCCAGCCCGAAGGTCAGCAGCAGGCCGTAAAGCGGGTCCAGCTTGTACAGGTGTTTGAGGAAAAGCCGTTCGATGATGACGCCGAGGATGCCGACCGTCAGCGGCGCCAGCACCAGCGCGAACCAGTAATTCAGGCCGAACTGGTCGAGCATGATCCAGGCGGCGAAGGCGCCCAGCATGTAGAGCGCGCCGTGCGCGAAGTTGACGATGCCCAGCAGGCCGAAAATCACCGCCAGCCCCAGGCTCAGCATGGCGTAGAAGGCGCCATTGACCAGGCCCAGCATCAGCTGGCCCATAAACGCTTGCAGGGGAATACCGAAAATTTCCATGGGAACCTGTCAGGACACCGTTATCGTTATTTGTGGCGAAAGCGCGAGGGCCTTTCAAGGAAGCAGCCGGCCATTCCTGCGAATGACCGGCTGGTTCGGACCCCCGTTCTTCCCCGTTCTTGTCTTCTTGCCGTCAGTTCAAGGCTTGCGCGCTTGAGTCGGGTCGAGTTGAGTTACTTCTTGAGCGCCGAACACTTGGATTCGGCCACCGTGGTGAAGGCCTGCTCGCCGGGCACCTTGGCGATGGTCTTGTAGTAGTCCCATGGCGTGCCGGAATCCTTGGAGCTCTTGACTTCGTAGAGGTACATGTCGTGGATCATGCGGCCGTCGGCGCGGATCTGGCCCTTGTTGTAGAAGTCGTCGATCTTCATGCCCTTGAGCGTGCTCATGACCTTGTCGGAATCGGTGGTGCCGGCGGTCTGCACGGCCTTCAGGTAGTTCATGGTGGCCGAGTAATCGGCCGCCTGCAGGCTGGAAGGCATGCGCTTGTATTTGTCGAAGAAGCGCTTGGCGAACTTGCGCGAGGCGTCGTCCTGGTTCCAGTACCAGCTGTCGGCCAGCTGCAGGCCTTCGGTGTTGGCCAGGCCCAGGGAGTGCACGTCGTTGATGAACACCAGCAGGCCGGCAACCTTCATGGTCTTGCCGATGCCGAATTCCTTGGCAGCCTTCATGGCGTTGGTGAAGTCACCGCCGGCATTGGCCAGGGCCAGGATCTGCGCCTTGGACGACTGCGCCTGCAGCAGGAAGGACGAGAAGTCGGAGGCGTTCAGCGGGTGGCGCACGGTGCCGGCGACGGTGCCGCCGTTGGCCTTGACCACGGTGGAAGCATCGCCTTCCAGCGAGTAGCCGAAGGCATAGTCGGCGGTCAGGAAGTACCAGCTCTTGTTGCCGGCCTTGACCAGCGCGGAGCCGGCCACCTTGGCCAGCGACACCGTGTCGTAGGCGTAGTGCACGGTGTAGGGCGAGCAGTCTTCATTGGTCAGGCGGGCGGAGCCGGCGCCGATGGCGATGAAGGGCTTTTTCTTTTCGGTGGTGACTTTCGACATGGCCAGCGCCGTGCCGGAGTTGGTGCCGCCAATCAGCATCTGCAGGCCGTCCTTGTCGATCCACTCGCGGGCCTTGGACGATGCGACGTCGGCCTTGTTCTGGTGGTCGGCGCTCAGCACTTCGATGGGGCGGTTCAGCACCTTGCCGCCGAAATCCTGCACGGCCCACTTGAGCATTTCAGCGCCGGCGGGGCCGTCGATGTCGGCATACAGGCTGGACATGTCGGTGATGATGCCGATCTTGATCGGGCCGGTGGTCTGCGCGAAGGCGGTGCCGGTAAGGCCCAGGGCGAGTGCGGCAACAAGTGCTTTGAGTTTCATGGTTGTCTCCTGTTATGGATGGGGTGAGCTTGGGTGGGAAAATCGAAAGGACTGAAAAAGTTGGGTGCGCCCGGCGTCAGACGCCCAGGTATTCCTGCAGCATGCCCATGTTGCCGGCCAGCTCGCTCTGCGCAAACTGCTTGACGATGCGGCCGTGCTCCATGACGTAGAAGCGGTCGGCCAGCGGCGCGGCGAAACGGAAGTTCTGCTCGACCAGCACGATGGTGTAACCCTTGGCCTTGAGCGTGAGGATCATCTCGGCGAGTTTTTGCACGATGACGGGCGCCAGGCCTTCGGAGATTTCATCGAGCAGCAGGAGGCGCGCGCCGGTGCGCAAAATGCGCGCCACGGCCAGCATCTGCTGCTCGCCGCCCGACAGGCGTGTGCCGGGGCTGCCGGCGCGTTCCTTCAGGTTGGGGAACATCGCGTAGATTTCGTCCAGGCTCATGCCGCCCGGGCCAATCGTGGGCGGCAGCATCAGGTTTTCTTCGGCCGTGAGGCTGGCGAAAATGCCGCGCTCTTCGGGGCAGTAGCCCACGCCCAGCCGGGCCACCTTGTGCGGCGCCAGCTTGATGGCTTCTTCGCTGTTGATCTTGATGGAACCCTTGCGCGCACCCGTCATGCCGACGATGGCGCGCATGGTGGTGGTGCGGCCGGCGCCGTTGCGGCCCAGCAGGGTCACGACTTCACCTTCGTTGACGCTGAGGTTCACGCCATGCAGGATGTGCGACTCGCCGTACCAGGCGTTGAGGTCTTCCAGTTTGAGGAGCTCTTTTGACATCTAATGCGCTCCCTGCAACTCGGTGTTCGCCGTGCCCATGTAGGCCTCGATCACCAGCGGATTTTTTGCCACTTCGGCATACGGGCCGTCGGCGATGATGGCGCCGCGCTGCAGCACCGTGATGCGGTCGGCAATCGACGACACCACGTTCATGTTGTGTTCGACCATCAGGATGGTGCGGCCCACTGAAACCTTTTTGATCAGCTGCGTCACGCGGTCCACGTCCTCGTGGCCCATGCCCTGGGTGGGTTCGTCGAGCAGCATGAGTTCGGGCTCCAGCGCCAGCGTGGTGGCGAGTTCAAGCGCGCGCTTGCGGCCGTAGGGCAGGTTGACGGTCAGTTCGTCGGCGAAGCCGCTGAGGTCGACCTCGGCCAGCAATTCGCGGGCGCGATCATGCAGGTGGAACAGCGTGTCTTCGGCTTTCCAGAAGTGGAAGGAGGTGCCCAGGTTGCGCTGCAGCGCCGCGCGCACGTTTTCCAGCACCGTCATGTGCGGGAACACGGCCGAGATCTGGAAGGAGCGAACGATGCCGCGCCGCGCGGTCTGCGCGGGCTGCTCGAAGGTGATGTCGGTGCCGTTGTAGACGATGCTGCCGCGCGTCGGCGTGAGGAACTTCGTCAGCAGGTTGAAGAAGGTGGTCTTGCCGGCGCCGTTGGGCCCGATCAGCGCGTGGATGTGCCCGCGCTGGACCTTGAGGTCCACGTTGTTGACGGCCACGAATCCCTTGAATTCCTTGGTCAGTCCCCGTGTTTCGAGAATGAACTCCACTGGCAAATTGCTCTCCGGCAGGTAAGGGGGTTGGATCACGGGGCGCCAGGGCGGCCGCGGCGGGCATGCAACCGCGGGCAGGGCCCGTGAAACACAGGTGGTCATCCTAGCTATCCGCCCCCCTAGGCGATACCGGGTTAGACCCTTAGGTAGTTTTGCGTCATGGGCAACCCTGAGTCCGCCCGCAAAACGCCCTCATGGCGTTGTTGCGCCGCCTTGCCGTGCTGGTGCACTGTCTGCGGCGGCGCGCCTAGCCCTGAGGGCGTTGTGCGAGCGGACTCCGCGCTTCTTGCTTGCGGTGGGGGAGGGGGCAGCCCTCGCTTCGCGGGCTGCGGCGGCGCGCTTGGCAGGACGGGCTTTGGCGAACGGCCTCTGCCCTCGCGTCGCGGGCTAGGGCGGGGACGGTTCGCGGTTGCGGCCCGGGCTGCCATCGCCGCGGGGCTGCTGCTGGCGGGTGTTTTGCTGGTCGCGCTGGGCCTGCTCGCGCAGGGCGCGGCTGCCTATGGATTCTTCGCCGAGGCGGCGTTGCTGTTCCAGTTGCGGGGCTTGCAGTTGTTCCTGCTGAATCCTCTGCTGGCGTTGCTGTTCGCGCTGGGCTTGTTGCTGGCTGCGCTGGGCCTGTTCGGCGGCGTGGCGGCTGGCGGTGGCTTCGGCGTTGGTCGCCTGGGCGCGTTCCTGGGCCTCGCTGCGGGCGCGGGCGTCGCGCTGGGCCTGTTCGCGCAGGGCGCGGGTGCCTATGGCTTCTTCACCCTGGCGGCGTTGCTGTTCCAGCTGGGGGGCTTGCAGCTGCTCCTGTCGTGCCCTCTCCTGGCGTTGCTGTTCGCGCTGGGCTTGCTGCTGGCTGCGCTGGGCCTGTTCGGCGGCGTGGCGGCTGGCGGTGGCTTCGGCGTTGGCCGCCTGGGCGCGTTCCTGGGCCTCGTTGCGGGCGCGCGCGTCGCGCTGGGCCTGCTCGCGCAGGGCGCGGGTGCCTATGGCTTCTTCACCCTGGCGGCGTTGCTGTTCCAGCTGGGGGGCTTGCAGCTGTTCCCGCTGAGCGCGCTGGCCGTCCCGGCGGTCGTCGCGCTTGCTGACGACCGGCCGAACCGCGACGTTGGGCGGTGGCAGGGCGTTGGCGGCCGCGGGGCGCTGCCGCTCGCGCATCTCGGCCGGGCTGGGGCGCTGCGGCAGGGCGGCGCGGTCCGCGACCAGCTGGGCGCGGCCCAGGTCGGCGCTGCTCAAGGTGTGCGGGTTGCCGCGCACCGGCCGGCCGCGCTCGAAGTCCTCGCGGCTGACGGCGGTGACGGCGCCAGGCTGGCGCTGGTAGCGGTAGACGTTGGTGATATTGGTGGTGTTGACGGTGTTGTGGACCACGATGTTGTGGTTCACCTGGGTGACGTAGCGCGGGCTCACGCGGTAGGCCGGGCGGAAGGCCTCGCCGGGCGCCAGCGGGAACCAGCCCACGCCGGGGCGCGCCGCGCCGCCTATGGAAATGTTCCAGCTCACGCCGCCGCTGCCGCCGCCCACAAAGGCGACCAGCGCGGGGGCATAGACCGGGCGCGGCGCCAGCCGGCCCGGCACCCAGGCCCAGCGCGGGCCGATCTGCGCCCAGCGGCCGTAGTGAAAGGGCGCAAAACCCCAGGGCGCGTCGTCCACCCAGGTCCAGCCCCAGGGCGAAACCCAGGCCCAGTGGCCCACCCGGTAGGGCGCCCAGTTGGCGGGCACGGCGTGCGGTATCCAGACGGCGCCGTAGCTGGGGTCCTGGCTCCAGTTGCCGTAGCTGTCGAGCTGCTGGTAACCCACGGTTTCGCGCGGCACGTAGCGCGCCGACACGGACTGGTCTTCGAGCCGGTCGCGGCTGGCGGCCCACTGGTCGAAATCATCCTGCCGTGTGGCGCCGGGGCCGGCCGGCGCAAGTTGCGTGCCGGTGAAGTTGGCCTGCTGCCCGCTGGCCAGGTTGACGGAGGCCGAGCCGTCGCCGTAAATCACGCCGCCGCCCGACTGCGCGACCACGCGAGTGGTATTGCCGGCCGGGTCCACGTCCAGGCGGTAGTCGCCGGGCTGCGACACCACAAACGCCAGGTTGGGCGTGTCGACTTCGAGCCGCTGGCCTTCAAACAGGGTGCGCACGCGCAGCTTGAGCGTGCCCTGGGCCAGGCGCAGCTGGGTGCTGTTGTCGTCCAGCGCGAGCAAATCCAGGCTGGTCTGGCTGTTCATGCGCACGGCGGTGGAGCCGGCATAGACCTCTGCGCGGGCCAGGGGCCCGGTCCACAGCCTGTCGCCGGCGGTCAGCGGCCGGTTGGGTTCCGCGAGCGACCAGGCATCGCCGGCATCGCCCGGTGCAAAACTCACGCTGCCTTCGGCCAGGTTGAGCCGGGCCACGCGGCCTGGCGGGTCAAGCGCCTCGCCTTGCGGCGCGGACTGCGCCCAGACGACGGGCTGCAGCAAGGCCAGCACAAAGGCGAGCACCAGCAGCGCGAGGTACCAGTAAAGGTCGGAAAAGCGAAAGCCCCGGAACGCGGGGCCGGTGGTGTCGTTGCCTGGATGGATGTCGGTGCTGGTCATGGCGCACGCCCTCTTTATGTCGTTGGGACCACCATACCTATCCCACGGTGCCCCAAGATGGAGGGAGTGCTAACAGGCGGTAAAGAGTGCGTGATTTTCAGGGGCGATGAAACAGTGTGTAATGCCCGGAAAAAAGAGACCGGGCAGCGGGCGGGGGACGTTTCAGTCGCTGCCCTCCACTTCCACCACCAGCACGCGCGCTTCGCCGACCGGCGAGGCGACGTGCTCGGTGCCGGCGCTGGCGAAAAAGATGTCGCCGGTTTCCAGCATGACCGAGCATTGGCCGCAGTTGTCGCGGTAGCGCATCTCGACGCGGCCGTCGAGCACGGCAAACACTTCTTCGCCCTCGTTGATGTGCCATTTGTAGGGCTTGTCGGTCCAGTGCAGCCGGGTGGTGATGCCCTGCATATTCGCCACCGTCATCGCGCCCCAGGCGCGTTCGGCGGTGAAATCCTTGCTTCGAATGATCTTCATGTCGGTTCTCCAACGGGTAGGCGCGTGGCGCGGTGAAAGCCATGCCATGCTACGTCGCGGGGCCGCCGCAAACATGAATTCTTCGGCCTCCATTGATTCCATAAGCGCATCACTGACATGTGCCGGCATCGACCCCGCGGCGCTAAGATGCTTCGCATGAAAACCGTATTGCTGCCCTGCGGCGAAGCCGTCCCCGCCCTGGGCATGGGCACCTGGAACATGGGCGATTCGCGGTCGCGGCGCGCCGGTGAACTCGCCACCTTGCGGCTGGGCCTGGACCTGGGCTGCACACTCGTCGACACCGCGGAGATGTATGGCGAAGGCCTGTCCGAGGACTTGGTCGGCGAGGCGCTGCAAGGGCGCCGCGATGAAGCCTTTATCGTCACCAAGGTGTATCCGCACAATGCCTCGAAGGCCGGTGTGGCGGCGGCCTGCGAGCGCAGCCTGAAACGGCTGCGCACCGACCGCATCGACCTTTACCTGCTGCACTGGCGCGGCTCGGTGCCGCTGGCGGAAACCCTGCAGGCCTTCATGGCGCTGCAAAAGGCCGGCAAGATCCGGCACTACGGCGTCAGCAACCTGGACATCGCCGACATGAAAGAGCTGTGGGCCCAGCCCGGCGGGCAGGGTGTGCAGGCCAACCAGCTGCTTTACAACCTTTCGCGCCGCGGCATCGAGTGGGATTTGCTGCCCTGGCTGCGCGAGCGGCGCATTCCCGTCATGGCCTATTCCCCGATCGAGCAGGCGCGCCTGCTGCGCCATGCGGGCCTGGCCGGCTTCGCCAAACGCCACGGCATGCCGCCGGCCCAGGCCGCGCTGGCCTGGCTGCTGGCGCAGGAAGGCGTGATCGCGATTCCCAAAACCGGCCATCCTGATCGCTTGCGCGAGAACGTCGCGGCGGCGGAGGTTGAGCTCAGCGGCGAGCAGCTTGCGGAACTCGATGCACTTTTCCGGCCGCCGTCAAAGGCTGTGCCGCTGGAGATGATCTAGGCATCGCCGGCCACGAAGCCTGCCGCCGCCGATCACGGCTGCGGCCCCCAGGCATGCCCTTATCTTGTATAGACAGGCCGGGAATAAAATCATCGGTCAATCCGGCTGCGGCGGGCGTGTCTTTCCTTCACGCCTTATGCTTGCAAGCCCCATAAGGAGACTTTTCCCCATGCTTCGCAAGATCCTGTCCTTCATCGCCCTCGCACTGGTGCTCTGCGCCGCGCAGGCCCAGACCTACCCGGCCAAACCGATTCGCCTGATCGTGCCCTTCCCGCCCGGCGGCGGCACCGACATCCTGTCGCGCCTGGTGGCCAACAAGCTCACCGAGGTGAGCAAATGGACGGTGATTCCCGACAACCGCGGCGGCGCCGGCGGCACCATAGGCATTGCCGAGGCCGTGCGCTCGGCGCCCACCGGCTATGACATGGTCATGGGCCAGAAGGACAACCTGGTCGTCGCGCCCTGGCTTTACAAAAACCTGAGCTACGACCCGACGAGGGACCTGGTGGCCGTGGCCCACGTGGCCTACACGCCGGTCGTCATCGTGACAGGCGTGCAGTCGCGCTTCAAGACCCTGGCCGACGTGGTGGCCGCCGCCAAGGCCGCGCCCGACAGCATCACCTACGGCTCGCCCGGCAACGGCACGACGATTCACCTGGCCGGCGAAATCTTCAACAGCGCCGCCAACATCAAGCTGCGCCACGTGCCTTACAAGGGTTCCAACCCGGCCATGATGGACGTGCTGGCCGGCAATGTGGACCTCATGGTGTCTTCGCTGCCCTCGGCCATCGCCCAGATCAAGTCCGGCAAACTGCGCCCGCTGGCCGTCACCTCGGCCCGCCGCAGCACCTCGCTGCCCGACGTGCCCACCGTGGCCGAACTCGGCTACAAGGACTTTGACGTCAGCACCTGGTACGGCCTCTTCATGCCGGCCGGCACGCCCAAGGACATCGTGGCCACGGTCAATGCCGAGGTCAACAAGCTGCTGGCCACGGCCGACATGAAAGCCGCCATCCACGCCCAGGGCGCTGAAGTGCAAAACATGACGCCGGACCAGTTCTCCAGCCTGCTCAAGACCGACTACGTGAAATGGAAGAGCATCGTGCAGGCTTCCGGCGCTACCATCGAATAACGCGTTTCAAGACTCCGCATCAAGGCGGCGCCCGTTCCGGGCGCCGCCTTTTTTTCTGGCGCGCCGGCAAACGCCCCGTGAAAACCCCGAGAGCCGGTGGCGTGAACGCATGACATGATCAAGTCATCTATAGGACTAGATCAATCATCGCAACGCCTGCAATACCCTGCCTGACCGTGGTGCCCGCCGAACCGGGCCAAAGCCGCTATGCCGCGCTGGCCGCCGCCCTGCGCGCGCGCGTGGTGGCGGGCGAATGGCCGCCGGGCAGCGCCTTGCCGGCCGAGCAGACGCTGTCCGCAGAGCATGGTGTGGCACTGGGCACCTTGCGCCGCGCGCTGGAGTTGCTCGCCGACCAGGGGCTGATAGAGCGCATCCACGGCCGCGGCACTTTTGTGCGCGCCGGCATGGCGGGCGCCACCATGATGCGGTTTTTCCGCTTCGGCAAGGGCACGGGCGAAGTGCCTGTCTCGCGCATCGCTTCGCGCCAGTTGCTGGCGGCGCCCGCCGAGGTGGCGCGCCGCCTGGGCCTAGCGCGCGGCGACACCGCGTTGCGGCTGCAACGCGTGCGCTCGCTGTCGGGCGAGCCCTGTGTTTATGAGGAGATCTGGCTGCCGCTGGCGCTGTTTGGCGGCCTGGCCGAGGGCGACGCGCAAAGCTGGGGCGACCTGCTGTACCCCATGTTTGCCGAGCGCTGCGGCGTGCACGTGGCCCGCGCGGTCGATGAAATCGCCTTCGGCGCGCTGACGGCGGCGCAGGCAAAATTCCTGGCCCTGCCCGCCGGCCATCCCTGCGCGCTGGTCACGCGCTGCGCCTACGACCTGGCCGGCCATTGCGTCGAAGTGCGCTACACGCGCGGCGACGCCCACGCCTTTCACTACACCGTCGCCATCACCTGAACCCATCATTACAACCGGAGGAACCATGCCGCACAGCGCCAAAAACCATCCCATCGCGGCCCGGCCGCTGAACCGCTCCCGCCGCCTCATGCTGCAGGCCACGGGCGCGGCCGTCGCCGCACCCTGGGCCTTCGCCGCCCGGGCGGCGGGGCAGATCGCCGGCGGCAAGCCCATCACGCTGGTGGTGTCCTATGCCGCCGGCGGCGGCGCCGACCTGATGGCGCGCCTGATCGCGCCGCGCATGGCGGAGTTTTTGGGCCAGAGCGTGTTGGTCGACAACAAGCCCGGCGCCGGCGGCCAGATTGCCGCGACCCAGGTGGCGCGCGGCGTGCCCGACGGCACCCAGCTGCTGGTCGATGCCTCATCGTTTGCCGTCAATCCCGCGCTTTATCCCAAGCTGCCCTATGACACCGAAACGGCCTTCGCGCCGCTGGCCGTGCTGGCGCAGTTTCCCAACGTGCTGGTGTGCACGCCGGGCTTTGAAGCCAAAAGCGTCAAGGACCTGATCCGCCTGGCCAGGGCCAAACCGGGGCAGATCGCCTACGCCTCCTCGGGCAACGGCTCGGCCCAGCACCTGGCCGGCGCGCTGTTTGAGGACCTGGCCGGCGTCAAGCTGGTGCACGTGCCTTACCGTGGCGGCGGCCCGGCCATGAACGACGTGATGGCCGGCCAGGTGCCGCTGTTCTTCGCCAACGTGGCTTCCTCGCTGGGGCAGATCCAGTCGGGCCGGTTGCGTCCGCTGGCGGTGACCAGCCGGCGCCGCACGCGCTCGCTGCCCGACATGCCGACCATGGAAGAGGCCGGCGTGCCGGCCTACGAGGTGCTCGAATGGAACCCGGTGCTGGCGCCCGCCGGCATAGATGCCAGGTCCAAGGCCGCGCTGATTGCCGCCATCCGCAAGACCATGGCCGACCCCGAGGTGCTGGGCCGCATCCGCAGCCTGAGCGGCGAGGTGTTCCCCGACGGCCCCGAAGGCCTGACGCAGGCATTCCTCAAAGCCCAGCAGCTCAAATGGGGCCGCATCGTCAAGGACCGCAAGATCACCGCGGGTTAAGGGGGAGGTTTTAGCCATGCAGGATGCAGCGATAGACCGGGTGGCGCCTTGCTGGGACAGCCACGTCCATGTGTTCGATGCCCAGGCAGCGGTGGCCGAGGGCCATTACCGGCCCGCGCACAGGCCGCTGGCGGACATCGAAAAACTGGCCCGCACCAACGGCTTCGGCCACCTGGTGCTGGTGCAGCCCAGCGTGTACGGCACCGACAACAGCGTGCTGCTCGATGCCCTGGATGCCGGGCAGGGCCGGCACCGCGGCGTGGTGGTGCTGCCTCCCTCGGTCGACGATGCGACCCTGGCCGCCATGCATGCGCTGGGCGTGCGCGGCGTGCGCTTTAACCTGGTGTCGCCCGTCGGCGCCAGCCTCACGCCGGGAGATGCCCAGGAAGGGCAAAGCGCCCTGGACAGCTTCAAGGCCCTGGCGCCGCGCCTGCGCGAACTCGACTGGCACGTGCAGTGGTATGCCTCGCCCCGGGACCTGCCCGTCATCGCGGCCCTGCATGCGGGCAGCCCGGTGCCGGCGGTGCTGGACCATCTCGCGGGCATGCACCCCGGCGTGCCGGGCGGCCACCCGGCCTGGCAGGCACTGGAACAGCTCGCCGCGCAGGGTGCCTGGGTCAAACTCTCGGGCTGGTACCGCCTGGGCGCCACGGCGCCCTATGAGGCGCTGGACGCTACCCTGCTGAAGGTGGCGGGGCTGTTCGGCCGGCACCTGGTCTGGGGCTCCGACTGGCCGCACACCGCCTTTACACCCGACGCGCTGCCGGCCTATGCCAGCACCTGGGAGCCCGTGGTGCGCGCGCTGACGGCGGCCCAGAAGCAGGACGCCTGGGAGCAGGCGCCGGCCGCCTTGTATGCCTGAGAGTTTTTAACCGTCCAACGGCCCGGTTCAGGCCGCGAACGGGTTCTATAAGCCCCGATCGGGGCTGCGGACCCGGAGTGGCTTAAAATCACGGGCTACGCCATTTTTAACCGGAGTCTTCCATGTCCAAGAAAATCAGAGTCGAAGCCGACATCTGCGCCCCCAAACCCGTGCCGCCCAAGGGCTTCACCATCACGACCGGCCGCGGCCAGAAGATCAGCCTGGAGCGCGGCTCGCACACCCGCAGCAAAAAGAACCCAGGCAAGCGCCCTCACCAGGGTTGAGCCGGCTTGGCTGATGCGGCCCACAGGCTGCATCCATAAAAAAAGCGCCTCTTCAGGCGCTTTTTTTATGGCCAAAACGGTTGGGAGGTCGGTGAATTAGGTTCGATGCGGCATCCAATCGAGATAAAAACTCCTCTTGATGAAGACGGCCATGATGTTTAATCCGTGGATAACGTCAACGGGGGGTATCGAAAAATGTTGTCCAGAATTGCCGTTTTCTTGGCATTGATCCTGGGGTTGGGATGTTTTTCCATTTCAAGCGCCCAGCAGCTTGCAAATCCGATTGCAACAAGGCAAATAGGAACGCCGAACGCATTCCCGATGGCGACCTACAAAAACATCAGAGTGCAGGATTTGAATCAAATCCTGACTGATTCGTTTGTGGAATCCGGCTTCACCCTGCTTGCCGCCAAAAAAGACGCAGACAGCGCCACAATTTTTCGATTTTCTTATCCCGTGGACAAGAATGGCAAATACGGCGTTGTGATTTTTGGATTCAAGGTAGACGGCACTGTTGTCAATGGCCGGTGCATGAATTGTTTTTTGCGATGGGGAAAAATACAGGACGAAGCGGACATCGGGAAATTTCCATGGATGGTCCAGTACGATCTGAGCAGCAGGCTCTACCCGGACATCGACCAAGCGTATTCGTCAGTCAAAAGCAAATCCCTGAACTACCTGGATCCCCAGCGCGGTTTTGATTACAAAAACGCATGGGGCGGAGAGCGTAATCGCTGGGCTTACGACAACTCCTACGTCAATGTCAAACTGCTGGATCTGAAGCGGGAGTGGGTCCGTGCCCTCACGGATGCCGGTTTCATCCTGTTGCGCGACAGCAATCCTGCCGCCGATGCCTCTGATTCTGTTGTGACATTTTCATTTCCCATCGACGGCGATAAACCTGGCGGGGTGGTCTATTCCATTCAATTCCGGAGCCAGTTTGATGCCGATGGGCTTTGCTACCCTTGTGAATCCAGCCCGTGGTATGACCCCTACCAGACATTGCCGCCCGCTGGTTTATCTGCCATGCCCGGCAGGCTGACGCTGGCTTCGCGGTTTGAGGCCGGCCTCAACAGCGCATACGAGCAGATCAAGGCGTCGACGGAACGCAATCTTCGGCCAAGAACCCAATTCACCCGGCCGCCAAAATACGTCCCCCCGGGCTCAACGCGGCCACCTCCCGTTATTCTGCCGGTGACATGAACCCGCGCTGGCCGGTGGGTACCGCCAATCGTGGCCCCTTTCTCTACGGGCCACGATTTGACGGGCTGTTCCTCTTTGGCACGGTCGGCATCGCGCTGGTCCTGGGCGCATTGGCGACGATCTCGCCCGCGATGTTTGTGGCGGTGGTGCTGGTGGACATCTGGTTGTTTGCCAGCCCCCACGTCATTGCCACCTATACCCGGATCGGGTTTGACAAAGCCCACATCAAAAGGCACTGGTTCCTGATTTTTGGTTTGCCGCCCGTCGTGCTTGTCCTGGTCACCATGGTGGCGCTGGCCTATGAGCTGGGCGGCCTGTTCACCCTGTACTTTATTGCCCAGACCTACCATGTCGCCCGGCAGTCCTTCGGTATTTCAAGAGCGTACAGAAGGGCTGACCCGCAAGCAGCCGGCCCTGATCGTTTGTCTGAAACCCTGATCTACCTCTTTCCGCTGTGGGGCTTGATGCACCGGTGCACAACGGCTCCCGACTCCTTTTATGGCTATCCCATTTACCTTCCACCCGTCGACGCCGCGCTGACAGGCGCGACAGGTATTGTCACCATCTTTGTTTGCGCATGGTGGGGCTACCGGCAAGTACGCCTTGCGATGGCTGGGCGGCTCAAGGCGGGGCATAGCCTGTTTGTGGCATCGCACCTGCTCGTCACAGCCGTCGCCTACCTGTGGGTCACCGACATCACCTCGGGTTGGCTGGTGGTGAATATCTGGCACAACCTGCAATACCTGCAGTTTGTCTGGCTGCAAAACGTTCGCCGTGATGCACAAGGGCGCCTCGACACCCAGAAGCTTCACCGCCTCGTGAAGCCATTCAAAAACGCGGGCAAATACCTCGCCCTTTGCCTGGTGCTGGGCGCGGTGATGTACGAAGCGCTGTCGGTGGCCGGCCGGCAACTGCTCTGGCTGGGCATGCCCACCGTGTTCATCCTGCATTTCACCGTGAACTTTCATCACTACCTGGTGGACGGTGTGATCTGGAAACGGCGCAAGCCCGCGGCTTGACGCGGCCCCCTCGTCTACGCCGCCGGGTTTAAACCTCAGTCGATGTAGCGCAGCCCGGCCTTGGCCAGCGGCTCGCGCATGCCGTACATGTCCAGGCCCAGCACGCCGGCGGCCAGCCTGGCGCGTTTGGCGACTTCATTGGCTTCGCGCGCCTCGGCCGCATCGGCCACCTGCTGCGCCAGCGCGGCGGGCACGACCACCACACCATCAAGGTCGGCAATCACCACGTCGCCCGGGTTCACCATCGCGCCCGCGCACACCACGGGCACGTTCACCGAGCCCAGCGTGGCCTTGATCGTTCCCTTGGCATGGATGGCGCGGCTGAACACCGGGAAGTCCATGGCGGTCAGGTCCTTGATGTCGCGCACGCCGCCGTCTATGACCAGGCCCTTGCAGCCGCGCGCGCGGAAGGAGGTGGCCAACAGGTCGCCGAAGAAACCGTCGGTGCTGTCGGCGGTGCAGGCTGCCACCACCACGTCGCCGGGCTGAATCTGTTCGGCGGCGACGTGCATCATCCAGTTGTCGCCCGGCTGCAGCAGCACGGTGACGGCGGTGCCGCACAGGTGGGCGCCGGTGTAGATGGGGCGTATGGTGGGATTCATCAGGCCCAGCCGGCCCATGGCCTCATGGACGGTGGCGACGCCGAAGCGCGAGAGTTTTTGCACGGCCGCCGCATCGGCGCGGGTGATGTTGCGGCGTACCACGCCGAGTTCCTGGGTGCTCATGGTCAAAGTCCTTTGGCTTTCAGCGCGGCGTCCAGCCGCGGGTAGACGCGCCGCGCATTGCCTTCGTAGACCTTGTGGCGGTCTTCAGCGCTGAGCAGTGGCGCGGCCTCGATGTAGCGTTGCGTGTCGTCGAACGCAAATCCCGTTTCCGGGTCTATGCCCCGCACGGCGCCAATCATTTCGCTGGCGAACAGGATGTTGTCCACCGGGATCACCTTGGTCAGCAGGTCTATGCCCGGCTGGTGGTAGACGCAGGTGTCGAAGAAGATGTTGTTCAGCAGGTGGTCTTTCAGCAGCGGCTTTTTGAGCTCCTGTGCCAGGCCGCGAAAGCGCCCCCAGTGGTAGGGCACGGCGCCGCCGCCGTGGGGGATCACAAAGCGCAACTGGGGAAAGTCGGTGAACAGGTCCGAAGTCAGGCACTGCATGAAGGCCGTGGTGTCGGCGTTCAGGTAGTGCGCGCCCGTGGTGTGGAAGCAGGCGTTGCAGCTGGTGCTCACGTGCACCATGGCCGGGATGTCGTACTCCACCATTTTTTCGTAGATCGGGTACCAGTAGCGGTCGGACAGCGGCGGCGATGTCCAGTGCCCGCCCGAAGGATCCGGGTTCAGGTTGATGCCGACAAAACCGTAGTCCCTGACGCAGCGCTCCAGCTCGGGGATGCAAGTGCGGATGTCGACGCCCGGCGACTGCGGCAGCATGGCCGCACCTATGAAGTTGTCGGGGAAGAGTTGCGCCACGCGGTGGCACAGCTCGTTGCAGATCGCGGCCCAGGTCGCGCTGGTGTTGAAGTCGCCGATGTGGTGGGCCATGAAGCTGGCGCGCGGCGAAAAAATCGTCAGGTCGCTGCCGCGCTCGCGCATCTTGCGCAGCTGGTTCTGCTCAATCGATTCACGCAGTTCGTCGTCGCTGATCTTCAGTTCGGCCGGCGAGGGCGCCTGCGCCGGGTCTTTGAGGCCGGCGACCTGGCGGTTGCGCCAGTCTTCCAGGGCTTTGGGGGCGGTCGTGTAGTGGCCGTGGCAGTCGATGATCACGCTGGGGCTTTCTGTGGAGTGGATGTAAACGTTTGCCGGCCGCTGTTCGCAAAGAAAGGGACCGGCACGGACCTTGGCATGGCTTTGATTGTGGGCGGGCAGCGGCGCTTGCGGCTTGATTTCCGCTTGCTATGCGTTCTTGTTTGTTTATCGATGAAACAAGATTCTGGAGCTGCTTGTTCTTGCCTCCAGTTGTGGGATCGCGGAAGATAGGTTTTGTGCCTCGCAAAAAACTTATCGACCAGCCCATGGGTAACCCCAACCCGGCGGCGTGGAGCATCAACCTGCGCCACCTGCAGGCCTTCTCGGCCGTGGCGGCCGCCGGCAGCGTAACCCAGGCCGCCGAGGCGCTGTTTCGCGTGGCCTCGGCGGTCACGCGCGCGGTGGCCGAGCTTGAAGCCAGGCTGGGCGCGCCGCTGTTCGAGCGCAAGGCGCGCGGCATGCTGCTCAACGGCTTCGGCCAGGCCGTGCTGCCGCGCGCCCGGCGGGTCGAGCGGGAGTTCGCGGCCGCCTGCGCTGAACTGGCGGGGCTCCAACCGGCCGGCGCGGGCGCGGTCGACGCGCGCGCCTTGCTGGCCGCGATGTTCAGCGGCCAGCGGCTGGCCGTGTTCGCCAGCCTGGCCGAGCTGCACAACATGCCCGCCGTAGCCCGCGCCTTCGGCATCACCCAACCGGCCATCAGCGCCCTGGTGCGCGAGCTGGAAGCCCGCTTCGGGCTGGCGCTGTTTGTGCGCTCCGCCCGGGGCGTCACGCCCACGCGGGCTGGCACGGCGCTGGCCTTCCGTTTCAAGCGCGCGCTGTCCGAACTGCGCAGCATCGATTCAGACCTCGCCGCGATTCGCGGCGTGGTGCAGGGCCAGGTGGTGGTCGGCGCCTTGCCGCTGGGGCGAACCCTCATCGTTCCCTCGGCGATTGCCGCGCTGGTCGCGCAGCACCCCCAGCTTCACGTCAGCACCGTCGAAAGCCCTTATGAAGCGCTGGCCTCCGCGCTGCGCAGCGGCGACATCGATTTCATCCTGGGCGCGCTCAGGCCGGCGCAGGACACCCCGGAGTTCGTGCAGGAGGCCTTGTTCGACGACCGCATCTCGCTGATCGTGCGCGCCGGCCACCCGCTGGCGCGCGCGCGGCGAATCGGCTTTGAGGCCCTGCGCCGCACCCAGTGGGTGCTGTCGCGCCCCGGGTCGCCGTCGCGCGAGCTGTTCGAACGCTCCTTCCGCGAATCGTCGCAGCCGTCCCCCGTGCCGGCGGTGGAAACCGGCGACCTCGCCATCCTGCGCGGCCTGCTGCTGCAAAGCGACATGGTCACGGCGATCTCGGCCCACCAGCTGCATTACGAGATCGACGCGGGCGCGCTGGTGGTGCTCGACTTTCCGCTAGCCAAGACCCAGCGCCAGATCGGGGTGACGCAGCGCGCCGGCGCGCTGGCGTCGCCGGGGGCGCGGGCCTTGATTGCGGAGATTCGGAAGGTGGTGGGGCGGGAATTGACGGGTAAAGATATTCGGCTTCAGGCGGCTCGGCCAATCGCTGATGTGAAGGGCTTGGCCCAGTAAGCATGGCGCTGAGTCAATCAATTGCGTTGAATTATGGCGATTTAATCTTCATAAGGCCATAATATTGACACTTTAAAAATTTAGTGAACATGAAAACTAAAAATGTAAATATTTTGTTGTTTTTGACGAAAAATAACTAATATATCTATCTTATGGCTAAAAAAACCGCTCCTCTGCTACCAGCCTCAGCCGGGCTGCTGCGGCAGTTCGGTGATCGCCTGCGCTTGGCGCGGCTACGCCGGCGCTTGCCTGCCAAGCAGGTGGCGGAACGCGCCGGCATGGCGCCCATGACCTTGCGCAGCCTGGAGCGCGGGGGGGCGGGCGTCACCATGGGTGCTTACCTGGCGGTCATGCAGGTGCTCGGTATCGAAAAAGACCTCAACCTGCTCGGCCAGGTCGACGCCGTCGGCCGCGAACTGCAGGATGCGCAGTTGCCCGCACGTGCCAGGACGACGCGGCCAGCGACGCCGCCGGCAGACAAACAATCAGAGACGGCCAAGCTGCCGATACCAGGTGACGATGTCACGGCGGAACTCCGCCGTGCGATCGAAAAACTGCCAGCGGAACAACTGCGCGAGTTATTCAGTTCCTTGCCGGGCGAGCAGATGCAAAAGGCGCTCGCCGCGATGTCACCCTCCCCAGCGCACGAGGAGCGGGACCGGTTGGAGTCTCCGCCCAATGAAGGCCAGACCTCGCCGATGGCGTCGGAAGATGTGCGGGACTGGATCAGCAAAGGTGACTTCGCCAGTTCTGAGGCGCTGGCCGACCTGCTCGACCCCTCGGCGCCGCTAAAGAAGGTGCGTTGACGCATGCCCGCGACCATCGCCGTCTACGCGCACTGGGCCGGGCTCGCGCAGCCGCTGCGCCTGGGATTGCTGCATGCCCGGCGCGGGGCGGGCCGGGAAGTCTTCGAGTTCGAGTTTGATGCCGCCGCGCTTGCGCACCCCGCCACCCGGAATCTTCACCTGGATCCCCGGCTTGGCCTCTTTGAAGGGCGGCAACATCCGCCGCAAGGCCACGATAACTTCGGCGTGTTCGCCGATGCGAGCCCCGATCGTTGGGGCCGCTTGCTGATGCGCCGCCGGCTGGAGCGCGCGCAACGGGCCGGGCAGGTTGCCCAGGCCGCGCGCCTGCACGAATCAGATTACCTTTTGGGCGTGCACGATGCCTACCGCTCCGGCGCCTTGCGTCTGCGCCTCAATGATGAAGGTGATTTTCTCGACAACCAGGGCGGTACGGCCGCACCGCCGTTCGTACAGCTGCGGGAACTGGAAGCGGCCAGCCTGGCGCTGGAGCGGGACGAAGACAACACCTCGGCCGCAGGCGGCGAATGGCTGCGCATGCTGATCGCGCCCGGCGGCTCGCTGGGCGGCGCGCGTCCCAAAGCCAGTGTGGCCGATCCGCAGGAACAGCTGTGGATTGCCAAGTTCCCCAGCGTGCGCGATGAACACGACGTGGGTGCCTGGGAACTGGTGGTGCAGACCCTCGCCAGGGGATGCGGGCTCGCCGTGCCGCAAAGCCTGGCGCGCAAATTCGCAAGTCCGCACCACACCTTTCTTGTCCGGCGATTCGACCGCACACCGCAGGGGCGGCTTCATTTCGCCTCGGCGATGACGCTTACCGGCCGTCTGGACGGAGACGATGGTTCAGCGGGCGCGAGCTATCTGGAGATCGCCCAGGTCCTGATAGAGCACGGGGCGCAAACCGACGCCGACCTGCGTGAGCTTTGGTCGCGCATCGTGTTCAACATGCTCGTCTCCAACACCGACGACCATTTGCGCAATCACGGCTTTCTACTCGTGCCCGGCAAGGGCTGGCGCTTGTCCGAGGCCTACGACATGAACCCTGTGCCCGGGTCGCATGGCCTGAAGCTCAACGTCAGCGAGGCCGACAACGCGCTGGACCTCGATCTCGCGCAATCCGTCGCGCCTTTTTTCCGGGTCTCGAAGAAGATTGCGGACGACGTCATCGCGCGCAGCCGGACCGTGGTGCAGCAGTGGCCCAGAATCGCCGGCAGCCTGCATATCCCTCCCCGGGAGCAGGAGCGGCTGGCCGCGGCGTTCAGGCTCGCCGGTTGAGCGGGCTTTAAGCGTCCGCGCGCATGGCCGTCAGCTAAAGCGGGGCGCCGGGGCTTTCCTGCAGCAGCGCCGAAGCTTTTTTCATCGCAACATCTTCTTCAATTTGCCCTTTGAGCCCGATGAAGTATTTTTGCATCTGGGCGAGGGTGGGCGGGTTGGGCAGCAGGGTGTCGTACCCCTCATCCGACTCGGGGATCGAATCCTTGCACATCCTCTGCATGGCAATGTCGAACTTCATCGGAACGCCGGCTTCTTCAAAAGCAGCGTAGAAGTCGGCGGGTTTGAAGTAATTTCCCGTGAGGAGCACATACATGTCCAGCCAGTCGCGCGACTTGGTCCGGTTGGCGCACGCTATGCATTTCAGTTTGAAGATCTCGTGCAGCGTGGCGAGCCTCGGCCTGTCTTCCAGGCCCGGCAGCAGAAGTGCCGACACTTCAGGGTCGGGCGCGACCAAGGTCAGTTTGACCGTGTCGGCCACGATGTAGTCCTGCATGTAGTCCCAATAGTCCATGCCGGTATCTTCGAACTCCCTGACGCCGACAATGCTGTCATTCGCCACGAAATGAAAGCCTGCCTCGCCCGCCATCCGGAGCAGTCCGTCGATTTGCCGGCGAGGCAACCTGGTCTGCGGAATCATGAAGTCCAGGTCCTCGCTGATCCGGTGATTGAGGTGGATGGAGAGCGCCGTTCCCCCGACCAGCACAAACCCTCTCAGCGCGCGATTGGCCTGCAGGTATTGCCAGAGGCGTTCGGTATCAGGCCTGAGCACGGCGTATGCCCTTTTCGATGTTGCGAAGCATTTTTTCCAGTGCCGCACCGGACTCGGTGGATGGTTTGAGTTCACCGGTCGCATGAAGTGCTTCGAGCTGTTTTTGAACAAAAGGGCTTCCGTATTCCAGCACCGCTTGCAGGACCGGCGCGTAGTTGCCTTTCTTCAAAGCGTTTCTCACAAGCGCCTCCGGTTTCGGGGACCTGCTTGACCACGACAAGCCCCACCTTGGATTTGAGAGTGGCAGGTCGGCGGATTTTTTGGACTCTCGCGATGGAATTGCAGGTGCCGTCTGGCGCTGGAACTCAGGCCGCCTTTGCGGGTGCTGAACGGTCAATTCCAGGCCTGCCGCCTGCGCAAGTGCGGCAAGCGTTTGAACCTCCATGGACCTTCTTTTCTTGGACCTGGACAGGGTCTCAGGGGCCAGTCCTGCGACCTCGGCCAGCTTTGACTGGTCCATGCCAACCCTTCTGGCTGCGCTCAGCACGTCTTCCAGAAGCGATTGGTGAATTGCCTTGTCCATAAGACTAGGTTAAAGAGAGTTGACCTATAAGTCAATTCTGATTTGACTTTTCCAGCTGAAGAGGCCTTCCAACGCCTCGACTACATACAGACGCCCGGAGCTTGCTGCCCTCCGGGCATTCCCGCCAGTCAGTGCCTGGAGAGGTGGGGGAAACCGTCCCGAAACAGGTGCTCACAAGATCGGGAGACGGGGAGTTTTTCGTCACGGTCACGGAGGTGGACGATGAGTCGTCCAAGCTCATCGCGCTTTGCGATATTCATGTGAGAGATGTTCAGAATCATCCCGCGATGAATCCGCCAGAACTCACTTCCATTCAGCTTGGGCATTACGCTTGAAATGCCCTCTCTCAGCAGCCCCTCCTGGTTCTTGAGTACCACCCGGGTGTATTTGCGCTGCGCCTGGAAGTACCGTACTTCGCTGAGCTGGGTCAGTACAACGTCTTGCCCCTTGAGCATGAGCAAGGAATTGGCAGCGCTTGCACCAGCATTGGCGCCGCCGGATTGCGCCGCAAGAAAAGCCTCCACCTTGCGTATGGCCTGCTCAAGTCGCTCGGCCCTGACGGGCTTGACGACGAGATCCAGGGCGTCGCAGCTAAAAGCCTCAGCAGCATACGATGGGTCGCCCGTTACAAAGATGACGGGACAGCTTTGATGCATGCCGCGCAGAATTTCCAGCGCCGTTTTTCCGGAAAAGTGCACATCCAATATCGCTAGAGACGGGTCCAGGTTTTCTAGCGCGCGCTCCAATTCAATGGAAGACGTTACCTCCGCAACTATTCGCCAATCCGGGCGCAGGCGGCGGACCATCTTCGAGAGATGTGCCAGCTGTCCGGGACCGTCCTCCGCAAGTAATACCGTTAATGCTTCTGTGCGCATTTTTTCCTCTGCAAATGAATGGATGGACTGAACTTCAAGGAACGGTGACAGAAGAAGTCCGGCAGGAACGAGATGACAAGACTCACCCTGAAAACCGGGCTTTCGCAGATCCTTTTCAGATTCTGCCCTGAAGAAACTATTGGCTTGCACTGCGCATGGCGAGGCGGCGGGGCCCCAGTGCTTTTTTCTATTCTTCTCTGGATTTTTGGGAGGCATGGCTCCCAGATGACCGCAAGTTGAGCTGTTGCGAGCCCCGCCACACGTTGCCGCGCCGCTGTCATGCCGCCCGAGGTTTGGGTAAAGGAGGCAATGCCCAGGAGAAATATCATGGCCGTAAGCAGTCGCCAAAAAAAAGCCAGGGCACCGCGGCGCGGCTCGCTATTTTTTTTTAAATCCCCATTTACTGCGCACTTTTTCATCATTCGCCTCCTTGCTTCCGGTCGCCTTGTTACGGGTGAACTCCAGGGGGACCATCCTGAAGTTGAAGCAACGATATGCAAATGGCGCGTTGTCAGGCAAAACAGGAACGAACAGGCCAATGAGCGGAACGAATGGCTGCCGGCAGGAACCAACTCCACCCAATGCGCATCGGTAAGGGGATTCTGGGCGCCGGGCTATTTCTATTCGGCTTGAATTTGACCGCGCGAATGCTTCTTGAGGGGGCGCGGTTCACTCGGGTTGGCCTGATCGCAAGCCGATGATGCTGGTCATCAAGCCGCGGAATTGGTGGCTTGTCCGACGCGGGCAGCGTCTTGAACTCCCGGCCGGTCCTACATATTCCGCCGGTACTGCCCACCCACCTCAAACAACGCATTCGTGATCTGCCCCAGCGAGCAGACGCGCACGGCTTCCATCAGCACTTCGAAGACGTTGAGGTTTTCGATCACGGCCTGCTGCAGGCGCTTGAGCATGGCCGGTGATTCGGCGGCGTGGCGGCGGTGGAAGTCGTCCAGGCGCTTGAGCTGGTTCTGCTTTTCCTCTTCGGTGGAGCGGGCCAGTTCGAGCTTGTCCTGCACGACTTCACCGTGCGGGTTGCGGAAGGTGTTGACGCCGATGATGGGCAGCTCGCCGGTGTGCTTGAGCATCTCGTAGTGCATGGACTCGTCCTGGATGCGCCCGCGCTGGTAACCGGTTTCCATGGCGCCCAGCACGCCGCCGCGCTCGGCGATGCGTTCGAACTCGAGCAGCACGGCTTCCTCGAGCAGCTCGGTGAGCTCTTCGATGATGAAAGCGCCCTGCGAGGGGTTCTCGTTCTTGGCCAGGCCCCATTCGCGGTTGATGATGAGCTGGATGGCCATGGCGCGGCGCACCGATTCCTCGGTCGGCGTGGTGATGGCTTCGTCGAATGCATTGGTGTGCAGCGAGTTGCAGTTGTCGTAGATTGCGATCAGCGCCTGCAGCGTGGTGCGTATGTCGTTGAACTGGATTTCCTGCGCGTGCAGGCTGCGGCCCGAGGTCTGGATGTGGTACTTGAGCTTCTGGCTGCGCTCGTTGGCGCCGTATTTTTCCTTCATGGCCACGGCCCAGATGCGGCGCGCGACGCGGCCCATCACGGTGTATTCCGGGTCCATGCCGTTGCTGAAGAAAAAGCTCAGGTTGGGCGCGAAATCGTCGATGTGCATGCCGCGCGCCAAATAGGCTTCGACAAAGGTGAAACCATTGGACAGCGTGAAGGCCAGTTGGCTGATGGGGTTGGCGCCGGCCTCGGCGATGTGGTAACCGCTGATGGAAACGCTGTAGAAGTTGCGCACGCGGTTGTGCACGAAGTACTGTGCGATGTCGCCCATCACCTTGAGGCTGAACTCGGTCGAGAAAATGCAGGTGTTCTGGCCCTGGTCTTCTTTCAGGATGTCGGCCTGCACCGTGCCGCGCACGTTTTCCTGCACCCACTCGCGGATCTTGGCGGCCTCGGTGGCCGTCGGGTCACGGCCGTTGTCCTTTTTGAACTTTTCCAGGTTCTGGTCGATGGCCGTGTTCATGAACATGGCCAGGATGCTGGGCGCCGGGCCGTTGATGGTCATGGAGACCGAAGTCGACGGGTTGCACAAATCAAAGCCGTCGTACAGCACCTTTATGTCGTCCAGTGTGGCGATGGACACGCCCGAGTTGCCGACCTTGCCGTAGATGTCGGGCCGCACGGCCGGGTCGTTGCCGTAGAGCGTGACCGAGTCGAAGGCGGTGGACAGGCGCTTGGCGGCCATGCCTTCGCTGAGCAGCTTGAAGCGGGTGTTGGTGCGGAAGGGGTCGCCTTCGCCGGCGAACATGCGGGTCGGGTCCTCGCCCTCGCGCTTGAAGGCGAAGGTGCCGGCGGTGTAAGGGTAGCTGCCGGGCACGTTGTCCAGCATCAGCCACTTGAGGATCTCGCCGTGGTCTTCATACTGCGGCAGCGCCACCTTGCGGATGGTGGTGCCGGAGAGGGACTTGGTGGTCAGCGCGGTGCGGATTTCCTTGTCGCGGATTTTCACGACGTATTCATCGCCGGCGTAGGCGGCCTGCATGGCTGGCCATTGCGCCAGCAGGGCGCGCGCGTCGCCGTCCATGCGGGTATCGCGGCCTGCGGCCAGTTCCAGCACGGCCTCTGCGGCCGGGGCGCGTTCGGGTTTGCTCTCGGTGAGCATGGCGGCTGACGCCTTGAGTTGCTGCACTTCGCGCGCCAGCTGGGCCTGCGCGCGGGCGCGCTTTTTGTAGCCGCGTACGGTGTCGCTGATTTCGGCCAGGTAGCGCGTGCGCGCGGCGGGCACCACGGGTGTCTGGTTGGTGCTGTGGCGCACACCGGCCTCGGGCAGCACACCGCCTTCAAGCGCCAGGCCCAGCACGGCCAGGCGCGGCTTGAGCGCCTGGTAGAGCGCGGTCACGCCGTCGTCATTGAAGCGCGCGGCCATGGTGCCGAAGACGGGCATCTTGTCGGTCGGCGTGCCCCAGGCTTCCTTGTTGCGCTGCACCTGCTTGGAAACGTCGCGCAGCGCGTCGAGCGAGCCCTTGCGGTCGAATTTGTTGATGGCGATGAACTCGGCGAAGTCCAGCATGTCAATTTTTTCGAGCTGGCTGGCCGCGCCGAACTCGGGCGTCATCACGTACATGGGCACGTCCACATGCGGCACGATGGCGGCATCGCCCTGGCCTATGCCCGAGGTCTCGACGACGATGAGGTCAAAGCCCGCGCATTTGCAGGCGGCGATCACGTCGGGCAGGGCCTGGCTGATTTCAGAGCCGAAGTCGCGCGTGGCCAGCGAGCGCATGAACACGCGCTGGCCGCTGTCGGCGTTCTTTTGTCCGGCGAGCGGAACGGCCCAGGGATTGATGGCGTTCATGCGGATGCGGTCGCCTAGCAGGGCGCCGCCGCTTTTGCGGCGCGAAGGGTCGATGCTGATGACTGCCACGCGCAGCTTGTCGTTCTGGTCCAGGCGCAGGCGGCGTATCAACTCGTCCGTCAGCGAGGACTTGCCGGCGCCGCCGGTGCCGGTGATGCCGAGCACGGGGATCTTGCGAGTCGCAGCTTGCGTGCGTACCTTGTCGACCAAGGCTGAATCTGCTTTTCCGTTCTCCAGCGCAGTGATGAGTTGGGCAAGGGCTCGCCAGTTCATCTCGCCGTGGCCTTCAATGGCCTCGACGGTTTTGGGTGCGAAGCCGGTCAGGTCCTTGTCGCAGCGCATGACCATCTCGCCGATCATGCCGGCCAGGCCCATCTTCTGGCCGTCTTCGGGGCTGTAGATGCGGGTGACGCCGTAGGCGTGCAGTTCGCGGATTTCGGGCGGCACGATCACGCCGCCGCCGCCGCCGAAAACCTGGATGTGCTCGCCGCCGCGGCTTTTGAGCAGGTCGACCATGTACTTGAAGTACTCGACGTGCCCGCCCTGGTAGGAGCTGATGGCGATGCCCTGCGCGTCTTCCTGCAGGGCGGCCGTCACGACTTCGTCGACGCTGCGGTTGTGGCCCAGGTGGACCACCTCGGCGCCCATGCTTTGCAGGATGCGCCGCATGATGTTGATGGCGGCGTCATGGCCGTCGAACAGGCTGGCCGCCGTGATGAATCGCACCTTGTGGGTGGGGCGGTAGCTGGCGAGCGCTTTGTATTCAGCGGACATGTCGGTCATGCGTGTCTCCGGGCGGGCGGCGGGGCCCGCTGATCTGTGATCTGTTGAATTGACGTTTACGTAAACGTCAATCTTAGCCGGTAAGCCGGCGCCGATCAAGTGTGCGCCTGGAGCGTGGCGGCGCCAATGAAAAAGGGCGCCTCCGGGCGCCCTTTCGTTCAAAGAAGGAGCCCGGCGGCCCCCGGGCTGTTTACCCGTACAGGTATTTGGGCAGCCAGAGCGTCAGGCCCGGCCAGACATACATGAAGACCATGCAAAGGATCACGATCAGCATGTAGGGCATCATGCCCGCGAAGATCTGGTTGATGGTCACGTGCGACGGCGATACCCCCTTCAGGTAGAAGGCCGACATCGCGACCGGCGGCGACAGGAAGGCCGCCTGCAGGTTCACGAAGACCAGCACGCCCCACAGGATGGGGTCGATCTGGAAGTGCTGCAGCAGCGGCAGGAAGATGGGCACGAAGATCACGATGATCTCGGTCCACTCCAGCGGCCAGCCCAGGATGAAGATGATGGCCTGCGACAGCAGCAGGAACTGCAGCGGCGTGAGGTTCATCGAGAGCACCCATTCCTCGACCACGCGCTGGCCGCCCAGCAGCGCGAACACCGCCGAGAACAGCGCCGAGCCGACAAACAGCCAGCACACCATGGAGGTGGTCTTGATCGTGAGGAACACCGCCTCCTTGATGCGCTGGAAGTTCAGGGTTTTGGCGTGCCAGGCCATCAGGAAGGCGCCCGCGGCGCCGACCGCCGCCGATTCCGTGGCGGTGGTGATGCCGAACAGGATGACCGCCAGCACCATGAAGGTCAGGATGGCCAGGGGCATGACGGAGGACACCAGCATGCGCAGGATCTCGAACTGCTCGGCGTCGAACTTCCAGTAGTACCAGGCCAGCAGCAGCAAGGTGACGCCGCAGGCGACCCAGAAGCCGGTGTAGAACACGGCGGGAACGGCGGCGGTGTGCGGGCCTTCGGCCGTCGGGTCGCCGAACTGCTGCATGGGCTCGTCCTTGGCGGTGCCGGCGGCGGGCTCTTCCACCGCGCCGGGCGGGGCCGAGAGTTCCTGCAAGCCGGGTTCCGCGGGCGGCTCTTGAACACCACCAGCCGCCGGCGGCTCCTGCACGCCTGACGCACTGGGCGGCTCGGCCAAGCCGCTTTTGCTGGCCGTCCCGGCCGCGACGGCGGACGCCTGCGCTTGCTGGGTGACCTGCGCCGCGGCACTCGCGACGTTGTCCTCCTGCGAATGGATCACCACGTACCACCACACGGCGCCCAGCGTGACGGCGGCCAGCGCCAGCGGCACCAGCGCCAGGCCCAGGCTGCGGGCCAACAGGCCCCAGGTGATCTTGATGCCTTCCACGCCGGCCTTCAGGGCGCGGCCCGGCGCGAGCGTCGCCGACACCAGCGCGGGCAGCATGCGGCGCGAGTAGGTGCCGGACATGAAGTGCAGCCAGGGCGGCACGGGCACCTGTTGCTGCTCGGGCGGCAATTTGGGCGCGATTTTCGGGTTGATCAACACCCAGCCGATGATGTAGATGAGGTACAGCAGGGCCAGGAAGAAACCGGGGAACATCGCCGCGGCGTACAGCTTGACCACCGACTGGCCCGCGACGGCCGCGTAGACGATGATCATCACCGAGGGCGGGATCAAAATGCCCAGCGTGCCGCCGGCGGTGATCACGCCGGCCGCCAGCCGCGTGTCGTAGCCGGCGTTGAGCATGGGCCGCATGGCGATCACGCCCATCAACACCACGACGGCGCCCACCAGGCCGCTGGCGATGCCCCAGAAGGTGCAGATGATCAGCGTGGTGACGGCCAGCGAACCCGGCACGCTGCGGAATGCGAGCTGCACGCTGTGGAACATCTTGTCCACCAGCGCGCCGCGCTCCATCACGTAACCCATCAACACAAAAAGCGGGATGGATAACAGGGTTTCATTGGTCATGGCCCCGAAGGCGCGCTGCACCATGAGGTCGAAGATCTTGTTGTCGAGCCAGTGCGCCGACGGGTCGTAGAAGGCGACGAAACCGAACATCATGCCCAGCCCCATCAGGGTGAAGGCCGTCGGGAAGCCCATCATGATCACCACCACGATGAGGCAGAGCATGGTCATGCCGAGTGCTGCGTTGCTCATCGTTCAGCCTTTCATGCCGATGGATTTTTCGATGGCCAGGCGCTTGGCCTCTTCATCGACGAATTCGCTGCCCGCCAGCTGCTGGGCCACCACGTCGGATTCCTCGGCGTCCTTGAGCCGCGGCGTCCACACACCGGTGCGCATGCACACCACGCAGCGCAGCATTTCCGCAAGCCCCTGCATCAGCACGATGGCACCGGCCACCGGGATCACGAACTTGAAGGGATACAGCGGAATGGGGTCGGCATTGAAGGTCTGCTCGTGGATGGCCAGCGAATCCTGGAAATAAGTCCAGCCGGCCCAGGTCAGCGCGGCGATGCCGGGCAGGAAGAAGATGAAGTACAGCACCAGGTCCAGCGAGGCCTGGGTGCGCGGCTTGAGGCTGCCGTAGAAGAAGTCCCCGCGCACGTGCCCGTCGTGGGCCAGGGTGTAGGCGCCGCCCATCATGAAGAGGGTGCCGTAGAGCATGTTGTTGGCGTCGAAAATCCAGGCCGTCGGCGCGTTGAGCGCGTAGCGCTTGAAGACCTCGGCGCAGACCAGCAGCATCAGCACCACGATGAGCCAGGCGAAAGCCTTGCCCACCCAGGTGCTGATCTGGTCAGCGGTGTGAAGGAGTCGTTGAACGTTCATGAAGAGTTACCGTAACGGGCTGGACAAAATAAAACCAGCCATCCAGAAGTTACCGGATGGCTGGCGTGTTTAGATCGTAAACAGGTTCTAAGCGCAGGAGGTCAGGCCTTCTTGCCGCTGAAGTAGTGGTTGTAGGCCATCTTGAAGTCGACGGAATAGTCGTTGTGCCACTGGCCGGCGCGCTGGGCGAAGACTTTCTGCGAATCCAGCACCTTCTTGAACAGCGCGTTCTCGCCGGCCTTTTTGGCGATGGTCTTGTCCCAGGCGGCCAGTTGGGCGCGCAGCACGGAGTCGGGCGTCTTGTAGAACTTGATGCCCTGCTTCTTCATCTCTTCATAGTCCTTGGAATTGCGGTCCACGGCTTTCCAGCTCATGTCGGCGCTGGAGGCCTGCACGGCGTAGTCGATGATGGAGCGCAGCTCCTGCGGCAGCGCGGCGTACTTGCCCTTGTTAAACAGGATTTCGAACTGCTCGCCCGACTGGTGGAAGCTCTGCAGCATGCAGTTCTTCACCACGTCGGGGAAGCCCAGCACGCGGTCGCTCGAGGCATTGTTGAACTCGGCCGCGTCGATCAGGCCGCGGTCCAGGGCCGGCACGATTTCGCCGCCGGGCAAGGGGTTTACGGCCGTGCCCATTTCAGTGAACATGTCCACCGCCAGGCCGACGGTGCGGAACTTCAGGCCCTTCATGTCTTCGACCTTGGAGACGGGCTTCTTGAACCAGCCCAGCGGCTGCGTGGTCATGGGGCCGTAGAGGTAGGACACCACGTCCATGTTGATGGCTTTGTAGATTTCATCGAGCAGGGCCTTGCCGCCGCCGTAGTTGTGCCAGGCCAGGACCATGTTGGCGTCCATGCCGTAGCCGGGGCCCGAGCCCCACAGGGCCAGCGCCGAATTCTTGCCGTAGTGGTAAGCCACCACGCCGTGGCCGCCGTCCAGCGTTCCCTTGTTCACGGCTTCAAGCAACTGGAAGGCCGGCACGACTGCGCCGGAAGGCAGCACCTCGATCTTCAGGCGCCCGCCCGCCATGTCATTGACCTTTTTCGCGAAGTCGTTGGCGTACTCATGGAAGATGTCCTTGGCCGGCCAGGTGCTCTGGAAGCGAAAGGACGTCGTCTGCGCCATGGCGACCATGGGGGCGGACAGTGCGCCCGCGGCGATCGCGGCGCCTTTCAGCAGGCCGCGCCTGCGGGGGCTTTTGCTCTCGGTCATGACTTGTCTCCTGTTGTTGAAAAACGTAAGAGCACTCATCATTCAGCCTTGCCCAAGGCTTACAAAGAGGGTTTCCACCAACGCATGCGGATGATTACCCCTGCCCAGGGTGAAACAGTTTTTGCACGGGCGGCGGGAATCCCGCCGCGGCCTTCAGCCTCAGCGGACCTTCACGGCATCGAGCGCGGAATTGCCGGGCGGAAAGCGCAGGCCCAGCTGCACCAGCGTGGCGTGCACCACGGTGGCGATCATCAGGTTGCGGTGGGTTTTGGAGTCCGCGGGCACTACCGTCCATGGCGCCCAGGGCGTGCTGGTGGCACGCAGCAGGTCTTCGTAGGCCTGCTGGTACTGTTTCCATTGCTTGCGGGCTTCGAGGTCGTCCAGGTTGAACTTCCACTGCTTGGCCGGATCGTCCAGCCGCGCCTGCAGGCGCTCGCGCTGCTCGTCCCGGCCGATGTGCAGCATGAATTTGAGGATCACCGTGCCGGTCTGCGCGAGCAGGCGCTCGAAGTCGTTGATGTGGCGGTAGCGCTCGGCGGTCTGCGCCGGCGTGATCCAGCCCTTGACGGGCGGCACCAGCACATCCTCATAGTGGCTGCGGTTGAAGATGGTGAATTCGCCGGCTGCGGGCACCTGCTGGTGAATGCGCCACAGGTAGTCGCGCGCACGCTCGGCTTCGTTGGGCGCCTTCCAGCTCACGGTGTGCACGCCCAGCGGGCTGATGCGGCCGAACACGCCACGCAGGGTGCCGTCCTTGCCGGCGGTGTCGGTGCCCTGCAGGATGACGAGCAGCTTGAAGCGCTTGTCGGCGTAGAACAGGTTCTGCAGCTCGTCGAGCTCAGTGGCCAGGGTTTCGACCAGGGCCTTGTCGCGCAGCTTGTCGCCGCAGGAGAAGGGTTTGGCGGCCGGGTCCAGGCCGGCCAGCGACCAGTTCTTGCCCGCTTTTTTCCCCGACGGCGGCAGGCCGTCCGCGCCGGTTTGCGGCGGTTGCCACCTGGCCAGCATTTTGGCCAGGGCCTTCAGGTCCGCCTTGCCGGCCGGGGTATCGGGCGCCGCAGGGAGGTCAACGGGGTCAGTGGGCATGAGGGTCTCCGGTTGTGGGCGGGCTTGCCGCCCTGATTGTGCATGCCGCGCGGCTGTTGCCGTGGTTTGGGCTTTCCCCCCGCTGTTGCCGTGGGCTGCGCCCCGGGCATAAACTTTGGTTGTGGCGGCTTCATCCGCTTGCGCCTTCACTTCACTCTCACACGACAGGTACCGACATGACGATCCCAATTCCCGCGGACGCTTCCTCTTCCCAACAAGTGCGGCCCGCCGCCGGCTACGCGGGCGACGTTCCCGCGCGCCTGGCGCTTGCGTGGGTGCAGTCGGGCGAAGCCGTGCTGGTGGACGTGCGCACCGACGCCGAGCGCGAATGGGTGGGTTATGTGCCCGGCGCGGTGCCGCTGGCCTGGAAGCAGTGGCCGGGCATGGCGATGAATGCGGGCTTCGACGAAGGGCTCAAAGCGGCCGTGCCGCCCGGCAAAAAAGCCGTGCTGCTGTGCCGCAGCGGCGTGCGCTCGGTGGCGGCCGCCAAACGCGCCGCCGAGCTGGGCCTGGAGGCCTACAACATCCTCGAAGGCTTTGAAGGCGATGCCGACGAACACGGGCAACGCGGCCGCAAAGGCGGCTGGCGTTTCCAGGGCTTGCCGTGGAAACAGGGCTGAAATCCGGGAAATTCCTTGTCCGCCGGGGGGTAAATCCGTACCTTTGGTAACTTGAATATGTAAGTGGATGCCAGATACGGCTTCGAAAATGAAGTGAATAGTTCACACCACGTGACCAGAATTTTGGTGTATTAGCGCACCCCCTGTCAGAACTGACAGGGGGTTACACGTATCAATTTGTTTGTGCGCTTTCAATGGGGGTTCCTCTTTCTAACGGAGCTTCCATGCAAGTACTCGAACGCGAACAATCACCCGCCGCCAAGGCGCCTTCCAATCCCGCTCTCGGCTCCCGGCTGACCCAACGTATCGCGCGCGATTTCAAGCCGCGATGGGACCAGCAATGGGGCGGGAAATTCATGCTCCACGGCCGCACGCCGGACTCCAACGCCATTCGCCTGGACGGCAACGACTACCTGAGCATCACGGGGCATCCGCAGATCGTTCACGCGCAGGTCGAGGCCTTGCGCAAGGAGCGGGAGTTCGTCGTACAGTCCGGCGTCTTCCACCTGAACCAGCACCCGACGCACACGCTGGAAATGGCGCTGGCCGGCTGGGTCGGCAAGGACGACGGCTTTATCTGCCAGTCGGGCTACGCGGCCAACGTCGGCCTGCTGCAGGCGATTGCCGACGCCCAGACGCCGGTCTACCTGGACACGCTGGCCCATGCCTCGCTCTGGGAGGGCGCCCACGCGGCGCGCGCGCCGGCCTTCGCTTTCCGCCACAACGACCCTGTCCACCTGGCGCGCATGATCGCCAGGAACGGCCCCGGCATCGTGGTGGTGGACTCGGTCTACAGCACCACCGGCGCCGTCTCCCCGCTGGTGGAGATCGTGGACGTGGCCGAGCAGCACGGCTGCATGATCCTGGTCGACGAGTCGCACTCGCTGGGCACGCACGGGCCGCAGGGCGCGGGCCTGTGCGCCGAACTGGGCCTGACCGACCGTGTGCACTTCATCACCGCCAGCCTGGCCAAGGCCTTCGCGGGCCGCGCCGGCTTTTTCACGGCACCGGCGCACATGCGTTACTACATCCTGTGTTCGAGCTTTCCCAACATCTTCAGCTCCAGCCTGCTGCCGCACGAGATCGCCGGCCTGGCGGCCACGCTGGAGGTGATTCGCAAGAGCGACGACGCGCGCGTGCGCCTGCACGCGCACACCCGGCGCCTGCGCGCCAGCCTCAGCGAACTGGGCTACCCGATCCACCAGGGCACCCAGCAGATCATTTCGCTGGAAGTCGGCTCGGAAAGCGACACCATGGTGCTGCGCGACCGGCTGGAGGAGCGCAACGTGTTTTCCTCGATGTTCTGCGCGCCGGCCACCAGCGCCAAGCGCGCCATGATGCGCATGACGCTGAGCGCCGGCCTGATGGATTCGGAGCTGGACCACGTGGAGGCGGTGGCCCGCGAGATCGCGCCCATCGTGAAGCCCTGGGACTGGCCGATCGCGCGGCGCGCCCGGGCCGGCCAGGCCGAGGCATGACGCCGCGGGCCGCGCAGGCCCTGCCGGCCAGCCGCTAGTCCTGCAGCTGCCTTTCGCCGGAGGTGGCGATAAAGCGCTCGTGGCTGGTCATGAAGCCCGGGCTGAAGGACTCGCCGACCGAAAAAAGGGCGGCATGCAGCACGGCCGGGCCGGAGGAGATGGCAAAAGCCTGGCGCGGCTGTGGCTTGCCGCCGGCGCCCAGCGCCAGCTGCAGCTCCAGGTCTATGAGTTTTTTGCCTGCGGCCACGTCGCGCACGGTCGCGGCATCCCAGCCCTGGGACTCGGCGATTTCCGCAAGTTCGCGCAGGTTGGCCGCCGGCTCCAGCTGCAGCCAGCTGGCGCTGCCCTTGCGGTCGAGCGCCAGCACGCCGAAAGGCGCGCCTATCACCACGTGCTCTATCCAGCCCTGGCGCAGCGCCAGGTTTTCGAGTTCCTGCGCGATGGCCGGTTCGCACAGCAGGGCGTGCTGCTCGCGCGACAGCGTGGAGCGCCAGGTCTGCTGGTGCCGCCCGTCGGACTGGCGCAGCAGGGCCTGGATGGCGTCGGTCAGGCGCAGCCGGATCTCGGGGGACTGCTTGGGAATGAACTGCTCGATCAGCCCGCGGTTGAAGGCCGAGACGGCGAGCTGTTCGTCGGCGCGCCCGGTCAGCAGCACGCGCGCGCCCGACCAGCCCGTCAGTTCGCTCAGCACGCGCAGCCCGCTCATCGCCGGCATGGAATAGTCCACCACGCAGACCTGGGTGAGCGCAAAGCGCGCCGTGCCGTCTTCCCGCCAGTACTGCAGGATTTGCGGGATCAGCGCCGCGCCTTCGCGCCAGCGGTTGATGATCTCCTGCTGGCGCCAGGCATCGGCTTCCCATCGCGCCGGCTCCCGCAGCAGCAGCTCGATGCAGGCCACCGGGCGAAGGAAGAGGCGCACATACCAGTCCAGGGGCATGACCTCGGCCAGCATTTCGAGATAGTCCGGGTCGTCATCCAGAAAGACCACGCCTCCTGGCCGGCGGTAAAGGGAAAAGGACATGGGTGTCGTTTTAGGGAGTAATCAAAAATAGTTATACGCGAGGATGTCAGGGTGCGATGGGCAGCTCGATGGTAAAAACGGCCCCGACAGCAAACTCCGATTTCACATGAATGTTGCCACCCGCACTTTGTACCACTTGCTGGCAAAACGCCAAACCCAGGCCGTGGCCCGTGCCGCGGTTGCTGGAAAAAAACGGCTTGAAAATCTGCGGCAGCAGGGCGGCGTCTATGCCCATGCCTTCGTCCGCCACGACGATGCGGCCGCGCCCCTTCAGCTGGCTTACCTCGACGCGCAACGCGCCGGCCGGGTATTTCGAATCGGCGGCCATCAGCGAGTGCAGGGCGTTCTTGATCAGGTTGTCCAGCACCTGGGAGAACTGGGTGGACGAAGAGCGGAAGCTGAAATCCTCATGAATGACGACCTTGACGCACTCGCGCTGGCGGCTCGACTGGTAGGGATAGGCCACCACGACTGCCTGCACCAGCGTGCTGGCCCAGACCCGCTCGGTATAACGCGGCAACTGCAGCAGCTTGGCGTTGGCGATCTGCGTGTCGATCTGGTGGTTCATGTTGCGCACCAGGGCGTGCAGGCGCAGCGCGAGCTTGTCCAGTTGCTGCCCGCGCGGGTTGTCGGGCTGGCGCTGCACCTCGAGCTGGATCGCGTCGCCCAGCAGCGCGGCCGTCGAAAGCGGCGTGCGAAGTTCGTGCGCCATGATGCCTATGGTGGCCAGCGTGCTGGAGAGCTGCTCGCGCCTCAAGTTGGCCGAGGACAGGTTGAGCACCAGCGCGATCGACCAGGCGAAGGCGAAGACCACGGCATGCACGGCGCGCTGCTCCGGCGGCAACAAGGGAACCGCGGGCCCGAAGGCCATGAAAGCCCCGAATGCCAGAAGCCCCCCCGTGATGGTGCCCAGCGTGGCCAGGCGCCAGTCCGTGACGTGGTAATAAATCAGCACCATGGCCGCCATGGTGGCCAGCCATACCGTATTGCCGCTGTTGCACAGGTACATCCAGCTGAACAGCACCGGAAGCTCAAGCCAGAACACCAGGCCGAACACCCGCTGCGCCAGGCGGCTGCCCGGGTCATGGTTGACGCGCCGCGTCATCAGGCTGTAGCCCAGCAGGCTGGCCACCACGCGCAGCGGCAGGTTTTCGTAGGGTTGCGGCAGCCAGGCCGACCAGATCCAGGCGAACAGGGCATTGCCCGAGAAAAAAGAAAGCCCCAGCCACCACAGGCGCCGCGGCGATGGATGCAAAATGGGCTCCAGCGGGGCGAGTACCAGCTCTTCCCGCAGCCAATGGAGCAAGGGACGCTGTGCCAGCCACGCATGAAAGCGGGCGCTCCTCACTTTAGAAATCTCTCCAGCACAAACGGGAACCTGACTGATGATGCATTTGACATGTGACTGTATTGTCCCGGTTCTTTTTCCGTCAAGCTAATGCTGTTACCTGCCAACTTTGACAGCGTGAGCCTGGATGGCGTCATCAGCGACTGGCTGTGCGCCCTGCGCGAGTTCTCGGTCGAGGCTCTCATGGTGCTGGGCCCGGACCCCTTCGCGGGCCAGGAAGACCGGCTGGTGCTGGCCATCCATCCGCCGCGCCTGCTGGACGCGGCGGAAGCCCTGGCCGAGAGCCACGACTTCGGTGCGCCCTGGCGCGACTCCGACGCGCCCCTGGTGGCCTGGCAGGACATTTCCAAATCGGCTTTCGAAAACCTGGGCCGCTGGCGCCGCCTCTGGCTGGCCCACGGTTACCAGAGCGTGGTCCGCATCGCCTTTCCCCTCACCGTGGGGCGCGCCTTCGAGTGCTACCTCTTCAGCCCGCGCCAATGGCACGACCGCAGCGAAGCCGCCCTGCTGGCCTGGTCCGCGCTCAACATCTGGCCGCTGCTCAAGCGCGCGCTGGCCGAGGCGCGCAGCCCGCTCAGCCCGCGCGAACTCGAATGCCTGAGCCTGGCTTTCCAGGGCATGACGGCGCGTGAAAGCGGCGAGCGCCTGGCCTGCAGCGAACGTACGGTGAACTTCCACCTCTCCAATGCCATGACCAAGCTCAGGGTCGACAACAAGCTGGCCGCCATCCAGCGCGCCTGCTGGTTTGGCCTCATTTGAGTGCATCTTTCCGGCCGGGCCCTACTGGAAACCCCTAGGCGGGTAGCCGGGGGCGGGCGCCAAACCTGTTCATAATCCGCCAAATGACCTTTCTAGCGCTTGACGTGGGTAACACCCGCCTGAAATGGGCCCAGTACGAAGCGCCCGCGGCGGGAGCCAGGCTGCTGGCACAGGGTGCGGTGTTCCTGGAGAACATCGACAAGCTCGCGGAGGAGGAGTGGAATGCGCTGCCCGTGCCCACGCGCATCCTCGGCTGCATCGTCGCCGGCGACGCCATCAAGCGGCGCGTGGCCGAGCAGATGGAACTCTGGGACGTGGCGCCGCGCTGGGTCGTCTCCAGCCCGCAGGAAGCCGGCGTCACCAACGGCTACGACCACCCGGCCCGCCTGGGCGCCGACCGCTGGGTCGCGATGATAGGTGCGCGGCATCGCCTGCTGGGGCGCGGCGTGCAAAAGCCCTGTGTGGTCGTCATGGTCGGCACGGCCGTCACCGTCGAGGCCATAGACGCCTCCGGAAAGTTTCTGGGCGGCATCATCCTGCCGGGCCACGGCATCATGCTGCGCGCGCTCGAGTCCGGCACGGCCGGCCTGCACGTGCCCACCGGCGAGGTGCGCGACTTCCCCACCAACACCAGCGACGCGCTCACCAGCGGCGGCACATTCGCCATCGCCGGCGCCGTGCAGCGCATGGTGGAGAACATCACGCGCCACTGCGGCGAGATGCCCGAATGCATCATGACCGGCGGCGCGGGCTGGAAGATGGCGCCCAGCATGTCGGTCAAATTCGAGCTGGTGGACAGCCTGATTTTTGACGGCCTGCTTGAGATTGCCTCGCGGCGCTTTGCCCCCTGACATCTGAAAATTCCCTTCCAGCGGGGGCCGCGGAACTGGCTTTGCCAGGCCGCAGGCCCCGTCCCCTGCAAGGGGAGAGGAGGCTACACGAAGTGAGCCTCAACAGGGGTGAGCTATTTACTCACCCCAGGGGAGCATCAGGGTCACGATTGAAAGCTTGGCGAATTCGGGAACGAATTCGTCAATGATGCGCTGCGGCTCGGGGCACAGCGTGCTGTCGGTGATCACGCCGAACTGCACGCCGCCGCCGTAGCTCAGGATGGACACGCCCAGGCCCACGTCGCCCGACTGCGGCACCCAGAACATGCTTTGCTCCAGCGTGGAGCCGCAGAACTTGAGCTTTTCGCGCGGGCCCGGCACGTTGGTCATGACCGCCGTGGTTTTCTTGGCGAACAGGTTGAGCATCACATCCTGCGCCGGCTTGATCAGCAGCCCCGCCACCGCCAGCAGGCTGAAAGCCAGCAGCGGCTGGTAGCTGCCCTTGAGCGCCGCCATGCGGCGGCGCACTTCGTAGACGCGCTCGATCGGGTTGTCCACGCCTATCGGCAGCACCAGCGGCACCAGGCCGAAGCGGTTGCCCAGCTTGTGCGCCTGGTCCAGCGGCCGCAAATTCACCGGCACCATGGCGCGGATTTCCTGGCCCGCCACGTCGTCGCCGAAGGTCTTCAGGTATTCACCGAGGGCGCCGGCCACGCAGCTCAGCAGCACATCGTTGATCGAGCAGTTGAGCGCCTTGCCCACGGCCTTGACCTCGTCCAGCGGGATCGGGTGGCACCAAGCCACCTTTTTGGCGCCGCCGGGCTTGCCCTTGAGCCGGGTTTTGGAATCGTCGGGCATCAGGGCCAGCGCGGCGCCGTCCTTGAGCACCTGCATCAGCACCTTGGCCATGTCGAAGGAGCCGCTCATGCCCTGCTCCATGCCTTTTTTCGGGTCGCCCAGCATGCCCAGCGAACGCGCCGCGCCTTCGCCCACCGCACCCAGCGCCTTGACGGTGATGTCGGTGAAAGGCTTGAGCAGCGTGTCGGCGATCCAGTCTTCCGAGCCGGCGGCCGCGGCGGCTTTTTTGCGCCGCTCCGGCGGCGGCGCGCCGCCGTCGACCAGCGACATGGTCACCGAGATCAGCGCGATGCCGTCGGCGATGCAGTGGTGGATGCGCACGATCATCGCGCTGCCCTTGACCCCGTCGGGGCCGGTGTAGTCCTCGATCAAATGGATTTGCCACAAGGGGCGTTTCGGGTCCAGGCGCTGGGTGGCGAGCTGGGCCACGCGGTCCTGCAGGGCCTGCTCCTGGTTGGCCGACTTGGGCAGCTTCTCGGGCACCACATGGTTGGCCAGGTCGAAGTTGCGGTCCATCACCCAGGTCGCGCCGGCCGCGTCTTCCATCACGCGCTGCTTGAAGCGGTCGTATTTGAGCAGGCTGTTTTCAATGCGCTCGCACACGGCCGCGTGCTTGACGCCAGGGGCCAGTTGCCACACACCGACGATCATCATGAGGTTGGCGTCGTTGTCCATGCGCAGCCAGGCCGTGTCGACCTTGCTCATGCGCTCGCCTGAAATTCCGAGGGTTCCCGAGACGGCCCGCTTGACGTTCTTCTGGACGTTTTTTGCCACTTTCCGACCGGCGGCCTGGGCGGTAACGCGTGTAACCATGAGCACTCCCGATGCAAAACTTCTGCGAACCCACCCCGGATGAGGTAAGTTCCCTATTTTGCAAGGAACTGTCTCGCTAAGATACCGGGCAGTTACCCCAAGCACCTCATTGGTGACCCACTTCTAAAAACGGAGATCCCTCATGTCAGACCTGAAAGCCGCCTTCGACAAAGCCATGGCCGATTCGAAAAACCTCAGCGAGCGCCCTGACAACGCCACGCTGCTGAAGCTCTACGCGCTCTACAAGCAGGGCAGCAGCGGCGACAACAACGACAAAAAGCCCGGCTTCGGCGACATGGTCGCGCGTGCCAAGTGGGACGCCTGGAACAGTGTCAAGGGCACGTCGCAGGACGATGCGATGCAGCAGTATATTGACCTTGTTGCTGATCTAAGCTGATCTTTTCAGCGTTTGCGACGCTGCCCCGGCTGGTCTGCGGATTGGTCGGGGCTTTGTTTTTTGCGCTGATGTTGTTTTGAGTTCCGGAGCCGGGAGTGGCCCGGCGGCCAGTAACTTTCTTTTGCTTCGCCAAAAGAAAGTCACCAAAGAAAAGGCGACCCTGGCTCCTGCGTCCCTCCGCTTCGCTGCGGGCAACCTGCGGTGCTCGGTCCAGACGGGGTCAAAAACAACTCGCCTGCGGCTCAAACAAGTTTTTGCCCTTATCCGTCTGGACCTGCGCTCCTCGGCGCATCCACAAGGGGTGGGAGCGGGGAGAAGAAATCCAAACAGCCAAAATCCCAACAGCCGAAGACAGAAACCCGAATACAAAAAACCACAAGGACACGCCATGGCGTGTCCTTGTTTGTATTGGTATTGATTTCTTTGTCTTCTGTCCCGGCTCCCGATCCCGATTGCCCCTTGTGGATGCGCCGAGGAGCGCAGGTTCAGGCGGATCAGGGATCGCGTTGTTTGAGCGGAGTGAAACGCAGCGAGTTTAGCGAGACCCCGCCTGAACCGAGCACCGCAGGTTGCCCCGGAGCGAAGCGCAGGGGAC